>NZ_JBNDIU010000010.1:0-233110 GCF_050434565.1 Ensifer sp. 4252
GTCCACTACGGCAGCCGGTATGGAGACTAACTAACACCCCTTGGCGGACCAGATTTGCGTGTCGCCCAAGGACCAGTTCACGATGACGCTTGATAGCTGGCAGCCAATGGCATGGGATTATCATACCCGGACTAGCAAAATCTCGTCGAACCTTCTCCGGCCCTCTATGATCGTCAATTCGTTTGCGGCGCGATGGCGTCCAGCCATTTCCAACCCTCGTATTTATCGCTGCTTGATGTGCGAATAGCGCTTCAACGAGTTCCATGAACGAAGCCAGGAGAGGGTCGGTACATGCGGTTATACTCCAGCCTGGCTCAAAGAGGCGGGAAACGCCTTGTTGGCGAAAATCTTGAAAGTGCAGATCGTCGATGTCGAGCAGCGTGCAGGCGCAGGTGAATGACGCGCTTATTGTACCGACATCGCATGGAAGGATCAGGTCGGACGATCTCGGCATGTTCCGTGTCACGCTTCTTAAGTCAAGCAGCGGCCCCATGCCGACGCTCGAAAGTCTGCGCCTCGATGTGTTGTACCTTGCCATCTCGCTTTAATCGGATCTGCGCGATATAAGGCTATATCCCGTTTCGACGCTTTCGCTCTGATATGGTTCCCATGGCGGTGCTACAGGCCTTGCTTCGGTGCTGCGCTGTCGCACCAGCACGATGGAAACGGACGAAGAAGAGAACAAACGAGACCTGATCAGACATGCACGAAATGCCGCAAATGGCCGGAAAACCGGGCAAAAGCCTGTACAGCAAGGGGCGCATTTTTGCCGTGGCCCCGATGATCGACTGGACCGATCGGCACTACCGCTTTTTCGCGCGCCGGCTTTCGCGGCATGCGTTGCTTTACACCGAGATGATCGTCGCCGACGCAATCCTCAGGGGGGATCGGGTTAAGCTGCTCGGTTATGATGCGTCGGAGCGTCCGGTGGCGCTGCAACTGGGTGGCAACGATCCGCGCAAGATGGCGGAGGCGGCCCGCATTGCCGAAGAGTTCGGCTATGACGAAATCAACATGAATGTCGGTTGCCCGTCCGACCGGGTGCAGTCCGGCACCTTCGGCGCCTGCCTGATGCAGGAGCCCGGCGTGGTGGCGGAATGCGTCGCGGCGATGAAGGCTGCCGTCGGCATTCCGGTGACGGTGAAGTGTCGCATCGGCGTCGACGAGCAGGATCCGGAAGTGGCATTGCGCGATCTGGTGTCGCGCGTCGTCGACGCCGGCACCGACGCTGTCTGGGTCCATGCCCGCAAAGCCTGGCTGCAGGGGCTCTCGCCCAAGGAAAACCGCGACATCCCGCCGCTCGACTATGCCCTCGTGCATCGGTTGAAGGATGAAAACCCCAATCTTTTCATCGGCCTCAACGGCGGACTTCAGACTTTGAGTCAGTCTCTGGACGAGCTGAAGCATCTCGATGGCGTGATGCTCGGCCGGGCGGCCTATCACGACAGCGCCATGCTCTCGTCGGTCGATGGCTTCTTCCCGCATCCGCTGACCGGCGCACCGGCGCTCGTCCATGACGGGGCAAGCTTCTCCGAGCGCGGCCACCGGCTGGATCTCTCCTTCTGGGCGGAACTGCGCGACGTGATGGCGGACTATGCAGCCGCTCACATCGCCAATGGCGGACGGCTCGCCCATGTCACGCGGCATATGGTCGGGCTGTTCCAGGGCTGGTCGGGCGCGCGGCGCTACCGCCAGATCCTGTCGTCCGACGCCACCCGACAAGGGGCTGGGCCGGAGGTCATCCACGCTGCGTTCGATGCGGTATTCGAGGCGGCAGCTGCGAAGCAGGCGGCGGAGTAATTCGGCCCGGCATCAACGCCGAGGCTGGCTGTTTCCATCGCGGCATTTGTGTCGGGAGGCTGTCGCGCCCGGTGGTGAAAGGCGGAAGAGCGCCCGATTTGGTGTGGCTGACGACCATGAGCCCGTCTGCTTGACGACGCGGCGCCCGCTTCTCCCCATTCAGGTCACGGGGGCAGGCGGCGTGCTCCGGCACTGCGGGAAGTCTCGCGCGCGCATTGGGTCGATCGTCAGCACCCCTCCGAGCCGCGAACGCGGTGCGCCTGGATTTCTGTGACGAGCACAGAAATGAGGGAGGCGGTTACCTTGGAGGCCGATTGGTTGCCGCACCTTCCGGCCACATGCTGCGTTGTGCCTCCTCGAAGCGATCGAGAGCGCCGAAGCGCAGATTGAAATCACTGGTGAAGCCCAGATCCACCATCGTCCTGGTTCTTGCGCTCCGTCAGCCTCAGCCTCCAACCGCCGTCATCCTCGGCCTCGAGCCGAGGATCCATGGCCGTTCGGCGGCTGTCGGTTCGAGCGCGTCGTTGATGGGGGGCTCGCGACACCCGGTCAGCGTGTCGGCGTCCGCCCCAACACAAACCAGCAGCCCAAGCGAAAACGGCGCCCCCGAGGGAGCGCCGTTTCCAAAAAGTCCGGTCGGACGATCCGGCTTACGAAGCCTGGATGTTGACGGCCTTCGGGCCCTTGCCCATGCGGTCAGCTTCGGTGTCGAACGTGACAACCTGGCCGTCCTTCAGCGTAGCAAGGCCAGCGGCCTGTACAGCGGAGATGTGGACGAAAACGTCCTTAGCGCCGCCGTCCGGCGTGATGAAACCAAAACCCTTGTCCTGGTTGAAGAATTTTACGGTGCCCTTAGTGGCCATGGAAGAAGTCCTTTTCCTTCAGTCTTAAAGCTATACCCGCGCCCCCGTGAGGATGTGGGTGTGTCGTCTTCCGCATGCAAGCGGATAGGCGTCGAGTAGTCACGATAACGGGGAAAGAACGTCCATTTGCCGCTTCCGGCCGGCCCGGCAAGCCGGGCACAAAAGAGAAAGTCCAGTCTCCGGGATTGAAAACGCCCGAACGGTAGCAGCTGTGACAGTATTTGCAAAAAAACGCAAGAGCCATTCGCGCGGTCTATTTCAGGAAAATGAGCCGCCAACCACAGCATTCTCAGGGGTTTTGGGCTTCCGCCACGCCAGCGGCTGCCGCTTGGCGCAGACAGAGCGACGCGGTGATCGCGCGACCCGGTATCGGCGGCACATTGCCGGCGATGTCTGCCGGGCACTGGATGATCGCAACCAGGATGTCATTCTTTAGCGGGCGGCTGTGTTGGCAAGGATTGAAAAGGTCACCGGGGTTTCGGGCAAGGGCACGCCGGGGAGGAGAGCCAAACTAGCCCGCGGCGGGGCGGATAGGGACTGCGCGTGAAGGCCGTTGATGGCGGCGTCCACTGCGTGCGATTTCGCGGCTCCGCGAGGGTCGGTAAGCCGACTATCAAGCGGGCCGAATGCGGGTCAGATCGCGGAGTGCACCAAGGTGCGTCGCCGTTCCTTGTCGATGGGATGCCTCCCGACGGCTGCTCGTCTTGCGGGCGAGGCAAATGCGACGGTCGGCTTCCGCCTTAACCATCGGCCCTGCATGCAAAAATCGGGGACGGCCCGTTTCCGACCACAATTTCGTCCCGACCGCAGCCGAACGTGCGCGCCGCCGCGTCGGGTGGGTGACCGCTTCGGCGCGTGGGCTCGATGAACGCGGTGGCCGGGTGCAGTGCTGATGCCATCACACCGCATCAGCACTTGAACAAGTTTGGGATAACGCGCAGGCTTTACCGGTGATTGGTTCCGGTCTTCGGTTGCGTGCGTTAGGTCAGGCGGAGAAATCGGAATGCGAGACGAACAGGGGGCAGCGTGATCGATCCCTACGAGATGCTTGGCGTGGACCGCGACGCGAACGACCAGGCCATCCGCACGGCCTATCGCAAGGCGGCCAAGGCGGCCCATCCCGACTCGGGCGGCGATGCCGAGCAATTTGCCCGGCTGCAGGCGGTCTATGATCTCCTGAAGGACCCGGTGCGGCGGAAGGTCTTTGACGATACCGGCTACGATCCGCAACTCGCCGAGCCGCGCGATCTCAAGGGCCTGATGATGCTCGAGACGCTGGTCAACGACTTCATCCTCGACGAGCGTGAACCCGGCAGCTTTGACCCCGTGGCCGCCATGCGCCGCAAGCTCTCCGACGATATCGTCAAGAGCCGCTTCCACATCCTCGAACTCGAGCGCCACCGCGCCCGCGTGCGCAAGCACCTCGACCGCCTCGGCCGCCGGCCGGAAACCGACGTCCTCGGCTCCATGCTGCGCGCCCGCTCGCGATCGATCGCCGAAGCGATCAAGACCACCGAGGAGCAGATCAAGACGATCGAACAGGCGTATGAAATGCTGGAAGGCTATTCCTACGAACTCGAGGCGCTGGAGGTTAAGGCGCACGCGGCGGAATAGGGGCGCTGCTCGCATCTTGCGGAAGGAGGCGCGGTCAGGCCGTGGCCGTGCCGCCTGCAGTTAAGGGCCTAACGCTGGTAGTGGTCCGCCGTTCTGCCCCCGCTGGTTGCCACTGCGATCGAAAACGCGTCGATCTGGTTCGCGTAGACAGGATGCATTGAGGCGCCGGCGAACCATGGTTCGGTGAGGCCTAGGATTGCTCATCAACGCTGTGTAGGGGCGGACGTCGGCGCGATCGTATTTGGCGCTTGAACAGGCAGACGGTCGCCTACAGCGCCGTGCGTCTTTTCAGGCGCACAAAGGCCGCTGTAGCACTTTGAATCGTTTCATGTTTTTCGGAGGCGGCCGCGGGTCAGGATTGACATGATTGTCGCCACGCGCTGCTTTCCATGTCAGGTTTAACTGGTATCGCCGCACCGGGACTGGGGTGAACGCAGATGACCCGTCACAGGAAACTTCTGAAATCGCTGAGCGTTTTGGCGGCCTTGCTGCTTTCCTATCTGCTGGTCAGCTATTTCCTGCTGCCGGAGTTCTGGATCTTTCGCGACTGGAGCCGGGTTGACGGTTTTAGCTCCATGGTCACCACCACCGAGCAGGATATCCCAGGAGATCCGATCAATGTCGGCCTCGTCGGCTCCAGGGAGCAGGTGATCCGCGCCTTTGCAGCGGCCGGCTGGGATCCGGCCGACAAGATCACGCTGCGCTCTTCGGTCGACATCGGATTGAGCGTGGTCCTCGATCGGCCGGACCTCGATGCACCGGTCAGTCCTTTGTTCTTCGAGGGCCGGAAACAGGATCTGGCGTTTGAAAAGCCTGTTGGCAACAGCGCCGACGAGCGTAATCACGTGCGCTTCTGGCTGAGCAAACAAACCGGCGCGGATGGCAAACCGCTCTTTCTCGGTTCGGCCAGCTTCGACCGCGGCGTCGGTTTCAGCCACGACACTGGCCAGATCACCCACCATATTGGCCCCGATCTTGATGCGGAACGAGATCTGGTGATCGGCGATCTGCAAAAGGCGGGGCAGGTATCGTCGACCTACGACATCCCCGGTATCGGCGCCACCAAGACCGGCCGCAACGGCGGCGGCGATCCATACTTTACCGATGGTATGGCGTTGATTGGGGTGTTGGGGCAGGCGCCGTCCGGCACCGGCGGCTAAAGCGCGACACGCGCCCGCAAGACGGTGGCTCAACCTCGGCGATATCGTGAACTGACGACCGGGCTGCTGCAGATTCGAGAACCTCGGCAAACAGATCGGGCACACCTCAGCCGTTGCGGACTTTGATAAAGCTCCTATCCTACAGCGCCGCGCGCCTTATTAGGCGCGCAAAGGTCGCTGTAGCACTTTGAACTGCCGCATGTTTTTATCCTTAAATCGAATGGGATTTAAGGAAACATGCAGTCGCCGCCCATGGCGCGCGCCAGGCGTACAGAGGGCAGCGGAACAACAGGAACGGGGCCGGAATGAGTGCGATCTTGATTGCCGTTGCCGCATTCCTCTGCCTGAGTGTGGCGGCGCTTGGCATGATGCACGTCTATCCGAAGCTGCCGGCGCGTCATCGCGACGACGATACCAATACCGTCGTGCGGCTCGTTGCCAATATCTTCGTGGTCATGGCGTCGCTGGTCTTCGGCCTGATGATCAATTCGGCCAAGAACACGTTCGAGGGCATCGACGACAATGTGCATTCCTTCGCCATCAATCTGATCCTTCTCGACCGGACGCTCAGAACCTATGGCCTTGCCGGCAACGATGCGCGGCAATATCTGATCGCCTATGTCGAGGGGGCGATTGTCGATCCCGAGCGCGCCGACGCTACGCTGCACCAGGAACCCAATTCCGATCAGCAGCGTCTGGACACGGTTGGCAACAGCCTGGCGGCCATTCAACCCGCCGACAGCCTGCATGAGTCCATGCTGGCGGACGCACGCCAACAATATAACCGCATCGTCGAGCAGCGCTGGACGATCGTCGAGCAATCGGAGGGCGCGATACCCATGCCCGTTATCGGCATGCTGATCGCCTGGCTGTCGTTGATCTTCGCCAGCTTCGGCTACCGCGCACCGCCAAACGCCGTGGTTATCGCCATGTTCGTCGTTTCGGCGATGTTCATCGCCGTCTCTGTTTATGTCGTGCTCGACATGGACATACCGTTCAGCGGCGCGATCCAGATTTCGGATGCGCCGCTGCGTCGTGCGCTTGCGGAGATGAAGGTGTAGCAGAGCGCTGATGGGCGCGGGCGGACGAAGAGGCATTTGAAGAGGCGTCGGGTCGAAACAAGAGCAAGAGCAAGAGCAAGAGCAAGAGCTAACTGCCATCAGTGGGCCTATTTTCCCGGCCGCCCCGTCTTCCCTTTCGTCCGCCCCTTCTGCCGCTTTTCATCCACCGGATCCTCGTAGGACCCGACACCGGGTTTGGCGCGGATGATCGGCTTGTCCGGCACCTTGCCGATAACAGGCTTTTCGGTGCGGCCGACGGTCATTTCGTCGAGGCTGTTTTTGCGGAAGAGGCTTTGGCCCTCGGTATCCTTGCGGCCGGCCGGGGTTGCCACGTCGCGGCCCATTTCGTCGAGGTCGGGCTTGCGGAACAAAGAGTTGTCGTCGGCGGTGGTGGATCCTCGGGTCGAGCCCGAGGATGACTGCGCGGTGAAGGACTGTGAAGAGGAGGAGGAGGCCTTGCCGCTGTCCGGCACTGTTGCCTGGCCTCTCTTTCGTGCGCTTCCGCCCTCGATCGCCTTTGCCTCTTCGCGGGCCATCGGGTCGTCCATGGCGGCGAGTTCGGCGGCTTTGAGGCGTTTGATCTCGTCGCGCAGGCGGGCGGCCTTTTCGAAGTCGAGGTCGGCGGCGGCGTCGCGCATCTGCTTTTCCAGCGCGTTGAGGTGCGCCTGCAGATTGTTGCCGACGAGATGGCCGCCGTCGGCAAAACCCTTGCCGGCGATGCCGGAAATGTCGGCGCGCACATGGTCCTTCTCGTAGACGGAGTCCAAGATATCGGAGATCTTGGCCTTCACCGATTCCGGGGTGATGCCGTTGGCCTCGTTAAAGGCCATCTGCTTTTCGCGGCGGCGGCTGGTCTCGTCCATGGCGCGCTGCATCGAGCCGGTGATCTGGTCGGCATAGAGGATGACCTTGCCGTCGACGTTGCGCGCGGCGCGGCCGATGGTCTGCACCATCGACGTCTCCGAGCGCAGAAAACCTTCCTTGTCGGCATCGAGGATGGCGACGAAGCCGCATTCGGGAATGTCGAGACCTTCGCGCAGAAGGTTGATGCCGACGAGCACGTCGAACGCACCCAGGCGAAGATCGCGGATGATCTCGATGCGCTCCAGCGTATCGATGTCGGAGTGCATGTAGCGCACGCGAATACCCTGTTCATGCAAGTATTCGGTGAGGTCTTCGGCCATGCGCTTGGTCAGCACTGTGACCAGCGTGCGATAGCCGGCGGCTGCCGTCTCGCGGATTTCGCCCAGGACGTCGTCGACCTGGGTTTTTGCCGAGCGGACTTCCACCGGCGGGTCGATCAGGCCGGTCGGGCGGATGACCTGTTCGGCAAAGACGCCGCCGGATTGCTCCAGTTCCCACGCGCCGGGGGTGGCCGAAACGGCGACCGTGTCGGGGCGCATAGCGTCCCATTCCTCGAAGCGCAGCGGCCGGTTGTCCATGCACGAGGGCAGGCGGAAGCCGTATTCGGCCAGCGTCGCCTTGCGGCGGAAGTCGCCGCGATACATGCCGCCGATCTGGCTGACGGAGACGTGGCTCTCGTCGATGAACAGCAGCGCGTTGTCAGGGATATATTCGAACAGCGTCGGCGGCGGCTCGCCGGGATTGCGGCCGGTGAGGTAGCGCGAATAGTTTTCGATGCCGGCGCAGGAGCCGGTGGCCTCCAGCATTTCGATGTCGTAACGGGTGCGCTGCTCAAGCCGCTGGGCTTCGAGCAGGCGGCCGCCCTTTTCCAATTCCGCCAGCCGGTGCTTCAGCTCTTCCTTGATCGCCTTGATGGCGCCGTTCAGCGTCGGGCGCGGGGTGACATAGTGCGAGTTGGCGTAGATTTTTACCGATTTCAGGTCGCCGGTCTTCTGGCCGGTCAGCGGATCGAACTCGGTGATGGCGTCGATCTCGTCGCCGAACATGGAGATGCGCCAGGCGGCATCCTCCAAGTGGGCCGGGAAGATCTCGATCGTGTCACCGCGCACGCGAAACGAGCCGCGCTGAAAATCCATGTCGCGGCGCTTGTATTGCTGCGCCACCAGGTCGGCCAGCAGTTGGCGCTGGTCGAGCCGGTCGCCGACGCTCATCTGGAAGGTCATGGCGGTATAGGTCTCGACCGAGCCGATACCGTAGATGCAGGAGACCGAGGCGACGATGATGCAGTCGTCGCGCTCGAGCAGCGAGCGGGTGGCCGAGTGGCGCATGCGGTCGATCTGCTCGTTGATCGAGGATTCCTTCTCGATGAAGGTATCCGAGCGCGGCACGTAGGCTTCCGGCTGGTAGTAGTCGTAGTAGGAGACGAAATACTCGACTGCGTTATCCGGGAAGAAGTTCTTGAACTCGGAATAGAGCTGGGCGGCGAGAGTCTTGTTGGGCGCCAGGATGACGGCGGGGCGCTGCGTCGCCTCGATCACCTTGGCCATGGTGAAGGTCTTGCCGGAGCCGGTGACGCCGAGCAGCACCTGGCTGCGCTCGCCGGAGGACAGGCCCTCGACCAGATCGGCGATCGCCGTCGGCTGGTCGCCGGCGGGCTCGTAGTCGGAGACCATGCGGATCTCGATGCCGCCTTCGGATTTCGGCGGCCGGGCAGGGCGGTGCGGCGTCCAGAGCTTGCCGTCCTTGAACAGCGGATTGCCGCTCTCGATCAGCGCCGACAGCGCCTCCACCGTGGCGGTGACGCCAGAGGTGGACAGCTTGTCGGCATCTTCCAGCGACACGTCGAGGCCGGCGACCGGGTTGAGGCCTGCCGCGGCGCGCGTCTTCGGGTCGGTCGTGCCGCCCATCGAGGTGCCGCGAGACGTTCTTCCGCTCACGCTGTCGGCGCCTTGCGCCTTCGCTCCGGCCTTCTTTGACAGCGCGCCTACGGCGTCGCGGGGGCCTCGCATCGGGTCGGACGCCCCTTCGGGCTTGCGGCCTGCGGCCGATTTCGCGGCGATCTCCACCTTCTTGCGGTGCTTGCCGGCCTTGGAGGCGACCTCGCGCTGGCTCTCGAAGGCGGAGGCCTCGGCATCCGCCTCGAGCTGTTTCACCCAATCGGAGACATTGCCTGATAGGGGCGTTCCCGACAGCGGCGCCTGCGGGGCTTCCTCGAAGCCGCCGGGCACTGTGGTTTTTCTGGGGGGATTTTTTGCAGACTTCTTCGGATCCTGGGCCATGGCGGGAATATGGACAGAGTCATTGCGAAAATAAAGGGGGAATGAGTACAAAAGGGAAACGAAATACGTGGATTTTTCTGGGATTCACCGGCCCTGTCGTCACGGTTTGCGCATGTCGCTGGCCGAGCTTGCCAGCCAACGAGGAGAGGCGGTCCGCGGGCGCTTTTACGAACGACGGTTGAGGACGAACAGCTGGAGCTTGCGGCCGTTCCAGTGCTGCTGCATCTTTGCCGTCATCGATTCCGGCTCGAGAAAACAGCCGGCAATGGCGGCCGATTGGGCCGAGGGGGAACGAAAATGGCGTCGTCGGCGGGGCCTGGAGTGAAAGCGAATTCCGAGGCGCGCGGTATTTTGCCGGGACCGGAGGCGATGGCGCATATCGGCGCCCTTGTCGCACAGTATAACGGCGGACGTTCGGCGGTGATCCGCAAGCTGTGGTTCCGCAGGATCGTCTGGTTCGTGGCCCCCGCGACGATCTGCCTGCTCCTCTTTGCCGGATGGAAGAATTGGTCCGAAGTGCCGCTGCTTGTCGGTCTACTTTTGGCGGCGAGCATGTTGTTGAGGGCGCGCTCTTCGATCCAGCGCTTTCGTCAGGATGCGCGCGACAGGCTGCTGCCGGAGCTGTTCGGCTTTGTCGATAATCTTTCGTACCGGCATGGCGAAGCATCGCCGGCAACCCTTGCTTTGCGCCAGACAGGCATGATCCGCCACGATGTGGTCGACTGCGGCGACAGCCTTTCCGGAACATATCAAGGCGCCTCGTTTTCGCTCGACGAATTGACGTTGGACATGAGCAACGAGGCAGGTGCGCCGGCTTTTCGCGGACTTGTCCTGCACACGGCGCTGCAGGCGCCGTTTCCGGGCACTCTGATGGCGCGGCAGCTCAGGGGGATCCTTGGCAAGGCTTTGCCTGCAGAAGATCGATTTGATGCGAAGCTGACGCGGATATGGCCTGACGGAAGCGAGTTGGCGGAACGCCATGAGTTTTTGACCGACAACCCGGAGGCGGGTGCCCGCGTGATTGGGGATCTTTCGAGCGCTCTCGCCTTTCTAGAGGAAACCTGGGAGCTTGGGTCCGTGCATGTGCTGCTTAGGGAGGAGAGCTGTTACGTCCTGCTGCCGACAAAGCGCAATTTTTTCGAATTGCCGAACACCTATGTCGCGATGCGCGAAGCCGAGGTTCTGCCGATGATCTCGGATTTTGCGAGCCTGGCTCTGACGGCCAAGCTCATGAGCGGACTCGGGGCAACGGTGCCAGCCGCCGCAGACAGCGCCGCGATTGCATAGTGTGCGCCTTGGCTTTCCCGACCAATACCAACCTGCGTTGACATCGACCGATTGCGTGGGACCCTGTGCGTTCATCCGGCGAGCGCCCCGGCTAGTGTCGCCATGGCCAGCCCGTTCGCCATTGCCGGGCAACGCCCATCGCCTCCTCGTCGTGCTGTCGGATCACGGCAGCTCTCAAAGGACGACTGTTTGCCGGTGCGCCGTTGCATCCGGTTTGCAATCTGGCCTTGCGCTTGCGCATGCCGTCTCCGAGGTGGCATGCCCGGCGCATGTGGTGTTTCGGACGTATGGCTTTCGCGCCGGCGTTGGGGAGGGGATTAGCTCATGCGAGTTCTGGTTGCCGCCGGTTACCCCGAATGGGCGAGCAGACATCCGGCCGTGCAGCATGATAAAAAGAGTGGTTTGGAGGGGGCCATGTCGCATTTGCGCAGTGCCGCACTCATCGCTCTTAGTGCCACGCTTTTTTGTCCAATGCAGAGCTTTACTGCCGAGCCTGTTGGCCAGGCAGTCTCGATCAGGACGGAAGTTTCCGGGGCGAGCGGTCCGTTGGCGGTCAGGGACCCGGTCTACCGGGATGAACGGATCCGGACGTCAAAGTCCGGCCTTGGGCAGTTCGTCTTTCAGGACGGAACCAAGTTGGCTGTCGGCTGGGGTTCGTCCGTGGTCATCGACCAGTTCGTCTATGACGGCAGCAAGTCGGTGAAGAAACTGACGATAATGGCGGCCAAGGGGACCTTTCGCTGGGTCAGCGGCAAATCCAAACATTCGGCTTATGAAATCGTCACGCCGGCGGGCACGATCGGCGTGCGCGGTACGGCGTTTGATTTCTATGTCGGCCGCGACGGCACGACCGCGGTGGTGCTGCTCAGCGGCGCAGCAAGCTTCTGCGGCGCCGGCGGGTGCCGGCAGCTGACGCAGCGTTGCGACTGTGTGGTGGCAAAGCCCGGCGGTGCCGTCAGCCAGGCCAGCCGTGTCAACCGCCGTACGCTGCAAGCGCTCGGCAACGCCCAGGCCTTGCCTTTCCTCTCGGGTGGCCAGAAGCTGAACGGCGCCATGGGTTGGGGCGGCGGAGGCTGCGGGCTGCGCGTAGCGGTCCAGTACGAGCTCGAGAGCCCGCCGGCGCGCAAGCCGGATCCCGTGGTTCGAGAGGAGCCGAAGCCGGACCAACCGCGACCTCAGAAGGAGATTCGCGAAAGGGGCCACGACAAGCACGATCGCAACGGTCCGAAATTCGATCGCGGTGACAAACACGATCGCAACGGTGAGAAACACGATCAGGGCGGCGGCGGCAATGACACGGGACGCGACACGTCGGAACAGGGTGGCGGCAACCAGAGCGTCGGCGGCAGCCAGGATAGCGGTGGCGATCGTGGTCGCGGCAATGGCGAGCGCAACCGCGAAAACCAGGGAGGCTGACAATAGGTCCTTCTGGCATGCGTCATGGCAAGGACCGTCACAAACTTGCGTAGAGATGACGGTTGCGCGCTATTCGGCGACGCGGCTTGCCTGATCCACAGGCACCTCGATGAAATGCTCCGCCCGACGGGTGATCCTGCCGTAGAACGACACGAGGCCCGGCGTGATCGCCGACGCCTTGAGCTTGGCTGCGTTGGCGAGGCTACGGCTTGAAGAGGCGCGTGCACGCAGGTTTTCGATCAGGCGCGAATGCAGTCTCTGCAGTTCGCCGAAGTCGATCGAAGAGGCGACGGCTTCGTCGCCGGCGACGGCAAAGAGCCGGGTTCGCGTCGTCTTTCCCTTCAGCCCCAGGGCGCCTGCTTCCAGCAGCGCGCAACCGGGCAGGGCCTGCGCCGTCGCTTCGGACACCAGGATGTCGAAGCTCACTTCCTTGCAGGCAGCCTCGATGCGGGCGGCGATGTTGACGGTGTCGCCGACGGCCGAATAGTTGAAGCGCGTCTCGGCGCCCATGTTGCCGACGCAGGCGATCCCCGTATGGATGCCGATGCCGATGCCGACCTCGTGCGCCGCGCCGAAACCGAAGGCGTCGTCGGCATTGAGCCGCGCCAAGGTCTCACGCATGCCGAGCGCTGCCCGCAACGCCTTTCGCGGATGGTTGGCAACATCGACCGGTGCGTTCCAGAAGGCCATGATCGAATCGCCGATGAACTTGTCGAGCGTGCCCTCGTTGGCGATGACGTGCCGGCTGAGGGCGTCGAGCAGCGTGTTGAGAAAGGCAACGACATCGGTCGGCGCCATGCGCTCGCTGATCTCGGTGAAGTTGCGCACGTCGACGAACATGACCGTGAGTTCTCGATCGTCGCCGCCGAGCCGAAGGGCGTTGCGATTGTGTTCGATGCGGTAGAGCAGCAAGGGCGAGAGATAGCGGCCAAAGGCCTGGCGGACCTCGCGGCGCTCGCGGTCGGTGACGAGGAAGCGGAAGGCTGTGGCGGAGAAGTGGGTGATGGACGCGGCAAGGATCGGCGCCAGCGGATCGAAGAGCAGGCCGGCATAGGTGAATGCAAGCCAGGAGGCGACCAGCGCCAGCGCCGTGATCGCCAGGCCGCAGGCGAGCGCCATGACAGGACTGACGAAGGTCGTCAGCAGCACGAGCAGACAGCCGGCAATTGCGATCGACAGGATTTCCAGGCCATTGGCCCAGTCCGGGCGCGAGAGGTAGCGGCCGGAGAGGATCTGCTCGACCATCTGGGCGTGCAGCGAGACGCCGGGAACGTTCTGGCCGAGCGCCGTCGTGCGCACGTCCTGCAGGCCGGCGGCGGAGGTGCCGATGAACACGATGCTGCCCTCGATCGCCGCCCCGACGTCTGGGGATATGTCGCCATCCTCAAGAATGCGCCGGGCGGAGACATAGCGCTCGGTCGTATCGGGACTGACATAGAGCCAGAGTTCGCCGGAGGCGGTCAGCGGCACGACGAAATCGCCGATCTTGGCAGCCGTCAGCGTATCGGGCAGGTTGGGCGCGCCGGCAAGCACATAGGTCGAGGCGCCTTGCGCCACGCGCAGTGCCTCCATTGCGAGGCTGGGGTAGAGTTGCTGGCCGTCGCTCAGGAACAGGGGCACCGCGCGTACGATGGCCGAGGAGCCGCTGGGGTTGAGGCTGATATGGCCAAGACCGGCGGCATTGCTCTCCAGTTGCGGTCGCAGCGGCGTGGCCGACAGGATGCGCGGCGGCGCGCCGATCGGGCTCTCGCCGGTGAAGGCGAAGCCGGCTTTGACCGGCGGCAGGTAGCTTCCTTCGTTGGTCAACCCGAAGCCGAGGACGATGGGCTTTCCCGTGATCGACTGGGCAAAGACCTCGTCATTGTCGGGCAGGCGCGCCAGCAGCGAGGGATCGATCTCTGGCACGTCGCGCAATACATTGCGCGGCGAAAGCCGATCCGGTTCGGCAAACAGGATATCGAAGGCGATCGCCGACGCCCCCATCTCCGCCAGCCTGTCCGTCAACTTCGCCAGCCGGTCTCGCGGCCAGGGCCATTGCCCGAAGGCGCGCAACGAGGCTTCGTCGATATCGACGACCTTGACTGGCATGGTCTCGTAGGCGCGCGGGGAAAGCCGTTGAAATTCATCGAAGGTGACGTCGCGCGCCTGTTTCAGAAGCTGCGGGTCGCTGGCGCGCAGCAGTGTCAGGACAGCGACGACGGCCAGACCGATTACGACGCCGAGCTGTTGCGCACGTGTCATGGCGCCTCACGGTACGGCAGGCAGGCCCGCCTTGCGCAGACCGTCGGTGAAATGCGCGTAATCGGCGGGGTCGACATAGGCGGTAAAGATCTGCCAGTAGCGCGGAAGGTCAGAGGGGGCGTTGGCGACCGCCTCATCGATGAGCTTGCAGGCATCTTGCATGCGCCCGAGCTGGCCGAGACAGGCGAGCACCACGACCAGATTGAAATAGGTGCGCCGCAACAATAGGCCGCGTTCGGCATGGTGCTGCGCCTCCTCGTAGTTGCCGAGATGATAATGGGCAAGCGCGAGCCGATTGAGGAAGAGATAGGTCAGCGGATCGTGCGGGCTCAGCCGCAAGGCCTTGTGCAGTGGATCGAGCGCCTCGGCGAACCGGCCGATGAAAATGCGGGCCCAGCCGAGTGCCATATAGGCCAATGCGAGATTGGGGTTGAGATCGATCGCCTGCTGCGCTTCGGCCACGGCCGCATGCGGGCGGTGGGCTGCGAAATTGGCAAGGCACATGACGTAATGTGAGTAGGGATCCCGATCTTCGAGCGCGATGGCGCGCTCGGCAGCGGTGAGCAGTTCGGTCCTGTCGCGGTCGATATCGTCGCTGAAACCGAAAAAACATCGGGCGTAGAGGGAACGTGCCAGCATCATGTGGGCGCGGCCGAAGTCGGGGTCGAGCGCGATTGCGCGGCGATGCCAGTCGATCGCCTCGGAAAAATGCGCAGCCGTGTCCTGGGCGTTGTGCAGCAGCGTGCCGCGCATATGGCATTCGTAGGCGTCGAGATTCTCGGTGCCGCGCAACAGCGCGCGGCGGTTTTCGCCGATGAGGATTTCCGGCTCGATGGCGGCGACGACGTGCTGGGTGAGTTCGTCCTGGATGGCGAAGATGTCGGCGACTTCGCGATCGAACCGCTGCGCCCAGAGGTGCACACCGGTCTCCGCCTCGATCAATTGCCCGGTGACGCGCACGCGGCTTCCCGACCGGCGCACGCTGCCCTCGACGATGTAGCGCACGCCGAGATCGCGGCCGATCTGCTTCACGTCCACCGCGTGCCCCTTGTAGGCGAAGGAGGAGTTGCGGGCGATGACGAAGAACCAGCGACAGAGCGAAAGCCCGGTGATGATGTCCTCGGTCAGCCCGTCGGCAAAGAAGTCCTGGCCCGGGTCGTCGGACATGTTGAGGAAGGGAAGCACGGCGATCGAAGGCTTGTTCGGCAAGCGGAGCGGCATGCCGGGGAGGTTGGGCATCGTCGGGTCTTCGCGCCAGTCGACGCTGTGCACCAGCACCGGCCGCGGCATGTTCTTGAGCGTCTGCTCGCCGAGCTTGACCATGGGGAAGTCGAGTTTGCCTTCGATCTGGTCGTGCAGCGTTCCGGAGATGCATACGCCGGCCGGTCGCGCCACCTGCTGCAGCCGCGCCGCGACGTTGACGCCGTCGCCCAAAAGGTTGGTGCCCTCGACCACGACGTCACCGAGATTGATGCCGATGCGGAACTCCATGCGTTTCTCCGGCGCCAAGTCGGCATTGCGGCGTTGCAGGGCGCGCTGGATGGCAACGGCGGCGCGAACGCCCTGGACTGCGCTGTGGAACTCGGCGACGACGCTGTCACCGGCAGTGCTGAAAATGCGGCCGCCATGCTCGGCAACGAGGTCGCCGATCGTGGCGCAATAGGTGCCCAGCGTTGCGAGCGTACCTTCCTCGTCGGTCGCGACGAGGCGACTATAGCCAGCGACATCGGCAGCGAGGATGACTGCGAGCTTCCGTTCCAAGGGGGCGAGCCCCTCCTGCGGCGTACGGCTAGAGGAAATTAAGGGTAACGTAATTTAGCAATATCTAGAAGCATGAAAAAGCGCGGTGATCGTGTGTCGGCATCGATTGCTGCGCCGATTTTGGGGCGTTTGCGGGCCGATGGCGCTTTCGCTCGTGGATTGCGCGCTTGAGACGACGAAGAGTCTGCGTTGTGGGTGCTTCAATCCCTGTTTCCACCGGGCGACGTAACGTGCGAGGTATACCGGCAGCAGCGCGCCGACAGTGGCTGCGAAGCTCGTAACCAGCATGAGGAAAAGCGATCTTGATCATCGTCTGTCTGCACACGGCTGATAGCAACGTCGCCGTTTTCGAAGCCGCCGCGCGTGAACTCGGTCTCGCAGCGGATGTGCTTCGCCACGCGGTGCGCCCGGACCTGCTCGAGGCTGCTGAGCGGGCAGGCGGGCTCACGGACGATATAGCCAGGGAGACGGCCGCAGCCCTGACGAAACTGGCAGCCGGGGCGAGCGCCGTGATCCTCACCTGTTCGACGCTCGGGCCCAGTATTGCGATGGTCCATGAGGCGCCGGCGCCGGTGTTGCGGATCGATGCGGCGCTTGCCGAAAAGGCGACGTCAGTCGGCGGCAAGGTGGTGGTGCTCTGTGCCGTCGAAACGACCGTGGCGCCGACCACCGTGCTTTTTGCCGATGCGGCGAAGCGAAAAGGTGTCGCGATTGAGGTGCGCCTCGTTGATGGCGCCTGGGGTCTGTTCAAGTCCGGTCACTGTGATGGCTATCTTGCCGCGATCGCCGATGCTGCCGACGCAGCCTATGACGATGGCGCTGCAATCGTCGCTCTCGCACAAGCCTCCATGGCCGGTGCGGCGGACCTCGTGCGTCGAGGACCGCGTCCATTGACGAGCCCGATGGCGGGCTTGAGCGCGGCGCTGGAGCGCATCGGGCAACGGGCTTTGCGAATTCAATAATAAGCATGGCGTTTGATAGTCGATTCAGGCTTTTAGGAGGAAAATCTAAAGTTCGGAATCCGGCTGCTGATCCCGTTGATTAGCGTTGACAGAGCGGGGTCGATGCAGAGAGGATCGCGCGCCCAGAACCGGATTTTGGAACCCTACATGTCTTCCTTTCAGCTCCGCCGCCTTGAACCCCGTGATGTCGATGCGTATCGCGCGCTGCGCCTGGATGGCCTGTTGCTCCATCCCGAGGCGTTCGGCGCGTCCTTTGAGGACGAGGCGAAGCAGCCGCTCGATTGGTTCGCCAACCGGCTGGCCATCGCTACGGTCTTTGGTGGTTTCGATGCCGCCGGCGGGCTTATGGGCGTTGCGGGCCTGACGGTTCCGAGTGCCATCAAGACAAAGCACAAGGGTATCCTCTGGGGCATGTACGTGCTTGAGCAGGCGCGCGGGAGCGGATTGTCGCGACGGTTGGTCGAGGTGGTGATCGAGGAGGCACGGGGCAGGGTCGAGCAATTGCAATTGACCGTCGTGTCCTCCAATGCCGCCGCCATCCGGCTCTATTCCAAACTCGGCTTCGTAGGTTACGGGCTCGAGAAGCGCGCCCTTTGCGTCGACGGGCAATATTTCGATGAGATGCTGATGGCGCTGGCGCTGGTTTAGCGGCCAAGGCAACTTGCCCAGGAGGGGAGCCGATGCGGATCGACGTCCACGATACGTGGATGGCGAAGAGATGGGGATAAGCGATTGTCTTCATGGCGAAAACTCTAGTCGCTATCGTCTACATATCTTACCTGTAAGTCCGATCGAAAGACTGTATCGACGGCGCGAGTGCCGTCGGTGGGATGCCGCCATGAACGCCTTGATTCGACTGACCCGTGAAGACGACACGCCAGCGCTGCCCGATATCGAGCGATCATCGGGTGAGGCTTTTCGCGTGGTGCCAGAGCTCGCCTGGATTGCCGACGACGACGTGCAATCGGTGGCGGCGCATCTGGAATTCGTTCGTTGTGGTCTCTCCTGGGTGGCGGTCGACGATCGCGACCGTCCGCTTGGGTTTCTCTGCGCCGAGATCAGTGATGGCGCGCTGCACATCTGGCAGCTCGCGGTGCTGCACGAGCGGCAGGGCTTTGGGCTTGGGCGTGCCTTGATCGCAGCCGCTATCGCCCATGCGCGCGGCCGCTCGCTTGGCGAGGTGACGCTGACCACGTTCCGCGAACTCGCCTGGAACGAGTGCTTCTACCGCAAACTCGGGTTCCTGACGCTCGGCGAAGAAGGGCTTGACGCGCGGTTGGCACAGATCCTGGCGAAGGAGGCGACATATGGTCTGCCGGCCGAGCGGCGCTGCGCAATGCGCCTTTCGCTCAACGACGGGCAACAGGACGCCGGCAACGATGCCTAACGGGCATTGCGATCGCTAGGATTCGCTTACTGCGCGTTAGGCTCTTGTTTTTTCGCATGTCGTTATCGCAAAACCGCTGCGCACTTTTGCGTGGCATGCTTGCGCTCGCTGACCGCAGATCTGTTTCCTTCGCCGGCTAACGCCTGACGGCGACAACCTGACCGCGTTTGAATTGCGAAACCGTGACGCGACCCGATTGGTTGCCACCGATCACCTTCGCCGTTGATTTCGACAGCGCAGAGATGATGCCGACGTGGTAGCTGCGGCCGGTGCGCACGACGATGATATCGCCAGGACGGGCATAGGTCAGCTTGACGGGTGCGCCGAAGCGCAGCCAGGAGCGGGCGATGGCGAAGCTTTGCGGCGGCGTTCGGCCGGCCTTACGGGCAATCAGGCCCATGAAATGGCCGCACCAGGGCGTGCGGGCCGGATTGATGCCGAGTGCGGTGCGCAGCCGCCTGTTGTTCTTGACCTCGTGCAGGCCGTTGTATTGCTGGGCCTGGGCCAACATGCCCGCCGTGGCCACATCCGGTGTCAAAAGCGCGACATAGGCAGCCGCGAGAAACGCCAGGACCTTCATGGTCAGGTCTCCTTGCCGAGTTGTTTGGTGCGTGCATCCCGGATGTGTCTGGCGGTCGCCGACACTGCCCCCGGTTTCATCTGCATCGATCAATGTGTTCGAGGATATCGGCGGTTCGCGCCTGCGCGTTGCACCTTGAACGCAGCATCAGCGCGCCGGCGAACCGCGATGAAACGCGGTGCCAACTTCACGGCGATTGCCGTCGGAGTGTGGTATTCCCCTGCCTGTCCCGTCGGACGGTGCGCGGACTTTGCCCATGCGCTGGAGCAAAATTGTGGCAAAGTGCGAAAAGAGAGAGATTTCGTGCGCAATCTAATCCATTTGGGTTAGATATCGCCGTGTTTTGCGGCTTTGATGCGCTATTTTTGTGTTTTGTTTGGTCGCTGGTGCAGGTGCCGCGATCCATTGATCGCATCTTCGGGTCCTAATTGAGGCAGCAATTTCAATTTTGGCCGAATGCGGTAGAACGGGCAAAGCCATGAATGGAAAAGGAATTGACGCAGGCAGCCGCAAAAGGCCGGGCGACCGTGCGCCAAGCCGCCGGAGGTCCGGCGGCAGAAGTTGATGGTGGTCGGAGCGTCGCTGTTCCGCGAACGTGGTGTCCATGCGACGATGATCGACGGCATGGCTGCGCGGTCGGCGCAAATCAACGTTTTTACAGCAGTTTATCAAGGTTTTTTGAAAGACCAATTCAGGTCCCGTGCGCTGCCGATCGCACGTCTCAGATGATGTTCGCGCTTGTCACAGCGCGTGCGGCAAGATCATTCTGCCCGAACGATTCGCGCCTTCGAGGATACTCATGTCGTTCTCCATCAATCCGGCCTATCTCTGGCCGATCCTGCTGCTCCTGATCTCCAACGTCTTCATGACATTCGCCTGGTATGGGCATCTGAAATACACGTCGTCACCGCTGTACATGGCAATCGTTGCAAGCTGGGGCATCGCTTTCTTCGAATATTGCCTGGCCGTGCCGGCAAACCGCATTGGCCACGAGGTCTATTCGGCAGCGCAATTGAAGACGATGCAGGAGGTGATCACGCTGCTTGTGTTTGCGGCGTTCTCGGTCTTCTGGCTGAAGGAATCGATCGGCTGGAACCATCTCGTCGGCTTCTCCCTGATCGCAATCGGTGCCTCGTTCATCTTCAAGGGGTGAGATGGGAAGGCTGCCCCGCGCAGCACATGGCCTGTTAGGATGCTCTGTGGTGACAACATCCATACAGGCAATGATTGCATTGCATTCATGGAAGGTTGTGTTCGTCAATGTCGAGTGCACTAACCAGCGATCGAAAGCGGCACGTTATCCCCGCCCGAACAATCGATCCAGGATCTGCCCTTCGAGCCTGGCGGTTTCGGGGCTGCCGTGGCGCCGGGGCCCGGCAGGTCGAGTGCAATGCGGCCTTCATCGATAACCACGACGCGGTCGGCTAGCGCCACGGCCTCCGCGACGTCGTGGGTGACGAGCACGGCGGTAAAGTTCTGCTGCTGCCAGATGCGCTCAAGAAGCTGCTGCATCTCGATGCGCGTCAGCGCGTCGAGCGCGCCGAGCGGCTCGTCGAGCGCCAGGATAAATGGGTGAGCGACGAGGGCGCGGGCAAGCGCCACGCGCTGCTTCTGTCCGCCCGACAGCACCGACGGCCATTCCTCGGCGCGGTCGGCCAGGCCGACCTCCTGCAGGATCTGCAGCGAGAGGTCGCGGGCAACTTCGCCCTTGGCGATGCCGGTCAGGCCGACTTCGACATTGCGGCCGATCCTCGCCCAGGGCAAAAGCCGCGGCTCCTGGAACATGATGCGGCTGCGCCGCTCCGATGCGTTACCGCCCGCAACGGTCAGGATGCCGCTCGTTGGGCTGTCCAGCCCGGCCAGAATGCGCAGCAATGTGCTCTTGCCGCAGCCGCTCTTGCCGATCACGGCAACGAACTGACCCTGGGGCACGTCGAGGTCGATGCCATCGAGCACGGTCTTGTCACCGAAACGCTTGGCAACGTCCCGCAACGAAAAGGCGAGCGGGGCGGTTGCCGATACCGGCGACGGCTGCCGGGCGGTCGCGGGCGCGCCGCGCGCTTCCTGTTGCTGTTTCGGATGAAGGGCGATGACGGACATCGGGTTACTCCATTTTTCGTCGTGATCGGGTTCTTCCGGTTCAGCGGCATCAGGCCGACTGGAAGGCCGGGTGCCATTGCAGCGTTAGTCGCTCGAGCAGGCGTGCGAAGCTGTCGGCGAGTTTGCCGAGCAGCGCGTAGATCAGGATCGACAGGATGACGACATCGATCAGCAGGAACTCTCGTGCCTGCATCGCCATGTAGCCGAGGCCGGAGGAGGCCGCGATCGTCTCCGCCACGATGAGCGTCAGCCACATGATGCCGAGCGCATAGCGAAGGCCGACGAAGATCGCCGGCAGCGCGCCCGGCAGGATGACGCGGAAGAAAAGTTTGCGCTTCGACATGCCGTAGATCCGGCCCATCTCGACGAGTTGCGGGTCGACGCCCTGAATGCCGAGCAGCGTGTTGACGTAGATCGGGAAGAAGACGCCAAGCGCGACGAGGAACAGCTTGGCCTCTTCGTCGATGCCGAACCAGAGGATGACCAGCGGGATCAGCGCCAGATGCGGAATGTTGCGCACCATCTGCAGCGTCGTGTCGGTCAGGTCGCGGCTCAAGCGCGAAAGGCCGTTGGCAAGCCCGAAGGCAAAACCGATCGAGCCGCCGATGGCAAAGCCCGAGAGCGCCCGCAACGTGCTGATACCGATGTTTTCGACAAGCTCTCCCGAGGCGAGCAGGCGGACGAAGGCGGCAAACACGGCAGACGGCGGTGCCATCACGCTTTCCGAAATCAGGCCGGCGCGGGACGCGGCTTCCCAGGCGAGGATCAGCGCGGCCGGTAGAAGCCAGCCCGCGAGGTTTCGCGCAATGGTGTTCGTTCCGGGTTTCGCCATGGCTTGGGTCCTCGGTTGCTCAGAGCCTTCTGTCTTCGCGGCGCCGGCGCCGAAACTTTCGTCTCGACGCCGGCCGGTTCTCGCCTTGGGAGGGAGAGGGATCAGTTGCCCGGCGCCGTCCAGACGGCATCGGAAATGGTGATCTGCTTGGGGATGAGCCCGAGCTTGAAGAAGCGATCGGCGGTCTGCTGCTGGCCGACGACGATATCGTCGGTAATGGGGCCGATCGAAAAGACGGTGCGGTTGGCTGCAATCGTCTGGGCCTCGAGTGGCACGCCGGTCACCTCATGCAAGGCAGCCGCCACCTTGTCACGGTTGGCGTCGGCCCAGACCGACGCCTCCTTCAGCGCGGCAATCGTGGTGGTGACGGTCTCTGCATGGCTGGCTGCGAAATCACGGTTGGCGAGGAAATAGGTGTTGACCTTCAAGGTCTCGGCCGAGGTCGTCAGAATGCGTGGTTTGTAACGGGTTTCGGCGATCGCGAAGAACGGATCCCAGACGGCCCAGGCGTCGATCTTGTCGCTGGCGAAAGCGGCTGCGGCATCGGCGGGGCTCAGATAGACGGGGGTGACGTCGCCAAAGCCGATGTCGGCCTTCTCGAGCCCCGCGACCACGAGATTGTGGGCGCTGGTGCCCTTGCCGACGCCGATCTTCTTGCCCTTCAGGTCCGCGAGCGACTGGATCGGCGAGCCCGGCTTGACGAAGATCGCCTCGCCATTGCCGTTCGATGGTAACGCTGCGGCATAGACGATCGCCGAGCCGGCCGCCTGGCCGAAGATCGGCGGAGCGTCGCCGGTCCAACCGACATCGATGGAGCCGACGTTGAGCGCCTCGACCAGCGGCGGGCCGGCGGTGAACTCGACCCAGGAGACGGCGATGCCTTTCGGCTCCAGCGCCTTCTCGATGACCTTCTGCTGCTGGGCGACGACCGGCAGGCCGGTCTTTTGAAAACCGATGCGGAATTCCTTCAGGTCTTCGGCCATGACGCCGAAGGAGGCGAGCACCGCGGCGGTGAAGAGGCCGGTGCCGAAAATCCGTCTGGTCAGTTTGAACATCTGTCCCGCTCCTGTTTGCTGGAGGGCCGAGGGCGCCGTCCGCTGAACTGGGATCAGTGTAAGAGAAGAATATAAAATTTATGGAGTTTGTTTATTTTGTTGTCGGCGCGCTTTGCGGAATGCTTTTGCGGCCGGAGAGGCCGGCCGGGAATAATCGTCATCGCGAAGATAGGGATCGGTTTTTGCAGGGTCTCGGCTTGTGGACGCCCGTCTCATCGAGTTCACGGTTTTCTGGCCGGTTCGCGCATTCATCTGGCCGGGCCAGACAATGACGTTTGAGGCGTGGCGGTGCTAGTTCCATGCCGGAGAGATTGAAGTCCGGGCGTTCCCGGACAGGCAAGGAGCTGGCCATGCACGTCGATATCACCGAGTTTCCACACGTCTGGATGGATTTTACCCATGATGCCGGCCAGACGACAGACGAGGTGCTGGAGGTCTACACGGACTTGCTCGCAGGCGGCGAGCCCTTCGTCTTTCTCGGTGAAGGCGGCGACTTCGAAGGCGACAATACTGCACAGGATGTGGCAGATAGGAAGAAGATCTCGCTTTGGATGAAACGGAACAAGCGGACGATCACGGCCTTGGTTCGCGCAATGATCTATATCGAGCCGAATGTCTCGAAGCGGATTGCCGCTAGAGCCTTTGCATTGGTTTACGAGAAGTTCTGGGGGTATCCGATGTTCGTCGCCGCTAACAGGGATGAAGCCATGGCCATCGTCCGAACTGTACTGTTTTTTGGGCAAGAGGCGGATCTGGAATTCGACGCTCCCCAATCTTCGGTCTGAAAATTTCACCGGGACGCCATGCTCATCACCGCCTTGCCAACGCAGGATTTCGAGCCGGACGACAGCGCCCGGCCGATTGCGGCTGCCGGTTTCTCGATGCTGACAGACGGTGGCGAGATGCCGTGGCACCGACATCGGCGCTCGCAGGTTTTCTACAACGAGAGCGGCCTCATTACCTGTGAAACGGAGCAGGGCGTCTGGGTGATCCCGCCGCAGGGCGCCATCTGGATTCCCGGCGGCCTGCTGCACAAGTCGCGCTCCGGAGCGGAGATGACCGGGGTCGCGCTCTTCGTCGAGCCGGGTGCCCTGGACGGGCTGCCTGGTGCCTGTTGCAGTCTTGCCGTGTCTCCGCTTCTGGCGGCCCTTCTCATGCGTGCGGCGGCATTGCCGGCGCTCTATGACGAAGAGGGTACGGACGGCTGCGTCGTTCGCCTGCTTCTCGATGAGCTGGCGCATTCCCCGGTCGAGCAGATCCACCTGCCGCGTCCGGGGAATGCGCGCCTTCGCGCAATGACCGACGGCATGCTGGCAGATCCGGCAAACCGTCGCACGGTCACCGAATGGGCTGGTCATATCGGCATGAGCGAGCGCAACCTGCGACGGCTGTTCCTGCAGGAAACGGGAATGAGCATTGGGCATTGGCGACGGCAGATGCATGTCGTCACCGGCGTGCAATTGCTCGGTAACGGACTGACGTTGCAGAATGTCGCGCATGAACTCGGCTACGAGAGTGTCAGCGCCTTTGCCACCATGTTCAAGAAGCAGACGGGAAAACCGCCCGGCCGGTTTTTGGCCGAACGTCGACCGCACGACATTTCTTCATAGGCCGACCGATCATCGCTGCGGCTTGGCCGTTCTGCGCTTGCGCGCACAGGCTCAACGGGTTTCGGCGGCGGTCGAGCGGGTCCGGCGGCGAGCCGCGGTCGGCCGTTCTCAATCCAGCAGGTCGAAAGCCCGGTACATCCAAATAAGCTGATAGGTAACCGCGCCGATGAGGAACGCGGCATGAAAACGCCGGTTCGGCGTCCAGGCGGCGATCAGGCAGAGCACGATGTAGGTCACGTTGCGCATCGGATATTCGAGTCCATAGGACGCGAAATAGGCTTTGCCCTTGAGCGCGGTGTCGACGAGATCGACGGCAAAGGCGAGCGCCAGAAAGGCGAAGAACCAGCTCCGCCGCGACATGAAATAATGCTCGTAGTCGCTGTAATCCTCCAGCGTCGTCGGAAACAAGAGCACGCAGAGAAAGAAGAAGACGCAGCAATAGAGGATGACGAACAGATAGACGGTGACGTCGAGCACGGGCAAGGCATGGAGATGGAATTCCCACCACCAGAAGTGCACGAGGAAAACGAACATGAACAGGACCCAGCCGAGGTGGATCCAGTAGACCCTGGTCTTTCCCGGATGCTGCACGAAGAGCGCAAGCCCGCTCAGGAGCCTCGCGAGACTGAGGCTGACGACCATGCCCATCACGACGCGGATATGCGAGAAAATCGCCGGATCGGGCTGCGTCGGGTCCATGAACGCTCCTCCTATTCCTCCGGCACTGCCTTCGGCTTGCCGTTCTCGTCGAGCGCGACCATGACGAAGATCGCGTCGGTCACCTTTTCCATCAGATGCGAGAGATAGCGTTGCGCCCAAGCCTCGACCTTGAGCGTCATCGAGGTGCGTCCGACCTTGACGACATCGGTGTAGATGCAGAGCGTATCGCCGATCTTGACCGGTAGCGCGAAGGCCATCTCCTTGACTGCCGCCGTCACCACGCGCCCGCGCGCCCGCTCGGCGGCGCGAATGCCGCAGGAAAGGTCCATCTGCGCCATGACCCAGCCGCCGAAGATATCGCCGGCTGCATTGGCATCGGCAGGCATTGCGAGTGTGCGCAAGGTCAGTTCGCCGGTCGGTTTGTTTTCTGCGGTCATGCGGCCTGTCTCCCTGTGTCGGGAAAGATGTAGCGCATGGTTGCTTCGTCAGGGAAGAGCGCCGGGCGACAATTCGCGCCGGGTGCATAGCGGCGAACTCCATTTCTTTCGAAGGCATTAATTGAGCATTGTAAAATTTAGGGATCGTTTGTTAGGGGCTTTGCAAAGTGCCATCGCTATCCTGCACGCTTCTACTGGAGGCAGGGGACTGGGGATGAAAAGATTCAGGATTTCGGTGCGGCTCTACGCGCTTGTCGCGTTCGCGCTTTTAACCATGGCGGCGGCGTTGACCTTCGGTTTGTTTCAAGCGCAGGACAAGCTCGTCGGCGAACGCAAGGCGATGCTGTCGGCAATGAACGAGAATGCCATTGCGGTGTTCGACGCCTATCACAAACAGGAAGTGGCCGGCACGCTGTCGCGCGAGGATGCGCAGAAGCGCGCGCTCGAAGCGATCAAGGCGATGCGCTACCAGGGCAGCGGCTACTTCTGGATCAACGACATGCATCCGACGATGATCATGCATCCGATCAAGCCGGAAATGGATGGCAGCGATCTCACAGCCAATAAGGATCCCAACGGCAAGCACCTCTTCGTCGAATTCGTCAAGACGGTGGAAAAGAGCGGGCAGGGCTTCGTCGACTACTACTGGCCGAAACCCGGCGCCGACGAGCCGGTGCTGAAATACTCCCATGTCGCCGGCTTCAAGCCCTGGGGTTGGGTGGTCGGCACCGGCGTCTATTCCGACGATCTGGCGGCCATGTTCCGCGAACGCGCCTGGCAGGTGGCCGGCATTCTTTTCGCCGCGGCGTTGGCGATCGTGATGGCGGCGCTGGCGATCGTGCGCAGCGTCGTCAGGCCGGTCGAAAAGCTGAAGGCGTCGATGCGGTCGATTGCCGACGAGGATCTCTCGTCCGAAGTGCCGGAAACCGACCGTGGCGACGAGATCGGCCAGATGGCCAAGGTTCTCGTTGTCCTGCGTGATTCGGTGCGCGAGCGATTGGAGCTGCGTTCCCGCGAAGCCGAGCAGCAGGACAGGCTGGAGTCCGAGCGTCGCGGCAACGAACAGCGCCAGCGGGCAACCGCTGACGCACAGGCCGATGCGATGGAAACCGTCGGTGCTGCGCTCGAGCTGCTGGCAAGCGGCGATCTGACGGCCGAGATCGGCCAAATCGCGCCGGAATACGGCAAGTTGAGACAGGACTTCAATACGGCGGTTGCTGCTCTTCGAGACGTTATCGGTTCGATCTCGCATTCGACCGAGATCGTCACCGCCAGCGCCGGCGACATTTCGGAAGCGGCCAACAACCTGTCGCGCCGCACCGAGCAACAGGCGGCGGCACTGGAAGAGACAGCGGCGGCGCTTGACGAGATCACCTCGACCGTGCGCCATTCCTCCGACCGGGCCAACGAGGCGCGCAACATGGTCGATGAGACCAGGGCGAGTGCGGCGAAATCCGGTGGCATCGTGCGCAACGCCATCGACGCGATGGGGCGGATCGAGACCTCGTCGAGCCGGATCAGCCAGATCATCGGCGTGATCGACGAGATCGCCTTCCAGACCAATCTTCTGGCGCTGAACGCCGGCGTTGAAGCGGCGCGGGCAGGCGAAGCCGGCCGTGGCTTTGCGGTGGTTGCCCAGGAAGTGCGCGAACTGGCGCAACGTTCGGCCGGTGCCGCCAAGGAGATCAAGGAACTGATCGGAACATCGGTGCGCGAAGTCGGCGCAGGCGTCGAGCTCGTTCGCTCGACAGGCGATGCGCTGACCGAGATCGAAGCGCTGGTGAACCGGGTCAATGAACAGGTCGCCTCGATTGCAACGGCGGCCCGCGAACAGGCGACCGGCCTGGCGGAGGTCAATACTGCCGTCAACAGCATGGACCAGATGACCCAGCAGAACGCGGCAATGGTGGAAGAGACGACGGCGGCAAGCCAGACGCTTGCGGCCGAGAGCCGCGAACTGAAGATGCTGCTGACGAAGTTCCGGCTGCAGGAAACTGCCCGGCAGACCGCTTACGGCCGAGCTGCCTGAGTACGACGCCAGCGGTGATCAACGATGGGCCCGTGTGCGGCAGCACGCGGGCCTTTCGGCATTTCTGCCCTTGGGCGATGCGAGCGAATCGATCGGAAGTGCCGATGTGCGGTGGGGGCGGTTCGACCTTCTCCGATCGTTGACGTTTTGGGTTCCGTTCAACCGCTGGTCAGTCGGGCAAGGGGCGGGCTTGACCAATCCGTGTACGGAGATAGATACGGCTGAACGGGAGTTGGAATGATGCGGCATGGAGCCGGGTCGCCCGTCTGCCGGTGCTAGAGGGGATATTCATGGCGCTTCTCAGACTTCTTTTTACGCGGCCGGGGGCGGCTATTTTGCTGGCGTTCGGATTTCTGTCCGCGTGTACCGTCGTGGTTGACGAGCCGAGACCTGGTCCGCGGCCGACCCGCCCCCAGATGTGCACGATGGAATATGCGCCGGTCTGCGGGGCGCGGGGCAACCGCACGCGTACCTTCTCGAATTCGTGCCAGGCACGGGCCGACGGCTTTAACGTCATCCACCGCGGCGAGTGCCGCCCGGATTACCGTCCGCCGGAGCGCGAGCCGCAGGCCTGCACCCGTGAATATGCTCCGGTGTGCGGCCAGCGTGGCCGCCAGCAGCAGACGTTCTCGAATGCCTGCATGGCGCGGGCCGATGGCTTCCGGGTGGTTTCGCCCGGCGAATGCCGCCGCGACGACAATCGTCCGCCACAGGGCCAGTTCTGCACCCGCGAGTACGCGCCGGTCTGCGGCCAGCGCGGCAACCGGATGCAGACCTTCCCGAACTCCTGCGAGGCGGGTGGCGCCGGCTTCCGGGTCGTGCATCCCGGTGGGTGCCGCTAGGCACGCGCCGCCGGTAAGAATAACAAAGGCCCGCGCCGAGCAACCTGCGCGGGCCTTCTTGCGTCGGGCTGTCAGGACGTTGCGAACGTCGGATCCGCTGAATTTCGGGTGCAGACTGCAAGGCTTCATTTACCGTGTTTGCATAAAATACGTCCCAAATCGGGCTTTTTCGTCGATGTGCCCGGCTTGCGACACAGGCGGCCTGCACCGTTTTGATGACGGGTGGGTGCGGCGTGGCGATGTCTTCGGTATCGCTCTGGATGAAGGCGGCAAATCGGTATGGCGTATGTTTCCTCACTCCATCGTCCGTTGACGGCGTTCGCGCTGTCGCTCTCTCTTGTCGCCTGCACGACCGATGTGCTGACACCCTCGGCCCGTATCGACGGTGGCGAACGCGTCGGTGCGATCAGGCCCGTTCCGGTTGATGCAGTGCCCGGACAGGAGGTTGCGGCCTATCCTTCTGGCGAGCCGGTTTCGACTTTCAATAACAGCGGCGGCAGAACGATGCCCGCCGAGCCGCATCAGCAGACACGTCGCGCGTTGCCGATGATCGACAGCGAAGAGGCGGCGCTTTCCGGCGCCCAGCAGGTCAGCACCGGCTCGACCGCCATTCCTTCCGAAGGCGTCAACATGGATCAGATGCTTGGTGTGGAGTCGGTGGTCGGGCTGGCCGAGGAGCAGAGCAACGAGATTGCCGAGGGCAACGCCAGCCAGCCTGTGGTCGGCGGCATCGGCGAGGACAATGTCCGCCAGCTCGGCAGTCCGCCGCAGACCTTGAACGAGGCGCAGGCGAGCCTTGGCGGCGACCCGGATCTGCCACCGCTGACGGCCGAACAAATTGCAGCCGAAGAAGGCGAGCGTACCCGCGCCTTCGAACGGCAGAAGGCGATGCAGCGGGCCCAGCAGCCGCAACAGGTGGCGATGCTGCCGCGCATGCGCAACCCGCTGTCGACTCCCGAGAGACAGTATACCGGTCAGATGCCGGGCTCGGAGATTGCCTGCCGCCAACGGCTGCGCAAGCTCGGCGTCGAGTTCCGCGATATCCCGCGTATCAGCAACGGGCCCTCCTGCGGCATCGATTATCCGATCGAACTCAGCGGCCTGGCGGGTGGCATCGGCGTCAAGCCCGCAGTCAAGCTCAACTGCGAAGTGACGGAAGCCTTTGCGAAGTGGGTGAAGTACGAGCTGGCGCCATCGTCGCGCTACCGCTACTGGTCTGGCGTCAAGACGATCAAGCCGCTCGGCGGTTACTCCTGCCGCACCATGAACTCGCGCCGGGGCAACCCGATGTCCGAGCATGCGCATGGCAACGCCATCGATGTCGGCAAGTTTGTGCTGAAGAACGGCAAGGAAATCGACGTGCGCAAGAAGGGCTTCTTCGCCTTTCGCGAGAAGGGGCTTTTGAAGGCTGTTCGCACCGATAGCTGCAAATACTTCAACACGGTTCTCGGCCCCGGCAGCGATCCCTTTCACAAGGATCATTTCCACTTCGATCTCCGGACACGCAAGACTGGTTATCGTCACTGTGATTGAGCATCTGGTGGCGCCATGCCTATCGTGAGCCGGCAAAAAAAGAGGCCGGCGAGGAGCCGGCCTATGTCCGGAGAGGGGGCTCCGGAACTGAAGCGATGCGTGCAAATCACGTGGCGGACGGGCCGCGTGCCACGCCAAACTGATTGAAAACCATCACCGTTTCGTGACAGAACTGTCGCGTCGGCGGCAATATTGCGTTCCTTCGCCGGATTCCCACTGCCACGATGGAGCACGCCGTGCCGCCGGTTTCGGAACTGATGATGTTTGCCCTGGCGCTGGCCGCCGCCGGCGTGGTCGCCGGGCTGCTTGCCGGTCTCTTCGGCATTGGCGGCGGAGCGATCCTCGTTCCCGTTTTTTACCAGGTCTTCGGGCTGCTCGGCATCGACGATGCGGTTCGCATGCATCTTTCGGTCGGAACGTCGCTTGCCATCATCGTGCCGACCTCCGTGCGGTCCTTCCTGTTGCACTACAAACGCGGCGTCGTCGACATGGCGCTGTTGCGAAACTGGACCATTGCCGTGCCGCTTGGCGCCATCCTTGCATCGGTCATCGCGGCCTCTGTCAGCAGCGGAACGCTTCGGCTGATCTTTGCGGTGATCGCGCTTGCCGTCGCCTTTCGCATGCTGTTCAACCGCGCGAGCTGGCGGCTTGGATCCGATCTGCCGGGCAATCCGGTGAAGTGGCTGGTCGGCGTGGCGATCGGCACCCTCTCGGGGCTGATGGGCATCGGTGGCGGCGTTCTCAACAACACCTTCATGACGCTCTATAACCGCCCGATTCACCAGGCGGTCGCGACGTCTGCGGGCGTCGGTGTGTTGATCTCTATCCCTGGTCTGTTCGGCTACGTCTGGGCCGGGTGGGGCATGCCTGGTCTGCCGCCGCTTTCGACCGGCTTCATCAACTGGATCGCCGTTGGCCTGATCATACCGATCACGTTGCTGGTTGCGCCACTCGGCGTGCGCGCCGCTCACGCCATGAACCGCCGGCAGCTCGAGGTAGGTTTCGGCATTTTTATGATTCTGATTGCAGCCCGTTTTTTCTACAGCCTCTACGGTTAAGTCGTTTTTATACTGTAGGTTTTAGCGCCTTCTCACGGATTGATTTCAGGATTTGACCCAATTTTGGTGCATCGCTCTCCTGTGGTGCGCAATTGTAACAAGCTGAATTTGCTATATGATTTTCTCTGCCAAGATCGATGTGGGCCGATGTCTGTCGGTAACGCGTTTGTGTGTCGTCTGGCTTGCGCATAAGTAATATGATATTATATTACTTCATATAACAATCATGGATAGAATCCGGGCTTGTCCCGGACGCATTGTTTTTGGTCCACTCACTCCTTGACACGACGGGAGGCCGACATGGGAACTGTGATGCGATTTCCAGGGGTGCGCGCCGACATGACGGCGCATGCCACAGAAGTTTCGAAGATCCTGCGCACGCTTGCCAATCGCAACAGACTGCTGATCGTGACGGCGCTTCTCGAAGGGGAGCATTCGGTGGCGGCACTGGAAGAATTGCTCGGAATCCGCCAACCGACGCTGTCACAACAACTGACCGTGCTGCGGGAGGCCGGCGTCGTTTCGACGCGGCGGCAGGCCAAGCAGGTTTTCTATCGCCTGAGCCATGATAAGGTTGCCCGGCTCGTGGGCACGCTTTGTCAAATCTTCTGTCGCGAAGGCGCGAAAAAATGAATGAGTACTGGAATGCGCTTGCCGGAGGCCTGTTGATCGGGCTGTCGGCGGCGATGCTGATGGTGGCCAACGGGCGTGTGGCCGGTGTCAGCGGAATAACCGGCAGACTGTTGCAAGGTGTGCAGGCCGCGACCGGCATCGTCTTCGTTCTTGGCCTGATGGCGGGCCCCGTGATCTACCGTCTTTTCTCCGGTACCTGGCCGACCGTGACCGTCACCTCCTCCTGGCCATTGCTGGTGGTCGGCGGGTTGCTTGTCGGCTTTGGCTCGCGCATGGGCTCTGGCTGCACAAGCGGTCACGGTGTCGTCGGTCTCGCCCGACTTTCCCGTCGGTCGATCGTAGCGGTTGCCACCTTCATGATCGCGGCCATCGTCACCGTCTACCTCCAAGGGTTCGTCCAATGAACGGCAGCGCCTTCCTGCGCCCGTTGGCAACGCTTGCCTCCGGCATCATCTTCGGTGTTGGCCTGTCGCTCTCCGGGATGCTGGATCCGGCCCGCGTTCGCGCTTTTCTCGACGTCACGCGCGATTGGAACCCGAGCCTTGCCTTCGTGCTCGGCGGCGCGGTCGCCGTCTCAGCGCTCGGTGTCCTTATGACCCGGCGCATGCGGCGCCCACTGCTCGACGATGCCTTTCATCTGCCGGGGAACCGTGTCATCGACCGTCGCCTCATCATTGGCTCGGCGATCTTCGGTGTCGGCTGGGGCCTCGTCGGTCTCTGCCCCGGTCCAGCGGTGACATCACTTTCGCTCGGGTGGCCGGCGACGGCACTTTTCGTGGTCGCCATGCTTGCCGGCATGGTGCTGCATGACCGGTTGCCGCGCGTTGGGCCGAGTGAGCAGGGGCGGGACAGCGGTCCGGTTGGGATGGAAGGCGGCCGATTGTCCTGATGTTGACGCTCTGTCACTTTGTTTTTTGCGGGGTGCGGGCTGCAAATCGTGATGAATCGGCCCATATAGGCCAGACCTGCCGACTTCGCCCCCCGCATTCCGGATCAGCTTCATGGCGCCAATCGTTTCCGTTTCCAATCTTTCGAAGACCTATGCCTCGGGCTTCAAGGCGCTGAAAGGCGTCAGCCTCGATATCGAGCAGGGCGAGATCCTGGCCCTGCTTGGTCCGAACGGGGCGGGCAAGACCACGCTGATTTCCATCATCTGCGGCATCGTCAATCCGAGTGGCGGCACCGTGTTGGTCAATGGCCATGACGTCGTGCGGGATTTTCGCCAGACTCGGTCGATGATCGGCCTGGTGCCGCAGGAACTGACGACGGATGCCTTCGAGACGGTCTGGAACACCGTCACCTTTTCGCGCGGCCTGCACGGCAAGAAGCCGAATCCGGCCCATATCGAGAAGGTGCTGAAAGACCTGTCCCTCTGGGACAAAAAGGACAACATGCTGCGTGAGCTTTCCGGCGGCATGAAGCGGCGTGTGCTGATTGCCAAGGCGCTGTCGCATGAACCGCGCGTGCTCTTCCTCGACGAGCCGACGGCCGGCGTCGACGTCAGTCTGCGCAAGAGCATGTGGGAAGTCGTGGAGCGGCTGCGCGCCTCGGGTGTGACGATCATCCTGACCACACACTACATCGAAGAGGCGGAAGAGATCGCCGACCGCATCGGCGTGATCAACGGCGGCGAGATCCTGCTGGTCGAGGACAAGACGGCGCTGATGTCGAAGCTCGGGCGCAAGCAGTTGCGGGTCGACCTGTCGCATCCGCTGGAAGCCGTGCCCGAAGCGCTCTCGGGTTACAATCTGACGCTTGAGGGGGATGGTCATTGTCTCATCTACGATTATGACACCAGCGCCGAGCGCACGGGCATAACCTCGCTGCTTGCGGCTCTCGCCGAAGCAGGCGTGCGTCTCAGGGACATTTCCACGCGGCAGAGCTCGCTGGAGGACATTTTCGTCGAGATCGTGGGAGCAGGACGATGAACATCGAAGCGATCAAGTCGATCTACTTCTTCGAGATGGCGCGCACACGGCGCACCCTGCTGCAGAGTGTGGTGTCGCCGGTTATTTCCACTTCGCTCTACTTCATCGTCTTCGGTGCAGCGATCGGCGCGCGCATCCAGGAGATCGACGGTGTCTCCTATGGCGCCTTCATCACGCCGGGCCTGATCATGCTGACGCTTCTGACGCAGTGCATAGGCAACGGCTCGTTCGGCATCTATTTTCCGAAGTTCACCGGCACGATCTACGAGGTCTTGTCCTCGCCGGTGTCGATGATCGAGATCGTGCTCGGTTATGTCGGCGCGGCGGCGACCAAGGGGTTGATGATCGGCACGATCATCCTGTTGACGGCTTCGCTGTTCGTCGATCTTTCGATAGCCCACCCCATCGCCATGGTGTTCTTCTTCGTGCTGACAGCCGTGTCGTTCAGCCTGTTCGGCTTCATCATCGGCATCTGGGCCAAGGACTTCGAGCAGTTGAACCTGATCCCGATGCTGGTGATCCCGCCGCTTGTGTTCCTTGGTGGCAGCTTCTACTCGATCGACATGCTGCCACCGTTCTGGCAGGCGGTCAGCCATTTCAACCCGGTGCTCTACCTCATCAGCGGTTTTCGCTGGAGCTTCTTTGAAGTATCCGACGTCAATCCGGTCTTCAGTGCGGCGATCATTCTGGTGTTCCTGACGGTCTGCCTGTCGGTACTCGCCTGGATCTTCCGCACGGGCTATCGGCTGCGGAACTGATGATGGTGAGGTACTGCCTGTTGCTTGGGTCGCTCGTCTGTCAGGTCACATCGGCATAGCGCATCATCGCCTGCGGATGGTGCAGAAAGCATGTCGCGCAAAAGTGTGCAGCGGTTTGCGATAACGACATGCGCAAGAACAAGAGCTTAAAGCGCAATGAGCGAATCCCAGAGATCGCGACGCGCTTTGAGCGGATGGCTGCGGACGGCAAGCCGCATATCGCCACATGCACGAAGACGCGTTCGTCGCAAATGCCGATCAGTCGCGCAGTCGAAGCTCGTCGGTGCGCATCTGCAGGAAGTCGAGCGTCGACAGGAAACTCATGCCGAGCAGGCTCTGGTCGAGCTTGCCTTCAGCGGCGACCATCGCACGGATGTCGTTGCGCACGATCGGGCCGATGGAGACCTCGGAAAGCCGCACGGGCGCTGCCATTGCCTGACCATTGGCGGTCATGACCGTCATCGTATAGCTCAGATTGGCCGGATCGAGCCCGATATGCTCGGCATCTTCATAGGTCAGCGCAATGCTGCTGGCACCGGTATCGACCAGCATGTTAATCTGCTTGCCGTTGACCGCAGCATTGGTCTCGAAGTGGCCGTTGATCATTTTCTGCAGCACCACCTCCTGGCGGCCTTCGCTGTCGGTAATGACGGTCGCGCGACCGGGTATCAGACCGGAGAGCACCCGGTTGCCGAAACCCTGAAGTTCGAAACGGTAGACATAGGCCGAGATGAGGGCGAGCACGATCAGCAGCCAGATCGCCGCCTGCCGTGCACCTTCGCCAAAGCGGTGGCGGCTTTGCCAGATGCCGGCGCTCAAGAGCGTCGCAATTGCGCCGAGCGAGACGAGTTGGCCAAAATCGTCATTCGTCAGTCCGAAGGTGCGGCCGGCATCGTGGTTGACGATCAGCAACAAGAGGCCGATCGCAAGGATCGAGAGCAGGATAAAAAGGCGTGTCATGCGTTGCCGCGTTCCCTAGCCATGCGCGCGCGGCGCGTTTCACGCCGGGGCTTTCGCTCCATCGTTTCAAGTCTTGCCGGGAGCGCCAGCATGATCGCGTGTCTGTCGTCGTCGGTGTAGAGCGTCCAGGCGCCGATCTCGTCTCGCGTGCGACCGCAGCCGAAACAGTAGCCGGTGTTGTCATCGATCGAACAGACAAGAATACAGGGAGATTCCATGGTTCTGTGCTGATGGTCCTGGGTTTCACGCCTGACGGCATTGTTTCGACTGATTATATCGGCGTTTCAAACTGTCAGTGCAAGGGCGCCGAGAATGGCGATCTCAGTCAGTTGCTGTGTGGCGCCGATGGTGTCGCCGGTGTGGCCGCCGATCTTGCGGGTGGCGAGACGACCAAAGGCGGCAACGGTCGCGATGAAGGCCACTAGCGACAGAACGAGGGCGAGTGCCGGGGCCTTGGCGAAATAGAAAAGCAGCATGGCGGCAAGGACACCTGAGCCAAGCGCAAAGGACGTGGCGTCCGGGTCGGGTTCGCCGGCCGAGGCGGCAACACCGTCACGGCGTGCCGGCGGCAGGCGCTTCCAGTGCCAGACCATGGCCGCGCGGCTGAGGGCGGAGACGCCAAGGATCATGAGGCCGGCGCTTGTCGGCGTGAACAGCGGCAGGAAAGACGCCAGCGCCGATACGCGAAGACCGAAGGAGAGGATCAGCGCGACGGCGCCATAGGAGCCGATGCGGCTGTCCTTCATGATCACCAGCGCTGCCTCCCGATCGCGCCCGCCGCCGAAACCGTCGGCCGTGTCACTGAGCCCATCCTCGTGCAGGCAACCGGTGATGAGCGCCTGCACGGCGACGACGACGAAAGCGGTGAAGAGGGAGCTGACCTGGAGCGCAATCAGCAAGGAGGCAACGGCGGCTGCGGGGAGAGCGATCAGCAGGCCCGCCAGCGGGAAGGCGCGGACGGCACGATTGAGCCGTCCGTCATAATCGACGAAATGGCGTTGCGGCATATGGATGCGGCTGAGGAAGGCGACCGAGCGCGCCAGATCGTCACAAAGGTCGCGAAGGTAGGTCATGGCCCCTCCAGTCCGCGGCGCACCGAATCGACGCCCGTTCGGCGGATCATGCTCCGGCGACGCCGATTGGCGCAAATGTCGTTGCCCGAAATTTCCCCGCCCTCTATGAGGAGCGTGGATTGAGCTTCACGATATGCAAGGATTCTTCTCCATGAGCGCCAGCGGCCTGCCGTTTGATGATTTCCGCGAATTGTTGCGCAACCTGCCAGGCCCGAATTCGGCCGCGCTGGTTGCCGCCCGTGATCGCGACGCGCAGTTGACGAAGCCGCCGGGCGCGCTCGGGCGCCTCGAAGAGATCGCTTTCTGGCTTGCTGCCTGGACGGGTAAGCCGCCGGCGGTCAATCGGCCGCTCGTCGCCATCTTCGCCGGCAATCACGGCGTCACCCGTCAAGGCGTTACGCCGTTTCCCTCGTCGGTCACGGCGCAGATGGTCGAGAACTTTGCTGCGGGGGGTGCTGCGATCAACCAGATCTGCGTCAGCCACGATCTCGGCCTGAAGGTCTTCGACCTCGCGCTCGACTATCCCACAGGCGATATCACCGAGGAGGCGGCCCTTTCCGAGCGCGACTGTGCGGCAACGATGGCCTTCGGCATGGAAGCTGTCGCCGGGGGTACCGACCTCTTGTGCATCGGCGAGATGGGCATCGGCAACACGACGATCGCCGCTGCGATCAATCTTGGCCTTTACGGCGGCACTGCGGAAGAGTGGGTCGGCCCGGGCACGGGTTCGGAAGGCGAGGTACTGAAGCGCAAGATCGCCGCCGTCGAAAAGGCGGTCGCGCTGCATCGCAACCATCTGTCCGACCCGCTCGAGCTGATGCGCCGTCTTGGCGGTCGCGAAATCGCCGCCATGGCCGGCGCCATCCTTGCGGCCCGCATGCAGCAGGTCCCCGTCATCCTCGACGGTTATGTGGCGACGGCTGCCGGCGCGATCCTCAAGGCTGCCAATCCTTCGGCGCTCGACCATTGCCTGATCGGCCACGTCTCCGGCGAGCCCGGGCATATGCGGGCGATCGAGAAGCTCGGCAAGACGCCGCTCCTGGCACTCGGCATGCGGCTTGGCGAAGGCACGGGCGCTGCCCTTGCCGCCGGCATCGTCAAGGCGGCGGCTGCCTGCCACGGCGGCATGGCGACGTTTGCGCAGGCCGGCGTCAGCAACAAGAACTGACGAAGAAACGGCGGGCCTTCGAGCGAAAGCCCGCCGTTTGCTGTCGATTGCCTGTCCCAGGCACCACACTTGTCTGCGGCGGGCTTGCTGGTCGCATTCTTCTCGCCTATCCACAGGCGCATATGCGCGCTGCAGCCACCTGCCGGCGCCTCTGCAACCGAGACCGCCTTGCATTCGCCTCAATGACGATGTCGAAGCAGCGCAGTTTATAGCCAGTCGAGATGAAATGGACGCCAACAATACCACGCCCCGCCGCGGCCAGACCGGTCCGGTCGAAAAGCAGACCGGGATCCGCCATCTGTTCGCTGCCGCCAGCTATTCGCTGGGCGGCGCCAAACGGCTGATCGGCGAGGCGGCGTTCCGGCACGAGCTGATCGCCTTTGCGATGGCGATGGTCGCGTTCGCCATCGCCGGCGCCACCTTCTTCCAGTATGTCGCCATGGCGATCCTGTTCCTGTTGATGATGGCCTTCGAGGCGATCAACACGGCGATCGAAGAGATCGTCGACCGTGTCTCGCCGGAAATTTCGGAGATGGGCAAGAACGCCAAGGACCTCGGCTCCTTCGCTTGCATGTGCCTGATCGTCGCGAATGTGGTCTATGCCGGCTACGTCATTTTTGTCTCGGGCGTCATCGACTGAGACGACACATCTCGCGGCGAAACGGACGCTAACCGATCTTGATGACGGTATCGGAGATAAACACCATCGGCGGTATCGCCAGGTTCTCGGGGGCAGGACCCTTACGGATGCGGCCGGCCGTGTCGTAGTGCGAGCCGTGGCAAGGGCAGAACCAGCCGCCGTATTCGCCGGCCTGGCCGAGCGGGATACAGCCGAGGTGGGTGCAGACGCCGACCATCACGAGCCAGTTCTCTCGTCCTTCTCCGGCCGAGCGCGCAAGATCGGTGGCCGGCTGGTCCTTGGGAAGATTGGCGTTACGCGCCACCGGGTCCTTGAGTTCGTCCATCGCGACCGCTTTCGCTGCCTCGACCTCCTTGGGCGTCCTGTGGCGGATGAAGATCGGGCGGCTGCGCCACCTGAGCGTCATCGACGCCCCCTCCTCAAGCGAGGCTACGTCGACCTCGACCGAGGCCATCGCCAGCGTCGAGGCGTCAGGATTCATCTGGTTTAAGAACGGCCACAAAGCACCACCCAGTCCAACTGCGCCCGCAATGCCGGTCGAAAGATAGAGGAATTCACGCCTCGTCGGTTCCCTTTCAACAGTGAATATGTTCATGCCACAGCGCTCCTTCCGTCGCGCCACGCGGTCGAGCGACATGCCCCTGGCGAGGGGCAGAAGGGATGTCCGACCTTCGGCTATCGCGGTTGCAATGCAAGCGTGGCGGTATCCGACTTTTATCGTGCAATTTATCCTTAATTCGCTCCGGAATTAAGGTGTTGCATTGCGGTGGCGTTTGGGGAGGCTGGCGGCTCCGATGGAGGTCGCGATCGCACACTGCCCGCAGGTGGCGGCACGAGCTGTTTCAGCGGATACGGATCAGGCGAAGCTCTTGCGGCGGCGAGCAGGGGCGGGCACGTCCTCGACCGCAGGAAGGCTTTCGAGCACGCGGCGGGCCGGCAGGATGGCGATGGCTTCGGTGCCTTCGCGCAGCTTAGAGCGCAGGATGAACTCGCCATTGTGCTTGGCAAGGATCGCCTGGACGATCGGCAGGCCGAGGCCGGTGCCCTGTTCGGCACTCTTGATGGCGATGGAACCTTGGCCGAAGGCCGAAAGCACGATCGGGATCTCCTCTTCGGGAATGCCCGGGCCATTGTCCTTGATCGAGAGATATTGACCGCCGCCGGCGGTCCAGCCGACCTTGACCGTGATCTCGCCGCCGGAGCTAGTGAACTTCACCGCATTCGACAGTAAATTCAGGATGACCTGGCGCATGGCCTTTTCGTCGACCCAGACGGCAGGCATGCCCTGCTCGAACTGCGCATGGATGCCAATCGTCTTGGCGCGAGCGCGAAGCTGAACCATGCCGATGCAATCGTCGGCGATATCGACAAGGCTGACGGCCTCCTCGTTGAGGTCGTAGCGGCCGGCTTCGATGCGCGACAGATCGAGGATCTCGTTGATCAGGTTCAGGAGATGTTCGCCCGAGCGGTGGATGTCGCTGGTGTATTCCTTGTAGGTCGGGTTGTTGAGCGGCCCGAGAACTTCGGTCGACATCACCTCGGAGAAGCCGAGGATGGCGTTGAGCGGCGTGCGCAGCTCGTGCGACATAGAGGCGAGGAAACGCGATTTGGCAAGATTTGCTTCCTCGGCGCGCCGGCGGGCTTCGTCCGACATCGATTTTGCCACTTCGAGCTCGGCGATCAGGTCGTCCTTCTCCGATTGCATCGACAGGATATGCACATTGGCGCGGTTCATGCGGTCGGTCATGAACACGAGGAAGAGCAGAGCCAGCGATATTACGCCGGTCAGGCCGACATGCACCGGGTCGCCGGTGGTCAGCGAGGAAAAGGCGAGAGCGGCGACAACAGGCAGGAAGGTATAGAGCAGGGCATTGCGCAGCAGGAAGGTGCCCATGGCGGTGGCGGCAAGCGCAATCAGCAGGCCCGTTCCTTCGAAGAAGCCGTAGCGGACATCGCCGCAGGTCGCACAGTCCTGCGTGACGAACGTCGCCCAGCAAAGGCCCATCAACAACTGGCCGATCAGGAAGCGGCGTCGCCACATCGGCACTTTGTCGGCAGCGATGTCCTCCTTGCGTGCCTTGCGCGCCAGGAAGACGGTGACGGCGTGAGCCGAGAGCGTCATGACGGCCCAGACGACGATGCTCAGATTGCCGGAAAGATAGATGCCGACGGCGGTGATGAGCGCGACCAGCAACGGCATGGCAATGGCACCATGCAAGGCGGAACCGATATAGAGATTGAGCATTTCGCGTTCGAAGCCGGAAGGGGCGGACGAACCGGTTTGCAGCCGTTCGCGCGTCGCGCGTACCGTCTTCGAAACAGCCTTGTTTCGATGGCTTCGCGACTTGTCGACGATGATCTTATCTGTCGAGGTGCTGACGGCGATACTCATGCTCATATATGCAAAGGTTACAGCTGGTTGCAGTCTAGGTGGCAATCCTTAAGAAGTTGCTGCTCAGGTGAAGGATTCGACAACCATTGTGGCGCGATCGTGTTTGGCTATCGCCTTGAGACGCGGAAAAACCAGGGATGCGGGCAAGTTGAGATCGGGCAGATCGAGATATCGGTTCACGGGTGGAGGCGGAAAGGGCGCGCCTGCCGGGCGCATGGGGACCATCGGCGGTTGGGGCCTCTTTCTGCTGCTCTGCGCCGGCGCCTATGTCGCCTCGCAGCTGCCGCCGCCAGAGCGGACCGTGACAGGAGAACTTTCGGGCATGGCGACCGCGAGCGATGGCGACAGCTTGCGCCTTAATGGCCGGCGCATACGCCTCGAAGGCATCGATGCACCCGAGATGGGCCAGACCTGCAGGCGCGACGGCGCGGAGTGGGACTGTGGGGCGGATGCCCGCAAGCGGCTGCGCGCCATGGTCTCGGGCAGCACGACGCTTTGTCGCCTGCATGGGCGCGACAAATATGGCCGCGATCTCGGCACCTGCGAAACCAATGGGCGAGACGTCGGGCGCGAGATGGTGGCGGCTGGCTATGCCGTCAGCTTCGGCCGTTATCAGAAGGAGGAGGCATCGGCGGAAAGGCAGAATGTCGGGCTTTGGGCTGGCGATTTCACTCGGCCACAGGCCTGGCGCCGCAGCAACGGCCATGCGGAGGAAGCGCCGCATGTGGTCGACGGCTGGCTGGATGCCGTCCGGCTTTGGCTGTTCGAGCAGCTCTCGGCGCTGTTTGCGAGGATCGGCGATGCATGAGGAGCAGGATGATCTTGGAGGGCTTCGCGCCGCCATCGCAGCCTGTCGACTCTGTCGCGATCAGCCGGCGCGCGGGCCGGAAGACCGTCTGCCACACGAGCCGCGACCGGTGGCCGTCATTTCCAGAGCCGCGCGAGTGCTGATCGCGGGCCAAGCGCCGGGGCTACGGGTGCATGAAAGCGGATTGCCCTTCAACGACGCCTCCGGCGACCGGCTGCGGCAATGGCTCGCTGTCGATCGCGAGGCCTTTTACAACAGGGACAAGCTGGCGATCGTGCCGATGGGGTTCTGCTTTCCCGGCTACGACGCCCATGGCAGCGATCTGCCGCCGCGCCGCGAATGCGCGCCCTTCTGGCGCACGACGGTGATGGAGGCGATGCCGCAGGTGGAGCTGGTGCTGGCCATCGGTCACTACGCCCAGCGCTGGCACATCGGGCCGGACTGTCCGAAATCGATGACGGAAACTGTTGCCGGCTGGCGTCGGTATGCCATGCGCAATGCCGTGCCTGCGATCCTGCCGTTGCCGCATCCAAGCTGGCGCAATACCGGCTGGCTGAGGCGCAATCCGTGGTTCGAAGCGGAGGTTTTGCCGTTTCTGCGCGAACGGATCAGGGTGTTGATTTCCTGAAAAATTATTCTTTATCTTTGCCGATTTCGCGCTATAGAAAGAAAAATAATTCGAGAGGGACATCATGGATCGTCTAGACCGCAAAATCCTGCGCCTGCTGCAGGAGGATTCCACGCTGGCTGTTGCCGACCTCGCCAAGAAGGTGGGCCTGTCGACCACACCTTGCTGGCGGCGCATCCAGAAGATGGAAGAGGACGGTGTTATCCGCCGCCGTGTGGCGCTGCTTGATCCGGTCAAGATCAACACCAAGGTGACCGTGTTCGTGTCGATCCGCACCAACACGCATTCCATCGAATGGCTACGGCGCTTCTCGGAAGTGGTCGGCGAATTCCCCGAAGTCGTCGAGTTCTACCGCATGAGCGGTGACGTCGACTATCTCCTGCGCGTCGTCGTCCCCGACATCGCCGCCTATGACGCCTTCTACAAGCGGCTGATCGCCAAGATCGAGATCCGCGACGTCTCCTCCGCCTTTGCCATGGAGCAGATCAAGTACACGACCGAGCTTCCGCTCGACTACATGATGATTGATCAGGCGAAATCCAGCGAGGATTGAGGCTACTGCATAATTCCTTAATCGGAATCGATTTAAGGGCAAAATTATGCAGCAACTCAATGTGTTACAGCGACCTTTGCGCGTCTAAATAGACGCGCGGCGCTGTAGGTGCCGGGCGGCGGTTAATGCCGCCCCATTGACCTGATTCCTCTCAGAATGTGTTGCGACCGTCGCTTCGTGGGTCGTCGTGCACCCGATGCGGCATGTAAAGATCGGCGCGAGCTGTTCGTCTCCACAGTCGCGCTGTGCGCTCCGGGTCAATCTCGATGTTGCCGACAGCGATCGCAGGAACGCCGTCGGACCCGCATTGCGCGAGCCATTGACCATCGGGTGCAGCTATTCCCGAGGGAACGGCGACACTTTGCGGCGCATGGGAGGAGTAACTGACCCAATATTTATTGCTCGCAGCATGTCCCAGCGCCTCTGCCGCGAAAGCTGGCGCGGCGGAAGGGCTCTCGCCTGTTGTCGAGAACAGAACGCAATCGACGTCCAATCTTTCGTATTCGCTGAATACTTCCGGATAGTGCGTTTCCATCCCGAGCGCGCAGCCGAAACGGACTCCATCAACCTCAAACGTCACCGGTATCTTGCCTGGGGAGTACATGAAGGAGATCTTCGTGTTCGACAGCATGCGCTCATCGTAGCGCGTCACCAGTTCTCCGCGATTGGAGACGACATAGAGGCAATTATGCGGGCGGTGCGGTGAGCTAAGTTGATGGGCCGAGCCAAACACCGTCCATATCTCAAGCTCTCTCGCCAGCTTGCTGGTTGCGTCCAGCTCCTCGCGCAGAACCGCCCATTCGAACCGGCTCCAATCGGAAATTCCGATTTCTCTGGGGCCGGTTTCAGACATGATGCGCTTGTTGGGCGAGCACGTTGCTCCTTCCGGGAAATGGATGAGCTGCGCTCCGGCGACGTGTGCGTCACGCATCAGGCGCCGCATTTCCATTCCGCTGGCTTGAAGTCCGGAAATATCGCGAGGGTCGTCGAAGAGCGACGTCTGCGCGACGGCCAACCGAACCGATTTGGCAGCGGGATGGCCAGGGATTGTTTGCCTGATGTGTCTTAGAGCCGATGTATAGGACTCGCCTGTTTTGGCTGCGCGAGCGCGGACACGACGTTTGAGATTTCCATTTTTGGTCATCGTCAGGGCCTTTCACGTCGCGGACGTCAGTTCCCCAGCAACCACGCCCGAGACGGTCGGACCAAGACAAGTAACCCGAGACAGAAGTCCCTTTGCCTCCGTTTAAGACCATGCTGGGGAGGGCCTTGGGAGGTTAGGCGCAGGTCACGCCACGGAAAGGATGGCGCTGCCACTGTGATTCGTCAACTTGTCGAAAATGCCAATCCGCTTCAGCGTTGCGCGCGATCCGCGCCGGCGTCGGTGAGGCCGAGCCTCGCCAACACCTTGTTGCTGCTCAGCTCTCGCACTGCATCCTTGCCGATCCATCTTGCCGCCCGGCTGGAACTCTGGGCGAGCTTATCTGCAAGCGCCAGCGCCGGTCCATGACAGGCGGCATTTCGCTTGCCGATCTGCCGCAGCGCCCAGTTGACGGCTTTCTTGACGAAGTTGCGTTCGTCCTCGGCGTGGCGCTCGATCAGCGGCAGCCAGGCAAGAAGGTGTGCGTCCGGCTCCTTCTTCAGATGCACCGCAGCGGTCGCGATCATCGCAAAGGCGATGCGGCGCACGAATTCGCGGGTGTCTGCCGCAAATTCCGGGATCAGCACCTGGTCGAAGCGGGCAGTGATAAAGACGTCGGCGACGGTGTCGACGACTTCCCAGGAATTGCAATCTGCAGCCCAGCGTCTCGCGTCATCGAGCATCAGCTTTTTCGGTTCGGCGGTGAAGGCGGCGAGAATCCGTGCCTCGCGGATACCGGACCGCCAGAGCTCGAGCGCACGGGGATGGTCGGTCTTCACCAACCGCGCGATGCGGCGGAGCTCGACATTCGACAATCCGAGGGCCGTCTCGGTGGCGATGCCAAACCGTGCCATGCCGGCGAGGTTTTCCTGCGAACGCTGCGCCCGCAGGTGCTCGATGATGTCGCCGGCACTCGAGGTCGGCGAAAGGTTCATTTTTCCAGCCTGGCGAGCAGGGAGGAGGTATCCCAGCGGTTTCCGCCCATGGCCTGGACGTCGCCGTAGAACTGGTCGACGAGGGCGGTCACGGGCAGCTTGGCACCGTTGCGGCGCGCTTCCGCCAGGACGATGTCGAGATCCTTACGCATCCAGTCGACGGCAAAGCCGAAATCATACTTGCCGGCATTCATCGTGTTGTGGCGGTTTTCCATCTGCCAGGAGCCGGCGGCGCCCTTGGAGATGACGTCGACGACCTTCTCGATATCGAGACCGGCCTTCTTGCCGAAGTGAATGCCTTCGGCAAGGCCCTGGACGAGGCCGGCAATGCAGATCTGGTTGATCATCTTGGTGATCTGGCCGGCGCCGGCCGGGCCCATCAGCCCGACCATGCGGGCAAAGGCCTCGATCACGGGCTTGGCGCGGTCGAAGGCAGGCTCGTCGCCGCCGCACATCACCGTCAGCGCGCCGTTTTCGGCACCGGCCTGACCGCCGGACACGGGCGCATCGACGAAATGGGCGCCGCGGGCCTTGGCCGCCTCGTAAAGTTCACGGGCGACTTCAGCCGAGGCGGTAGTGTTGTCAATGAAGATGGCGTCGGCCTTCAGCGTTTCGAAGGCGCCGTCCTTGCCTGTCGTGACCGAGCGCAGGTCGTCGTCGTTGCCGACGCAGGCGAAGACGAAATCGGCGCCGTCGGCCGCTTCCGCCGGCGTCTTGACTGCGCGTCCGCCGAACTCGGTGGCCCATTTTTCGGCCTTGGCGAAGGTGCGGTTATAGACCGTCAGTTCGTGTCCGCCACGTACCCTAAGGTGGCCGGCCATGGGGTAACCCATCACGCCGAGACCGATGAATGCGACCTTTGCCATTTCCAAAACACTCCCGATTGCTTTGGGTGAGGTTTAGCCGATGGCGCCGGTGCGGGAAAGGGGCGAGGGAACAAGTGGATGCCTGTTCCCTCGGAAGCTTTGTTGCTGCTTAAGGCTTGAACCGGGCGATCACGAGGTGGCCGGCGATCGGCTCGCCCTCTTCCAAACGCACGGTGATGTCGCCGACCTCGATCACTTCGAAGCCCGTCGCCGTCAGGCGTTCGCGCAGATAGGTCTCCGCATGGGCGAAGCGCTGGTGCGGGCCGACCATGAAGGGGTGACCGGCGAAGGCATCGGCCGGCAACGTTTCGCTCGAAAAGATGAACAGGCCGCCGGGCACGAGATTGTCAACGGCGCCGAAGAACAGCGCCTCGAGTGCGCCCATGTAGGGCAGAACGTCGGTTGCGACGATCAGGTCGAAGGGCTCGTCGTCGTTGTCGTCGAGAAAGTCCACCGCTTCGGCGACGTAGAGGGTCTCGTAGAGATCCTTCTCGTGGGCGATCTCGACCATGTTTTCGGATAGGTCGATGCCGGTGATGTCTTCCGCCATGTCGCGCAGTGCGCCGCCGGTCAGGCCTGTGCCGCAGCCAAGGTCAAGCACGCGGTTGAACGGACCGAGTTCGAGCGCCTGCAGACGTTGGCGCACGAGTAGCGGAACGCAGTAGCCAAGCTGCTCGACGAGCACGTTGTCGAACACATCGGCATGCTGGTCGAAGAGGGTGGCGACATAGGCGTCCGGCGCCTTCACCGGCGTTTCGCCCCGCCCCATCGAGGCGAGCCGCACGGAAGCGCCGCCATGATCCTCGGGATCGAGCGCCAGCACTTCGGCATAGGCATCGGCCGCGGCATCGAAGTTGCCGGATTTTTCCAGGGAGAGGGCGCGGTTGTAGGCTTCCGCCAGCGCTTCCTCGTCGATTTTCGTCGTGTTCTGGGTCATGCGCGCTTCTTACGTCCGAAGGCCGCTTTTGGCAATGCGCTGCAAGATGCGGCCCGCTGAGATCCTTGGGTTTCCGGGGCGCCGAAAGGCAAAAAACGACTACAGGTGGCGGGCGCGGGATTTATCCGGAGGGGGAAAGGGTTCATGATCGCAACAACAAGAAAAGACGGAGGAAATGCCGATGGCCGCCGAACTCAGTCCGCTGCTTGTGGGCACGGAAATCAAGGAGCCGAAGGGCCCGCCGCTGCCACAGACCTCGCAGGAGCAGATCAACGCCGTCGTGCACTATTATCGCGGCGAAATGGGGCGGATGGCCGGCTGGCGAGATCGCATCGACCGGACGTCCAACTGGGCGATTACCGTGGTCGCCGCCCTGCTGTCGGTATCGCTGTCGACGCCCAACTCCCATCACGGCGTGCTGTTGTTTGCCATGCTGCTGATCACGCTACTGCTTCTGATCGAGGCGCGGCGCTACCGTTTCTTCGACGTCTATCGTGCTCGGGTCCGCCAGCTCGAGCGCGGGTATTTCGCCCAGATCCTGGCGCCGGACGGAGCGCCGAACCTCAATTGGGCGGCGGCGATTGCCAAGAGCCTGCGCAAGCCGGCGTTCCTGATGAGCTACCGCGAGGCGTTGTGCCGTCGGCTGCAGCGCAATTATTGCTGGATGTACCTGATCCTGCTGCTTGCCTGGGCGCTCAAGATCTCGTCGCCGAAGATGTCGACCAATGGCGAGCCCTTCGGGCACGTGCGCTCCTGGATCGACGTGACTGAGAATGCAGCGCTCGGCCCGTTGCCGGGGTGGCCGGTCATCCTGGTGGTGGTGCTGTTCTACGCCGTGGTGCTTTACGGGTCGCTGCACAAGGAACCGGGCGAGGGCGAGCTTGCCCATGGCGAGGTTCATGTCTGACGTCCATAAGCGCCAAGGATGTGTGCATTTGTGGCTGTCTTCAGAATTTGTCGTTTGAGATTGCTGCTGCCGACTGCTTCTATCCGGTGAAGAAAAGCCGAACAGGAGCAACACTATGGCTGGCGAAAAAGTAGCGGTGATCACGGCGGGCGGTTCCGGCATGGGGGCGGTCGCGGCGCGGCGCATGGCGGCCGAAGGGTATCGCGTGGCGATCCTGTCGTCGTCGGGCAAGGGCGAAGCGCTGGCCAAGGAGCTCGGCGGTCTCGGCGTCACCGGCTCGAACCAGTCCAACGACGACCTGAAGCTTCTGGTGGACAAGGCCTATGATACCTGGGGCCGCGTCGACGCGCTGATCAACTCGGCCGGCCACGGCCCGCGCGCGCCGGTGCTGGAGCTGACCGACGAGGATTGGCACAAGGGTATGGAGGTCTATTTCCTCAACGCCGTTCGGCCGGCGCGATTGGTGACGCCGATCATGCGCGAGCAGAAGTCCGGCAGCATCGTCAACATCTCGACCTACGCGGCCTTCGAGCCCGATCCCTTGTTTCCGACGTCGGGTGTGTTCCGTTCGGGGCTTGCCGCGTTCACCAAGCTATTCTCGGATCAGTACGCCGCTGACAATATCCGCATGAACAACGTGCTTCCCGGCTTCATCGACAGCTTGCCGGAGACGGAAGAGCGGCGCAACCGCATCCCGATGAAGCGCTACGGCACGTCGGAGGAGGTGGCGGAACTGATCGCGCTTCTGGCGACCGACCGCGGCGCCTATATCACCGGCCAGAACATCCGCATCGACGGGGGCATTACCCGCTCGGTCTGATTGCGTCGTTCTCGACAGCGCCGCGCGTCAAGCATGACGTGCGGTGTAGCACTTTAATTGCACAATGCCCGCGCCGGATCGCATTCGGTTTATGGCGTTATGCAGTCGAGGGCGGGTTCAGTGCAGAATGAGTTCGCCCTTCAGTGCCCGCCATTCGGTGGCCGATATCAGCTTGCGATGCACGTAGCGGACCGAATGCAACGGACCGTCGAGCTTTTCCTGCCAGAATTTCAGGAAGCCGCGCATCTCCGGGAAATCCGGGGCAATGTCGTAGTGCTGCCAGATAAAGGTCTGCAGGAACGTCGGATGATCCGGCATGCGGTAAAGGATCTGGGCCGTGGTCATGCCGTAGCCCTTCAGCTGCAGTTCCATTTCGTTCGTCATATGAACCTCACTTCTCGCAAAGGTTGGTCTTTATGATGAAACGCTTGATTTATTAATCAAGTTCTAATATTTGCTTCAATATGAAACTTTAGGAATAACAATGGCTTGGCAGCACTCCATGAAGAGTGCTGCCAAGCCATTCTGTCTTAACTTGTCGAGATGAGGACTTCAGCGCTTGAGATGCCGCGTCAGCCGGTTTTCGAGCCACGCCCAGATATTGCGCAGCAGTTCCACCATCAGCAGATAGAGAATCGCCGCCCAGACATACATCTGGTAGTCGAAGGTGCGCGAAAACGCCCGGCGCGTTTCGCCCATCAGGTCGAACACGGTCACGATCGCAACGATGGCCGAACCCTTGATCATCAGGATGATCTCGTTGCCGTACGGGCGCAGCGCCACGATCATCGCCTGCGGCAGGATGATCTTGTAGAAGGCGATGCGGTCCGGCAGGCCGAGGGCGGCAGCACCTTCGCGCTGGCCGCGCGGCACGCTCTCGATCGCGCCGCGCAGGATCTCCGCCTGATAGGCAGCGGTGTTCAGTGTGAAGGTGAAGAGCGCGCAGTTCCAGGCCTCGCGGAAGAACCACCAGAGGCCGACGGATTCCAGTTGCGGGCGAAAGCTGCCGAGGCCGTAGTAGATCAGGAACAGCTGGGCGATCAGCGGCGTACCGCGGAAGAAGTAGACGTAGGCATAGGCAAGCCACGACCAGATCTTGTTCTTCGACATCCGGCCGAGTGCGACCGGCAGCGAAAGGATGGCGCCGAGCACGACCGAGCAGGCGACCAGCATCAGGGTGACGCCAAGGCCTGACAGAAAGCTCGGCCCGTACTTGGCGAATTTCGCCGGGTCCCAGCCGTTGACCACGGTTAGGAATATGCCGACGCCCAGGGCGAGCCAGATGCCAAGCGAGACGCTGCCGACAAAGCGCGCCAGCGTATAGGGCTTGGGCGGCGCCGGTGGCGGCGCTTGTGGCGCGATCATGGTTTCGACGAAGCTCATCGGCCCATCTCCGCGCGTTTGGTCCAGCGTTCAAGATTCGAGAAAACGATCGACGAAACCATAGCCAGGACGAGGAAGAGAATGCAGGCAAGGCCGAAGAATTCGAAGGCCTGCTTGGTGACGCGGGCGGCAATGCCGGTCTGGCGCAGGATGTCGGGGAGGCCGACCACCGAAACGAGCGCCGTATCTTTCAGCAGCGCCATCCAGAGATTGCCGAGGCCCGGCAGGGCGATGCGCACCAGCTGCGGCAGGATGATCAACCGCATGGTGCGCCCCCGATGGAGCCCGAGTGCAGCGCCCGCCTCGTACTGGCCATGCGGGATTGCCTTGAAGGCCGACAACAGGACTTCGGAGCAATAGGCAGAGAAGACCACGCCGAGCGCGATCATGCCGGCAAAGAAGGCATTGATCTCGACAGGCCCATCGTAGCCGAACGATGCCAGCAGCTGCTGCACCAGAATCTGCAGGCCGTAGTAGACGATGAACAGCGTCAACAGCTCGGGCAGGCCGCGGAAGATGGTGGTGTAGATGTTCGACGCGAGGCGGACCGTGCGCTCTTCGGACTGTTTACCGAGTGCTATGAAAAAGCCGATCAAAAGGCCGACGGGCAAGGTCGCAATGGCGAGGCTTGCGGTGACGACGAAGCCATAGGCGAGCTCGTCGCCCCAGCCAGCGTCGCCGCAGGCGAGGAGCGTACCGGGTGCCAGCCAGCGAAATACGCCGACGGGGCCGCACAATGGATCCACGATGGAGCCGATCCAGGCTAGGATCGAGTAAAAGCCGGCAAACAACCCGCTCATGTCAGAGAATTCCCCTTTGCGCTGTTCTTATGCATATGGATCGCGCTTATGTTTTAGGTTCTTGTCAAACAAAAACGGCGGAAGGGCAAGCCGTCCGCCGTTGCATTTTTTTCATCAACCAACGTTCTGCCGGCATGATTCACTAGGAAAACAGGCCGGAAGCTGTCGATCAGCTGCCATAAACGTCGAACGGGAAGTACTTTTCGTTGATTTCCTTGTACTTGCCGTTGGTGCGGATGGCTTCGATCGCCTTGTTGAACTTCTCGCGCAGCGCGTCGTCGCCCTTGCGCACGGCAATGCCGGCGCCTTCGCCGTTGATAACCGGGTCGACCGGCAGCGTGCCGAGCAGCTTGCAGCATGCGCCGTCAGCCGACTTCAGCCACTCCGAAAGCACGACGACGTCGTCGATCACGGCGTCGATGCGGCCGTTTACGATGTCGAGCTTGTACTCTTCAGAGGTCGGATAGAGCTTGATGTCCGCGCCCTTCATGTGCGCTTCGGCATAGTTGGAGTGCGTGGTCGAACCCTGCGCGCCGAGCGACTTGCCGGCAAGGGCTGCCTCGGTCGCTTCGGTGATCGGCGAATCCTTCGGCACCACGATCGCCGGCGGCGTGTTGTAGTACTTGTTGGTGAAGTCGACCTTTTCCTTGCGCTCGGCCGTGATCGACATGGACGCGATGATGGCGTCGAACTTCTTGGCGATCAGTGCCGGGATGATGCCGTCCCAGTCCTGCGTCACGAACGTGCATTCGACCTTCATCTCGACGCAAAGTGCCTTCGCGATGTCGACGTCAAAGCCGGTCAGCGTGCCGTCGGATTCGAGATTGTTGAAGGGCGGGTAGGCGCCTTCCGTGCCGATAACGACCTTTTCGCCATCTGCCATGGCCGAGCCGGCCATGAGCACGAAAACGGCAGCCGATGCGGCGGCTGCCAGCCGTCTGGAAATACGCATGATAGTCCTCTCTGTTGGCCGACATCCGGTTTTTTGTTCTTCACGGATGCCTATCTTGACCGGGGCGCTTGCCACCGGTTGCGGCGATATTCGTACGGTTTTCCCGCAAAAATCAACTGGAAAGCGACAACGCTCAACCGGAAAAGAATTTCGACCGGAGATTGCAGTTGCCATGATCTGAACGAACATGAACGGCGCGTTCAGCGGCGGTTAATCTTGCTTTGGCTAGCCCTAGTACGGGAACCGATCCGAGGTTCGGGCGTTGCGTTGGCGGCTCGTATGACGGGCAACACAAAAAAGCCGGAAGCTTGGATCAAGGCCCTTGAGAATTCGCGTCTGCCTTCTGTTTCCGAACCGGCTATCCGGTGGGTGACGGTGGCAGGCCAGGGACCTCCCAGGACGAGGAAGGAAGACAATGTCGATTCGATCCAGACTATTCGCAACCGTGGCGCTGCCGGTGCTCTCGGTGTCGCTTGCGGTGCAACCAGCCCTTGCCGACAGCCTGATGAAGCCGTTCGAAGTGGCGCAGGAAGGAAGCGGCCAGCCATCGGACGAAGAGCTTCTGCTGCAGCAGCGCCAGGCCGAAGAGCAGCAGCGCGCGGCGGAAGAACAACAGCGTGCCGCTGAAGAGCAGCAGCGTGCGGCGGAAGCCGAGGCGCAGCGCCAGCAGCAGGAACAGCAGGCTGCCGAGCAGCAGAGGGCGGCCGAAGAAGAGGCAGCACGCCAGGCCGCTGAACAGGAAAAGGCTGCAGAAGCGCAGAAGGCTGCAGAAGAGGAAGCCGCACGCCAACAGCAGGAACAGCAAGCGGCAGAGCAGCAGAAGGCGGCTGAAGAAGAAGCTGCCCGCCAGGCCGCCGAACAGGAAAAGGCTGCTGAGGCCCAGAAGGCTGCCGAAGAGGAAGCCGCCCGTCAGGCCGCAGAACAACAGAAGGCCGCCGAGCAGCAGAAGGCCGCTGAAGACGAAGCCGCCCGCCAGGCCGCCGAACAGGAAAAAGCCGCGGAAGCCCAGAAGGCCGCCGAGGGCGAAGCTCAGCAAAAGGCCGCCGAAGAGCAGAAGGCTGCGGAAGATGAGGCGGCCCGCCAGGCTGCCGAGCAGCAGAAGGCTGCAGAAGCGGAAGCTGCACGACAGGAGGCCAAGAAGGCGCAGCAGGGCGAATGCGTCGTTCCGGAAGGCCAGGACGCATCCACCGCCTGCCCACCGGCTGGCGGCGAAGCGACGACCGGCCAGCAGCCGGCAACCGAAGGTCAGAATGCCGGTGAACAGCCGCCGGTAACAGACGAACAGAAGGCGGGCGAACAGCAGCCGGCAACCGACGGGCAGAACACCGGCGAAGCCGTAGCGCCCGCCGTCGAGCCGCAGACCGAACCGCAGACGGGCGAGGGGCAGCCGGCTCCGGGCACCGAGCAGCCGGCGACGGCTGAACAGCAGCCGCAGATCCAGCCTGTACCGGAAGTCGTCGAGACTCGCACCGAGGAAGAAAAGCAGAAGATCGCCGACGATCCGGCAGCCAGCGACGAAACTGTGGTGCTGCCGGTTGAAAACGGTGCTGCTGTGCTCGACAGCGACAAGGACGCCGACAATGCCGGCGGCAATAAATCCCGTGAGGACCGCCAGAAGCTGCGTGAAGAACTGCGCGCACAGGAGGAAGCAGCTCCGCCGCCGACCGACGACGCTTCTTCCCAGGCGCAGATGTCGGCCGAAATCCAGGCTGACTTGCCGCAGAAGATCGAGGCGAACCTGACTGAAAAGGGTACTCGCGTCGAGGAAGTGCCGGTGTTCGCCGTTCCCGAGACGACCAACATCGTCAACAACACCATCGTCAACAACACGGTGATCAACAACAACACGACCGTCAACAACGTGACGAACAACATCACCAATGTGGAGGTGGTGCAGGAGATCGACAACCGCGTCATCCTCGGCGTTGGCGATCAGATCTTCGTTCGCGGCGACGATCGTCCGCGCCTTCGTCGCGATGCGGAAGAGACTTTCTACGACCAGCTGCCGCGCGGCCGTACCCGCGAAACCATCGTTCGTCCCGGCGGCTACCAGATCGTCACGGTCTACAACCGCTACGGCGACATCCTGCAGCGTTCGCGTGTCGATCGTGACGGCAACGAGTACCTGATGATCTACGCGCCCGAGCGTGACGAGGGTCCGCGTCCGGCGATCATCGACGTCGGCTACGAGCTGCCGCCGATGCGCCTGCGCATCCCGGTTCGCGAATATATCGCCGATGTTTCGGAAGATCCGGACCGCGACTACTACGACTTCCTGGCCGAGCCGCCAGTGGAGCGCGTAGAGCGCGTCTACACGATCGACGAGGTCCGTCACTCGGCACGCCTGCGTGACAAGGTCCGCCGTATCGACCTCGACACCATCACCTTCCCGACGGGCAGTGCCGAAGTGTCGATGTCGCAGGCAAAGACCATGCGCAGCGTTGCCGCCGCCATGGAGAAGGTGCTGGCCAAGGATCCGGGTGAAACCTTCTTCATCGAAGGTCATACGGACGCTGTCGGCTCCGACCGCTCGAACCTGGTGCTTTCGGACCAGCGCGCTGAATCGGTTGCTTCGCTCTTGACCGAGGTCTACGGCATTCCTGCCGAAAACCTGGTGACGCAGGGCTATGGCGAGCGCTTCCTGAAAGTCCGCACCGAGGTCGCCGAGCAGCAGAACCGCCGCGTTACCATCCGCCGCGTGACGCCGCTCGTTCGCCCGGTCGCCCAGCGCTGATCAAGCCTCGGGCATGACCGCCCGCGTAAATCTTGCGAAACCCGCCTGTCAAAGGGCGGGTTTCTGCCGTTTCCTGTTTCATTCTTCTTTCCGGATTGCCATGAAAACCGCAGCTCTTCTCATTGCCTCTCTTGTCCTGTTTGCCCAGTCCGCGCAGGCGGCACCTGCGCTTGTCGAGCCGGACCTGCGGCTTCCGAGCAATCCCTTGGGCAAGGACCAGCCGCCGCGCGTGGCGTTGACGCTTGACGCCTGCAGCGGCGCAACCGACATGCGCATCCTCGGCACGCTAATCGAGAACCGCATTCCGGCGACGATCTTCGTGACGGCGCGCTGGTTGAAGCGCAACGGGCTGGTGGTCGAGGTGATGAAGGCCCATCCGGATCTCTTCGAGATCGAGGATCACGGCGCCATGCATTTGCCGCCGATCGACATCAAGGTTTCCGTCTAGGGACTGGCGGCCGCAGGCTCGAGCGCAGCCGTTGCGGCCGAGGTCGACGGTGGGGCGGCGGCGATCAAGGCGCATGGCCTTGCCGCACCGCGCTGGTTCCGCGGCGCGACGGCGAAATACAACCATACCTCGATGAGCCAGATCCGCGAGATGGGCTACCGCATCGCCGGTTATTCCGTAAACGGCGACGGCGGCTCGCTGCTCGGGGCGGCCATGGCCGAGAAGCGCATCCGCAACGCCCGGGACGGCGACGTCATCATCGCCCATATCAATCAGCCGACGCACGCCGCCGGCGCCGGTGTCGCGCGCGGCATTCTCGACCTGAAAGCCAAGGGCTACAGTTTCGTGCGCCTCAACGATATTCCCGATGAAATGACCGTCGGCTCCACCAACTGACGCCGGTCAACCCTTTCATCGCCGCTTCGGGCGGGCAATCGTGTGTTTGGCTCGCCCAGCATTCCCTTCGACGCGCATTGGAAGAGGTGACACTCGGCCTCTCGGAATGGCGCGCCGGCGTTAGCTGGCGCCGCTGTTGCGTTGCAGGCCAGTCATGCGCTCAACAAAATCGGCAATTGCATTCGTGTCGTCGAGATCGAACACGGGCAGTTCCGTGTCTTCAACCGGGTGATCGGCGGCGATGGCACAGATATGCGGATCGCTCGGTGCCAAAGGTTCACGGTTGACTGATTCCTGGCGGCGGGCCTCGACCTTCGGTATCGGCTCGCGCTTGTAGCCTTCGACCAGGACCAGATCGCAGGGAGCAAGTCGTGCGATGATTTCCTCGAAACTTGGTTCCGGCCCGCCACGCAATTCGTGCATGATCGCAAAGCGCGTGCCCGAAACAATGGTGACTTCGTGGGCGCCTGCCTCCCGGTGGCGGTAGCTGTCGGCGCCCACCTTGTCGATGTCGAAGTCATGATGAGCGTGCTTGACGGTCGAGACGACGAAGCCGCGCCGTGTCAGTTCGCTGACAAGCCGGACCATCAGCCCAGTCTTGCCGGAGTTCTTCCAGCCGGCAATGCCGAAGATTTTCGTCGCAGTCATGCAGCATTCTCCCCAAGGATGCGCAGCCATTTTTCGGCCTGCAGCAGATCATCCGGTGTGTTGATGTTGAAGAAGGGGTCGAACACTCCACTGGTCGTCGTCGTCATCGGGAAATCGACCGTGACGTTCGGATGGCGCTCGATGAAGGCGCGCACGCGACGTTTTGGGTCGGTCGTGATCCAGTGTTCCAGGTCATCGGCGAGCGCGACCGGCCATAGGGCAAAAAGCGGGTGCAGTGCGCCATCGCATGACGCAACGGCAATCTGCTCGTGTCCCGTCATCGCATCGGCCAGGCGTTGGGTGAGGTCGTGCGGGAAGAAGGGTGTGTCCGTTGGAACGATGAGGACATGCGATGCCGCTGGAGTGGTCGCGACCGCGTGGCGCATTGCCGTCAAAACACCGGCGAGCGGACCGAGAAAGCCGGGCACGGTATCGGCGATGACTGGATGCCCGTCGATCGCTATCTGCTCGGCTGCGCCGTTGAGATTGATAGTAACGCTTGCGACCTGAGGCTGGAGCCTGCCGACAATCCGCGACAGCATCGTCTTTCCGCCGAGGCTCAACCCGGATTTCGGCTGGCCCATGCGGCGCGAAAGGCCGCCTGCAAGAATGACGGCCGGCCACAATGGGTGTCTCGCATCTGAGGTCTTGACTGTTGGCATCGCGGTTTCGTCGTTCCTATTCGAGAGGCCCGGTCAGAGAGCTTTGGGCGACCGGGTTCTTGCCGCGCCGGCTCTCGCGATAGAAAGTGTAGAGGCCCGAGCCGATGATGACGGCAACACCAGCCAGCATCCATGCATCGGGCTTTTCCGAGAAGAAGAAAATGCCGATCGCGATCGCAAACAGCAGGCTGGTGTAACGGAAGGGCGCGATAACGGAGATATCGCCTTCGCGCATGGCAAGCACGATCGTCTGATATCCGATCATCAGAAGCAGGCTGGCGGCAGCGATGTGTGCGAACGTGGTCGAGGACATCGACTGCCAGCCGCCAAGCGGCACGATCAGTGCCGCGCCGACCAAGGTCGTCACAAGCGCGGTTGTCACGGTTATGTAGAGCGAGGGAATGTCGTGGTCGATGCGGCGGGTGCAGAGATCGCGCGTGGCTGTGCAGAAGACGCAGGCGACGACCGTGAGCGCGGCCGGTGTAAAGCCTTCCGGCCCCGGGCGAAGCACGATCAGCACACCGATGAACCCGGCGAAGATGGCGGTCCAGCGCCGCCAGCCGACCGGCTCGCCGAGGAACACGGCCGCGCCGAGTGTCACGGCCAGCGGCAGCGCTTGCATGATCGCCGATGCGTTGGCGAGCGGAATCTGGCCGAGCGCGGAGATATAGGTGATTGACGCCAAAGCCTCCATGACGATGCGCAAGATGATCACCGGTTTCATGATGGTGCGAAGCGGGCGAAATGCCCGGAAATGCCTGGCGATAACAATGACCATCAAGGTGGTCAGCAGCCCACGCACGAAGATGATCTGGCCGACATTCATTGCGCCGGTCACCGATTTCACCAATGCGTCGTTGCAGGAGAAAACGACCATTGCCAGGCACATGAAGACGATGCCGCGGAAATTGCTGGAGGTTTGCATGCTGGCTGTCCTGCGGCGCCGGATCGGGCGGGAGCCTGACGGCGGATGGGAAAGGCGAATCCGTTGCCGGATCTCGCATACCGTTTAAGCATCGGCCGCCATTTTGTGCAAACACCAACCCGCTGGCCGGCGTTTTTTCTTCCATCGCAAGTAGAGCTTCCCGCCACTGGTGAGATCAACCTGGATGAAGACTGTTCCCGTCGCAGAAAGCGTGGTGCCTTGGGCCGGTTTCTATTCGCGGAATCTTAAGCTTCGCTGCCTATCGTCTCGATGATTCCGCTTCCAATCGCATGACGCGATCGGTGGATGGCGTGCGCCGGAACCTTGGCGGCGTGCCATTCCAGAGGTGTCGGTCGGTGCCCGGGAGGTGCTTCCGCCGATATTTCACCCGTGCTTCCAGTAAGAAGAAGCCACCGCGCGGACATGTCTCTCATAAGAATAATCTGGGGTCCGCAATGTCTTTCATCGATCGTCTACTACAGCGACTGCGCATCGTCACAAAGGTTCTGCTCTTCGTGGTTCCTCTGGTGGCCCTGATCGCGGGTATCGGCCTCATCGGCTTCTTCACGGCGCGAACGCTCAACGGCCACATGACCGTGACGCGCGAAACCATCAACAATCTCTCGGATTTCCAGGCGCTGCGCAGCGCACTCCAGGGTTTTGCCGATGCGCCGAGCGAGGAAGCGAGAGCGGCGCTGACCGCCCAGATCGACGAGCAGGAAAGCGGCGTCCGTTCGCTTGATAGTCTGCTGACGCGCGAAGCGGACAAGTCGGAGATCGCATCGGTGCTGTCGCTCGGTGAATCCATGCGCGCCCAGACCGAAAAGCTCTGGTCGATCAAGGTCGAGCAGGATCAGGTGACGGCTTCGCTCGAGGCGGCGCTGACCGACATGACGGCGCAGGGCAACAGCGCCTACAAGCAGATCGACATCATCCGCAAGGAATCGGGTGAGAAGGAAGCCTTCGCCAAGGCACTGCTCTTCGATGCCGCCGCCTATCAGGGGATCGCCGAGCGGATCAAGAAATTCCGCCTGCCGGTGACGATGGCGGCAAGCGCGGACGCCAAGATCGATCAGGCGGGCAAGCTGCTGCCGCACCTCATCAAACAGATCGAGGATGCCGAGCAGATTGCCTCCGAGAAGGTTCAGAAGCCGATTGCCGAGCTGAAGGATCTGGCGCTGAAGGTCCAGGCGATCCTTGCAGGTGCTGATGATAGCGAAACCAAGAAGAACGCGCTTGTTCCGATCCTCAGCAAATTCTCGAAATACGAGGCCGACTTTGCCAAGGAGGCGGCCAAGAACTCAGACACGGCCGCCAAGCGCTTTGTCGGCATGGATAGCGAGATCTCGCAGCTGAAGACGCTGATTTCGCTGATGGGCGACACCTTCAAGGGGCTCGACAGCACGCGGCTGCATATCAGCGAGCTTCATCGCAAGCTCGACGCGGAAAGCCGCGATCTGGTGATGGCCGATATTCAGGCCGTTCGCGACAGCGCGGCGAAACTGTCGGAGCTTGGTGGCAAAAACGCCGCCCTGCGCGACCTGCCGGCCAAGCTCAAGCCTTCGCTTGACAACATCGACAAGGACACGGCCGCCCTGATCGACGTCGGCGGGCGCTGGCAGGAAGCCAAGGTCGCCGCCTCGACGCTGGTTGCCGGCGCGAGCGCGACGCTCGAAAGCTTCGTCAGCAGTGCCCAGGAGGCGGGCAAGGTCGACAGCCAACGTTCGGCTGACATGTCGATCGTGGCGATGGTGGCCGGAACGCTGCTTGCAATCATCGGCGGCCTGATGCTGGTCGAGACCCTGCGCGGCCCGTTGAAGCGGGTGACGGAGACGATGACCCGGCTTGCCAATGGCGATCTCGACGTAGCGATCGAAGGCCGCAACCGCGGCGACGAGATCGGTGACATGGTGCGCTCGGTGGCGGTGTTCCGCGACAACGCGGTCGAAAACGTCCGGTTGGGACGCGAGGCGGAAGCCGCCCGCAATCTTTCGGCGGAAGAGGAAGCCCGCCGGGCCGAAGAACGCGCCCGCATCGAGGCCGAACAGATGCAGGCGCTGAACGCGCTTTCGGACGTGCTGGCGGAACTTGCCGCCGGCAATCTCGAAGAAGGCATGGCGGAAGACCTGCCGGCCGACTACGTGATCATGGCGCGCACCTACAACAACGCTGTCGAGGCGCTGCGCGCCACGCTCAGCGACGTGCGCATGGTGACTGGCGAGATCACCGGCGGCACCAGCAACCTCTCGGCGTCTGCCGACGACCTGGCGCGACGGACGGAACAGCAGGCGGCAGCGCTCGAGGAAAGCTCGCGTGCCCTGCGCCAGCTGACCGAGATCGTTCGCTCGACGGCGGAGAGCGCCCGCAAGACCACGGTCTCGGTCGACGAGACCAATTCCTATGCCAAGCATTCCGGCCAGGTTGTCGCCAAGGCGATCGACGCGATGGCGGAGATCAACCGCTCGTCGGAGAAGATCAGCACGATCATCAGCGTCATCGACGAGATCGCCTTCCAGACGAACCTCCTGGCGCTGAATGCCGGCGTTGAAGCAGCCCGGGCAGGCGAGGCGGGTCGCGGCTTTGCCGTCGTCGCGCAAGAGGTACGGGAACTCGCCCAGCGTTGCGCCGGAGCGGCGCGCGAGATCAAGGGGCTGATTTCCGACAGTTCGGCACAGGTGCGAAGCGGCGTGGCGCTGGTGCAGGAGACCGGCGATGCGCTTGCCGTCATCAACAGCCATATAGGCACCATTCATCAACTCGTCAGCAACATCGAAGCTGCAGCCGCCGACCAGTATACCGGCCTCAACGAGGTCAACTCGGCGGTCCACGAGGTCGAGCTGATCACCCAGCAGAATGCGGCCATGGTGGAGGAAAACACCGCCGAGATTCACGGTCTGCGCCGCCAGGTCGAGGCGCTCAACGAAAAGATCGAACGTTTCAAGACCGGCACGTCGGCGGTCGCCAGCAAGGCTTATGGCCGTGGCTATGGGGCGCACTACGCGGCTTGAGTTGGTGGCGCTAGGGTGTACCAGTTGCCCCTCACCCTAACCCTCTCCCCGCTTGCGGGGGAGAGGGGACGTGCCACGCGATGGGTCTTCGACGGTGTCCATTGTCGTGGCCAAGCTTGGCGTATCGGTTGTAACAATCCTTATCATTCGCCAACCACAGTGCATTGTTCAGTGCCCGAAGCGCGAGGCATTTCAGGCGCGAGGCTCAAGGGATGCGAGAGCGTTGCCACACGTGTCCTTCTCCCCGCTGGCGGGGAGAAGGTGCCGGCAGGCGGATGAGGGGCGGACGCATTGCTGCCATGACCCCGGCACGGCATGCCGCGGTAACCTCGACCAACAAAGCAGAAATATCGGCGCAGACAGCAGCTCAGCCGCCGGTGACGCTCATGTGGCGGGCAACGGCCGGGCGGTTGTGCTCGCGGTCGATGATGAAGTCGTGGCCCTTGGGCTTGCGGCCGATGGCTTCGTCGATCACTTGGCCGAGATAGACATCGTCGTCGGAGGCTCGCAGTGCGGTGCGCAGGTCGGCGGCATCGTTCTGGCCGAGGCACATGTAAAGTGTGCCGGTGCACGTCAGCCGGACGCGATTGCAGCTTTCGCAGAAATTATGGGTCATCGGCGTGATGAGTCCGAGCCGGCCGCCGGTTTCGGCGACTTCGACGTAACGGGCAGGGCCGCCGGTCTTGTAGGCGATGTCGGACAGCGTGAACTGCTCTTCGATCTGCCGGCGCATTTCCGATAGCGGCATGTAGTGATCGGTGCGATCTTCCTCGATCTCGCCCATCGGCATGGTTTCGATCAGCGTCAGGTCCATGTCCCGGCCATGCGCCCAGCGCATCAGGTCGGGAATTTCGGCATCGTTGAAGCCCTTCAGCGCAACGGCATTGATCTTGACCTTGATGCCGGCGGCCTGGGCGGCGTCTATACCTTCGATGACCTTGCCGAGATCGCCCCAGCGGGTGATCTGGTGGAATTTCGCTGGGTCCAGCGTGTCGAGCGAGACGTTGATGCGGCGCACGCCGCAATCGGCCAGTTCCGCAGCAAACTTCGCAAGCTGCGAACCGTTGGTCGTCAGCGTCAACTCCTCAAGGCGTCCGGCCTCGATCTCGCGGCCGAGTTCGCGCACCAGGAACATGATGTTCTTGCGCACGAGCGGTTCGCCGCCGGTCAGCCGCAGCTTGCGCACACCCTTGGCAATGAAGGCGGAACAGAGACGGTGAAGCTCCTCCAGCGTCAGAAGATCCTTCTTGGGCAGGAAGGTCATGTGTTCCGCCATGCAATAGGTGCAGCGGAAATCGCAGCGATCGGTGACGGACACGCGCAGATAGGTGATCGCCCGGCCGAACGGATCGATCATCGGGGCGGTTCTGTCCTCAAGCGGCCTGGCGCCGGTTTGCACTATCGCTGCTGTGTTCAAACGTCTTTCTCCCAGCCCCTTCAATGTCGTCAGCAAACGTGGTCGCGTCAAGGCATATCCTGTCGCAAAGTGTTGATCGGAAAAGCCGGGTAATTCTCGGCGGGCGATTCTTGCGCTACTGAATAGTCCCTTAAATCGGAATCCGATTTAAGGAGAAAATTATGCAGCAGGCCTAAAGTGTTACAGCGTCCTTTGCGCGTCCTATTTGGCGCGCGACACTGTACGCGTGGGCTTGAAAACAGGAGCGGACATCATGAGTGAAATCTGGCCGACGGAACTGCGCGTATCGAAAGATCGCCACCGCCTCGTCGTCGCCTTCAACGACGGCGCATCCTTCGACCTTTCGGCGGAGATGCTGCGCGTGCTTTCGCCGTCTGCCGAGGTGCAGGGGCACGGGCCGGGCCAGCGGGTGACTGTGCCAGGCAAGCGCAACGTCCAGATCATCTCGGTGCAGCCGACGGGAAACTACGCCGTGCGTATCGGCTTCGACGACTTTCACGATACCGGCATCTTTACCTGGACCTATCTGCGCGAACTCGGCGAAAAGGGCGAGGAGCTGTTTGCAGCTTACGAGCAGGAACTGGCCGACAAGGGCATGTCGCGCGACAAGACCGAAAAGCCCCGCTGAACCATTTGAAAAGCTGAACCATTTGAAAAGGAGACGGTCTGTTGGCCGATGCATCGAATGCGAATGACCTGACGCAGGTGGTCGTGCTGTTGACTGCCGGAGTCGTTGCCGTGCCGCTGTTCAAGCGCATCGGTCTCGGGTCGGTGCTCGGCTATCTCTTTGCCGGATTGGTGATCGGGCCGTTCGGCCTGCGCTTCTTCACCGAACCGCAGGCGATCCTGCATGTGGCCGAACTCGGCGTGGTGATGTTCCTGTTCGTCATCGGCCTCGAGATGCAGCCGTCGAAGCTCTGGAGCATGCGCAAGGACATCTTCGGCCTTGGGGCTGCCCAGGTGCTCGCCTGCATCGCTGGTCTGACGACGGTCGGCCTGGCGCTTGGGTTTCAGCCCATTCCCTCCTTCATTGCCGGCACCGGCTTCGTGCTGACCTCGACGGCGATCGTGATGCAGATGCTGCAGGAGCGAAACGAGATCTCGACGCTCAAGGGCCAACGCATGATCGCGATCCTGCTGTTCGAAGATCTGGCGATCGTGCCGCTGCTGGTGATCGTCACACTGCTTGGCAGCAGTGGCGCTGCCAGCGATCCGGCGGAGCGCTGGATGGCAATCGGCATTGCCTTTGCGGCACTCGTCGCATTGGTGGTCGCCGGTCGTTATCTCTTGAACCCGCTGTTCCGGCTTCTGGCGGCGGCCGGCGCGCGCGAGGTGATGACGGCGGCGGCCTTGCTCGTGGTGCTCGGTTCGGCATTGGCGATGCAGCAGAGCGGTCTGTCGATGGCGATGGGTGCCTTCCTTGCCGGCGTGCTCCTGTCAGAATCGGCTTTCCGCCATCAACTGGAAGCTGATATCGAGCCGTTTCGCGGCATCCTCCTTGGCCTGTTCTTCCTTGGCGCAGGCATGGCGATCGACCTTTCGGTGATTGTCGCCAACTGGCAGGTCGTGGTGATTTCCGTGCTCGCCTATATGGCGCTGAAGGGTGTGCTGATCTATGCCGTCGCCCGGCTGCTGCGAGCCTGCCACAGCGAAAGCCTGGAGCGGGCGGTGCTGATGGCGCAGGGCGGCGAATTCGCCTTCGTGCTCTATGCCGCCGCCGTTTCGGCCGGCATCATCGACGCCGAAGCCAATGCGACGCTGACGGCGACGATCATCCTGTCGATGATGCTGACCCCGATCGCGATCTTCCTTCATGGCCGGCTCGCCAAGCCCGAGCCTCCGAGGACCGACGATCTGGAAGTGCCCGAAAATGTCGAAGGCACGGTGCTGATGATCGGCTTTGGCCGTTTCGGGCAGATCGTCAGCCAGCCGCTGCTGGCGCGAGGCTACAAGCTGTCGCTGATCGACAAGGATGCGGACTTCGTGCGCGACGCTTCGAACTTCGGCTTCCGCGTCTTTTACGGCGACGGATCTCGCAGCGATATCCTGCATGCGGCCGGTGCGGCGACCGCAAGGGCAATCCTCATCTGCGTCGACGACAAGGCGGCTGCAATCAAGATTGCCCACACCGCCAAGGAGGAGTTTCCCCTGGTGCCGGTGCTGGCGCGGGCCTTCGACCGCGGCCATGCCATCGACCTGTTGCACGCCGGGGTGGACTTCGAGATTCGCGAAACCTTCGAATCGGCGCTGGTCTTCGGTACGCAGGTGCTGAACGTTCTGGGCGAAGATGCGGAAACCGCGGCGGATGTGATCGAAGAGTTCCGCGACCTCGACAAGGAGCGCTTTGCACTCGAAACCATCGGCGGCATCTATGCCGGGCGGCAGCTGATCCGCGGCAACGCCCAGCCGTCGGACATCGTCGCCTCCAGAACCGCGCGCGTGCGGGCGGAGGCGGAGGCCCGCGAGGCGCAGGAAGGCTCACCTGGCTGACCAGCCGGCGCGGCGTCAGGCGAGTTCGTTCTCGTCCCTCAGCAGAACGGCGATCAGCCGCTCCATGGATTGCGCCACGACCATGCAATCCTCGAGCGGCGCGCCCTCCATCGACTTTTCGATGAGGCCGGTCTGAACCTCCATCGCCTCTTCGGTCAGCGTGCGCCCGGTTGGCGTCAGCGACAGTCTCAGGACGCGCTTGTCCTTGTCGTCGCCGCGACGCTCGATCAGTCCGCGTTTCTCCAGCTGCGGCAGCAGCATGCTCATGTTCGACCGCCCCACCAGTAGCTTGCGGGCAAGCTCCTGCTGCGAGATCCCATCAAAGCGATAGAGGTTTATCAGGATGTCGAGATGCGGCGTCTTGATGTCGAGATGCGCGAGCGAGCGCGTCATCGTCTGCTGCATCAGCTGACAGGCGCGGGCAACGGCAATCCAGCTGCGAAAACGTGGGTGGTCCCAGGGGAAATGATGCTGTTCGTCCATCACTTGATTTTTGTTCATCGTTGTACAATAATGTTCAGCATTGAACATATTAAGAGATTCTCACTATGGCATCCTTTGCGATCAAGGTCATCCGCCATGCGCTTGCCGGCGTGTCGCTCATTTCGCCCGAGGCGGCCGGCCGGCTTGCCTTCAAGCTGTTCACCTTGACGCCGGGCCGTAAGCCGAAGAGCGCCAAGGAGCGTGCGGCCCTCGCCGCTGCCGTTCCTGTCATCGCCAAGGGCAAGCCGGTGACGCTGTCCTACGCCGGCGGGTGGGTCATGGCCCGGCATTTCGCAGGTCCCCGCAATGCAGCAAATACCAAGCGTGTGCTGCTTGTCCACGGCTGGGGATCGCGCAGCGACTATCTCGCTGCGATGATCGAGGGTCTGGTTGCCGGCGGCGCCGAAGTGGTGACGCTCGACTGGCCGGGGCACGGCGCCTCGCCGGGCCGGACGCTGACGATGGTGGCAGCCGTGCGCGCCATTGACGCCGCCTGGCGGCATTTCGGCGGGTTTGATGTGAGCGTCGGCCATTCCTTTGGCGGCGGCAGCCTGGCTTGTGCAGCCGGCGGCGTCGTTTGTGACGTGCCTAGCCATGTGGCAAAGAAGCTTGTCCTCATCGGTGCGCCGAGCGAGATGACGTGGCTTTTCAAGGGGTTTGGCAAAATTCTTCGCCTTTCACCGAAAACGCAGCGAGCGTTCGAAGGCGTCGTCGAGCGGTTGGCCGGTCGTCGGCTGGAAGATTTCGATGCGGCCAAGATCCTTGAAGCCAGGGCCGTGCCGACATTGATCATCCATGCGGAAGACGACAAGGAGGTTTCTGCCGAGCATGCGCGCCGATATGCGGCGGCCGGACCCAATGTCGAACTTCACTGGGCGAACGGCTACGGCCATCGCCGTATCGTATCGGCAGGCCCGGTGATCGACAGGATCAATGCCTTCGTCCATGGCGAGGATCGAAAAGCCGCCGCCTGAGCGAAAGCCGGTCGCGCATCCGCGTTCTCGCGTCCGATACGGCTTAGGCAGATTTCGCTGATGCCGTCATATGCCCGTCATGCTATCCGTCGAAACGATCACTTCGATCCGCGGTGCTGCCCGCCTTTCGCGAGGCGAGCATTGCTGCTGATATTGAACTGGCTGCATGAATCCGGATAACGATTTGGACATCGTGCATTTGCGGGAGGACGGTATGTCGATCATCACTTCGGTCGAGGAATTGAACGCGCTTTACGGTGGCGTCAGCGAGGCATCGGTGGCTAAGGTCACCAAGGCGCTGACTGCGGAATACCGGCAGATGATCGAGGCTTCGCCCTTTGTAGCACTTGCCACCGTCGGCCCCGAGGGGCTCGACTGTTCGCCGCGTGGCGATGACGAATGCGTCGTCCGGGTTGCCGACGACAACACAGTGCTGATGCCCGACTGGCGCGGCAACAACCGCGTCGATTCGCTGGCCAATATCGTGCGCGACCCGCGCGTTGCGCTGATGTTCCTGGTGCCCGGATCCAACACCACCATGCGCATCAACGGCACAGCCGTTGTCAGCATCGATCCGGCCCTGACCGGCTCCTTCGAGATCGACGGCAAGAACCCGCGCAGCGTCATCGTCGTTACCATCGGCGAGGTCTATTTCCAGTGCGCGCGCGCCTTGATGCGATCGCAGATCTGGAACCCTGACCGATTCATCGATCCCGCCACGCTTCCCACGCCCGGCGCGTTGCTGAAGGCTGCCAAGGCCGATTTCGACCGGGATACCTATGACCGCGAATGGCCGGAGCGCGCCGCCAAGACCATGTGGTAGGCTGAACGACCGAGCGGGTTCGCGAACGACTGCCGAGCAGAAGCAAGCCAAGGGTGGTAATGTGATGCGACGTGGTTGTGTGAGGGCGTGTCTTGGTGCTGCGGCACTGCTTCTCTCGGCTTGCGTCGGCAAGACCCTGGCGGCTGAGCCGACGCTCCGTGAGAAGCTCGAATTGCTCGCCGGGGCCTACCCGGAGGCGATCGCGGAGATTGGCAAAGACACGCTGATCCTGCGCGACAACGGCGCGCCGTTGCCGATCGATGATGGCAGGCAAAAGAGCCATGCCGAAAAGCTCGCATCCGGCGATATCGAGGACAGTCTTTCGCAGGTCTATCCGATTGGCGCCTGCGTAAAACCGCCGGGCTTGGATTTCGATCCGGGCCGCATCCGCAATGAAGCTTTGATGAAACGCCTTTACGGCGGCAGTGCTGCGAGCGTCAGGCGCGATCTCGTCGTGGTCGACTGGTTCGGCCAAGCTCTGAACGTCACCAGCAGGCACGGTGTGGCCAAGGCGTTGCAGGCCGTCGGGGCTGAGCTTGCTGCACGGCCGAAGCTGAAGCCGTATCTCGTGCCCAGTGCCGGCACCTTCAACTGGCGCAATATCGCCGGCGCACGTACGCTCTCGGTGCACAGCTTCGGCGCGGCGATCGATCTCAATACCGGCCATGCCGACTACTGGCGTTGGGCGGGCAGGGGCAAGGGCGACGCGGCGCCCTACCGCAACCGCTATCCTCTCGAGATCATCGAGGTCTTCGAGAAGCACGGCTTCATCTGGGGCGGGCGCTGGTACCATTTCGACACCATGCATTTCGAGTACCGGCCGGAACTGATCGCCATTGCCAAGCAGGCGGATGCCTCCGCCTGTCGATAGACTAACGCTGAACTTGGACGCGCCTTGCCTTGACTGATCGGTCAGTCGCGAACGACCACCGTCGCGCCGATCTCGACATTGGCATAGAGGTGCTCGACATCCTCGTTGGCCATGCGGATGCAGCCGGACGACATCGCCTTGCCGATCGACAGCGGCTGGTTCGTCCCGTGGATGCGGTAGATCGTCGAGCCGAGATACATGGCGCGGGCGCCGAGCGGATTGTCGATGCCGCCTTCCATGCTGGCGGGCAGCACCTTGCCCTTCTTGGCTTCACGAACGCGCATGTCCTCCGGCGGCACCCAGGTCGGCCATTCGGCCTTGCGACTGACGGTGTTGGTGCCGGTCCAGAGAAATCCTTTTCGCCCGACGCTGACGGCGTATTTGACTGCGATGCCGCGGCCAACGACGTGGTAGAGGCGGCGCTCGGAATTGTCGATGATGATGGTGCCAGGCGCTGCGGTCCCTGAGATGGCGACGAGTTCACGGGCGACCGGCGATTGACTGATGTCGCCGCGCTTCACCTTCTGTTTGCTGCCACCTTGCGACAGCACCTGAAGCCAGCCTGTCTTGGCGGTATTGCTGTCGAGGGAGGCGACGGTGATCGGATCCTGCCGGGTTTCAGCCGCACGGGCGACTGCCGGCGCTCCTGTCGCCAACACGGTTGCTAAAACGGCTGCAAGAATGCGCTTCATGTCGGTTCTCCCCCTCGGATCGTGGGAACCGATCGCGCTTTCTCTAGCCGCTGTTCCCTATAGCTAGGGTTGTAGCGGTTGCAATCCGATCTGGCTGTTTCCAAGGGAACGGGGCGCTGACACGAAAATGGCGCCCAATCGGCGCCATTTTCACGAAGGGATTGCCGGCGACTTTCTAGCGTCGATAGATCAGCCAGTTGCGGCCGGATTCCTTGCGCATGCCGTCTTCGAACAGCATCGTCTTGTTGCGGCCGGCATTCTTGGCGGAATAAAGCGCGATGTCCGCCTTGTTGTAGAGGTCGACGGCATCCTCGGCGGCGGTCGCCATGCAGACGCCGACCGACAGGGTGATCGGGCCGTAGTTCACACCGGTCTTGGAGTTTCTAAAGGGCGTCCCGGCCAGAACCGTGCGAATGCGATCGGCGACCTGCAGGCATTCTTCCTGGCTGCTATCGTTGAGGATGACGGCGAATTCTTCGCCGCCGGTGCGGGCGACAAAGGCGTCGCGCCGGACATTGGCGCGGATGACGCTGCCGACCGTCGCCAGGATCTTGTCGCCGACGGGATGGCCGAACGTGTCGTTCACCTTCTTGAAGTGGTCAATATCGGCGACCAGCAGGCCGGTGAAATTCTTCTGGTGATCGTTGTTGTAGACGGCGGCGAGATTGTCGTCGAAGGCGCGGCGGTTGGCGAGCCGCGTCAGCGAATCCGTATTGGCAATCCGCTTGTATTCGTCGAGTTCCTGGCGGATGACCTCCATCTCGAAGGACTTCTGCACCACGGTCTGCACGCGCTCCTTGCCCTGGCTCATCGTGTCGGCGGTCGCCTCGGTGAGGATGCCGATGGCGTGGCGCAGGATGTCGGCGCTGGAGGCGCTCTTGCTGGTTATGTTGACATAGGCTTCGTCGAGAACCTTGTTGTAGCTCTCGAGCGCATATTGCTCGTCCTTCAACAGGTTGACCAGTTCGGCCAGCTTGGCAGCAAGACTGGTGTGCGCGCGCTCGATACCGGTGGAACGGTGGATATGGCTGAAATATTGCGCGCCGATCGCGTCGAGTTCTTCCTGGGTCGCACGGCTGCCGAGGGCTGCTAGCTCCTTGGACAGTTGCGGATTCGAACCGAGATAGGCTTCGTAATAAAGCTCGTAATTGCGCGGTATCGGCGATACGCCCATCATGCGCATCGCATGGGTTACCTGCGCTGCGATATCCGGAGCTTGCGTTTTTCCAGAGGTGGCCGTTTGCATCCGCAAACCCCCAATATTACTCATTGCTTACGGGTACTGATTTTTAGGGGCAAATGATTTGCGAAGCCTTAATGATTGCTTCTGCGAATGAAGACAATTCGACTTAATGCAGACAATGCAATGTCCCGTCGATCGGGGTAGGAACCCCGCCGCCGCGCCGGTTAAAGCGCCGCGGCAGGGGATAAACGGATCAGGCCGGGCTGATCATCGTTTCCGGACGCACGATCGCGTCGAACTCTTCGTTGGTGACGTAACCGCCGCCGACTGCTTCTTCGCGCAGCGTCGTGCCGTTCTTGTGCGCCGTCTTGGCGATCTTTGCCGCATTGTCGTAGCCGATCTTCGGCGCCAGCGCCGTCACCAGCATCAGCGAGCGGTCAAGTGCTGCCTTGATGTTGTCTTCGCGCGCTTCGATGCCGACGACGCAGTTGTCGGTGAAGGAGACTGCGGCATCGGCGAGCAACTGCACCGACTGCAGGAAGTTGTAAGCCATCAGCGGGTTGAAGACGTTCAGTTCGAAATGACCCTGGCTGCCGGCGAAGGTCAGCGCGGCGTTGTTGCCGAAGACCTGGACGCAGACCTGGGTCAGGGCTTCGCATTGGGTCGGGTTGACCTTGCCCGGCATGATCGACGAGCCCGGCTCGTTTTCCGGCAGCGAGAGTTCGCCGAGGCCCGAGCGAGGACCGGAGCCGAGGAAGCGGATGTCGTTGGCGATCTTGAAGAGGGCTGCGGCAGCGGCGTTGATCGCGCCGTGGCTGAACACCATCGAATCGTGAGCGGCAAGCGCCTCGAACTTGTTCGGAGCGGTGGTGAAGGCGATACCGGTGATCTTGGCAATCTCTTCGGCGACCTTTTCGGCAAATCCAACAGGCGCGTTGAGGCCCGTACCGACGGCCGTGCCGCCCTGGGCCAGTTCGCAAAGACCGGGTAGGGTCATCTCGATGCGCTTGATCGAGGAAGCGACCTGCGCCGCATAGCCGGAGAATTCCTGGCCGAGCGTCAGCGGGGTCGCATCCTGGGTGTGGGTGCGGCCGATCTTGATGATATGGTCGAACGCCTTGACCTTGGCTTCCAGCGCCTTATGCAGGTGCTTGAGCGCCGGCAGCAGGTCATGGATCACCCGCTCGGCGCAGGCGATGTGCATCGCCGTCGGATAGGTATCGTTCGACGACTGGCTCATGTTGACGTGGTCGTTGGGGTGCACGGGCTTCTTCGAGCCCATGACGCCGCCGAGCAGTTCGATCGCGCGGTTCGAGATCACTTCGTTGGCGTTCATGTTCGACTGCGTGCCGGAGCCGGTCTGCCAGACGACAAGCGGGAAATGGTCATTGAGCTTGCCGTCGATAACTTCCTGCGATGCCCTCACGATGGCATCGGCAACGGTCGCATCCAGACGACCGAGCGCCATGTTGGTACGGGCCGCTGCCTGCTTGACGATGCCGAGCGCGCGTACGATCGACGCCGGCTGCTTTTCCCAGCCGATCTTGAAGTTGCCGAGCGATCGCTGGGCCTGGGCGCCCCAGTAGCGGTCGCTTGCCACTTCGATGGGGCCGAACGTATCTGTTTCCGTGCGCGTCGATGTCATCGTGATCCCTGCCTTCGTCATGCGGTTCATGAAGTCTGGGCGAGGGGACGCGGTCGCAACCGGCTGTCCCTTCCCCAAGGTGCCGGGCCTCTCTCTGCCCCGGCTGGCAAGGCTTGTAAAGAGGTGGCCCCGGAGGGGCAATGCTACAATCGTTTGAAAGGCCGGCATGCGACAGAGAGCGGCCTTTGCGGCTCTCTTGCGGGTGATTCGGATCGCCTGCGGCGGGGGGCGGATTTCTTGTGGCGTTTCGGTCACATTCGTTACGTTCCTTGCTGGGCTGCGTCGGGGGCTTCGCCGTGCGACCGCGTGGCAACTGCACTAATATCGATGCAAATCAAATTTTTACGGCCCCTCGAACGTCCTGGAAATGTAGCGGTTTTTTGCTGCGCAGAGGTGGTTTCATGCAGGTTCGGGGAGGCGCGTTTCCTTTTCATTCACCATCCTTTTCTATAAGTTTTGGAGCACGAGGGCGTGGCGAGAATCTGGCTAAAGCCGAGTTCGGCGACAACGCGATACGGGGACGTAGTTTTACATGAGAATCTTCAAGACGGCAGCGATCGTAGCGCTCATGAGCAGCTGTTCGATTGCAACCTTCGATGTGCGGCCGGCTGCGGCCATCACGTTGATGGACCTTATCCGCGGCGGCAGGCAGAAGACGCCGAAGCAGGAAATGCAGCCCGCTCAGCCGTTGCCCGGCGTCGGCTCCATGGTTCAGCCGCAGCAGAACACGGTTGCCAAGCCGCTGCCGAAGGTGACCGGCCCTCGCTACTACGCCTATAAGGCCGAGCCCCTGCGCCGGATCGATACCGGCAAGCTGCTCGATCCGGTCGTCACCGGTTCCGTGCGCAACGGCGCGCTGCCGCCGATGCTGCGTGCGCCGCTCGCCGATGCCCGTCAATTCATGCCTGAAATCGAGGTTCGTGCGACCTCGAACGTGGCAAAGGCCATCGAGACCCACTACGGGTCACGTGAGGATTTCGTCTGGATCGAGGGCACTGGCGTCAACGCGCGCGCGAAGGCGGCAATTGCCGTTCTCGCCGACGCGGCAAAGGTCGGTCTCGAGCCGCAGGATTATGCCGTCCAGGTCCCGGCAGACGAATTCGACCGCGGCGATATGATCGCGCGTGAAAAGGAACTTGTTCAGTTCGAAATCGCGCTGTCGGCGGCAACGCTTTCCTATGTCGAGGACACGGTGCGTGGCCGCATCGATCCCAACAAGATCTCCGGCTATCACGATTTCAAGCGCAAGACCGTCGACCTCTCAGCCTTCCTCGACAAGATGTCGGCAAGCTCCGATGTTGCCACGCTGCTCAACGATCAGAACCCGAAAAGCGAGCAGTTCGCGGCGTTGTCGGTGGAACTCGAGCGCCTTCGCGCCGAAAAGAACGTGGAACAGCGCGTTGAAATCGCGCCGGGCACGCTGTTGAAGCCGGGCCAGAGCAATCCGGAACTTGCCAACATCGTCGCCGGGATTCGCATCAAGGGCTCCGAGACGCTGAAGGTGGATCATGCGGCGGTGCTCGCGGCCTATCAAGGAACCCCTGAGTACACGCCTGAGCTGGTTCTGCTGGTCGAAGCGTTCCAGAAGGAAAATGGCCTGAAGGCCGATGGCGTCGTCGGCCAGGCGTCGCTGCGAATCCTGACCGGTGGCGACACCGTGGCAAGCAAGATCAACAAGCTCGAGGTCGCCATGGAACAGGCGCGCTGGCTCCCCGATGGTCTCGGCAACCGCTATGTCTTCATCAACCAGCCGGCCTTTACCGCGTCCTATACCGACAACGGCACCGAGCAGTTTTCCATGCGCGTGGTCGTCGGCTCCAAGGCAAACCAGACCTATTTCTTCCAGGATGAGATCCAGACCGTCGAGGTCAATCCATATTGGGGCGTGCCGCAGTCGATCATCATCAATGAGATGCTGCCGAAGCTGCGCAATGACCCCGGTTATCTCGATCGGATGGGCTATCAGGTTGAGATCGGCGGGCGCTCGGTGCCGTCGTCTTCCGTCAACTGGAACGGATCGACCGCCTCGGTTGCCGTGCGTCAGCCGCCGAGCAGCGATAACGCGCTTGGCGAACTAAAGATCCTGTTCCCGAATGCGCATGCCATCTACATGCACGACACGCCGTCGAAGAGCTTCTTCAAGCGTGACCAGCGCGCGCTCAGCCACGGTTGCGTGCGGCTTGCCGATCCGCGCCGGATGGCAGCGGCCGTGCTTGGCACCAGCGTCGAGGATGTCGGCAAGGAAATCGGCGGCGGTGGCAACAAGGCACTGCAGGTACCGCAGAAGGTTCCTGTTTACGTCGCCTACTTCACCGCCTGGCCGAACAAGGACAGCGTCATCGAGTATTTCGACGATGTGTATGAGCGCGACATGTACATGAACCGTGCCTTCGACGCGACGCGCAACGCCCGCAGGGCCGAAGGCTAAATCTTCGGCCGCGTGCATGGCGCGACGAACGAGCGACGCCATGTTCTTCCAGAGAATTCGAGACCCCATGGAGCTTCTCCATGGGGTATTTCGTTTGGGCGGTGGTAGCGCGAGAGGAAAGCAGTGTGTCGCTACGACGAGAGAAGCGGCGTAGAAATCTGCGACGTGCGCGCTGCCAATGACGATCGATCTTAGGGATCTATCTTCGATCAGACGCGGGCCAAGACCTCAGGCCCTGGGCTCGCGCGCTGTGTCTCACTTGCCGTTGAAAAGCCCTGTCACCAGCGCCGGCGTCAACTCGTCGAAGTGGCGGATGATCACCGTCGGCCCCAGGCTTTCGATGGGAACGTCGGAGTAGCCGAACGGCACGGCGATCGATGGGATCGCGGCGTTGCGGGCCACCAGAATGTCGTTGAGGCTGTCGCCGATCATCACCGAATGCGCCGCATTGCCGCCGGCATTGGCGATCGTACGCAGCAGGTGGTCGGCATTCGGCTTGCGGATTTCGAACGTATCGCCACCGGAAACCGCCGCGAAGCGATCGATGAGGCCGAGGCGCTCGAGCAGCCGGTTAGCCAGCATCTCCGGCTTGTTGGTGCAGACTGCGAGCTTGAAGCCCGCCGCCGACAGCCGGTCGAGTGCGTCGAGCATGCCCGGATAGGGCAGGGAATCACCCGGCATCGAGCCATGGTAGAAGTCGACGAACTCCTTCATCTGCCAGGCCAACGCTTCTTCATCGAGCGGCTTGTTGCGAAGCGCAAAAGTCCGCTCGATCATCGCGCGGGCGCCGTGGCCGACGAGATGGGTGAGGTCGCGGTAGGTGACCGGCTCGACGCCCGCTTGGGTCACCGCGTGGTTGAGGCTCGCCACCAGATCCGGCGCCGTATCGACAAGGGTTCCGTCGAGATCAAAGACGACAATGGGAGAAGACAAGAGGTGAACCTCGCGTAGCCGGAAAGAGTTGCCGTTCGGGTAGGCGAAGTTGCAAGAGAATGCAATGGCAAGTGCGTGTGGGAAGCGGCCAGGAATCCGGGCTGAGCCCCTGATTTTGGCTTTTGTTTGCAGCTTCGGGCGTGTAAGTGTCTCAGCGGAAAACGGATGGAGAAGGCGGGCGACCGCTCGCCATCCGGTGTAAAAGGGAGCGACTGGCGTATGGACGCCCGCCAAATGAAAATCAAAGCCGCGGCAGCGGCGCTCGAGCATGTCGAAGACGGCATGCGTCTTGGCATCGGGACGGGATCGACTGCGGAGGAGTTCGTTCGGCTCCTGGCCGAGAAGGTCGCCGCGGGCTTTCGCATCGAAGGTGTGCCGACCTCCGAGCGCACCGCGCGGCTGTGCCTGGAGCTTGGCGTGCAGCTGAAGTCGCTGGACGAACTTCCGGAACTGGATCTGACAATCGATGGCGCCGACGAAGTCGATGGTCAGTTGCGACTGATAAAGGGCGGCGGCGGCGCATTGTTGCGCGAGAAGATCGTCGCGGCCGCTTCCAAGCGCATGATTGTCATCGCCGACGAATCGAAAGTCGTCGATGTTCTCGGCGCATTCAAGCTGCCGATCGAGGTTAATCCCTTCGGTCAGGTGGCAACGCGCATTGCCATCGAAAAGGTGGCTTCGCGCCTGGGTCTTTCCGGTGATATCTCCGTGCGCAACTCAGGCGACGGCCCCTTCAAGACGGACGGTGGACACCTCATTCTTGATGCATCTTTTGGCCGTATTCCTGATGCAGATGCGCTCGCGGGAGAGCTGAATGCCATTCCGGGCGTGGTCGAGCATGGACTTTTCATCGGCATCGCGTCGCTGGCAATTATTGCCGGACCGGAAGAGGCACGCATTCTGACCGCGTCCTGAGCCGGTTCCCGTCGCTCCGCGAGGGGCAGGGAGCGGTGAAGAAAACAGGTTACCACACATGCGGGCCTGGCGGCGGCAATCGCCCGGGCAGCATGCGACAAACACAGGAGCATGGATAAAAATGAACAAACTCGCAGGTCTTGTCCGCACTTTCGCAGCCACCGCGGTTCTCCTTTCTGCATCCATTCCGGCGGTTCAGGCTCAGGACGTGTCCGACGCCCAGATCAAGGCCGCTCGTGCTACCATCGCTGCACTCGGCGTGACCAACAACTTCGACAATATTCTGCCGAACCTCGCCGAGCGTCTGAAGAATACTCTGATCCAGGCTTCGCCGAACTTCCAGGAACTGATCACCGCGACTGTCGACGAAAAGGCTTTGAGCCTGGCTGCACGTCGCGCCGACCTCGAGCACGAAGCCGCGACGATCTACGCCAAGACCTTTACGCTTGAAGAGCTGACCGCCATCACCGAGTTCTACAACTCGACCGCCGGCAAGAAGCTCCTGAACGACGGTCCGATCGCTTCGCGCGAATTGTTGAAGGCGGCAGACATCTGGGCAGCGGGCGTGTCGCGCGACCTCAACACCGAAGCCACGAAGTCGCTCGACTCCAAGGTCGGCACCTCGGCTCCGGCACGCGTCGAAGGCACCGTTCAGACACCGGCCCAATAATCCGAGGCCGGTCGGAGTGAGCTCGGGTCAGCTGAGCTAACCATCACGTTTTAGGGAGCCCGGAGCGATCCGGGCTTTTCTTTTTCTGCAGTGCAACACTATATGTGCCTGCGACGGGGCCTGACCCCGGGCGGGGGCGTGCTGCCGGCGAAATGCCTGGTCTGCTGTCCCCTCATTGTCCTAATTGCAGCCTGCATGACCTTCAGGAGTTCGCCTATGCCCGCTTTCGACTATGACCTCTTCGTAATCGGTGGCGGTTCGGGTGGCGTTAGAAGCGGCCGGCTGGCGGCAAGCCTCGGCAAGAAGGTCGCGATCGCCGAAGAATTCCGCTATGGCGGCACCTGCGTCATCCGTGGGTGCGTTCCGAAGAAGCTCTATGTCTACGCGTCGCAATATTCGGAACATTTCGAGGATGCGGCCGGTTTCGGCTGGTCCGTCGGCGAAAGTCGCTTCGATTGGCAAAAGCTCGTCGCAGCCAAGGAGCAGGAGATCACGCGGCTCGAAGGCCTCTACGAGAAGGGGCTCGGCAATGCCGGCGCGGAGATCCTGCGTACACGGGCTGAGCTTGTCGGCCCGAACACGGTTCGTCTGCTCGACACTGGCAAGACCGTGACCGCCGAACGCATCGTCATTGCCGTCGGCGGCCATCCGACGCCACATGACGCGCTTCCGGGTCATGAACTCTGCATTTCCTCCAACGAGGCCTTCGATCTGGCGGAACTGCCGAAGTCGATCCTGATTGCAGGCGGCGGCTATATCGCGGTCGAGTTCGCCAATGTCTTTCATGGTCTCGGCGTCGAAACGACACTGATCTATCGCGGCAAGGAAATTCTCTCGCGCTTCGACCAGGATCTGCGCCGTGGTCTGCACAAGGCGATGGAGGAAAAGGGTATCCGCATTCTCTGCGAGGACCTCATTCAGTCGGTAGCCATGGGGGCAGACGGCAAGCGCGTGGCGCAGACCATGAAGCATGGCGAAATCGTCGTCGACCAGGTGATGCTGGCTCTTGGCCGCGTGCCGAACACCAAGGGCCTGGGGCTTGAAAGCGTCGGTGTGAACATGGATGAGCGCGGCGCGATCGTCGTCGACGCCTTCTCGCGCACCAGTGCGCCCGGCATCTATGCGCTCGGCGACGTGACAGACCGCGTCCAGCTGACGCCGGTGGCGATCCACGAGGCGATGTGCTTCATCGAGACCGAATACAAGAACAACCCGGTATCGCCTGACCATGACCTGATAGCGACGGCCGTCTTCTCTCAGCCGGAGATCGGTACCGTCGGCCTCAGCGAGGAGCAGGCGGCACGCCAGTTCGAAGAACTGGAAGTCTATCGCGCCGAGTTCCGGCCGATGAAGGCGACGCTCTCCGGCCGGAAGGAAAAGATGATCATGAAGCTGATCGTCAACGCTGCCGACCGCAAAGTGCTGGGCGCCCACATCCTCGGGCACGATGCCGGCGAGATGGCACAGTTGCTCGGCATTTCGCTGAAGGCCGGCTGCACCAAGGACGACTTCGACCGGACGATGGCGGTGCATCCGACAGCATCGGAAGAGCTTGTGACGATGTATGCGCCATCCTATCGCGTGCGCAAGGGCGAGCGGGTCGGCTGAGCAGGGCGGTTGCTTTGCCGACGCCGGAAACCATGAATTCTGGTAGGATGTCTTTCCAAGCCATCGCTTAACGTCTATAAGCCCGCATCCGCGAAGTCACCGGCTTCGGGCGGGCGCGAAGGCTTCGTCACGCGCTGAAGCAGGGTGCGCGGACGCAGTGAAATTTCCGAATACCGGGCGGTCTCAAAACCGTCAGGGCGCGACCCGCGCGGACCGACGTCCGCGGCAGACAACAGGTGATCGAAATGGCACAGACTTGGACTCCGAATAGCTGGCGGCAGAAACCCATCCAGCAGGTGCCGGATTATCCGGACCTTGCAGCTCTTGCGGCAACGGAAGCGAAACTCGCTAAGTATCCGCCGCTGGTGTTTGCCGGTGAGGCGCGGCGTCTGAAGAGTGCCCTTGCCAATGTTGCCGAAGGCCGTGGATTCCTGCTGCAGGGCGGCGATTGCGCCGAGAGCTTCGCCGAGCATGGTGCCGACACGATCCGCGACTTCTTCCGCGCGTTCCTGCAGATGGCCGTCGTTCTGACGTTCGGCGCTCAGCAGCCCGTGGTCAAGGTCGGTCGCATCGCCGGTCAGTTCGCCAAGCCGCGCTCGTCCAACATCGAGAAGCAGGGCGACGTCGAGTTGCCGAGCTACCGTGGCGACATCATCAACGGCATCGAGTTCACCGAAGCGGAACGCGTTCCGGATCCGGAACGCCAGATCATGGCCTACCGCCAGTCCGCCGCGACGCTGAACCTCTTGCGCGCTTTCGCTATGGGTGGCTATGCCAACCTCGACAACGTGCACCAGTGGATGCTCGGCTTCGTCAAGGATAGCCCGCAGGCAGAGCGCTACCGCAAGCTCGCCGACCGGATCTCCGAAACGATGGATTTCATGAAGGCGATCGGCATCACCTCGGAAAACCATCCGAGCCTGCGCGAGACCGATTTCTTCACCAGCCACGAGGCGCTGCTGCTCGGTTACGAGCAGGCGCTGACGCGCGTCGATTCCACATCGGGTGACTGGTACGCAACATCGGGCCACATGATCTGGATCGGCGACCGTACACGCCAGCCCGACCACGCCCATATCGAATATTGCCGCGGCATCAAGAACCCGCTTGGCCTCAAGTGCGGTCCGTCTCTGACGGCCGACGGCCTGCTCGAACTGATCGATCTGCTCAACCCGGCCAACGAAGCCGGCCGCCTGACGCTGATCTGCCGTTTCGGCCACGACAAGGTTGCCGAGCACCTGCCGCGCCTCATCCGCGCGGTCGAGCGTGAAGGCAAGAAGGTCGTCTGGTCCTGCGACCCGATGCACGGCAACACGATCACGCTCAACAACTACAAGACGCGTCCCTTCGAGCGGATCCTGTCGGAAGTCGAAAGCTTCTTCCAGATCCACCGCGCGGAAGGTTCGCATCCGGGCGGCATCCATATCGAGATGACCGGCAACGACGTGACCGAATGCACCGGCGGCGCCCGTGCGCTTTCGGGTGACGATCTGGCTGATCGCTACCACACCCATTGCGATCCGCGCCTCAATGCGGACCAGGCGCTGGAACTGGCGTTCCTGCTTGCCGAACGCATGAAGGGCGGCCGCGACGAGAAGAAGCTGGTCGTCAACGGTTGATACCGCCTCAGCGCTGCATGGTTCAGCTTTTCTGAACCTCGGGCCGTCGCTATGAAATTGACAATGCCGGGCCGGCTCGCGAAGTTGGCCCGGCATTTTTCATTTGAGAACGGTCGGGGGAACCATGTCGGACATTCACAGCGGCAGCTGCCTTTGCGCGGCAGTGCGGTTCAAGACGCGGGGCGAGCTTCGCAAGCTGATCTTTTGCCATTGCACCCAATGCCGCAAGCAGACGGGGCTCTATTACGCCGCGACCAATGTGCTCGATCGCGACATGGAGCTTGAGGGAGCGGAGGCTGTGACCTGGTATCGGTCGAGCGAAGGTGCCCAACGGGGGTTCTGTCGCCAATGCGGCTCAGCATTGTTCTGGAAATCCGATGGACTCGACTACACCTCGATCATGGCCGGTGCCTTCGAAAAGCCGACGGATCTTAAGCCCGGCTACCACATCTACTGCGCCGACAAGGGCGACTTCTACGAGATCGACGACACCCTGCCGAAGTTCGAGGCGGGGACCTCGTGAGTCCTCAGGCCATTTCCGGCCGCCAGGCAATGACGCCTTGCGTTCGCGCCCGGACTTCAGGTGACGCAAGGCAGTTGGCGACCGTCTCGTAACCGGGCGCGCCCGGGCAAGGCGTGACCTCAATCGGCGGGCTATGGTTGGCGGGGCACAGAAGGATGGTTTCATGCGGTCCGAGGACGGCCAGGTCGAGGACGGCATTGGAGCGGGTCAACATCAGGATCGGCCGCTTGTCGGTGCGGCCGTAGCGCAAGTGAGCGATCAACGCGGTCTGCGATGCGGCGTCGAGTCCCTGTTCGACCATATCGACAACGAACGCACTGGCGTCCGCATCCAGCCCGACCAACAGCGCGATGAGAGCTGACGAAGCGACGGCGCCATCGTCTACCAGTCGCGCGAGAATGATCGCTATGCGCGATTTCAATTCAGATTCGGCATCGAGCCTACGGCGGACAGCCACGCAGTTACTGTCTTCCAAGCGATCGAGGTTCACGAAGACGGCACCGGGCAGGGCTGTGGCAATGGCTTTGGCCAAACGTGTCTTGCCGCTGCCGAGCGGGCCGGTGATGTAGGTCAGCGGCCGAATGGGGCCGAGGGTGAATTCCTCGCCGCCCCACGGCCATGGAAGCTCAAATGCGACGCTGGTGTCGCCTGTCGGTGGCTTTGCTTGTCTCTCTGCATGCCCGGCAGGTACATCCTGATGATCGGCGTGCAGCTCTTGCCGACGGCGCCGCACCTTTTCGACGGTCTCGCGCAGACCATGCGCCCGTGTTTCGAGCAATGCCTGCTGGATAGCGAGGGCAGCGCCGAGTTCTTGCGGCCCATCATCGAGAACATGAGCGATCTGCGCCAGGCTGAGCCCGAGCGAGCGGAGCGCGACAATTTCGCCCGCGCGCTCCATCTCCGTCGGGCCATAGGTTCGCCACCCCGCGGAAGTGCGGACCGGGACGACCAAGCCACGTTGCTCATAAAGCCGCAACGCCTTGATCGAGACACCCAGGCGGTTGGCGGCTTCGGTCGCATTCAAAAATTGTGCGGAGTAACTCACGAATCACCTCGTCCTGTTGGCCGCACCCCTTATCGGTCCTGCCCCTGGGGACGGGTCAACCGGCCAGCCGAAAAGATTTCCGCATTTGTTGTGAGAGGGGAACGTATCGCTGTTCTTCGTCGAGATCGGTTGCGCCGGCGCCGGCAGGGTTGCCGCCGCGCTACTGCATGTTTCCTTAAATCGTATTCGATTTAGGGATAAAAACATGCAGAAATTCAAAGTGCTACAGCGACCTTTGCGCGTCTAATAAGACGCGCGGCGTTGTAGTGAAGGCAGTGACCCTATTTCACCAACCGGACTGCACCGTCCGTCGCTCGCTCGTAGGCATTGGCGAGGGCCGCGAGCTTTATAGCCTGCCAGCGACAATATTCGTCGACCAGACCGGCGCTCATCCAAAAGCGTCCACGCGAGCCGTCGTTCGACCGGCCGATGAAGCCTGTGTCCTGCGCTTTGGTGAACAGTCTGCGGACGTGTGTGTTGGAGATGGTGTAGTGGGTCGCAAGCTCCGCGAGGTTGAGGTCCAGCCAGACCTTTCCGTCTACGGGCGTCAGGCTTTTCGGACGCGCCATGAGGTCATCGAGCAGCAAGCCTCCGCATTCGGTCCATACGAAGATGGCAACGCCTTCGGGGGGCTCGCTCCAATTCTTGTCGGACAGAAGCATTCGCGCCGCGATCGGCTGCGTGCGTCCAAGAACCGAGGTATCGGCCTCGACATGTTCCAGACGTCTCCCGCCATCGAGGCGGTCGAGCGTGCCCATTTGGCTCATGAACCAACGCATCATGGCGCTCTCGCTGACTTCCGTCGGCTCGAGAGGGCGAACCTTCTTGTTCGTCCGCTCGCCTCTGACATCGCGCAGCAGCTTGTAGGCGAGCAGTTCGGACAGGAATGCGGCTGCCGTGTTCCTGCTTGCGCCACCGGTCTCGCGCATGAACTTCAGCAGCCGCGCGGCAGTCACTCCGGAATCGGGATGGGACGGGTCGCGCTCAAGATGAAGCGCGTAAGCCGCCTGGGTCAGCGTCCATTTCTGGTGGGAGGCAACGAGACGGGCCACACGTGGAAAAATATCATAGACCGCCATCAGATCGCGAGCGCTGATCTGCAGTGTCTCGCGCAGGAGCGGGTTGCGCAGCAATCCGTCCGCCGTGAAGGCGAGCGGCTTTTCCGGCGCAGCATCCCCCTGTTTTGCAACCAAATGCATCTGTCGCGCACGTCTCCCGACGATCTCTTGCATACGTCTCGGGTTCCTATCCCTTGCCACGTGTGCTTCGATACTACTCAACCCAACTGCATGTAGCAGCTCTACCTTGCCCATAACGTGCGAGCCCACCATTTTGTTCGGACGGACTGGCAACGGATTTTCCGTTGCCAATCCGTTTGTGTTTGCCGCGAGGCTGTTACTGCACCAGAACCGGTGGCTGGCATTTGACACCGGTGACGCGAACATCGGCTTCTCCCACGCGTACCCCCACCAGGAGCAGCAGATTGTAGAGCAGATCGTCTACCGGTTTCGTGACAGCGCCCAAGGTCTGGGCAAGCGCCTGTTGCAGGATCGTGGGGCTGCCGAGTGTCAGGAACAACACCTGAATGTTCAGGTCCAGATTGTTGAGCAGGGTTTGGGTTGTCGATGTCAGAATGTCCCTGGTCGATACGCTCTTGATCGAGCGTGCGGCCACTTCGGTGGGGCTGAAGGTGAGGCGGGACGCTTGAAGGTTCTGCGCCTCGACGTGAGCGATGGCGTCGATCTTGACCACCAGCGCATCGACGATGCGGGCGCGCTCGACCCGAGCGTCTGAGGAGAAACTCGAAAGTACCTTCGGATTGACGTCACCGATGGCGATCTCAGCGACGCCCGGCACCGCGTCGACGACAACTGCAGCGTTCTCCGGCTTGCCGCCGTAGCAACGGATATCGGCGAGCTTGGCTTCTGCGTGGGCAAGCTCGACATAGATCGGCAACCGAATGCGGATACCGGCAAGGGCCGCAAGCCCGTCTATGCCCACCTCGACGGCAAGCCTGGTCTGCGCTGTGCGTACTGCTGCCCCTGGGGTGCCCAAACGATGGCTCGGCGTTTCGACCGGCGGTTCGCCAATTGCGAGCTTTACCGTGGCCGAAGCTATGCCCGGAAGCCCGGCAACCGCGTTAAGGGCGATCTGGTTCTCGCCGTTGGCGATGGCGGCGGCGGCCGAGACGATCTGCAGCGCACTCACCTTCATCGTCCAGTCGGAGCCGGCATCGATCCTCAGATCCTTTTTCGGGTCCAGATTGAGGATCTGCGCCAAGGTGAAGGTCTTCTTGTTGTTGGCCGTGGCCAGCTCGATGCTCTTGAGGGCAGAGGTTACCGTACCGGAGAGTCCCTGGAACAGCCGCATCGAAGACAGGAGCTGCGGCATGGTCAGATTGGCGTCGAGCACGTCGTCATAGGAGGCGGCGGTCAGGTTGAGCTTGGTTGCGACGATCTTCAGGAAGGGCTGGATATCGATGTCGGCGTCGATCAGGGCGGTGTAGTCCATGACCTTCAGCGAAATGTTGGTGCCGAGCATCTGGCCGAGAATGGCATTGAGCAGGCCGTCATTCAGGCTGGCGAGGCGGGAGCCGACGGAAAAGGCAGCAACCTTCGAACTCGCCGCTGTCCCGACCACGCTCAGATCCGGCGGTGCGGTGAAGACAGAGGCAAGGAAGATCTGCCCCTTCTTTTCCAGGAGTACCTGGACCGCATCCGAAGGGGCGGCATCCTTGATGAAGCGCTGGCCGGCTGCGACCCCTGGATCGGGGACATAACGGCCACGCGTGACCGTTGCCACTCCGTCGACCTTTGCTGTGCCGACGTCGCCGGGCGGCAGAACCTTGCCATCGATTGTCAACAGGCCGGTGGGCGTCGCAACGGCGAAATTGAGATGGTTGTTGGAGAAGTACTTGAGGACAGCCTGCTCGGCGGAAGAGACGTTGGATGCGGCGGCAATGGCCGCAAGATCGACGGTCGATTGCATTTCCTTCTTCTGGACCGTGAGGTAACCGTAGTCGATGCCAAGCCCCATGGAGGCGATCACGAGCGGCATGACGAGGGCGGCAGATATCCCGACATTGCCACCTCTCGATCGGGCGAGCAGTCCTATTCCCGGCGCTGTCAAAACCATCTCAGATGCCTCCCAAGCGTATGGTCGCGAAGCGCTCGATCTGTTCGCTCGGCATTGCAAAGGTGAACATATTGAAGATCGGGAGATCGCCAGCGTCGTACGTAATCCTCACGGTAAACTGGTTGGCGTTACCAGCATCGTCCTTGACTGTGACCGTCATACGGGATGGCTTGATGAAGGCCTGATCCATCGTCGTGCGCTGGATGTAGTCCGTGGCAAGACGTTCTCGCTCGCCTTCGGAAAGTCCGGCAATGGCGGTGCGCGCTGCGTCGGCGGCTATCTGCTGAATGGAGTGGGCCGCGCTGAGGTAGATGCCGTAGGCGATCAACGTCAGCACACATAGAAAGAATAGCGGGGCGATGATTGCAAATTCAATTGCGGCAGCGCCATCGCGGCCGCCGAACAGGCGCGTTAACTTGGACATATCAGCAACTCCGACCGAACCGTGACTGCTTTTTCTTGTCCCTGCGCTTTTAACGCTGCACCCCAAGTGTTAATTTTTCGATACGCTAATAGGTTGTTTTAATGGTTAGAAATATCCTATTGTTGCAAAATGCAAATTTGTGATTGATTTAGGAATCTTGCAGATTCTTGCGCACTTTAGTGGTCTTTGCAGCGACTATTCGTTGTCGGGCGTCTGCCGATATTGGGCAAGCTGGCGGTTTAGATTGGCGATGTCGGTCCGCAGCTCGGCGATCTCGCGCAGCAGCACGTCGTCGACTTTGTGGTGCAGGGCGATCAGCTCGACTTCCGACTTCAGGTTGACCTCATAGTCCTTTGCGGCGGCGAAGCGATCGCGCTCGGCCTGCCGGTTCTGGGACATCATGATCACGGGCGCCTGCAGGGCCGCCAGCATCGAGAGCAGCAGGTTCAGGAAGATGAAGGGGTAGGGGTCGAAGGCCCCGGTCATGAGCAACACGGTGTTGATGACCACCCAGGCGACAAGAAAGCCGCAAAAGCCGAGAATGAAGCCCCAGGAGCCGCCAATCCTGGCAATGGCGTCGGCGAGCCGATCACCGACGGAAAGCTCCGCGCTGAACTCGGCATTGGTGTCAGTCGCAACGGTGCGTCGTTCCTTGGCGCGCGTCAGGATCCTGCGTTCGATCTCGCCGAGTTCGGCCATCGGTTTGCCGAAGAGGTGCTGCGAAAGCTCGTTGAAATGCGACATGGCTATCTCCGGAAATGGATCCGATGATATCTACTGCATGTTTCCTTAAATCGTAGCCGATTTAAGGATAAAAACATGCAGCAATTCAAAGTGCTACAGCGACCTTTGCGCGTCTGATAAGACGCGCGGCGCTGTAGCGCATCAGTTCCACGAGAAAATCAACGGGATAGATGCAAATGAACAGAGCCGGGCGGTTTACCGTCCGGCTCTGTTCAGAGGCTAGTAATGTCGCACGAACGTGTTCGGGTGCGGTTTAGAGGCCCGCGGCGTAGAGATCCGCGTGCGACTTGAAGAAGCGATCGGTCGAGTAACGCTTGCCGAACATCATGTCGTGCTGGAGGAAGCGATAGTCGCGCAGCAGGGCCGGAACCTTTGGCTGACGGGACCATTCGGCGACATCCTTGCCGTTCTTGCGGATCAGCATGTAGCGGTCGACGACGCGGTACTGGTCGTGCACCTTGCCGAGGAAGCCGGTGTAGTAGGGATGCTCGTAACCGGATTGCTTGAGGATCTGGTAGGAGAGGAAGGCCGGGCTGATTGTGCCGACGTTCTTCTTCGGGCCAGTCTTGTTCGACCAGACGACGAGCGGAGTCTCGTGCTGCGCCTTCATCTGGTCCTTCGGGCCCTTGCGTTCCGCGGTTACGCCCTTCATGAAACCGGTGTTGGTATAGACGGTGTTCAGGGGCGGCAGGTGGTCGCCAAAGAGCACGATGATGGTTTCGCGGTCGCGTTCCTTGGCCCAATCCATCAGCTTCTTCAGGCTCTGGTCGGCTTCCTTGATGCCCTGAGCATAGGTTGCAAGCACCTGGCGGTCGCTCTCGGGCAGGTTGCCTTCGACCTTGATGGTATTCTTGGCATAGCGGTTCGCTTCATAGGGGCCGTGACCCTGCAGCGTGACCGCGAAGAAGAAGAACGGGTCGTCCATGGCATCGGCCTGGCGAATGATCTCCTTGGTCAGGGACTCGTCCGAGGCGAAGATGCCGCGCTTCTGCATCGGCGGCATGTTTTCCTCCGACTTGAAGGTATCGAAGCCGAAGGCCTTGTAGACGGCCGTGCGGTTCCAGAACCAGCTCTGGAACGGATGGATGGCGCGTGAAACGTAACCCTCGCCACGGAAGAAGGTGGCAAGCGACGGGATCGGATTGCGGATATACTGCTGGTACGGAATGCTGCCATAGGGCAGGAAGGCGTTCGAAAAGCCGGTCAGCGCTTCGAATTCGACATTGGCCGTCATGCCGCCGAACTCTGGCGAGAACACGTTGCCAGACTGCATCTCGCGGATCGTCGGCATCGGGTCGGGCGAAAGCTTGACGTTCGGCAGACGGGTCGGATCCCAGAAGGATTCGCTCATCAGCACGATGACGTCGGGCTTGCTGCGGTGGGAGGTGCCGGCCGGCAGCGGCTTGACCGGGATGCGATCGATCGCGTCGGCCATGTAGCCGGCGGGCGCATTGACGTTGGCCATCGGCAGATTGATCGCAAACGCCAGCGCAAAACCGTTGTGACGATAGTTTTCGGTCTGATCCCACATGATCGGGATGACCTTCAGGCGATCACGGATCCAGGAGAACTGGTTGTAATCCATGATGTGCCAGAAGGCGAAGAGCAGCGGCAGCGCAAAGGCTGCACGGGCGATGCGCTCGCGGCGCGAAAGCTTGGGGAAATTACGCCAGGCGTAGCGCAACAACAGGCCAATGGCGGTAACGGCTGCGATGAGACCGACAACGATGCCGACGGCAGTCCAGGGACGATCTTTGACCAGAACCGGCATCAACTCGAGGATCTGGCGGCCGAACAGGAAATCGGTCGGATAGAGCGGGTCGGACAGGAAGACCTGTTTCTGCTGGCAGATGATGGCCGGAATGATCGCAAGCGGCGCAAGGAGCACTGCGGACTTGTGTTCGCGGCCGAAAACGCCGTCGATGGCGAGCAGGATGAGAAAGAATGCGCCGATGGTGGTCCAGGCGGGACGCATTGGATCAATGAAATAGGCGACCGTGTCGGCCATGGACTGGCGCACGATCAACTCGACTGCAAAAACGAGCGCAGCCGCGATCGCCAGCGAGAACAATGCACTGCGTGCGGAGGTCAGCGTTTTGGCGTGCCGCGCGGCAAATCCGGGTCTACCAGCGTAGACTCGTGATCTCCTCGCTACGGCTGAATCGATATTGGCCAACATCTTCTCCAATTTCATCAATGTGTCGTTTAACTGTCATACGACTGTCATTTTGAACAGGGGATGAATGGCTTGTTCAGGGTGTTTGGAAACAGGTTTTCGCGACGTGAGGGCGTGCGAGCCTGCGGCCATAACAAGCCGGAAAAGCAGAATTTTTTGGAATTTTTCTCTTCGTCGCGATTGGCTGTGGGTATTTTGGCGCGGATTGCGCTAAAGATCGGGGCGAAAGTCAGACGCATTCGTTCGAGAACAGACCGACAGGCCCGCTCATGACCGCTCATAAAGCCGCTCCCACCCTGCTTCGTATCGCAATCGCCCAGCTCAATCCGACAGTCGGCGATATCGCCGGAAACCTGACGAAAGCGCGTGAGGCGCGCGCCGACGCGGCGCGCCAGGGCGCCGACCTCCTGCTTCTCACCGAGCTCTTCATTTCCGGCTATCCGCCGGAGGATCTGGTTCTCAAGCCTGCCTTCCTCAAGGCCTGCCTGCAGGCGGTGGAAAAGCTGGCGGAGGAGACCGCCGATGGCGGCCCAGGCGTCATTATCGGCTTCCCGCGCCTGGCTAGAACTGGGCGCCACAATGCCGTCGCCGTTCTCGATGGCGGCAAGATCATTGCGGTGCGTGACAAGGTCGATCTGCCGAACTACGGCGAGTTCGACGAGAAGCGGGTGTTCGACCAGGGCGAAATGCCCGGGCCGGTCAACTTCCGCGGTATCCGCATCGGCATTCCGATCTGCGAGGACATCTGGGGCGATCTCGGCGTGTGCGAGACGCTGGCCGAAAGCGGCGCCGAAATCCTGCTGTCGCCCAACGGTTCTCCCTATTATCGCGGCAAGGTGGACGTGCGCCATCAGGTGGTGCTGAAACAGGTGATCGAGACCGGTCTGCCGATGATCTATGCCAACCAGCTCGGCGGCCAGGATGAACTGGTGTTCGACGGCGCGAGTTTCGCCTTCAATACCGACAAGTCCCTCGCTTTCCAGATGAGCCAGTTCGAGGAAGCGCTGTCGATCGTCGAGTGGAGGAAGAGCGAGGATGGCTGGCACTGTGCCGGTGGGCTGAAATCGCGCCTGCCGGAACAGGAGGAGGCGGACTATCGCGCCTGCATGCTCGGCTTCCGCGACTACGTCAACAAGAACGGCTTCAAGAACGTGGTGCTCGGCCTGTCCGGCGGCATCGACTCGGCGATCTGCGCGGCGCTTGCCGTCGATGCGCTCGGCGAGGAGCGGGTGCGCACGATCATGCTGCCTTACCGCTACACTTCGAAGGATTCGCTGAAGGACGCCAAGGATTGCGCCAAGGCGCTCGGCTGCCGCTATGATATCGTGCCGATCGAAGAGCCGGTGCAAGGTTTTCTCGGCGCGCTTGCGGATATGTTCGAAGGCACGGAGACGGGGATCACCGAGGAAAACCTACAGAGCCGCACGCGCGGCACGATCCTGATGGCCGTCTCCAACAAGTTCGGCTCTATGGTGGTCACCACCGGCAACAAGTCGGAAATGTCGGTCGGCTATGCCACGCTCTATGGCGACATGAACGGCGGCTTCAATCCGATCAAGGACCTCTACAAGATGGAGGTCTACGGGATCTCGCGCTGGCGCAACACCACCGTGCCGCCGGGCGCGCTCGGTCCGTCCGGCGTAGTCATCCCGCAAAACATCATCGACAAGGCGCCTTCGGCCGAGCTTCGCCCCAACCAGACGGACCAGGATTCGCTGCCGCCCTATCCGGTGCTTGACGACATTCTCGAATGCCTCGTCGAAAAGGAGATGAGCACGGAGGAGATCGTGGCGCGCGGCCACGACGAGGCGACGGTACACCGCATCGAGCATCTGCTCTACATCGCCGAATACAAGCGCCGGCAGTCGGCCCCCGGTGTGAAGATCACAAAGAAGAATTTTGGCCGCGATCGGCGCTATCCGATCACCAACCGGTTCCGCGATCGGGGATAGACGGTGAGCGCATTCCCCGAAGGGCGGGACGGCAAGGAGAGCCGGCCGGAATTCACGGACGAGGAAATCCGACTGATCCGGCTGTGGTCGCTGAGCGACGTTTCTGCCGGCGGGCAGCTTTCGGCGCAGATCGCCTATTTCGCTACGCCGGCGGTGTTCGGGATCTATGGTCTTGCGACCGGCAGTCATGTCATCGTTGGCGTGGCCTTCGTCTGCATCCTGCTGCTGCTGGCCTGGGGTTTGGTCTCGACCTGGCGAGATCAGCGCAGTTTCGTCTTGATGCGGTCGATCTGCGCCAAAGTGTTGGCGGTGCTGCCGCCGGGCGAAGAACGCAAATAGCTGCGGTTGCGGCAGGAGAAGCGTATGCGCAGTTCCATCGAAACCTATGACATCGTTACCGCCGAGACACGCGTCGTCTGGCAGACGGAGCGACTGGTCGAAGCGCCGAACTGGTCGCCCGACGGGCAGTATCTGATCATCAACGGCGACGGGAGGCTCTACCGGCTGGCTCTCGACGGTTCGGCGCCGGCTGAGATCGACACCGTTTTTGCCCGCCTCTGCAACAACGATCACGGCATTTCACCTGACGGAAGCACGATCGCGATCAGCGACAAGACCGAGTTCGGCAAGTCGGCAATCTATCTGCTGCCGGCTTCGGGCGGCACTCCGCGGCTTGTCACGCCCAACCTCCCGTCCTACTGGCACGGCTGGTCGCCGGATGGCGGTACACTGACCTATTGCGGTATTCGCGACCAGGTCTTCGATATCTATGCGATCTCGGCCGAGGGCGGCGAAGAGCGGCGGCTGACGCAGGGCGAGGGTCGCAACGACGGGCCGGACTGGTCGCCGGACGGGGCATGGATCTACTTCAACTCCAGCCGCACCGGCCGTATGCAGATCTGGCGCGTTCGTCCTGACGGCACCGACGTGCAGCGAGTGACCGACAGCCCCTATGGCGACTGGTTCCCGCATCCGTCGCCCGACGGAAAGCACCTTCTGGTTCTCTCCTATGACGGCGATGTCTTCGATCATCCGCGCGACCTCAACGTCCGTCTGCGATTGATGGATATGGATGGCAGCAACGCGCAGGAGTTGTTCGAACTGTTCGGCGGGCAGGGCATGATGAACGTTCCCAACTGGTCGCCCAAGGGTGATCGCTTTGCTTTCGTTCGCTACGAACCGGAAAGCTGAGAAGACTGGACAAGAATATGGGCTGCGTGCTAGCGATCGTGTCGTTCGCAGGGCGCACCCGATCCGCGGGAAGGGCCAGACCCACCTGTTTCACTGAACTTGGTTGCCACACCTCTTTTCAGTCTGTGGGCGCGGATACCGGACGTGAATGAAAGGAGGTCTTTCATGATCACGCGCGATCTTCCCGCGAACGCTACCCTCGATTCCATCCGCAAGCAGGCCAAGGCTTTTCTAAAAGCCCTGAAGGCCGGCGATGCCGCGGCCCGCCAGCGGACGCTTCCCTATTTCAACCAGCCGGCCGCGATCGGCCTGCAGGATGCCCAACTGGTCATCGCCCGGGAGTTCGGCTTTTCCAGCTGGACGAGGTTGAAGGCGCATCTCGAACGCGCCCAACCGGGAAAGCCTGCGGCAGAACAACTTACCAACCGTTTCCTGGCTTTGGCGACTGTGTCCTACTTCGCCGACATCGCTGCTGACCCGGAGCGGTATGTTCAGGCGAAAGCTCTGCTCGAAGAACATCCTGAAATCGCTAGAGAAAGCATCCACGTCGCTGCCGCACTCGGCGACGGCGAAGCTATCGACCGGTGGCTCGACAAGGACCCGAAACTCGTCGGCAAGCGTGGCGGCCCCTACGATTGGGAGCCTCTGCTGTATGCGGCCTACGCTCGCGTTCCCGGCAGGTCTTCCCTTGCTGCGGGTCAGCGGCTTATCGCGCGTGGCGCCGATGCCAATGCCTTCTGGATGGATGACGGACAGTATCGCTTTACCGCGTTGACCGGCGTCTTCGGCCAGGGCGAGGCGGGCAAGGAGCGGCAGCCGGAACATCCGGATTGCATCGCCTTTGCCGAACTCCTGCTCAAGGCCGGTGCCAAGGCCAATGACAGCCAGGCGCTCTACAATCGCATGTTCGAACCTGACAACACCTGCATCGGGCTTCTTTTGCGGCACGGACTGAGTGCGAAGGACAGGAACAACTGGCTTGTCCGCGAGGACGGCCAGTTGATCGAGAACAGCGAAAGGGTCTTCGACTATCAACTGGCCTGGGCGCTGGAAAAGAAGATGGCGGACCGCGTGCGGCTGCTGGTCGAACATGGAGCCGACGTCAACCGCACCGTGAAGGGCCGCACGCCCTACCAATGGGCCGGGCTCGGCGGTGATGCGTCGCTTGCCGACTATCTGGTGGGTCATGGCGCTACGGTCACGGAACTCACCGATGTCGATCGTCTCGCGCGGGCGATCGGTGAGGGAAGTGCGGCGGAGGCAAAGGCGCTGGCGGCCGGGGATGCGACGCTCGTTTCGCGCACGCAGGCGGCCCATCCGGCGATCCTGCATGAGGCTGCGGGTGAAAACCAGCCGGCCCAGGTGGCGCTGATGCTGGCGCTCGGCTTCGACGTCAACCGCATGACCTCGCGCACGCCGCTGCACGAGGCGGCGTTGCACGGGCATATCGAGATGGCGAAGCTGCTGCTTGAGCACGGCGCCAACGCCATGGCGCGCGACCCGTACCATCATGCGCCGCCGATCGGCTGGGCGGAGTACAACGGCAAGGCCGATATGGTGCGCTTCCTCGAAAACCAGCCGCTCGACCTGTTTGCCGCTGCCGCCTTCGGCAAGGGGGAACGGGTGCTCGAGATCGTCGATGAAAAGCCGGAACTGCTCGACATCCCCTTCGGTCAGTTCCGGGGTCGCGGGCGGCCAACCCCGCAGAGCGACTGGATGACGCCGCTTGCCATTGCCGTCGTCAACAGGAGGCCATCCGTGGTGAAGCTGCTGCTCGAAAAAGGCGCGAACGCCAACCTGCGTGATGGCACCGGCACACGCTCGATCCGCGACCTGGCGCGGGACGAAGGCAATGACGAAATCGTCTTGTTGTTGCGTCAGGTGCTGCAGTCCAACTAGCAGTCGCACGACTGCTGATTGCCGGTTTTACTAGGCGGTTGAAGTCTTTAAACCTTTTAATACCAGCTTGCTTAAACTAAATTTCTGCTTTGATCTTTAGGGTGGCGTCTGACCGGTGCCACCCTTCGCCTTTGACGGCTGGTCCGGTGAGGGGGCGTTGGCGTGATCGAGCAAAAGTTTCGGCAATCGAAGCGCAACAAAGCGGTCTGGGCGATCCACGCGGCCTGTACCTTGGTCGCGATTCTGACGATCGCCAGCCTCATCTACGTACTCAATCGTTCGGTGGCCGAGGCCGATCGTTACGGCCTTTATGCGGAACGTCGGCTCGTGACCAACGAATTTCGGCATCAGATGGACGCCGCCGTGCAATTCCAGGCGCAAATTTCCTTCTGGAACGACACCTATGCCGAACTTGCGGCGGGACGCCTGAGCGATAGCTTTGTGGCCCAGCAACTGACCGGTTGGCTGTGGGAGGATTACGGCTTCTCCTGGCTGATCTTCAGCGATGCGGAGGGACATGTCTCTACCGCCTTGAAGGACGGTCTGGTCGTGCAGGCCGAAGCGGCGCGCACCCCGCTCAAGGAGGTCGATGATCTGCTCGACGAGGCCCAGCGCCGTTACGACAACGCGCTGAGAAACAGCAACGGGACCTACACGCTCGATATTCCCAAGCCCGATCGACAATCAGTAACGCCGATCGTGCCCGGCATCCATTCTGTCGATATGCGCCAGATCGAGGGGCAGATGAGTATCGCGGTCGTTCAGGCCGTGATCCCTGAAACGCTGCAGCTTCCTGCCGACCGCCGCAAGCCGGTGTTCATGGTTTCGGTTCGCCCGCTGACGGCGCGGTCGCTGCGGGAGATCGAGGCAAAGCTCGGCGTGACTGGTCTTACCTTCGTGCCGCTGTCTGAGCGGCCGGCCGACAGCGTGCACGTCTCCGCCGGCCGGTGCGCGGACGTGTCGTGCCTGGTGGTCGCCTGGACGCCCAAATCGCCCGGCGGCTTCGTCCGCGCGGAGATCCTGCCGAGTGTCATCGTCATCGCGATCCTGGCAACATTGCTGATGGCCTTCGTGGCGCTCAGGTTCTCAACCGTTTTCACCGCCCTGCAACAGAGCGAGGCGCGAAACCGCCACATGGCGAAACACGATCGTCTCACGGGGCTCTTCAACCGCAGCGGCTTCGACGAAGTGCTCGCTGCGGCTCTGCTCGACGTCAAGAACCGTCCGTTCGCGCTGATCTTTGCCGATCTCGACGAGTTCAAGGCCGTCAACGATGAACACGGCCATGCGGCGGGCGACGCAGTCTTGGTGGCGATGGCCGACCGGTACCGCCAGCGGGTTGGTGCGCGGGGAACTGTTGCCCGTCTCGGCGGCGACGAATTTGCCGTCATCCTGCGGTCAACCGGCAAGGATGCGTCCGAGCTTGCCGCCGGTCTCGTCAACGATGCGCAGACGCCAATCGAGTTCGAGGGTCAGCTGCTGCGTATCGGCGGTAGCATCGGCGTGGCCTTTGCGCCGAAGCATGGCCGGACGGCTCGGTCGCTGCTGGCTGCGGCCGACGAGGCGCTCTATCTCGCCAAGCGACGGGGACGCAACCGCGTCCAGACCGCAGACGACGTCGCGGCAGTTGGTGACGCAGCCCCGGACAAAGAGACTGACAGACGCCAAGCTGGCTGAACTGTCAGGTGAGTCTCGTTTGGTGGATATGGTCGTCGTCTGAACGGCTGAAACGGCCGCCGAGTGGAGCGGTCACCCACAAAAGCCGGGCGTCATTGTCGCTGGTCGAAATGCAGGCGTGGCCGAGCCGTGCATCGAAATAGACGGCGTCGCCGGTCTTCAGCACCGCTGGCGCGTAGTGTTCGGTGTAGAGGGTGATTTCGCCGTCGAGAACATACATGAAGTCCTCGTCGTCATGCCGGTCCCAATCCGGAAACTGGTCGAGCGATCGCGCCCTGACCTGAACCTCCACGACCATGAAGGCGGTGTTGCGTACCTCCTCCATCAACAGCCGCAGACCATAGTTCGGGGTCTCGTGGCGCGTGCCATCGTCCTTTCGGGTGATGCTGCGGCGGCCCGCCGGCGGGCTCGCTTCGCCGGAGGCGAGAAAACTCAGAAGATCGAGCGAGAAACCGGCCGCCAGCTTCTGCATGGCGTGGAACGTCGGCGACATCTCGTTGCGCTCGATCTTCGAGAGCGCCGAGCGGGAGAGACCGATGCGCTGGCTTGCTTCATCGAGCGTCCAGTCGCGGGCGATCCTCAGTTCCTTGACCCGAGCGCCAAGTTCGCTCGGCCGCTCCTCGCTTGAGCGCAATCGCTGTTCGGCCGGTCGGCGGGTGATGGTCAGATTTGGCATGGCGTCTCCTCGATCCCTTCATATGAGCAAACGTCTCGATTCTCAATTCTGTTGACGAAATCCACTATAGTAGATAAATCCCGATTGCGAAACTTAACGGGAGGACGAACTGTGATCAACATTCAGGAAAGCAGATACGGCGTCGATGAATTGCTGGTGGCCGATGCGGAGGCGGATGAGCGGCGATGGCTGCCCTTCGGCGACAGCGCTTTCACGCTGCCCTTGCTGTTCGATGTGCGCGGCGGCAGCTGGGTCAGCATCTTCAAGGCGAAGGGAGCCGGCACGATCGAGCGGCATCGTCATTCCAACCCGGTCACCGGTTGGACGCTGGAGGGCACTTGGGGATATCGTGAGCGCGATTGGATCGCACGTCCCGGCACCTTCATCTTCGAGCCGGCAGGCGACATCCATACGCTCTACGTGCATCCAGAGGCCGGGCATATGAAGGCGCTGTTTCATGTGTTCGGCCCCCTGGTCTATCTCGATGAGGCCGGCAACGCCGAAGGTTATGACGACGTGCTCGTCAGGCTCGATCGGTATGCGGCACACTGTAAGTCGGTTGGGCTCGGCGAAGATTTCGTCCGCACACTGATCCGATAGGGGGAAATGACCATGCATGCATTGGTTTTCGACACGTTCGGCGAGCCGGAGGTTCTGAGCTACCGTGAGGTTGCCGACCCGGCCGTGCCATCGGGCCACATCCAGCTGGCGACGCGGGCGATCGGGCTGAATTTCGCCGATATCTACCGGCGCAAGGGCAACTACACCCTCGCGGGCAAGGCGCCGCACATCGCCGGCTACGAAGGGGCAGGCGAGGTCATTGCCATCGGTGAAGGCGTCGAAGGCGTCGCCATCGGTGATCGGATCGGGTTCGCCGACGTGCCGTTTGCCAATGCAACGCGGGTGACCGTGCCGCTGGATCGGGCGATCCCGCTTCCTGATGATATCGGCTTCGAGGCGGCGGCAGCGCTTTTGCTGCAGGGGCTGACAGCGCAATATCTGGTGGAGGACAGCTACAGTGTGCGGGCGGGGGAAACGGTCCTGGTGCAAGCGGCAGGCGGTGGCGTCGGGCAGTTGCTGATCCGGCTGGCCATCGCGCGGGGCGCCAGCGTCATCGCGATGGCCTCGACACTGGAGAAGCAGGCGCTCGCCAAGGCTGCGGGTGCTGCCTATGCGCTCGGCTATGACGAGGGCTGGCCGGACAAGGTTCGAGCCCTGAGCAACGGCGGCGTCGATGTCGCCTATGATTCTGTTGGAATAACCCTGCTCGACAGTCTTTCGGCGGTGCGTTCGCGCGGAACGCTCGTAACGTTCGGAATGGCAGGCGGCCCGGCACCCCTGGTGGATCCGCGTTATCTTATGGAACACTCCAAAACCCTTGTCGGCGGCGATCTCTGGGATTTTCTGACCGATCGGCAGCAACGGCTGAGCCGGGCAGAGCGGCTGTTCCAGGCGCTGCGCGACGGCGTCATCGAGCCGCCGCGCATCGAGACCTTCGCGCTCTCGGACGGGGCGGCGGCGCATGCCCGGCTCGAGGACCGACGTTTCTCCGGAAAGATCGTGCTTTTGCCTGAATGAGAAAGGGCCGCGCGTAGCGCGGGATCTGGCCCATGAGGACAAAGCTTTAGTATGCCTGTTTGACGGGAGGCTCGTTCAGATCTCCCTCATTCCGGCCTTGTGCCGGAATCCAGCGAGCTGACGTCCGTCAGGGCAAAAGGCTCTTCAGCCCAAGGACTTGGGCTGGCTAGATTCCTGTGACAGGCACAGGCATGAGGGAGATGTTGGCTAACGCCGAGCCTTCCCGGTTTCCTGCCATTGTTAGAACTGACTTCGTTAGCAGTCTGATACCCCGCGTCGCCGCGGCTTCTGTACTCGGCTCAAGCGACGGGCACGTTGTAGGGCGTGATCACCTCGACGGCCGACAGCCGGCTGCCGCCCAGTTTTTGGCCGGCACCGCTCCGTCGGGCGAGAATGGCCCGAAAGGTCATGCGAGCATCGCTTCGCAGGTCGTGATGCAGGACGAAATGGATCCGGCGCTGGCGCAGCAGCGCCAGATTGTCCTGGTCGAGGTCATGGGCGATGAACAGCGCGCAGTCGCGACCGAGGCGCTCGAAGGCGGCCAGCACGGCGCGATTGCCGCCACCGATCGAATAGGCGGCGTTGATGTCGGCGTGCTCTGCAAGCGCCTTTGCAGCGAGCACACCCGTCTCGGCGTCCTTGCCATGGCCTTCGCTGATCTCGACAATGCGGATTGCCGGATAATGTTCGCGTAGCACCCGGCGAAAGCCGATTTCGCGTTCCTCCTCACCACGAAAACGGCTGCTTGAAATCGTCACGAGCACGGTTGCTGCGTCCCCGGCGAACCGCTCGCCGACGAGGTAGGCAGCGGTCTCGCCGGCCGCACGGTTGTCGGCCCCGGCATAGACGGTGCGCGCCGAGTTCGGCAGATCGGTGACAAGCGTGACGACGGCAATTCCCGCCTGTTCGAGGCGGGCGACGGCGCCAATGATTTCGGGCACATCCGGTGCCTTCAACACGACGCCGTCGGTTCCGCGCAGACGGATGCGGTCGAGCAGCTGGACGATGTCGTGTGGACGCATGGTCTCGGCGAAGTGGAAGCGGCAGCGGAAGGTCGTTGGCATGAAAGTCGGCGCCTCGGTTTCGAATGCCTGCCTGACTGCCTCGGTGAAGCGCTCCGGTGCCTCCATCACGATGTCGATCGCGCGCTTCTGGCCTTGAATTTCTGATGCCGATTGCTGCTTCTCCAGTTCGCGGATGGCCGCCTGTACGCGGGCTGCCGTCTGTCGGCGCACGCCGGGACGATCATTCAGGACGCGATCGACGGTTGCGGTGCTGAGTCCCGCCTGAAAGGCGATGTCCTTGACCAGAAACGGGTGAGCCAACGCGATTGCCCCTGATGGTTTTTTGATGGATTCCTGCTCTATATCACGATCTGACGGCGCCTATAGTCGGAGCATCGAATGTTTCTGAGGAGGAGCGAGATGAAGACCGACAACAATGCGCGCCAGCGGCTCGACCGCGTCTGGCTAAGCGAGGATGCCTGCGACATCGAAGCATTTCGGGCTGAAGTGGAGCGTCAGACAAACGTTGCTGATTATCCGCACGCGCTCGCCTGTGAGAAGAATGTTCTGATCTATGACAGCGCGAGCCTCGTCGCCGCCTGCGCCACGATCGAGGGGCGTCGCGCTGCTTTGGCCGAAATTTGCGAGGTGCTTGCGATCGGGCCTGGAGTGGCGGTGTTCAAGCACGCCTATGCCGATACGACCGTGATCGATACCGCCAGCGGCATTTTCGATGCGATCATCGACGAGCAGCACCGCACCAACAGCGGTGGTGGCGACCATTTCGCCAAGCCCGGCGCGAACGACCGGATCTGGAACTCGCTCGAAAAGCACTGCCTGAAGAGCCCCGAAAATTTTGCCGGCTACTACGCCAATGCCATCATCGCGCTTGTCAGCGAAGCCTGGCTTGGTCCGAACTATCAGATGACGGCGCAGGTCAATCGCGTCAATCCGGGCGGGGCGTCGCAGGCGGCCCATCGCGACTACCACCTGGGCTTCCAGACCTCCGATGTCATCGAGCGATATCCGGCTCACGTGCACCGGCTGTCGCCGGTGCTGACGCTGCAGGGGGCGGTTGCCCATTGCGACATGCCGATCGAGAGCGGTCCGACGCTTTTCCTTCCCTACAGTCAGAGCTACGTGCCCGGCTATCTCGCGTTGAAACGCCCGGAGTTCCGGGCCTACTTCGACGAGCATCACGTGCAGCTACCGCTTGAAAAGGGCGATGTCGTCTTCTTCAATCCGGCATTGTTTCATGCGGCCGGCAGCAATCGCTCGGTTGATATCAAGCGCGTTGCCAACCTTCTTCAGGTCTCGTCGGCCTTCGGGCGGGCGATGGAGACCGTCGATCGCGTGAAGATGAGTGCAGCGCTCTATCCGGCGCTCAAGGGTCTTACGGAATCCGGTGCGCTGTCGACGGGCGAGGCGGCCAACGCAATTGCATCCTGTGCAGAAGGCTATTCGTTCCCGACCAATCTCGATCGCGACCCGCCGCTCGGTGGTCTCGCGCCGAAAACCCAGGCGCAGCTGATGCATGAGGCGCTTTCGGGCAAATGGAGCCCCGAGGATTTCAGCAACGCGCTTGACGAGCAGACGCAGCGCAAGCTGAGCTGAGCGGCAGACATCGATGCCCTCGGTCCCCGGCGCCCTGTGCCGGGGACCATTGCCTGTTTTCACACGACTTTCATTCCTGGGAGGACTTTCATGACCGAGCAATACAGCCGTCTCGACGGCAAGATCGCCATCGTCACCGGCGGCACACAAGGGCTGGGCGCAACGATCGCAAGCCTGTTTGCGGAACGCGGGGCTGAAGGGGTCGTTATCTGCGGGCGCAATGCTGCCAAGGGCGAAGCGAAGGCCGATGAGATCCGCAAGGCGAGCGGCGCGCAGGTACTTTATGTCGAGGCAGACCTCGAAAAGGTCGAGGACGCCCGAAAGGTCGTCAACGCCTGCGACACCACTTTCGGGCGCGTCGATGCGCTGGTCAATGCGGCGGCGATCACTGATCGCGGTACCATTCTCGACACCAGCCCCGAACTTTTCGACCGGATGTTCGCGGTCAATGTGCGCGCACCGTTCTTCCTGATGCAGGAGGCGGTCAAGGTGATGCGGCGGGAAGATACGCAGGGCACGATCGTCAATATCGGCTCGATGTCGGCGATGGCGGGCCAGCCGTTCATCGCCGCCTATTGCTCGTCCAAGGGCGCGCTCGAAACGTTGACCAAGAACACCGCCTATGCGCTGTTGCGCAACCGCATTCGCGTCAACGGCCTCAATATCGGCTGGATGGCCTCCGAAGGCGAAGACCGCATCCAACGCGAGTTTCATGGTGCTGCTGCCGACTGGCTGGAAAAGGCAGCCGCCAGCCAACCCTTCGGCCGGCTTGTCGACCCGAAGGAGGTCGCGCGGGCCTGCGCCTATCTCTCATCGGCCGAATCCGGATTGATGACGGGTTCGGTCATCTGCTTCGACCAGTCGGTCTGGGGCGGCTATGACGGCTCGCCGCATCCGGTCGCGCCGCTCTGAAGTCTGAGGCTGTCGCGTGGCGCTGTGGAGTGGCGGGCAAGTGACATCGAGCTTGCTTGTTATTCCCACTGGGCTGTGTCCTTATGGCAACGTCAGGTGCCCGCGATGCGGGAGAATCGGGAATCCGGTGTCAGTCCGGAACGTGCCCAACGCTGTGACGGGGACGGCTGCCTCTATGGATCTTGAATTACCTCAAGATCTTGCCACTGGATCTTCATGTGATCTGGGAAGGTGAGGTGGCCGGTTGATCCGAAGTCAGAAGACCGGCCTGGCAAGATAGACCGATACCCGCGCGGACGGCGGAAGGTTGCGCATTGTTGGGGATCGAACGATGCTGACTGACGCGAATGGCGGCCTTGCGGCTGCAGAGGCCTTTTCACCTGACGAGCGCGAAGCCGTCTATAGAGCCATCGAAACACGCCGGGACGTGCGGGATCAATTCCTGGCCAAGCCCTTGCCTGACGACTTGGTAATGCGCCTGCTTAACGCCGCCCACCGGGCGCCATCGGTGGGTTTCATGCAACCGTGGAACTTCGTTGTCGTGCGGCAGGCCGAAACCCGGGAGCGGATATGGCAGGCCTTTTCCCGGGCCAACGATGAAGCGGCATTGATGTTCGAAGCCGACCGCCGAGCGAAGTACCGCTCCCTGAAACTGGAGGGTATCCGCAAGGCGCCCTTGAGCATCTGCGTCACCTGCGACCGCACCCGCGGCGGCGCGGTCGTTCTCGGGCGCACCCATAATCCTGAGATGGATGTCTATTCCACCGTCTGCGCGGTGCAGAACCTCTGGCTTGCCGCGCGTGCCGAAGGCGTCGGCGTCGGCTGGGTCAGCATCTTTCATGAGAGCGAGATCAAGGCGATCCTCGGCATTCCCGATCATGTCGTGATCGTCGCCTGGCTTTGCCTGGGCTACGTCGATCACCTCTACCAGGAGCCGGAACTTGCGGTGAAAGGCTGGCGCCAACGGCTGCCGTTGGAGGAACTGGTGTTTGAAGAGGGCTGGGGAACCTGCCGAAAGGCAGATGCTGCGATCAGTTGCTCTGAACCGGTTGGTAGCCCGGACCTTTCGGATGGCGAAGGTCGATCGACGTTTCCTCCTGGGGAAGGAACGTCGGCCCGATAACCCGCACCTTGCTCTTGGCGGGATCGTAAGGGCGCTCCTCCGCAGGCATGGTCTCCTTGGTGGCTGGGGCCGCCGCTTCCTTCTTGCCTTCGATGACGATGATCGAGGACTGGCTGTCGCCAGCATTGCCGCCGCCTGCCTTGGGTGTCGTCACCGCCGTCTTTGGGATCTGGCAGCCGCAGATGCCGGGCTTGCCGACGCCACGGGTCCGGTAAGCAAAAGCGTTCGGCAGTTCCGTATAGGGTCGCCCCGTCGACGCCGAAACCATCTGGTCGCTCTCTTCGGTCGCAAGTTCGTGGAAAAAGAGCTGCGTTTCGGCACCCGGGCATCGGGCGCGGCACGCCTGCTCGTCGCGGGCGAAGTCCACAGGGCTTGCCTCGGACGAAATCGGGAAGAAGGCGCCGTCGCAGGTGCGCACGCACATGGTGCGAAGCGTGCCGGAATAGACGCCGCTTTCCGGCGGGTAGGTGCCCATTTCGCGGTCCCGCAGCATTGGGCCGTAAGATTCGTCCGGCGGCAGATCGCGCAGGATGTTGCGATGCGTTTCCGGCTGTTCGTCCGGGTCGGCGTTCGCAAATTCCTCGCGGTCGCCATAGCAACCGTTGATCTCGAGCGCGGCCAGGATGCGCCGGCGCGTGTTGTCGCCATCGCCGGAGATGAGCTGCTGGCGCTCAGACTTGAGGATATCAAGATTGTCTTCCATCTCGGCGATCAGGCTGTTGATGTCGGAGCAGATATCCGGGTCGCCACCATTGAAGACGACGACGCTGCCTGTGCCGCAGCCGGCGCGTCGGCGATCGTTGCGCGCCCGGCGCAATTCGATGTTCTGCCGGGAAATCGCGCTCGCATAATCACGCGTATCGGCGGTGGTGGCGATGGCGGCGGGGAGTTCGGCGAGCCGAGTGTTCAGGCGGTCGCACACGCTGGAGGCCAGCGCCTGATCGGCAAGAACCAGAAGCAGCGGCAAGGTCGCCGCGGCAAGGGTTTTCATGTTCCGGAACACGGGCGAACGTCTCTTCCTGCAACCGCACAGTGCCACCCTTGTTGTCCGGGATCGGTCGCTGTCGGCACTTCCTGTTTCCGCCCTATCATAAAGCTTGTCGCCGCCGGTGCAACGACAAGCCTCGCATTGCGTTAACAGCTCCGTCCGGTGGGAGGAACGGAGGGAGCGTTCGAGATCAGGCGGCGCGCGCCGTTTCCAGCGACATCGGCCGTTCGAGAACCGTGCCTTCGATCGCGGCGACGGCCTTCATAGCGCTGAGCAGCGACGGCGTTACCTCCCAGGCGACCGCGACGGCGAAGACCGAGCCGATCCGGTGCGGTTCGCCGATGCGCTCTCCCGGGCAACCCATGCGGCGGAACATCCGCTCGAGGAAGACGTCGGTCACCGTGACGATATGGCTGATGCCGGAGGCAAGCCCGAGTTCACCGACGCCGCACATCAGTTCGGCAGCGGCCACGGTCACCTGGTTGGAGGCGCGATCCTGGGAAATCTCCGGGTCGATGCAGAAGCGGCTCGATTCCCAGATCGAGGCGCTGCGGATCTCAGGGTTGTCACCAAGCAGGATCGGGAACGTATCGTCCAGCATGTTGGGACCGAGCGTCGGCAGCAATCTCAGCGATCCGCGCAGCTTTCCCGTCTCCGGCGAATAGGACAGAATATAGAGCGGATTCGACTTGTCGTAATTGTCGATCTCCCATTCCCCATCGGTCTGCACGTCCCATTTCAGGAAATCGTGGAAGACGCGCTTGCGCAGCTTGAACATCTCGTCGATGGCCTGTGGGTGCTGTCCGCGTGTCCTGCCGTTGAGGATCCTGATCATCGTTTTCTCCATCCTTGTTTTGGGGGATGGCGTGATGCTGTCAGTCCGCCGGTGGAGAAGAAACTGGCACTAGTGACAGTACCGGAAACGGATTTTTTACTCTAAATTTCGATGGGTTTCCGGATGAGCGCAGGGGGGCGGCTTTAGCCCGGATCAAACCGTGGGGATCAGTGCGTGGCGAACGGCCTGGGCCACAGCCTGCGTATTGGAGACGACGTTGAGCTTGCGGCGGGCGTTGGTCATGAAGAAGCGCACAGTGCGTTCGGAAATGCCGAGAATGGTGGCGATCTCCCAATAGCTCTTGCCGGCCGCCGACCAGGTGAGAACCTCGGTTTCGCGGCTCGTCAGGCGCATGTCGCGGACCGACAGTCCGCCGGTCATGGCGGCGTGTTCAAGCATGCCGGCATGAAACAGGTTGGCAGCGAGCTGGAAGTCGCGCAGGTGGTTGCGCCGATAGATCGACCACTCCGCGGCCGACATATTGACGTTGATGGCGAGCAACGCCGTGCGGCCGGCCGGCGAGGGCAGCGGCAGGGCGACGCCTTCGCTGGAAAGTCCTATCTCCTCTGCCGTTTTGAACAATGGCTCGCATTCGGGAAAGCGATGGCGCGCGGTCGTCCATTCGACCGGCCTGACGCCGCCGAGCGCCAGTTTGAGGATCGGGTCGATGCGGTAGAGCCCCCGCGTCAGATAAAGCTCGGCCGCGTAGGCACCGAACGTGTGGTGCAATCGGCAGATCTTGAGCTCGTCGGCATAGGGCTCGGCTTCAAGATATAGGAGATGAGCGATGCGAAAGGTACGTCGCATCAACGTAAAGAAATGGGCCGGCTCGACACAGCCTCCGCATTCCAGAATTTCCAGCATGTCGAGGACAGCCTGTTGTTCAGTCATGCCACAACACCGATTCTTGCCCTGAACCCCACAATGGTTGGGGGTTCACCTTTTGTCCAGAACCGACAGCCGATTTGCTGTGGATTGTCGACCCTTGCAAACAATGGTTGTTGCCCCGGGTCGCGGGAGCAGCACAGGGCCGCCGGTTGCGGCGGCCCTGCAAACGAGGGTGCCGTCAGCCCGGATGGCTGGCTTCAACGACGGCGAGTGCCGCCATGTTGACGACGCCACGCGAGGTCACGGACGGTGACAGGATGTGCGCCGGCAGCGCCGATCCAAGCAGGATCGGCCCGACATGCAGACTGTCTGTCATCGTCTTGACGACGCCAAGCGTAATGTTGGCAGCATCCAGATTCGGGAAGACCAGCAAGTTGGCTTCGCCCGATAGCGTGCTGTTGGGCATGACGCGCTGGCGCAGCACTTCGGAGATGGCCGAATCACCATGCATTTCGCCATCGACTTCGAGTTCGGGCGCGAGCTCGCGCACAAGCTGCAGCGCCTGACGCATCTTGGTGGCACTTTCGGAATCGCGCGAACCGAAGTTCGAGTGCGAGACCAGGGCTGCGTGTGGCGTAATACCGAAGCGCCGGATCTCCTGCGCTGCCATGACGGTGGTCTGGGCGATTTCTTCTGCGCTCGGGCAGTAGCTGACATAGGTGTCGGTGAAGAACGTGGCGCCGCGCTGTGAGATCAGCAGGCTGAGGGCCGAGAAATCGAGCACACCGTCGCGCTTGCCGATGATCTGCGAGACGTCGCGCAGGTGCTTGCTGTAGCGCCCTTCCACACCGCAGATCAGCGCATCGGCTTCGCCGCGCTTGACGGCAAGCGCCCCGATCACCGTGGTGTTGGTGCGCACGATCGTGCGGGCGGCTTCCGGAATGACACCGAGACGGCCGACGAGGGTGAAATAGTCCTCGACATAGTCGCGGTAGCGCGGGTCGCCCTCGGGGTTGACCACCTCGAAATCGACGTCCGGACGGATGCGCAAGCCGTAGCGACGCAGGCGCGTCTCGATGATCTGCGGACGACCGATCAGGATCGGGCGGGCCGTGCCTTCCTCCAGCAGCACCTGGGCTGCGCGCAGCACGCGCTCGTCTTCACCTTCGGCGAAGATCACGCGGTTCTTCTGCGCATTCTTGGCGGCGGCAAAGACCGGCTTCATGATGAAGCCCGAGCGGAAGACGAAGCGGTTCAGCTTGTCGAGATAGGCGTCGTAGTCCTGGATCGGACGCGTGGCGACGCCGCTTTCCTCGGCAGCCTTGGCGACGGCCGGTGCGATCCGGAGGATCAGGCGCTGGTCGAAGGGCGAGGGGATCAGGTAATCGGGACCGAAGACCGGCGTCTCGCCGGAATAGGCGCGGGCGGCCACGTCCGACGGCTCCTCGCGGGCAAGGCCGGCGATGGCGCGAACGGCCGCCATCTTCATTTCTTCGTTGATCGTGCTTGCGCCGCAGTCGAGCGCGCCGCGGAAGATGTGCGGGAAGCACAGCACGTTGTTGACCTGGTTGGGGAAATCCGAACGGCCGGTGCAGATCATCGCGTCCGGGCGCGCCGCGCGGGCTGCCTCGGGCATGATCTCAGGCGTCGGGTTGGCGAGCGCCATGATCAGCGGCTTTTCGGCCATCTGCACCAGCAGTTCCGGCTTCAGCACGCCAGCGGCAGAGAGGCCGAGGAAGACGTCGGCGCCGCCAATGCTGTCGGCCAGCACGCGGTTGTCGCTTTCCTGCGCGTAGACCGATTTCCATTCATCCATCAGCACTTCGCGGCCCTTGTAGACGAGGCCTTCGAGGTCGTGCACCCAGATGTTTTCGGACTTGGCGCCGAGCGTGACCAGCAGGTTGAGGCAAGCCAGCGCTGCGGCACCTGCACCCGAGGTGACGATCTTGGCTTTGGCAATGTCCTTGCCGGCCAGTTCCAGGCCGTTGAGGATCGCGGCCGCAACGATGATCGCGGTGCCATGCTGGTCGTCGTGGAAGACGGGGATCTGCATCTTTTCGCGCAGCTGGCGCTCGACCTCGAAGCATTCCGGCGCCTTGATGTCTTCGAGGTTGATGCCGCCGAAGGTCGGCTCAAGCGCGGAGATGACGTCGACCATGCGCTCGATGCTTGCCGCGTCGATCTCGATGTCGAAGACGTCGATGCCGGCGAATTTCTTGAACAGGACGGCCTTGCCTTCCATGACCGGCTTGGAGGCAAGCGGGCCGATATTGCCGAGGCCGAGAACGGCCGTGCCGTTGGAAATGACGGCGACAAGGTTGGCGCGTGCGGTGTAGTCGGCAGCCGTCTCAGGATTGTCGCGGATGGCGATGCAGGGCGCAGCCACACCGGGCGAATAGGCGAGCGCGAGGTCGCGCTGGTTGCCGAGCGGCTTGGTGGGCTGGATTTCGAGCTTCCCAGGGCGAGGGTAACGGTGGAAGAAAAGGGCCTGCTGGTCGATGTCGCCGCTGACCGGACCTGTTTGGGATTTGGTTTTGTCGCCCGTGCTCATAGTCTGCATTCCTCTTTTTTGGACGTGGCCTTGTTGCATGAATTGCGAACCGCGTACAGTTTCTGCGCGGTTCTTTTCAGCCAGTGCGACGAAGCGGCCGGCGTCCGTGTCATCTTCCTGAAACACGAGTCTGGTTTTGACGGGCCCCAGAAGGCTCAATCAAGACGAGGCTGGTATGATGGCGGCACCGCAAAACAACTCCGTAAGACATCTCAGGACGTTGTTCATCTCCGACGTCCACCTCGGCTCCAAGGCCGCCAAGACCGACTTTCTCATTGATTTTCTGCGCCATCACGAGGCGGAGACCATCGTCCTCGTCGGCGACATCGTCGATGGCTGGCGGTTGAAGCGCAGCTGGTACTGGCCGCAGAACTGCAACGACGTCGTTCAGAAGCTGCTGCGCAAGGCCCGCAAGGGCACGCGCATCATTTATATCCCTGGCAATCACGATGAATTCATGCGCGATTTTCCCGGTGTTCACTTCGGCGGCATCGAAGTGGCGCAGCGCCACATGCACAAGGGCGCCGACGGCTGCAACTATCTGGTGCTGCATGGCGATGAGTTCGATGTGGTCGTGCGCAATGCCCGCATCCTCGCCTATCTCGGCGACTGGGCCTACGATACGGCAATTGCCATCAATATCGGCCTTGCTGCCATTCGTCGCCGGCTCGGCATGCCCTATTGGTCGTTCTCATCGTGGGCGAAGCTGCAGGTGAAACACGCCGTCAACTTCATCGGCGAGTTCCAGAAGGTGGTTGCCGACGAAGCGCGCCGCCATGACGCGCAGGGCGTGATCTGCGGCCATATCCACCATGCGGTCATCGAGGATATCGGCGACGTGCGCTATATCAACACTGGCGATTGGGTCGAAAGCTGCACGGCGATCGCCGAGCACCACGACGGCACCATGGAACTGATCACCTGGCATCAGATGCGCGGCGGCGTCGCAGAGGCTGAGGGAACGGCCGAAGCGGAACGGCTTCTGGCGCAGTTGCTGACGCAACGGGCGGCCTGACAGGGGCGTCGGCGAGGGCGCAAGCGTCGCGTGTAGCGAAATCTAGGTTATGGCGATCCTGCAGCGGGCTATGCTATTGCTGGCCCATAGCCATCAGGTTCTCCTATGATTCCCTCCCAAGCGCCCGCAACTGTGGGCCCTCCGCCGCGTCATTTTGCGCTTCGCATCGCCTTGCTCTTCTGCGCACCGTTGATCGTCAACGGTTTCGCGATGCCGTATTTTCCGGTCTGGCTGACCACGCTTTCCATGAGCGATTTCGAGATCGGCGTCGTCTTAGCGCTGCCGATGTTCGTACGCGTGATCACCGCGCCGATTGCCGGTGTGATCGCCGACCGGCTGGGAGAGCGCACGATCGTCTTGATCTGGTCAGGTTTCCTGTCGCTGGCAACGGCTTTCGTGCTGTTCTACGCCCGGGAGTTCTGGCCGGTTCTGATCATCTATACGCTGCAGTCGGCGGTCTATTCGCCCTATGTGCCGATCGTCGAGGCGATCGCGCTTTCCGGCGTCCGCCGCTGGGGCTTCGATTACGCCCAGATGCGGCTTTGGGGTTCCGTCGCCTTCATCGGCGCAACCATGCTCGGCGGCTGGATGATCGGCATCTTTGGTGGCGACATGGTGCTTCCGGCGATGGCCATCGGCTTCGGCCTGACGATCCTGATGGCCCTTGCGGCGCCAAAGGTCGGTCGGCCGCGGCGCCCGTCACCGATCACGGCCTTGACCGAGCCTCCGCCGCAATCCTTGCGGCAGCTCGATCTGCAGTTGCTGCTGATCGGCGTGACGCTGGTGAACGCCAGCCACGCCATGCTCTTCGCTTTCTCGGCGATCTACTGGCAGCATATCGGTTATAGCGGCACGGAGATCGGCATCCTCTGGAGTGCCGGCGTCGCTGCCGAGGTGACGATGTTCATCTTCGCCAAGGCGATCATCCGCCGCTTCAGCGTCTGGACGATGATCCTGTCCGGCTGCTCGCTGGCCGTCGTGCGCTGGATCATCTTCCCGATGGATCTCGGCTTTTCCGGCTATTTCGTGCTGCAGTGCTTTCACGCCTTCACCTATGCGATCATGCACACCGGCATGCAGAACAAGCTGGTGGAGCGCGTCGTCGAGGAGCAGGAGGCATCGGCCCAGGGGCTCTATTTTTTCTACACCGGCATCTTCACGGCGATCTTCACCTTCCTGTCCGGCTATCTCTACGCCTGGTACGGGGTGAACGGGTTCTATTCGATGTCGGTCGTCGCCTTTGCCGGCTGCTGCTTTGCCGTTGCCGCCTGGTACCTTCAGCCCCAGAGGCGCGGCTCGGGCGGAAAGACCAGCGAGGCTTCGTAGCGCAGGCCGGGCGTGCGATCACGCGCCAGAAGCAGGGGACCGTCTAGATCGACGAAATCCGCGCCCTGCGCCGCCAGGATTGCCGGTGCCATGCCGAGCGAGGTTCCCACCATGCAGCCGACCATCACCTTGAGGCCGAGGGATGCTGCCGCATCGCGCATGCGAAGCGCTTCCGTCAGGCCGCCCGTCTTGTCGAGCTTGATGTTGACGGCGTCATAACGGTCAACGAGGCCGGAGAGATCGCCTGTCGCATGCACGCTCTCGTCGGCGCAGACCGGAACGGGGCGGGCGATCGTGGCGAGCGCCTGATCGTGGCCGGCCGGCAGCGGCTGCTCGATGAGGTCGATACGCTGTTCGGCGCAGACGGCGAAGTGATAGGCGAGGCTCTCCGCCGTCCAGCCCTCGTTGGCATCGAGAATGATGCGGCTCTCCGGCGCGCCGTCGCGCACGGCGCGGATGCGTGAGGCATCGTCCGACGTGCCGACCTTGATCTTGAGCAGATCGCGGTGGGCATATTGCGCTGCCTGCGCACGCATCGTTTCCGGCTCGGCGAGCGAAAGCGTATAGGCCGTCGTCAATATCCCGGGTGAGGAAAGGCCGGCAAGCGCGTGGACGAATTTACTTTTCTGCTTTGCTTCGAGGTCCCACAATGCGCAGTCGACGGCGTTGCGGGCCGCACCCGGCTTCATTGCCGACTGCAACTCCAGGCGCGTCAGCCCCGATTCGATCCGCGGTCGAATGGTCTCGATTTCGGCAAGTACGGAGGCGATGGTTTCATTGTAGCGGCCGTAGGGTACGCATTCACCCCAACCGCTCGTGCCGTCAGTGGTGATTCGGCATGTCACGACGCTTGCCGTGGTCTTCGAGCCGCGTGAAATCGTGAATGTGCCCGCAATCGGGAAGTCTTCGGTTGTCGCTTCGAGCACAGTTGACATGAAATCTTCTCCGGCGGGGCCTATCTGGCGCTTAGGTCTTGATGTTACCGGCTTCGTCAGGATGACATCAAGGATGTGAGCCGTTATGACGGAGCAAGCTTTTACGAGCGGTTAGCAAATCGGGATGACAGAGACCAGGTGACGCGTTCACAGACCAAGATCGTTGCGGATGTCACGCTCGGCGGAGATACCGGCGACGCTGAAGGCGCTTACGTCTTTTCCGGCGTCTGGCGGCACGAGACGGCTGAAGCCATGGCCGTCAAGCTCGACCAGCTTGCACGCAAGGGCAGCAGCGTCAGGCAGTTCGATCTGTCGGGTGTGACGGCCATGGACACGGCCGGCGCCTGGATCATCCGGCGCTTCATGACGCGGCTTGCCGGACCTGAAAAAGGCGAGATCCAGTTCGTCGATGGCGGTCAGCGCTATGTCGAGCTGATTGGCGCATTGCCGGCGGAACTGCCGACACCGGAAGACGAAGGCGAGCACCCTCCACTGTTCCAGCGGCTGTTTGCCCCAGTCGGTGAAGTGATGGTCGCCACCTGGAACGATATCGTTGCAGCGATGTACATTCTCGGCTCGGCGGTTCGCGGTGCCCAGCTCAAGTTCGGGCGGCACAGTGGCGTCTCGCCGGCGGCCATCGTTCACCAGATTGACCGCATGGGCGTCAAGGCCGTGCCGATCATCATGCTGATGTCCTTCCTGATCGGCGCGATCATTGCGCAGCAAGGCGCATTCCAGCTGCGCTACTTCGGCGCTGAAGTCTTCGTCGTCGATCTGGTCGGCATCCTGCAGTTGCGCGAAATCGGCGTGCTCCTGACAGCCATCATGATCGCCGGGCGTTCGGGTAGTGCGATCACAGCCGAGATCGGCTCGATGAAGATGCGCGAGGAGGTGGACGCGCTGAAGGTCATGGGCCTCAGCCCCGTCGGCGTCCTGGTGTTTCCGCGCCTCGTGGCGCTGACAATCGCGTTGCCGCTCCTGACCATCATTGCCAACTTCGCGGCACTGACCGGTGCGGCGCTGGTTGCCTGGACCTATTCGGGCATCACGGTTGCGACCTTCCTGTCGCGCCTGCAGGAGGCCATCGATTTTTCATCGGTCGCGGCAGGCATGATCAAGGCGCCGTTCATGGCGCTGATCATCGGCGTGGTCGCGGCAGTCGAGGGTCTGAAGGTCGGCGGAAGCGCCGAATCGCTCGGCCGCCACGTCACTTCCTCGGTGGTCAAATCGATCTTCGTCGTGATCCTGATCGACGGTCTGTTTGCCATGTTCTACGCAGCGATCGATTTCTGAGGCGAATGGGACGATGGACACAACAGCCAAAGAAAGACAGCCGGACACCGCCAACGGGCACGAAGCGGTGTTGTCGGTGCGTGAACTGACGGTCGGCTTCGGCTCCCACATCGTTCTCGACAAGCTCAACCTCGAGATCTATCGCGGCGAAATCCTCGGCTTCGTCGGTGCCTCGGGTACCGGAAAGTCGGTGTTGATGCGCACGGTCCTGCGGCTTCTGGCCAAGCGCTCCGGCACGATCAAGATCCTCGGCGCGGAATACGACCGGATGTCCGAGGTTGAGCGGATCGCGCTCGACATGCGTCTCGGCGTGCTTTTCCAGCACGGCGCACTCTTTTCGGCCCTCACGGTGCGTGAAAATATCCAGGTGCCGATGCGCGAATATCTCGACCTGCCACAGAGCCTGATGGACGAGCTGGCGCGCGTGAAGATCGAGCTGGTAGGTCTGGCGCCGGAGGCGGCCGACAAATACCCGTCCGAGCTTTCGGGCGGCATGATCAAGCGGGCAGCACTTGCCCGTGCGCTGGCGCTCGATCCAGATCTCGTCTTTCTCGACGAGCCGACATCGGGCCTCGACCCGATCGGCGCGGCCGAGTTCGATGAGTTGATCGCCAAGCTGCGCGACACGCTCGGATTGACCGTGTATATGGTGACTCACGACCTCGACAGCCTGTTTTCTGTCTGCGATCGCATCGCGGTGTTGGGGAACAAGAAGGTTCTGGTCGAGGGGACCGTCGAGGACATGTTGGCCTGTGACGATCCCTGGGTGAAGTCCTATTTCCGGGGCAAGCGGGCGCGGTCGATCGTGCGGCACGACGAGTAGCGCCGGGAAGCCGGCGGGGATTTCCGGATGTCTCCGGGGACGCCCCGAAGCAGAAGAACGGCCGATAGGATGGCCACTGAGGTAGTCGGAACGAATGGAAACTAAAGCGAACTACGCCATTGTCGGGTTCTTCACGGTGTTCGTGATCGCGGCGGCCTTCGGCTTCGTCTACTGGATGTCGCAATATGGCCGCAGCGGCGAGATGGTCGAGCTGGTCGTCAACATTCCAGGCTCTGCCAACGGGCTTTCCGTCGGCTCGCCTGTTCGCTTCAACGGTATTCCTGTTGGTTCCGTGCGCAATCTGGCGATCGACGCCAACGATCCGCGCTATTCGATTGCCGTAACCGAAGTTTCAATCGACGCGCCGGTGCTGAGATCGACAAAGGCGACGCTCGAAGTGCAGGGGCTGACAGGTGCTGCCTATATCGAACTCAGTGGCGGCAACAAGGGCGACGAGAACATCCTGAGGAACGCGGTCGAGAAGGGCACGCAGGCGCGCATTCTCGCCGACCAATCGAGCGTTACCAGCTTGCTCGCGACGGCGGACGCGATCATGGACCGCGCCAACGACGCGATCACCGACATCCAGGGTTTCGTCAAGGATGTGCGCGGGCCGCTGACGGGCACGATCGGCAATGCCGAGAAATTTTCCAAGGCGCTTGCTGACAATTCTGGCGCGATCGACGACTTCCTGAAAAGCGTGACGGAGCTTTCGGCATCGATCAATGCCGCGTCGAAGAAGCTCGATTCGACCCTGGCCTCGGCCGATGTTCTGGTGAAATCGGTGGATCCGAAGAAGATCGATCGTATCGTCAGCAATGTCGAGCAGCTGAGCAACGACCTTAAGGCCGCCTCGGGCGGCGTTTCCGAGACCATCGCGGCGTTCAAGCGCACAGTCGAGACCTATGACCAGTTCGGCAAGAACGCGCAGAAGACGCTCGAGCGCGTCGATACGCTTGTGGCCGCGGTCGACAAGCAGAAGGTCGAACTTGTCGTCAACGACATTTCGGCAGCAAGTGCCGACGCCCGCAAGACGGTCGCCAACATCACGCAGTTTGCCGAGAAGATCACGGCGCGCCAGCAGGACATCGATCGTACGATCACCGACGTGACCCAGATGGCGAGCAAGCTGAACGCTGCGTCGAACCGGGTCGATAGCATCCTCGTCAAGGTGGATGGCTTCCTCGGCGATGCCGACGCGCCGTCGCTTTCAGCCGAGGCGCGCACCACGCTCGAATCGTTCCGCAAGATGGCTGACAACCTCAACGCCCAGATCGGCCCGATCGCCGACAATCTGAAGCGTTTCTCCAGCTCCGGCCTTCGTGATGTCGAAGCGCTGGTGACCGATACACGTCGCACCGTGCAGAGTCTCGAAAACACGATTTCGACATTCGACAAGAATCCGCAGCGCCTTCTGTTTGGCGGCGAAACGGTCAAACAATACGATGGTCGCACCCGGCGCTGAGTCGGGTAAGACAAAGCCGGTGTGGGGCCGGGCGGGTTGCTTTCATTAAAGAGCGCTCTAAGGTGCTGCGTATTGGACAAGGGTTTGGGCAGTATGAATTTTTCGGGGCTGGTGTGTGTGCGTGAGACGGGAGCGAAACGCTCCGCCCTGATTTTCACGCTGGCTGTCTTGTTGGCCGGGTGCGGCGCCGGTGCTGCCGTCAACGATACGTTCAACCTTTCCTCGTCGCCAGTGGTCGAAGGACGGGGTGCGACCAGCAAGCAGATCCTCGTGCCGGAACCAACGGCGCTGAAAGCGCTCGACAGCGACCAGATCGTCATCCGCCTTTCCGGCTCGGAGTTGCAATATCTCTCCAAGGCGCAATGGAGCGACCGCCTGCCGCGCATGGTGCAGGCAAAGCTGGTCCAGGCGTTCGAGAATACCGGCAAGGTCGCAGGAGTCGGCAAGCCGGGCGAGGGGCTTGCGATCGACTATCAGGTAATCAGCGAAATTCGCTCGTTCGAGATATCGACGGAAGGCGCCGACACGGCGGTCGTCGAGATCTTTGCCAAACTCGTCAACGACCGGAACGGGACGGTGCGAGCGCAGAAGGCGTTCCGTGCCACAGCTGGCGTCAACGGTACTGGCAACCCGGCTTTCGTGAAGGCGCTCGACCAGGCGTTCGCGATCGTCGCATCCGAGATCGTCGGCTGGACGCTCGGCTCTATCTGACCCGGCTCTATGTGGCTGCTGGCGCCTCGATGCGGTTGATCACCTCGGCCACGCCTTCAATCAGTCTCGCCGACTCTTCGGCGCGGGCGACTTCGGCTTTCGTCGCGACGTGGCCAGCGAGCATGATCGTATTTCCCTTGCAGACAACCGTGACGTCGGCCGCATCGAGACCGGGCGTCACCGCAAGGCTGTGCGCCACGCGGCGTTCGAGCTCCGCGGGGTGATCCGCGGTGCTGCGTTCTGGCTCGGTGCCGTGGAACGTGCGCTTCTTGAAGATCATGGTCCGGCCCCTTTCCTCGATGGAAGGACAACGCGGCGCCCTCCGATTTGTTCAGCTGTTCCAATCGAAACAGCGCCAGACCGGCATTCATGCGATGGCTCGGACATGCGGATCGCATGTCGTTTCTGGCCGCAGTATTCGAACGGGGGCCCCTCCATGCGTCATTCTTTTCTCGCCGTCGCGCTCGCGATGACGACATTGCTTGCCGTCGCCATTCCGGCCATAGCCGGCAATTACAGCTACGGATATCGACAGACCTGTGTCGTCAAGACGGTGAAGACCTATGGCGCCTATGGCCGGGTGGTGATCAAGAAGGTGCGCATCTGCAAATGACGTCCGCGCACCTTGTCAGGGCCAGCGGACGACCGGGGGCAGGGATGAGAGGATCGACTCGACATTGCCGCCGGTCTTCAGGCCGAAGATGGTGCCGCGATCGTAGAGCAGGTTGAATTCGACATAGCGGCCGCGGCGCACCAACTGCTCGTCGCGATCTTCCTCAGTCCATGACGTATTGAAATTTGTGCGCACGATCTTGGGATAGACGAGTGCGAAGGCCTTGCCGACGTCGCGGGTGAAGGCGAAATCCGCCTCCCAGCCGCCCTGCTCGGCCGGAGACTGAAGCCAATCATAGAAGATACCGCCGGTACCGCGCGCCTCGTTGCGGTGTTTCAGGAAGAAGTAGTCGTCGCACCACTGCTTGTACCTCGCGTGATCGGCGACCGGATGGCGATTGCAGGTGATCTCCATGGCGCGGTGGAACAGCTGGGTGTCCGGGTCGGTCATGACGCGGCGGCGGTCGAGCACCGGCGTCAGGTCGGCGCCGCCGCCGAACCAGTTGCTGGTGGTGACGACCATGCGGGTGTTCATGTGAACGGCCGGCACGTTGGGGTTCACGGGATGCGCGATCAACGAGATGCCCGATGCCCAGAAGCGTGGGTCTTCGCTGGCGCCCGGGATCTGCTCGCGGAATTCCGGCGAGAATTCACCGAAGGCGGTCGAAGTGTGCACACCGACCTTCTCGAAGACGCGGCCTTCCATCATGGACATGCGGCCGCCGCCGCCTTCGCCGCCGTCGCGGCTCCACTCCTTGCCGACGAAGCGGCCCGGTTCACGGTTCGACAGCGGGCCGGTCAGGTCATCTTCGACGGCCTCGAAAGCGGCGCAGATTGTATCGCGCAGGCTTTCGAACCAGGCTCTGGCTGCTGCCTTCTTGTCTTCGATATCGGCAGGCAGCCCCTGGGGTAGTTGCGGTCGTTCCATGAAAATTTGTCCTGTTCGCGGCTTTGCACGCCGGAAAGCCGCCGATTCGTTGATGTGCGCCACAGTTCATATTTCCTCCGGATTGGCAACGGCGGACGGGTCACCGGGCTACTGCATAATTCCTTAAATCAGATTCGATTTAAGGAGAAATTATGCAGCAAGTCTAAAGTGCTACAGCGTCCTTTGCGCGTCATATTTGATGCGCGGCGCTGTAGTCTGCCGCATCGGGTGGGCGGTGTAAAACGGACTCGCAATGGCCCGATACTCACACTATCTTTACCTCTAGAGGTATGGCCCATGGCAAGAATACCCGCAGGTCCGCCGCTTGATGGTTTGCGGCGCCAGATCGCCCGGCATCGCCGGGACAATCCGACACGAGGCGATGGCCTTTTCGTGCGAGAAACCTTTAGGCTCGATCGAAGTGCTGCCCGCGCCAAGGCGCGCGAATGGTTCGATACCTGGCCGAAGGCCGCCTACTGGACCGAGGTGGAAAGCTGGCGCCAGCTCGACGGTGACGAGATCGAATTCACCATGCGCCGACTACCGACGGCCGACTGACGCTTCGGCAAGACCTTTTCCGGGACGTCTCGTGTTGTCGGATGCTCTAGTTGGTCACATGACGTCGGTGTTTGCGTCAGGCTCCGCGGCAAGTGGGCAAAATCGCGGCCATGGCGCCTCCTAGGGCTGGCCGTCCTCTTCCGTGGCATCCATCAGCCGCGGCCCGGCGCCTTCCATCGAAAGCACATCGTGGGGATTGCGCAGCGGACATTCCCTGAGCGACAGGCATCCGCAGCCGATGCAGCTCGTCAGATGGTCGCGTAACGCCATCAGGCTGGTTATGCGCGCGTTCAGCTGCTCGCGCCAGCTCTCCGAGAGCCGTGCCCAATCCTGTACCGTCAGCGGCCGGTCGTCCGGCAGCACCATCAACGCCTCCTGAATTTCCGCAAGCGGAATTCCGGTGCGCTGGGCGACCTTGATCACCGCCACGCGCCTCAGCACGCTGCGGGGATAACGACGCTGGTTGCCGCGACTGCGATTGCTGTGGATCAGCCCCTTGGCCTCATAGAAATGGAGGGTGGAAACGGCGACACCGCTGCGCTCCGCGACTTCGCCGACCGTCAGCTCACGCCGCATTTCGCTGTTTCTTACAATCGTCATGGTAGCTATTGACCTCAACTAATGTTGAGGTTTTATAGCATGAGCTCCATGGAATTCACAACAAGGAGCTAATCCCCATGACAGAGAAGATGACGCTTGCGGTGATCTACGGCAGCGCCCGGCAGGGTCGCTTCTGCGACACGGTCGCCAATTGGCTGATCCGCGAGATTTCGGAATCCGCCGTGTTCAATCTCACGGTCATCGATCCGGCGCGGCTAAGGGCGTCCCGCGGCGTCGGTGCCGCGGTCAATCCCGGCGAGTGGCTGGAGCGCAAGGTGGCCGAAGCGGATGCCTTTCTGGTGGTGACGCCGGAATACAATCACGGCTATCCGGCCGCTCTGAAAGAGCTGATCGATTCGGTCTACGAGCCGTGGCATGCCAAGCCCGTCGCCTTCGTCTCCTACGGCGGCGCTTCCGGCGGCATCCGCGCCGTCGAGCAGTTGCGCCAGGTCTTTGGCGAGTTGCATGCGGTGACGCTACGCGACGGCGTCCAGTTTGCCAAAGCCTGGTCGAAATTCGACGCGGCCGGCAACCTCTACAAACCAGAGGAGATGCGGGCGCCACTGTTCCTGATGATGGACCGGCTCATCTGGTGGGCGCGAATCTTGAAGCAGGCCCGCAAGATAACGCCCTACAACGAGGTTGCCGCCTGAATTTTGGGGCGCTGCCGCTGGCGGCGCCCATCGTCACCCCCATCAGGAAAGGCGGGGCAGAGCCATGCGATGTTTTTCAGAGCAATTGAACTTGCCGGATCGCCTCGCCGGCGATCATCGCGGCAGACATGGCGACATTCAACGACCGTTGCCCTTCGGCCATCGGGATGAGGATACGGCCTTCCGCGCGATCATGCACATGGTCTGGCACACCGGCGCTTTCCCTGCCGAACAGCAGGATATCGTCGGAACGGAATTTGAAGCGAGTATAGGGCTCGGCGGCCCTGGTGGAGGCAAGCACCAGCCTTCGTCCGGTCGGCACCCGCCACGCCTCGAACCGTTCCCAGTTAATGTGGCGGGTGAGGGTGACCGAGGCGATATAGTCCATGCCGGCCCGTTTGAGGTTGCGGTCGGAAAGATCGAAGCCCGCCGGCTCGATTACGTCGACGGCAAGGCCGAGGCAGGCCGCAAGGCGAAGGATCGTACCGGTATTGCCGGGGATGTCAGGCTGGTAGAGGGCGATGCGAAGGTCACTCACGTCTGTTCACTTTCCTTGCGGCTCTTCTGGTGCGGCGGAGAATTCGTGCGCCAGAATCCCCATCATGATGTCGTCGTGCCACGCGCCGTCGATCAGCGCCGCCTCCCGTTCGCGCCCCTCGACCGAGAAACCGCATTTGAGATAGCTGGCAATCGCGCGTTCGTTGAAGGCGAGCACGCGCAGCGAAATGCGATGCAGCGCGAGTTCGCCGAACGCATGCGCCAATACAAGCTTCGTGACGGCAGTGCCAAGCCCTTTGCCCAGCAGTTCCGGATCGAGGATGCCGATGGCGTAGGAGGCGCGCCGGTCGTGCTTGTTGATGTTGTCGAGCCTGACTTCGCCGACAAGCCCGTCGCGATCGATGATCCAGGCGGCCGGATGTTCGATGGTGTGCTGCAGCCACGCTTCAGCGTCCGCTTGTCCGTAAGGACGGGCGAGGGATGCATCGCCGCCGAACATGCGGTAGATCTCCGGGTCACGCCCGAGCGCCAGCCGCGTCTCGACGTCGCTGTCTCGTGGGCGCCTCAACAGGAAGCCGTGTCCGTGCAAATCGGGAGGAGCCGTCGATGATGGGTTCATGTGCGTTTCCTACCAATCGCAGCCGTGTTCGCCACGCGTCTTTTCCGGTTGATTTCACGGTGACTAATCTGTGCCGAATGGGCAACATCCGACTGAGCGATGAAAAAACAGGCAAGAAAGTCCCTGCGGCAATCTGGCATGTTCGCGCGAATAGAGGTAGACAGAACCTCTCTTCAACGCGAACCGACGGAGGCAATGATGACTGTATTGATGTTGACACGCCTTCCTGGAGTGATGGGCCACCGTTTGGCCTAACCGGTTCCGCGACCTATCTTTCAAGAGATTTATGCGCGCTTCCGGAACTCCGGAAGATTAACCCGCCATGGCGGGGCAGCATTTCCGGACTGAAATTTTCACGATAAAGAATGCGGGGAGATACCCGCCTTCCTTCAAAATACTCTGAAGGAGCAAGACAATGTTTGGCTGGTTTGAATCCCGCCTCAATCCCTATCCGACGGAAGAGCCCGTGCTTCCGCCGAAAAGCCTTTTCGGCTTCTGCTGGCACTATTCCAAGCCGGCGGTTCCGTGGCTGCTCATCATGTCGGTCTGCACCATGCTGATAGCCATCGGCGAAGTGGCGCTGTTCCAGTTTCTCGGAAACATGGTCGACTGGCTGTCGAACGCCAATCGCGACACCTTCCTGGAAGCTGAAGGTCACCGGCTGATCTGGATGGGCGGCATGGTCCTGATCGGGCTGCCGCTGCTGGTGGCGATCGATTCGCTGATCATGCATCAGGTGCTGCTCGGCAATTACCCGATGATCGCCCGTTGGCAGATGCACCGCTATCTGCTGCGCCAGAGCATGACGTTCTTCGCCAACGAATTCGCCGGCCGCGTCGCAACCAAGGTCATGCAGACCTCGCTTGCGGTTCGCGAAACAGTGATGAAGATCCTCGACGTCTTCGTCTATGTCGTCAGCTATTTCGTCACGATGCTGATCGTCGTTGCCGCCGCCGACTGGCGGCTAGTGATGCCGCTCGCCGTCTGGCTGGTGATCTACATCTGCATCGTCACCTATTTCGTGCCGCGGCTGCAGAAGATCTCCAAGGAGCAGGCCGACGCCCGGTCGATGATGACCGGGCGCATCGTCGACAGCTACACCAACATCGGCACGGTCAAGCTGTTCTCGCATGCGGGCCGTGAGGAAGGCTATGCGCGCGCCGGCATGGACGGCTTCCTCGACACCGTGCACCGCCAGATGCGCAAGGTGACGCTGTTCCACATCCTCGTCTACGTCAACAACAGCATCGCGCTGTTTGCCATCAGCGCGCTCGGCATTCACCTGTGGCTGACAAGCGCCATTTCGGTCGGTGCGATCGCGATCGCCGTCGGCCTCGCCATGCGCATCAACGGCATGTCGCAATGGATCATGTGGGAAGTCTCGGCGCTGTTCGAGAACATCGGCACGGTCTATGACGGCATCGGCATGATGACCAAGGCGCAGGACATTGTCGATGAGCCGGATGCCAAGGCGCTGAAGGCGGAAAAGGGTGCGATCACCTACGACAACGTCCGCTTCCACTACGGCAAGGCAAAGGGCGTCATCGATCACTTGTCGCTCGATATCAAGCCGGGCGAGAAGATTGGCCTGGTCGGTCGCTCGGGCGCCGGCAAGACGACGCTGATGAACCTGCTGCTGCGCTTCTACGACGTGGAATCGGGCGCAATCCGGATCGACGGCAAGGATATCTCCACCGTCACCCAGGATAGTTTGCGCGCCCAGATTGGCGTCGTCACGCAGGACACTTCGCTGCTGCATCGCTCCATTCGCGACAACATCGCCTACGGACACCCGGAAGCGGACGACGAGGCGATCACTGCTGCGGCGAAAAGGGCGAATGCCTGGGAGTTCATCCAGGGGCTTGAGGACAACCAGGGGCGCAAGGGGCTCGACGCCCAGGTCGGCGAGCGCGGCGTCAAGCTCTCCGGCGGCCAGCGCCAGCGCATCGCGATCGCCCGCGTCTTCCTCAAGGACGCGCCGATCCTCGTCCTCGACGAAGCGACGTCCGCGCTCGATTCCGAAGTCGAGCAGGCGATCCAGGAGAACCTGTTCGCGCTGATGGCCGGCAAGACGGTGATCGCGATCGCCCACCGCCTGTCGACGCTGACGGAAATGGACCGCCTGGTGATCCTCGAGGCCGGGCGGATCGTCGAAACGGGTTCGCATGCCGAACTCGTGGCCAAGGGTGGCCTTTATGCCGACCTCTGGTCGCGCCAGTCGGGCGGCTTCATCGCCGACGACGCCGAGAAGGAAGAAGCGGCGGAGTGATCCGCTGCGGCCCCGCCGCGCATGCAGGCGGCGGGGTTTGCCACTTGACGTTACGCAATTGTAATGCGCTCGATGGCGGAAAGCGATTGCTGTTGCCGCCGAACCGCCTATATCGGAACCATGCTCAGCGCCATCGTCAGCATCTTTGAGAACTGGATCAAGCCGTTTGCGCCGCGGGAGCGATTGCAGCCGCCGAAATCGCTATGGGGTTTTGCCTGGTTCTATGCCCGTCAGGCCAAGGGGCCGTTTCTGGCGATGGCCATCCTCGGCGGCCTTGTCGCCATGCTGGAGGCGGGGCTCTTCTATTTCGTCGGACGGCTCGTCGACCTGCTCGACACGGTAAAGCCGGAGGCGGGCTGGAGCGGGCTGATTTCCGCCAACGGCCCCGAACTTCTGTTCATGTTGCTGACGGTGCTGGTGTTCCGCCTCGTCGCAGTGTCGCTGGCTGCGCTCGTCGAAGAACAGTCGATCATCACCGGCTTCCTCAATCTGGTGCGTTGGCAAACCTACACGCACGTCGCGCGGCAATCGCTTTCCTTCTTCCAGAATGACTTTTCCGGCCGGATCGTGACGAAGGTCTGGTCGGGCGCACAGGCGACCAGCGATCTGATCGTGTCGCTGCTGCAGGTGGTCTGGTTCATCGTCATCTATACCGCTTCGACCATGGCGCTGGTCGCCCAGCTCGACTGGCGGCTGGCGGCAATGGTCGCATTCTGGATCGTCCTCTTCCTGGCGCTGGCGCGCTATTTCGTTCCGCGCATCCGCAAGCATGCGCGCGATACAGCCGAAATGGCCTCGATGCTGAACGGTCGGATGGTGGATGCCTACTCGAACATCCAGACACTGAAGCTCTTCGGCCGCGACGACGAGAACGATCGCTACATCCGCGCCGGCTTCGATCGCTTCCAGCGGGCTGTCATTCCTTTCACGCGGCTGCTGACGGCCGTACGCGCCTCGCTTGCGCTGCTGTCGGGCATGATGATCGCTGCTATCGCGATCTATGCCATTCACCTCTGGCTTGGCGGCGCGATCAGTTCGGGTGCAGTTGCCTTCACGCTGGCGCTGGTGCTGCGGCTCAACATGCTGCTCGGCCGCATGATGACGCAGTTCAACTCGATCATGCGCAACATCGGCACGATCCAGAATTCGGCTGAACTCGTCTCCCAGCCGATCGGCCTTGTCGACAAGCCGGATGCCAAGGAGTTGTCGGTCAGTGAGCCGGAGATCCGCTTCGAACATGTGAAGTTCCACTACGGCAGGGGCGCCGGCGTCATCGACGACTTTTCGCTCGTGGTCCGTCCTGGAGAAAAGGTCGGTATCGTCGGCCGATCCGGCGCCGGCAAGTCGACGCTGGTCAATCTGCTGTTGCGCTTCTACGACATCGAAGGCGGGCGCATTCTGATCGATGGCCAGGACATTTCGACGGTGAAGCAGGAATCGCTGCGCGCGCAGGTCGGCATGGTCAGCCAGGATACGTCGCTTTTGCATCGCTCCATCCGCGACAACGTCCTCTTCGGGCACCCTGATGCAACCGAAGAGCAGCTGATCATGGCGGCGGAGAAAGCCGAGGCCTACGAGTTCATCCTCGATCTCCAGGACCAGCGCGGCCGCAGGGGTTTTGATGCTCACGTCGGCGAACGCGGCGTCAAGCTTTCAGGCGGACAGAGGCAGCGTATCGCGATTGCGCGCGTCATGCTCAAGGATGCGCCGATCCTGGTTCTGGACGAGGCAACCTCGGCGCTTGATTCCGAAGTCGAGGCGGCAATCCAGTCCAATCTCGATCGGCTGATGCAGGGAAAAACGGTGCTGGCGATCGCACACCGATTGTCGACGATCGCCGCTCTCGACCGGCTCGTCGTCATGGACAAGGGCCGGATCGTCGAGGACGGAACCCACGCCGAACTGATCGCCCGGGGCGGTCTTTACGCCGACCTCTGGTCGCGGCAATCGGGTGGCTTTCTCGCCCGAGAGGAAGCCGCGGAGTAGGGCGGTCCAACAGCCGTTTTCACGCCCTTCCGACGACTGTGGGCCGGTGGTGACGCCAACCATCAAGTCCTTGTGCCAATTGGCCGCGCTTTTCCCCGCGACAATCTGCCCACCCGCCCTTGTCAAGGCTGGACATAATTTGCGATCAAGCATAGAACGCGCCGGATTGACGGGGAATCTGCGAGCCATGTGCGCGCAGAACTTTACGGATTCTGTCGCCTGATAACGTGTTTGCAACAGCAAGCCGGCTAAGGTGTCAGCACATTGATTGGGCGTGTTTCCTTGACCTAGGTCAAACCGCAAGGGCAGGGATCTCGCTGGGCGGATGCGGTTTCCGCAACATTGCGTGAGAGGATGGTTTAGCCGTGAGCGAACACGACATTTCAAGCGAGACCTCGGGCGAGCCCACTCGCCGCGATTTCCTTTACCTGGCCACCGGCATGGCGGGCGTCGTTGGCGCTGGCGCAGTGGCCTGGCCATTCATCGACCAGATGCGTCCGGATGCTTCGACGCTCGCTCTCGCCTCGATCGAGGTTGATGTGTCGAGCCTGCAGGCCGGCATGTCGCTGACGGCCAAATGGCGCGGCAAGCCGATCTTCATCCGCAACCGCACCGAGAAGGAAGTGGAAGAGGCCAAGGCGGTCGCTCTTGCCGACCTCAAGGATCCGGTTGCGCGCAACGCCAACCTTCCGACCGACGCCGAGGCGAACGATCTCGATCGCTCCGCCGGCGAAGGCAAGGAAAACTGGATCGTGATGATCGGCTCCTGCACCCATCTCGGCTGCGTGCCGCTTGGTCAGGCCGGTGATTTCGGTGGCTGGTTCTGTCCCTGCCACGGTTCGCACTACGATACGGCTGGCCGAATCCGCAAAGGTCCGGCGCCGGAAAACCTCCCCGTGCCGACCTTCTCGTTCGTTTCCGACACAGTTATCAAGATCGGTTGAGGGGACTACTGATAATGAGTGCTGAACATTCAACCTACACGCCAACGACTGGCATTGAGAAATGGGTTGATTCCCGTCTTCCGCTGCCGCGTATGATTCACGACAGCTTCATCACCTATCCGGTTCCGCGGAACCTGAACTACGCATACACCTTTGGCGCCATGCTTTCCGTGATGCTGGTCGTCCAGATCCTGACCGGTGTCGTGCTCGCGATGCATTATGCGGCTGAAGCGACCGTTGCATTCAACTCGGTCGAAAAGATCATGCGCGACGTCAACCACGGTTGGCTCCTGCGCTACATGCACGCCAACGGCGCGTCGTTCTTCTTCATTGCCGTCTACCTGCACATTGCCCGTGGCCTCTACTACGGCTCGTACAAGGCACCGCGCGAAATCCTCTGGATCCTCGGCGTAGTCATCTACCTCCTGATGATGGCGACCGGCTTCATGGGCTACGTTCTGCCCTGGGGTCAGATGTCCTTCTGGGGTGCGACGGTTATCACCGGCTTCTTCACGGCCTTCCCGCTCGTGGGTGAGTGGATCCAGCAGTTCCTGCTTGGCGGCTTTGCCGTCGACCAGCCGACGCTGAACCGCTTCTTCTCGCTGCACTACCTGCTGCCATTCATGATCGCCGGCGTTGTCGTGCTTCACGTCTGGGCTCTGCACGTCGTCGGCCAGACCAACCCGACCGGCGTCGAAGTGAAGTCGAAGACCGACACCGTCCGCTTCACGCCCTATGCGACGCTGAAGGATGCACTCGGCGTTTCCGTCTTCCTGCTCGTTTACGCCTGGTTCGTCTTCTACATGCCGAACTTCCTTGGCCACCCGGACAACTACATTCCGGCTGACGCGCTGAAGACGCCGGCTCACATCGTTCCGGAGTGGTACTACCTGCCGTTCTACGCGATGCTGCGCGCCATCACCTTCAATGTCGGCCCGATCGACTCCAAGCTCGGCGGCGTTCTGGTGATGTTCGGTTCGATCATCATCCTGTTCTTCCTGCCCTGGCTTGATACGTCCAAGGTTCGCTCGGCTGTCTACCGTCCCTGGTACAAGCTGTTCTTCTGGATCTTCGTGGTCAACGCCATCATGCTCGGCTGGCTCGGCTCGCGCCCGGCGGAAGGCAGTGGTCTATTTGGCCTGATCTTTGGCGGCGATCTCGCGGGCAACTATGTGGGTTACTCCCAGCTCGGCACGCTGTACTACTTCGGCTTCTTCCTCGTCATCATGCCGGTTCTCGGCCTGATCGAGACGCCGAAGCGCATTCCGAACTCCATCACCGAAGCGGTTCTGGAGAAGAAGAATGCGAAGGCTCAGCCTGCCACGGCACGCGTGTGATCAGAACAGCGATTGATAAGGAACCCACAACAATGAAAAAGCTTGTAACAGGCATTCTGTCACTTGCTGTCGTCGCTGGCCTCGGTCTCGGAGCTGCTGTCGCTGAAGAGGCGGCAGGTGGCGAGGAGCATGGCGGCGGCACGCCCCACTATCCGATCCACAAGCCGGAACAGCAGGACTGGTCGTTTGCCGGCCCGTTCGGGAACTACGACAAGGGCCAGCTGCAGCGCGGCCTGAAGGTCTACGCCGAAGTCTGTTCGGCCTGCCACTCGATGAACCTGGTGGCATTCCGTACGCTTGAGGGTCTCGGCTATTCCGACGCCCAGGTGAAGGCATTCGCCGCGAACTACGAAGTTCAGGACGGCCCGAACGCTGACGGCGAAATGTACAACCGCAAGGCCGTGCCTTCGGATCACTTCCCGTCGCCGTACCCGAACAAGGAAGCAGCTGCTGCTTCCAACAACGGGGCTGCACCGCCGGACTTCTCGCTGATCGCCAAGGCGCGCGGCATCGAGCGTGGCTTCCCGCAGTTCGTCTTCGATATGTTCTGGCCCTACCAGGAAGGCGGCCCGGACTATATCCACGCACTGCTGACTGGTTACCATGAGCCGCCGGAAGGCGTTCAGGTCGCCGAAGGCACGCACTACAACCCTTACTTCGCGAGCGCTTCAGCGCTGGCGATGGCTCAGCCGATCTCCAACGATCAGGTTACCTACGACGACGGCGCACCGCAGACGGTGGACCAGTATGCCAAGGACGTCTCGGCCTTCCTGATGTGGGCCGCCGAGCCGCACCTGGAAGACCGCAAGCGCACCGGCTTCATGGTCATGGTGTTCCTGCTGATCTTTACCGGTCTCATCTATCTGACCAAGAAGTCGGTCTACGCCAACAAGGAACATTGATCGCCGGCTGGCTCGCCAGCTCGATCGAAACCTGACAAGAGGCCTCGGTTCGTCCGGGGCCTTTTCTTTTGTGCGGCGTTGTTTTCGCTTGTCGGCGCGAAAATGCTTATCGGGTCAGCGCAGACGAAAGAAGTGCCAGCCGTAGCGCGATGGCGTCATAGCCCGATCGGTCGCATAGGGCCCAGAAGTCCATGCGCCAGTGCCTCCAGAAACCAAAGCCTTCAGCTACATGCGGCAGCGCCGAGCACCGATTTGCGCTCGAACCGTTAAGCCTCTGGAAGTCCGCGGTGCAACGGTGGGGGCCGCCATGTCGCACGCTCATATGGCGAGCGAGCAACTGGGGTTGCAGCGAAGGGTGTGCCTGTCCCGGTATGAAAACGGGCAGGGCGCCCCTCCGACCGCAGAGATCAATGAGCGTAGCGCAGCATGGTCAAGCGCCTCCGGTCAGGTTCGGTTTTGATGGGGCAAACACGACCGGCAACTCGTTGGACGCGAACGATGTCCCTTTTCCACGCTGGGCAGCAGGCGCGTGGAATGCCTTCCTTCATCAATCCGGCCAGTGTCGCCAGCTCGGTCGCAGGCGTCATCTATGACCACTGGCGTCACCCTCCAACTCGAACCATGACGGATCCCGTGCGGTCCCGCTGCTCCATCTTGGTGTTTAGGTTCAGATGCAATGGCCCCCGCGCCGAGCCGCGCGTCGGTGGCGCAGGATTTCGCCCGCGCGTTGGCAGCGTTGGAATGCCAGGTATGAGGTCGCCTGTTAACATCGGATTGGGACAGTGAAGCGCTTGCCGCTCGCAAAGGCGAAGGGCAGTAGCGATGCCCGTGCCTCGCATCAATGAATGGAGGCGTTTCGCGGCCGTCACGGATCGACGCTGGCACCAACGGACATCGCAGAGAACTGCATCGTTCTTGAATGCCTTCACCTCAATAGCCCCGCTGCAACACAGGTGGCTGGCGACGATTGGCTGGTGATGGAGGACGGCAGAGTTGCGGAGCGGGTTATCGGTTCTCCGGTGTGGTAAGCAGGTAAGCTGTGGTATGTGGGTAAGATATAGCGCCGACAATCGGCAAACAGTGCTGCCGACGCCGGAGGTGTCGCTGCAGCCAAACTAACGCCAGCGGGGCGTTTGCTTCTGGTGTCGACCGCACATACGAAAACGGCCCCACCTTGCGATGGGGCCGTCGGATCTCGTTGGTCAGGGCTGCCTTAGTTGAAGCGGCCGGCGGCGTGGGCGAGCATCGTGTAGACCTTGCCCGTGTCTGATGTCAGGTAGGTCTGGGTGATGCGCTTGTCCGGATCGTTGCGTGCGACATCGGCAAGCAGCTTTTCGAAGTCGGCGATGTAGCGGTCGACAGCGGTGCGGAATTCCGGCTCGCGGTCGTACTTGCGCTTGATCTCGTCAAAGGTCTGCTGGCCCTTCAGCGTATAGAGCCGGCGGGTGAAGACGTCGCGCTCGCCGCGCTGGTAGCGGCGCCACAGATCGACCGATGCGTCATGATCGATGGCGCGGGCGATATCGACCGAAAGCGAGTTCAGCGATTCCACCACGTGGCGCGGATTGCGGGTATCGCCGCTGCGGGCAACCGGCTGGCTTTCAGCCGGGCGCTGCGGTGCGGCAGCAGGAGCCTCTTCACGCGAGGCAGCCCGCAGCAGGTCGCGCATCCAGCCGCCGCCTTCTGCGACCTCACTGGTGACGGCCTGCGTTGCCGGCTGGGCGCGGGCAGGCTGGATGGGGGCAGGCTGCTGAACGGTCGCCTGCTCGATGCCGAGGCTGCCGCGCAGCACCGGCGCCGGGTCCTCGCGGCGCGGTTCTGCGACCGGCTGCTGCACCGGACGGGCGACGGTGACGGGCGCTGCGGCCACAGGGGCGGCGGCAACAGGCTGCTGGCGCAACGGCTGGGCGACTTCGAGCTGCGTCGAGGACTTGCCGATGATGTCCGACAGCTCCTGCAGGGCCTTGATCTGCTCGGCCACGGCACGACGCATGACGGCGGCGTTTTCCTTGGCTTCTTCCGGCAGGTCGAAGGCGCTGCGCTTCAGCTCTTCGCGGGTCATGTCGAGTTCCTTGCGGATCTCGCCTGCCGAGCGACGGATATCGTCCGTCGCACCGCTGAAGCGGCCGATGGCTTCGTCGATCGCCACGCGAACGGCTTCGCGCAGCTGGGTGGCCACGCCGTCCGACTTCTTGCCGCTTTCGTTGAGCATGCGCTCGACATCGGAGACCGACGAGGCAACGCTGCCGCGCAGGCGGGATGCCACCTCCTTGGAGCGTTCCTCGGCGTTTGCGAAAGCACCCTCGATCGAGGAGCCGGCATCTTCGCCCACCTTGGCGATCGCCTGGCGGAGCGCTTCGGAGGCGCCGAGCGCACGGCCTTCGACCGCCGACAGCGTCTTGTTGACGTCGGCGAATGAGGTTTCGACGCCCGAGCGCAGTGTGTCGGCAATCTGGCGCGACCGTTCTTCGGCGCGCGAGAACACCGCCTCAACCGAAGCCCCAGCCTCGTCGCCGGCCTGTGCCAGCGCATTGCGCATGGATTCGGCGGCTTCGGCTGCGCGCTGCTCGGTGCTCGACAGCAGGCGGCCGACATCCGAGAAGGATTGCTGGATGCCGCTGCGCAGGTTGCCTGCAACGAGGCCGGAGCGCTCTTCGGCGCGCTGGAAGGCGCCATCGACGAAGCCTTCGAGTGCACGCATGGTGCGCTCGATTTCTTCCGAGCGCTGCACGAGGCCGACGGACAGGGTGCGCAAGGCATCCTGGCGTTCCTCGAGCGTGCTGACGAGGTTCGACTGGGCCGCGCCCAGCAGGTCCGAGGCCTGGCCGAGCACCTTGGAGTGATCCTCGAAGCGACCGACGATGCCGCCGATCTGCGACAGCGTGGAGGCGGAGATATCCGAGAGTTTGTCGACCTTGCCTTCGATGAGGCGGGTAGAGGTCGACAGCATGTCGGAAGCCTGACGTGTGGTTTCGGAGAAGCGGGTGGCCGTCGCCTCCAGCCGCTGATCCATGTCGCCAAGGTTGTTGCTTGCCTGGTCGATGACGGTTGCGATCGCCGTGTTGTTGGCGGCGAGCTGATCGATCAGGCCGAGGGCGGTCGACTGCAGACGGTTCTCGACCATCTTCATCGCCTTTGCCGTTTCCTCGGCGCGCAGCGAGATGGCGTTGAGCGTCTCGCCGGTGCGTTCGGTAATGGCATTGACGAGTGCTGCATTTTCCGCGCGCAGGCGCTCGGTGCTGTCCTGCGTCAGGCTGGCGATGCGCTCGGCGGCTTCGCGGCCGGTTGCGGCATACTGATCGATGACCGGACGGGCCTGCTCGTCGATAATGCGCGACAGCTCCATCGAGCGGCCGGCGAGCATCGAGTTGAGTTCGCGGGTCCGGTCGTCGAGCGTGCTGCGGATCGCTTCGCCACGGGCCTCCAGAGCCTTTTCGGCATCGGCAAGGCCCTGCTGGATGTTCTGGGCGTGGCTGGCCACCTGGCCATGCGTGGCGGCCAGGCGTGCGGTGGCAGTGTCGGAGGCGTCGGCGACCGAGCGTGCGAGTTCGGCATGGCGTGCGGCCGTTGCCGCTGCGGTCTGTTCGATCGCGTTTGCGAAGTCGGCGTTTCGGGACGCCAGCACATTGGCGAAGTCCTGACCGGCCTTGGAAAGAAGGCCGGCGGAACGGGCCGCTTCCGCGTCGAGTTCCTGCGCTGCGTCGTTGACTGCGCTGCGAAGTGTGGTGACGAGACCGGCGGCCTTGCCTTCAATACGGGCGGCTTCAGCGTCGAGCTCCTGAGCAACATCGCCGACTGCACCGCGCAGGTTGCTGACGAGATCCGCTGTCTTGCCTTCGATGCGACCGGCTTCGGCGTCGATCTCCTGCGTTACTTCGCTGACGGCGCCGCGCAGGCTGGTGACGAGGTCGGCAGTCTTGCCCTCGATACGGCCGGCTTCGGCGTCGATCTCGTGCGTTACGTCGCTGACGGCGCCGCGCAGGCTGGTGACAAGCACCGCGGCCTTGCCTTCGATCGTCCGGTTGACGTTTTCGAGGCCGATGTTGAGGGCACGGTCCATGGTGCCGAGGCGTTCTTCAATGCGGTCCGTGCCGGCATTGATGGCGCTGGAAATACGGCTTGCCGCTTCTTCGCTGGCGCGGTCGATTTCGCCGGCGCGTTCACCGAGGCTATCGGCAATGCGCTGGCCCGCGTTGCCGACGATGGCGTTGACGCTGCCGACGCTTTCGCGGACGCGATCCTCCAGCGAGCCGAGGCTCGTCTCAAGACGCAGGCCGGTGTCATCGACAAGTGCGTTGACGCTGCCGACACTGCCGCGAATACGGCCTTCCAGGGAACCGATACTGGTCTCGATCTTGGCGCCGGTATCGTCAACAATGGCGTTGACGCTTCCGACGCTGTCGCGGATGCGATCCTCCAGGGTGCCGATGCTGGCCTCGATGCGGAAGCCGGTGTCGTCGACGATCGCGTTGACATTGCCGACGCTGTCGCGGATGCGGTCTTCCAGCGTCCCCAAGCGGGTTTCGATCCGGTTGCTGGTTTCATCGACGATCGCGCCGACCTTGTCGACGCTGCCGTGCATCCGGCCCTCAAGCGAGCCCAGGCGGGTCTCGATGCGAGCGGCGGTATCATCGACGATTGCGCTGACATTATCGACACTGCCGCGCATGCGGTCTTCCAGCGAGCCGAGCCGGGTCTCGACACGAGCACCTGCCGCATCGGCGATCGTGCTGACGTTTTCGGCGCTGTCGCGCATGCGCTCCTCAAGCGCGCCAAGGCTTGTCTCGATGCGCAGACCGGTGTCGTCGAGGCGGTCGTTGAGGCCGTTGATCGACAAGTCGACGCGGTTGGTCAGCGTGTCAGCGGCGAGGCTGATCTGGCCCGCGGTTTCCGCCAGGCGCTCGGCAATGTTGCCGGTTGTCGAGCGCATGCGGGCTTCAAGCGTTTCGCCGCTGCGGTCGATGATGCCGGCAAGTGCCGACTGGCGCTCTTCGAGCGACATTTCGAGCATGCTGGCGCTGGTGGCAAGGCTGGTGGCGATCGACATCGACTGGTCGGACAGCATGCCTTCCAGCTGGTCGCGGCCCTGGTCGACGGCGAGGTTGATCGCGTTGATCCGGTCGTCGAGCGTGGCGCGGATCTGCTCGTGGGTCGAGGACAGGGTCTCGCGCAGGTGCTCGGCGCGGCCGGTAAGCGTCTGTTCGATTTCCGTCGCCTTGCCGGCGAGCGAGGCTGTCGCCTCGGTGGTGCGCGCGGTCAGCGCTTCGGCAATCTGGGCGCTTGTGGCCGTCAGCGCATCCGAGATCTTGCCAACGCGGCCGCTGAGGTCTTCGGCAATGCGAGCGCTGGTGTTGGTAAGAGTGTCGGAGATCTGGCTGACGCGGCCGCCGAGGTTTTCGGCAACGAGGGACACGCTGTCCGACAGCTTCTGTTCGATTTCACCAACGCGGTCGGTCATCGTTTCGGCAACGGCCGTGGCGCGGAAGGTGAGGTTGTCGGCGACGTCTTCCGCATGCCGGCTCAAGGAGTCCGCCATTTCGTTGGCGCGGGCCGTCATGGTCGAGGTGATGTGGGCAGAACGATCGGCCAGAACGCCGTCGAGTGCTGATGTCTGGCTCGACAAGGTCTCTGCAATCGCCTGGCTGCGTTCCGAAAGAACACGCTCCAGCCGGTCGGCCGTTTCGCCGACGGCGCCTTCGATCGCGTCCGTGCCTGTCGAAAGCACGGTCGAAAGGGCAAGGGTGCGCTCGGACAGAGTGTTATCGAGACGATGCTGGCTTGCGGCGATGGCGCTGGTGATCTCGTCGGTCGAACCGGTCAGCGTCTGCTCGATGCGGGCATGGGCCGCCTGCAGGCCGTCGACGAACTGTGCCGTGCGGGTGTCGAGACCCTCGGTCAGGCGCTGTTCGCTGGTCGTAAGGGCGTTTGCAAGCGCATCTGCGCGCTGGCCGAAGCCGTTCTCGATGCGATCCTGGGCCTCGGACAAGGCGCCCATCAGGCTGCTGGTCTTTTCGGAAAGCACGCTGTCGATGCGGCTATGGGCACCGCCGATCAGGTTGCTGAGATCGGACGTGCGGCTACCGATCGTTTCCTCGATGAAGTCGTGCGTGGCGCCGAGCGCAGTTGCAAGCGTCAGCGACTGATCCGAGAGGGCAGAGCCGATCTTCTCGATGCTGCTGTCGAGCGCGCCACCGATGGCATCCGAACCGCCAGTGACGGTCTCGTTGATGCGGTGCAGGCTTTCCATCAGCTTGGTATCGAGCAAGCTGGCGCGCTTGTCGAAGGCCGACGCGAACTCGTGGAAGCGCTCGTCGAAGGCGGTGGCCAGGTGGCCGACTGTCGTCTGCAGCTTCTCTTCGAAGAAGCCGCCGCGCAGATCGAGATCCATGATCGCGTCGTCGGCGCTGGAGCGCAGGCTCTGGCGGAAATGCGCACCCTTTTCATCGAGGGTGGCGTTGAGCGTGGCGAGCACGTCTTCGAGGCCGCCGGCAATAGCCTGCTGGCCGACGCTCAGGCTTTCGTTGAGGTCGCGGGTGCGGGCAATGAGCGTTTCATTGAGCTGGCGGGCGCGCTCGTTCAGAGCCGCGTTCAGCTTTTCGGTATTGGCGTCGAGCGACGAGGCGCGGGTCTCGAACTGGCCGAGCAGCTGCTCGCCACGCTTGGTCAGCGTATCGCTCAGCTGGTCGAGCCGGGTGTCGAATTCGCTGCTGAGGCCGAGGCCGGCTGCCGTCAGGCCGGAAAGGAGCGAGTCCGTGCGGTTCGACAGCATGGTGCTGATGTTCTGCAGCGCCGTATCGGACTTTTCGCTGAGAGCCGCTGCCCGCGTATCGATCAACGAGGCGAAGGCCTCGCCGGAGATCGCGATGCGGGAGGCGATGTCTTCGCCCGCCTGGTCGAGCTCGTCCTTCAGCTTGCCATGCGCACCGGCGATGGTCGAGCGGATGCGCTCGGAATGGCCGATGATGGCTTCGCGCTCGAGGCCGAGTTCCTGAACCAGCGTACGCACCCGCAGTTCGTTCTCGCTGTAGCTGCGCTCGAGGGCGTTGACCTCGGAATGAACCAGCGTTTCGAGTTCGGTGGCGCGAGCGATGGTGCGCTCGATGCCTTCGTTCATAGCCGAGACTTCGCGGCGAACGGCCTGACCGACGGTCATGACCCGGTCGGCCGCTGCGGTTTCCGGCTCGGCCAGGCGCAGCGCAACTTCAGCCATGGAGCGCGCGGCGTTGCGCAGTTCCTGCGCACGGGCGATCATGACGGCGAAGGAGAAGAAGAGCATGATGGGCAGCGCGATGCCGATGGCGACGCCGACTGCACCCGGGGTGGCGGCGAGATCGCCCAGCGTGCGGATCTGCCAGATCTGCGGTCCATAAAGCAGGTTGGCGACACCGAGGCCGGCCACGGCCCAGACCACCGAGACGAGGGCAGCGACACGGATCGCGGCGCGGTTCGAACGAACGTCGAGGGCGCGCAACATGGCAGCCGGAGAGCGGCGCCCATCGTCGTTTGCCGGAGAAAGGGGAGGCGACTTCGGCGCAGGTTCAGGAGCGAGCCCGCGTGCGGCGTCATTTGCTCGCGCGGCGCGGGGGGCTTCCTGTTGAGGCTTTGCCTTTCGACTGTGATCGGGCTGAGCAGCCTGATTAGTGGAGTCAGACACATTTTCCTCCGGATCATCCAAGGAAGTCTTGTCGTTAGGGCTCGACTTAAGCTCGTCAAAATCAATCTTAAGGGCCGCTTCCAGAGCCTGGAAGGCCTTTTCATCAATCGACTCGTTGCTCTTCTTCGTCGCCATAGGGATACGCCTCATTACCTTTTGCCTCCGACGAAGCGTGTCCTTGTCATCCGCAACTGCGGCAAGGCACTGTCTTCACCGGGGCGGTGACGGCAAGATACGCGCATCACATCTACGCAATACCCTACTGAACACCCACTGCATTTCCTCGATGGATAGTCGGAATTGACCCTCGAGGGCACCACTCGCACAGCTTATCCACCGGAACGGTTGCCATTTTCGTACGCAAGCCCGTTCCTAACCGTATCGTAGTGACACATTAGCCGGGTTCTTACAATTAAGAGCACTCCAGCTTCATTAAAATCCTAATGAATTCTTAATGCAGCAAGGGGGTTTAGGTCGGAAAAGGCAAGGAAATCAGGAGGTTTAACGAGCGTTAACCATTTTCCCAGATTCCTGCCTATATTGCGCCCCGTTTTAAGCCGATAGCAGCGCCCGCCCGTGGAGGATGATAGCTCGCAAACCGTAGCGATCGTCCGGCGACGAAGCTTGGTGAACAGGCGTCGTCGGTCACGGCGTCCGTGCCGCCCCATGGCAGTTGGACCGCGAATGAAGCGGGACGGCATCGGATAAAGACCAACAGCATACAAACAATAGGGAAATTGGCTCATGGCGGCCCTCAGAATTGCCTTCGAAGCTCCCGACACTCCGGGCAGCTCTTCTCTTTCCGGCAAGAAGCCCATCGATTTTGCCCATCTTGCCGCGCAGACGATGGGCGACAAGGCGCTTGAAATCGAAGTGCTGCAATTGTTCGCCCGTCAGGCGCGCAAGGTGATGAAGGAAATCACCGATGGCGACGTGAATGGACGTGCCCAGGCCGCACATCAGTTGAAGGGGGCCGCACTCGCCGTCGGCGCCGTCGACGTCGCGGCTGCAGCGGGCGCGATCGAACAGCGTCCCACCGATGCGGCTTTGCCCGATGTTCTCGCAGAGAGCGTGCTTGAGGCCGAGCTGTTTATCCTGAAGCTCTGCCGCTGATTGCGGCCCGCCAGAAAGGTGCATCGCGGCCCGCGCCGAAACGCCGCGTCCGCGATGCAACCGCCGGCTCTTGTTGACTGACTGGCCGAATTGTTGGAAGAACTTTTCCTGAATTCGCGCCTGCCGCCGCACGCGGCTTTGCGCAATCGGCCAGTCCCATCAGCTTATTCCGGAAAGTGACATGACAAAACTTACGATCGTTGCCTTTGATGGCACGCGCCACGAACTCGATGTCGAGAACGGCTCGACTGTCATGGAGAACGCCGTTCGCAATTCGGTTCCCGGCGTTGAAGCGGAGTGCGGCGGGGCCTGCGCCTGTGCTACCTGTCATGTCTATGTCGACGAAGCCTGGACGGCTGTCGTCGGCGCTCCGGAAGCGATGGAAGAGGACATGCTCGATTTTGCCTATGACGTGCGTCCGACCTCGCGGCTTTCCTGTCAGATCAAGGTCAGCGATGCGCTGGACGGGCTCGTCGTGCACGTGCCCGAACGCCAGGCCTGATCGCTGGCCGTCGGCGCCACAGTCCATTTTCAGTCTATCGCTGCCATGTTTGACAAAAAAGCGCCTCGCTGGTCGTGTGACGAGCGAGGCTAGGAGGGCGTATCGCACGCAGATGAGGGAGGGAACATCTGCTGCATAAAGACACGCCAGGAGAACCTGTATTGCTGCGCCGTCGAACTTTGCGCTTGAAGAAACTAAACGACGCTGCTGAATTCAAGTAACGGCAATATTTATACGTCGTGCAAAGCCATCATGGCCCGCAAAATCGCTTTACGACAACGGAGGGTTGGATTTCAATTCGCCCTCACGTTCCATATTCTGAATATAAGTGAGTCGCTCAGCTGCAGCTATCGCTAGATTTCACCAATAAAATACTGTGGGTGCGCACGCGCTAATCAGGTAGTGGTAAAGTATATTCCCGTTATGCTTATGCCGGTCGTGGCCGTTGAACAGGGACCTGTCTAGCGCTGCGTTTTCTTCAGCGTTTCCAGCCGATATTGCAGCAATCGGATCATGCGCTTGTCGAAATTGGCCGCCTCAGTCCGGTCGAACCGGGCCTGATCCTTGTCGTGGGCGGCGATCGCCTCGACGCTGGCGCGTGTGACGTCTTCCTGCATTTGCTCGCAGGTCGCCTGCGGTCTCAGGGCCAGAAACATCTTTTCCATCTTGCGGGCATGGTTGCGTGCGATCTCGGCATGGCGTTCCTCGTGCCGCTTGATATCGCTCGATAATGTGTCCCAGACCAAGGCGAGGTCGCGACTTGCCTGCGTGCGATACTTCCAGCGTGGCAAGATGATGCGGGTGCTGAGCGTGACGCGGGCGACGCCGACTGCGCAGCGTCCGCCGCGATTGACGTAGGTGATCGTTCCGCCAAACTTGATGCGCGTCGCGCCCGGATGGCGCGAGCCCGTCGATTTCATCATCGGCCCGGCTTTGGACAAAGCCTTGTCGAGATCGGCTGCCGTGCGACCGCCGATCGAGAAATAGGAAAAGCTCTTGTTTATCACCGTTTCGCCGGACGCAGGGCCCAAGGGCATGGCAACCAGAAGGGCAAGAAGGGCGGCTTTGAACGGAACGCGTACTCGAGACATCAGTGCGGAGTTCTCTTTAGTTGAACTTCAATCAAGCTTGGGGCATAGCCAGCGCGGGTGCAACAGCAAATCGAAATGGTTGCCTGCTGCGCATCGTGAGGGGAAATGACTTACAATCCATTTCAAAATTTTCACTGGAAACTGGCGCATGGGCGTAGTCTCGAACTGGGGCCACGTGGCGTTTTGATGGCGATCATCAATGTTACCCCCGACTCTTTCTCCGATGGCGGCCGTTTCACCGATACCGCGGCGGCCGTTGCCCAGGGCAAGCGCTGCATCGACGATGGCGCCTTGATCCTCGATGTCGGCGGTGAATCGACAAGGCCCGATGCAGCGCCCGTGAGTGCTAAAGAGGAACAAAGCCGGATCCTTCCGGTCATCGCGGCATTGGCTCGCGACACCGATGCGCTCATTTCAGTCGATACCTACAGGGCAGAGACCGCACGGCTTGCCGTCGAAGCGGGCGCCCATATCGTCAACGACGTGCACGGCCTTCAGCGCGAACCGGATATTGCGCGGATTGCTGCGCAGACGGGCGCCGGCCTCTGCATCATGCACACAGGCCGCGATCGCCAGAAGCTCGCCGATGTGGTGGAGGACCAGTTCCATTTCCTTGATCGCTCGCTGCAGATCGCGGCGGAAGCCGACATCGAACGCGAACGGATCGTGCTTGATCCAGGCTTCGGCTTTGCCAAGGACACGGAAGAGAACCTCGAACTGATGGCGCGTTTTGCCGAATTGCACCGTTTCGAACGGCCGTTTCTGGTCGGCACATCACGCAAGCGGTTCCTCGGTGCTGTCACCGGACGAGAGCCGGGGGACCGCGACGCTGCCACTGCGGCGACGACGGCGCTCTTACGCATGGCGGGTGCCGCCATTTTCCGCGTACATGATGTCGCAAACAGCAGGGATGCGCTGATGATGGCGGATGCTATGCTGGATGCAAAGAAGAGCTGACGGGACGGAAAACCATGAGCGCGACCTATACGATCACCCTGAAAAACTGTGCCTTCTTTGCGCGCCATGGCGTACTCGACGAGGAAGAGTTCCTCGGCCAGCGGTTTTTCGTCGATGCGGAGCTCGAAGTGGAGCAGGGCACGGCGCTGGTTGACGATTCGATCGACGACACCGTGCATTACGGCATCGCCTTTACTGAAATCGAGCGCATCGTCACCGGACGTCGGCGCTACCTGATCGAGGCACTGGCGCTTGAGGTCGCCAAGACCCTTTGTGTCCGCTTCCCGCAGATCCGGCGGGCAAAGGTTTCCGTTCGCAAGCCGAATGCGCCGGTACCCGGCATACTCGACTATGTCGAAGTCACTGTCGAGCATGTCGCCTGACATGAGCGGACCGATCGCGACACTGGGGCTCGGCGGCAATCTTGGCGAGCCGCCAAAGGCCATGGCCGAGGCCCTTCAGATGCTCGATGCCCGACCGGATTGTACGGTTCGAGCCGTTTCGCGCCTGTACCGGACGCCGCCTTGGGGCAAGACCGATCAGGCCTGGTTCTTCAATGCCTGCGCCGAAGTCGAAACGACACTCGGCCCGGAAGCACTGCTGGACGCCTGCCTCGATATCGAGCGACAGATGAAGCGAGTGCGTGACGAGCGCTGGGGGCCGCGTACGATCGACATCGATGTCTTGACTTTCGGCGACCTGTCCCAGACCGAGACTAAGCTGGAGTTGCCGCATCCGCGCATGACCGAGCGCGGCTTTGTCCTGATGCCGCTTGCGGACTTCGCTTCCGGCATGAGTGTGAACGGACGGCGGGTCGCAGACTGGCTGGCGGATGCCGACGTCACCGGGATCGAGGTGGCGGACGAAGACAGGGACTGGTGGCGGGCAGGGGCCTGAGACCGAGTAGAACGCAAAAAGAAGAGCCCCGGCGTTTGACCGGGGCTTTTCTCTGTAATCTGTACGGTCGTCTACTTGATCGAGCCGACGGCGATGTTGTCGACCTGGCGGTTGAGGCTGACGCCGATCACCGGCACCATCGTATCCTCTACCTTCACCGAGATGGTGATGTTCATGGTGGAGTCGTTCTGAAGCCGGGCGATCATCGCACCGTTCAGCTTCTTGCGGTTGATTCCGACGACGACCTTGTCCTTGGCGACGTTTCCGGAGACTACGTCGAGACCCTTGCCATCAGCGCCGTCGAGAAATTTTCCGGTGTAGCTGCTGCCCTTCTGGGTGATCAGCGCCGACATCGGCTGCTTGAACACGCCGACGCGGCAGAAACCATCCAGCTTGATTCCGGCATCATTGCCGGCAACCGGTTCGCCGGCGAGATCACAGGTGAACTTGGTGCCCTTGTATTTTCCGGCGACGATCTCGCCAGGCCCCTTCCACTGGCCGGAGACTTTCTCGAAGAAAGCCTTGTCCTTGCCGCCGGAAATGGCTGGCGTAGCAACGCCGACGGTTGCTGCAAGCGCGAAGGCGGCAGCGCCGCGAGCGATCAAAGAAGGGCGCGAGAACATAAACGATCCTTGATGGGTCAACGTCCGAAACTAAGAGCCACATTTGCGCGCAAATGGTTAATGGACGGTTTCTTTCGGGCGGATATCAAGGCTTCTTTGTGTCGATGATACCGTTCTGCGCGTAGCAGATCGGATGGCAGCAAGGCGCTCACGGCGGCCTCACCGTCATGTGCTACGATGCGCGCAGACGTGTTTATGAAACTCTGTTGCACCGGCGTACGTATCTACTTGAAACACGGAGGTTTCACGATGGCAACGGCGATCAACGGCACCCCGGAAACGCACGCCTCACGGGCACTCACGATCCGCCGCCACGGCCTTGTCACCCGGCTGACCCATTGGCTGTGGGCACTGGCATTGTTCTTCCTGCTTTTGAGTGGCCTGCAGATATTCAACGCCCATCCGACGCTTTATCTCGGGCAGCAATCGGGCTTTGCCTTCGACAACGGCGTGCTATCCATCAGCGCCACTCGGACAGAAGACGGAAACGTCAGGGGTGTTACCACGCTGCTCGGCCACAGGTTCGACACGACTGGCGTTCTCGGTGTCAGCGGCCCCGACGATCGCCGCGTCTACAGAGCCTTCCCGGCCTGGCTGACGGTCCCGTCCTATCAGGACCTGGCGACGGGGCGCGTTGTGCATTTCTTCTTCGCCTGGCTTTTCGCCATGGTCTTTCTTGTTTGGTTGGTTGCGAGCCTCATCAACGGGCACCTGCGGCGCGAGATCGTGCCGACGGCAGCCGACATCCGCGGCTTGCCGCAAAGTTTCCTCAACCATCTGCGGTTCCGCTTCGATCACGGCCGGAGTTACAACGGCTTGCAGAAACTCTCCTATGTCGCTGTTTTGCTGATATTTTTCCCGTTAATGATCCTGACGGGGCTGACGATGTCGCCGGGTATGGACGCAGCGTGGCCGTGGTTGATCGACATTTTTGCCGGCCGACAGACGGCGCGGACGATCCACTTCGTCGTCATGCTTCTGCTCGTGGGCTTCTTTGCCATCCACATCTTCATGGTTTTTGCCGCCGGGCCGATCAACGAATTGCGCTCGATGATAACAGGGCGATATCGCATCGATGGCGAGCCGCAGCGCAAGGAGGCAGGGCAATGAGCCGGCTTCTGATCAACCGCAGGCGCTTTCTGATGGCCGCCGGCATGGCTGCCTCGACGTTGCCGCTTGCCGGCTGCGATGCATTTGACGGCTTCCTGCAAAACAGATCGCCGGTCCGCGATGTCCTGGCATCGGCGAACAACCTGACTTATCGGGTGCAGCGGCTATTGATGGACGCCGACCGGCTGGCGCCTGAGTTCGCCGAAAGCGAAATCCGGCAGGGGCAACGGCCGAACGGCTCGACGGATCCGACCGACCCGGAGTATATCGCCCTCCAGCAGCAGGATTTCGCCGGATACCGCCTCGGTATCACCGGTCTCGTCGAAAAAACCCTCAGCCTGACATTGACCGAGCTGCGCAACATGCCGGCACGGACCCAGATCACCCGTCACGACTGTGTCGAAGGCTGGAGTTGCATCGCCAAATGGACCGGCGTTCCGCTTGCCACGGTGCTCGATGAAGCCAAGATCAAGCCGGAAGCCCGTTACATTGTCTTCCATTGCTTCGATCTCATGGATCTCGGGCTTTCCGGCCCGGCGGCCTACTACGAATCGATCGACCTCATCGATGCGCGTCATCCGCAGACGATCCTTGCCTATGGATTGAACGGAAGGCCGCTTCCGGTCGCCAATGGCGCCCCGCTTCGCGTGCGCATCGAGCGGCAACTCGGCTACAAAATGGCGAAGTATATCAGTGCCATCGAGGTCGTATCGGACCTGTCGCCATTCGGTCGTGGACGCGGCGGCTTCTGGGAAGACCTTGGTTATGACTGGTATGCGGGCATCTAGTTCTAGTTTCTAAGTGTCGCCGTTCTGACTGGCCGCGCGGCCGGCGCCGGGCGCGAGGTCCGAGAGAAAGTCGCCGATCCCGGGACGTTTCAGCGCTTGGAAAGGCATCGGTCGGCAAAGATCCATGGCGGCGATGCCGATGCGCGCCGTCATCAGCCCATTGATCACGCCTTCGCCGAGCCGCGCTGAGAGTTTTGACGCCAGGCCGTGGCCAAGCACCTGCTGGATGAGGCTGTCGCCGGCGGCGATCGAGCCGGTAACCGCGAGATGGGCGATCACGTCGCGCATCAGCCTGAGCATGCCGAGCGTACCGGGGCGGCCGCCATAAAGCTCGGCCATCGCGCGGATCATGCGGGCGGATTCATAAAGCACATAGCCGAGATCGACGAGCGCGCGGGGGCTGACGGCGGTGACGATCGACACGCGCTTGGACGCGGCAAGGATGATGCGCCGGGCCTCGCGATCGAGCGGCGTCAGCAATTCGCGCTCCGTCAGGTCGAGCAGATGCGGGCCGTCGATGATCTCGCCCTCGGTTTCCTTAAGGCGCGTACGACCGCGTGCGGTGCGCGGATTGGAGGCGAGAAGATGGACGAGCTTTTCCGAGGCGGACCGTGCCAGCTTGGTGTTGCCTGAGGTTGCCGCACTCTCCGTCTCCGATTTCAAGGTCTGGACGGCCGTCAGTTGCATCATGCCTGACAGCTCGCGGGCAATGACCACCAGGAGTGCCAGGAGCCCGATGGCGACAACGCCCATCGCGGCATAGCCGAGCCAGTCGGCGCGGGAAAACAGGTCGCGGATGAGGCGGTCGACCCAAAGGCCCACCGCAAGCGAGAGGAGAATGCCGAATGCCCCCATAGCGATCTTGCCGACGGACAGGCGACGCCTGCGCGGGCTTGCCTCCGGCAGAGCCAGGCTCTCGACGCTAAGCGTCGTCTCCCGGAAGGGATCCTCCGTGTCCGGCGTCATTACCACCTTGTCATCGAAGCTCGCCGGCGCGCGGCGGGGGCGGGCGCTTTCCGCCGGCTTCGGCTCCGGATCCGGGTTCACCGAAAAGGCGCCAGGCTTTCGGCCTCGACTGTCGAAATCGTCGCTCATGCCAACCGGTCTCCGAACAGGAACTGCATCGCCCGATCAAGCCGGATATGCGGCACCGACAGCTTCAATCCGCCACCGGTCTCTTCAAGATGCGGCGGCCGGAAGCGCACGAAACTCAACTCGGGCATCGGATGTACGTCGCCGAATGTCGTCGCCGATGCATCGGCATCAAGCGCCCTAAAAAGAACTTCAGGATCGTCCGGCAAGTCACCGGGAAATATCGCTGTTTTCCGTTCGCCGTCGAAGGTATCGCCGTTGATCTTCTCGCCGGCGATCGGCGTGCCGACGATGACCGGAAGCGTATGGCCGCCATGATCGACCGTTGCCTCGCGGGTCGCCCGGACCGAGGCGATCGCCATGACTTCCAGCCCCGCACCGCTCATCCCGATGCTGGCGGCTGCCCGGCTGACCAGACGCGCCGTAATGCGCTCCAGGCGATCGTGGCTTTCGTGGTGCAGATGATCCGCCTTGGTCGCGGCGATCAGCACCTTGTCGATTCTTCGGGTGAGGAACGACGAGAGCCAGCTGTTCGTACCAGGGCGGAAACAGGCCAGCACGTCGGCCAGCGCCTGCTCCAGATCGAGCAGAGATTCCTGTCCGCCATTGATCGCCTGCAGCGCGTCCACAAGCACGATCTGCCGGTCCAGCCGGGCAAAGTGCTCGCGAAAGAACGGGCTGACAACGTGCTTCTTATAGGCCTCGTAGCGACGCTCCATCATCGCCCAGAGCGAGCCTTTCGGCGCACGGCCCTCGGGCAGGTCGGGCAGGGGCGAGAAGGTCAGAGCAGGTGAGCCCTCGAGATCGCCCGGCATCAGGAACCGACCGGGGGGCAAGGTCGACGGCGAGCTCGCGTCCGCCTTGCAGGCCTTGAGATAGGCGGTGAAGCTTTCGGCAAGCCGGCGCGCGCTGCTTTCATCGGCGATCGCCTTAGGTCCCGCAGACGAGGCAAGCGTCAGCCAATCCGCCGACAGGTTGACGCGGCCGTGTGCACGGGCGCGGGCCACCGAATTGTCGCTGAACTGCTTGAAATCCTGCGCGAGCAGCGGCAGGTCCAGCAGCCATTCACCGGGATAATCGACGATATCGAGCGACAGCCGGCCGGCCGAAAACAGTCTGTTCCAGCCACTGGCGCTCTCGAAGTCGAGGGTAATGCGAAGCTGCGAGATCGCACGGGTCGAATCCGGCCAGATACGATCGCGCACCAGGGCGGCAATGTGATCCTCGTACTGAAAGCGCGGCACGGCGTCGTCCGGCTGGGGCTCAAGCCTTATCTTCGAGACGCGGCCGGAGCGCACCGCTTCGAACACCGGCAGCCGTCCGCCGTTGAGGAGATTATGCACCAGCGACGAGATGAAGACCGTCTTTCCGGCTCTCGAAAGGCCGGTGACGCCCAGCCGGATCGAGGGATTGACGAGGCCCGATGCACGATCGGTGAGATTGTCGAATGCAATCAGGGCGTCGTCTTTGAAGCTGGTCAGATTTGGCGCCAAGTCGTGCTATCCCTCGCGGACCTTGCCGCTTTCGTTCATGCGAATGTCTGCCGTCGAGACGTGTGGCAGGCCCTGTTTGCCTTGGCGATATAGGAAATATTTCCCGCACCGCAACAACGGCATGTCATTTCGGTTCCCTGATCGGCCGCATCAGCGACACCAACGTCGCCGTAATGCTGCCGCCGGAGCCTGCCCGCAAGTCAAGGACCGCAAGAGCTGCAGGCGGATAGCCATGCGGCAGGGCGTCGGTCGCCGCCTCGTCTCCGGCAAAGCGGTGGAAGAGTTCGTCGATCATCGGATTGTGTCCGACGATCATCAGCGAATTCAGATGCCTGTTTGCTTCGATGATGTCGGTATAGACGCTTGCCGGGCCGGTATAGAGCTCGTCGACATAGCGGATTTGGATGTCTTCGCTGACGGAGCGGAAGAAGGGTTCAGCGGTCTGGCGACAACGCACGGCGGTCGAGCACAAGATCAGCTCCGGCCGGATGCCACGATCGGCAGCCATCTGCGCGATCAGTTCCGCCTCGGCATATCCTACGTCGTCGAGCGCGCGATCGAAATCACGTTGGCCGGGCAAGGCCCAACCGGAGCGGGCATGACGCAGAAGGAAGAGACGGAAGGGCCTGGCGGCACTGTCTTGCATATATGAGTTCCGCTAGCTGCCCGCCGCGGGTCGCGACGGGATCGAATATCGCCGGATCGGGGTCTTGCGCGTCTCGCGGCGGATCACCACCTTTTCCCGTCGATGATGCAAAGATCAAGCTGTGAACCGCTTTTTTCAGGGGATTGCCCGGTTGTCGCCGGGTGCGCCAATCCCGGCAAAAGGGCAGCGTCGCGCTGGCGGCAGACCATCCAAGTTACGACCGGTCTTCTTGCGCCGGGTAGGTGATCATCTCTACGACTAAGATCTCATCTGTAATTTTGATGAAATATTCGCCAGTTAGCCTGAATTGCAAGCATTGTTAAAATACGGTTGAGTGTCTAATCCGAGGCTTGAATCGCGGCTTCCATGGGGCTATACACCGCCGCAATGAGATGTTCTTCAGGAGAATCGCGTTGAGTGAGAAGATCGATCTTAGTACCTTTGTCCTCTCCGAGGATGAGGAATTCATGAATGCCACCCACCGGGCCTATTTCCGGGCCAAGCTGAATGCTTGGAGAAACGACATCCTTCGCGAAGCACGCGAGACACTGGATCACTTGGCCGAGGAGAGCGCCAATCATCCCGATCTCGCCGACAGAGCCTCTTCCGAAACAGACCGGGCGATTGAACTGAGAGCCCGCGACCGTCAGCGGAAGTTGATCTCGAAAATCGATGCGGCGCTACAGCGGCTAGATGAAGGGACCTACGGCTATTGCGAGGAAACGGGAGAACCGATCGGCTTGAAGCGTCTGGACGCCCGACCGATTGCAACTCTCTCGATCGAGGCGCAGGAGCGCCACGAGCGTCGGGAAAAGGTCTACAGGGACGAATAAGATCCGGTTTCCGGATCAGTTTTGAGAAAAAGGCGCGGTCAAACCGCGCCTTTTTCTTTTGCTCAATGTTTGCCTCAAGAAGCCGTGACGCTGCATGCGTCAGGGCTTGCGACCGGCGGAGATGTCGGCGAGCATGCGGTTCATCTCTTCCTCGATCGTCGGCTCCTTGCGGACATCGTCGAGCGGTGCGCCGAGCACCGGCTCATGGCGGCCAGCAGCGGCCACCGGCACGCGATTTTCCGGACGTGCTGCTGCAGCAGCAGGCGCCAATCGCTGCAGGTCCCCGCTGATTTCGGCATCAAGGATGCGTTCGAAGTCCGAAAGCGCGCCTTGGGCAGCAGGCTGCGGCTGCGCGACCGGTGCGGGACGCTGTTCCTGCACTGACGGCTGGGTCGGCAGGACCCGGCTGCGGGCAGCATCGAAGATGCCTTCCACTTTCTCGGCCGAGTTTACAGGGGCGACGATTTCGGGTGCCTGTGGCGTGACCCTTGCGACCGGCCGTGGCTCGATGGCCATCGCAGGGGCCGGGCGCTGTTCGGCAATCGGGCGAACCGCTGGGGTCGGCTCGACGCGCGCAACCGGCTGCTCCTGCGGTATCGCCACCGGGCGCACTGGCGCGACGACGGCCACCTCGGGCTGAGCGACAGGGCGCAACTGCGCCGATGCTGCTGCCCTTGTCTCTGTGCGGTTGCCGTTGGCAACCGACGGTTCGATCGGCTTGCGCTCGACGACTGCCGGACCGTCGTTCGCAGACGCGCTCTCATCGATCGGCGCAATCCGGCTTTCGATGACGATATCCGTTGGTCCGCCGATCATGATCAGATGTTCGACGTCGTCCCGGCGCACGAGCACCAGGCGACGGCGCGTGTCGACAGCGGCCGCATCGAGCACGGCGAGGCGAGGCTGCCGGTTCTTGCCGCCGCGAATGAAGGGCGACGACGGCCTGTTGCGCATGATCCAGAGCACGGCCACGAGGCACAGAAGCCCGATCGCAACGGCGCCGGCGGCGATAATGAATCGGCTACCGTTGTCTCCGACGATCGTTTCCATCATAGGCTGAACTCCTTTAGCCTTTCGAGTGGCAGTATTTGACGGCTTTTTTCGGGCTTGGACAAGCACTTCGCCGACATTCCCTGTGAATTGACCGCTGCGCTTCCGCACAGGTGCTTTTTGCTGTTATCTCTGATCGTTAAAGATGATTCCTATCCGAATGATCGAGGGCGTGTCGGTATTGGCCGATTTCACCTGGCTGATCGAGCGGATGCCGGCCGGAGCGCCGGACCGTGCCGGCTTTTGCGCCGGGCGGTATTGGCGGCAGATGAGGACCCGATGACGAAAATGCGGCAGTCAGGTGACTACCAGATGCCGGTTGTGGACCGTGGCGTCAGGCCGGGAACCGTCATGCGGATCGTCCTGCTTGCGATCGTTCTGACCGCCTCTGCGATCGCCTTTGTGATATTCAAGAACGAGTTGGACAACGAAATCGTGCTCGGCATCCTTGGCGTTCTCGCCATGGTCGGGATCTTCTTCCTTGTCTCGTCGGTCATCGGCTTCATCGAGGTGATGCCGCAATCGCGGCCGGACGAGCTGGCGCGTGCGTTTCTTGACGCCCATGAAGATGGCACGATCGTCACGGACCGCAAGGGCCGCATCATTTATGCCAACGCCGCCTATGGCGCACTGACCGGCGCGAAGAATTCTGCCGGCATCCAGTCGCTCGAAACGATCCTGTCGCGAAACCGCGAGGCGACCGAAGCGATCTACCGCCTTACCAACGGGCTGCACGAAGGCAAGCAGGGGCACGAGGAGTTTCGGCTGTTGAAGCCGTTGGCGACGGCTGCTGCCTCCAGCGGCTCCGGTGCCCACTGGTTTCGCTTGAAGGCCCGGGTGCTGCCGCTCGAAGACAGCGAGCGCAATCCGCTGTACCTCTGGCAGATCGCCGACATCACCGCCGAACGCGACGACCAGGAGCGGTTCTTCAAGGAACTGCAGAATGCCATCGACTATCTCGACCATGCTCCGGCCGGTTTCTTCTCCGCCGGGCGCAAGGGCGAGATCTTCTACATCAACGCCACACTTGCGGATTGGCTGGGCATCGACCTGACGGAATTCCAGCCGGGCTCGATGAGCATCGGCGACCTCGTTGCCGGCGAGGGGCTGACGCTGGTGCAGTCGGTCCAGGCGGAGCCGGGGCTGAAGAAGACCAAGCTACTGGATCTCGACCTGCGCAAGACCAACGGCCAGAGCCTGCCGGTGCGCATGGTGCACCGGGTGTCATCGGCACGCGACGGTGCGCCCGGCGAAAGCCGGACCATCGTCATGTCGCGCGATGGCGGCGAGGATGAGGACCAGTCGGCGTCGAGTGCTGCAATGCGTTTCACCCGCTTCTTCAACAATACGCCGATGGCGATCGCCTCTGTCGACGGCAACGGCCGCATCCTTCGCACCAATGCGCCGTTCCTCAAGCTGTTTTCCGGCCTTGTCTCCCAGGACGATGTCGAGCGCGGCGCACTGATCGAAACGGTCGTGCACGCGACCGAGAAGGGGCGCCTGCACGAGGCGCTTGCCGCCGCCAAGGACCGCCAGGGCGACATCGCCCCGATTGACGCATTGCACCCGGCGGATGGCGAGCGCCATTTCCGTTTCTATATCAATGCCGTCATCGACCAGAGCGATCAGGCTCCGGAAGAGGCAGCGATCATCTATGCGCTGGAGATTACCGAGCAGAAGGCGCTCGAAAACCAGATGGCGCAGACGCAGAAGATGAATGCGGTCGGCACGCTTGCAGGCGGCATCGCGCACGACTTCAACAACGTGCTGACGGCCATTCTGCTTTCCTCCGACCACCTGCTTTTGTCGGCGCGTCCGGCGGATGCGAGCTTTGCCGACCTGATGGAGATCAAGCGCAACGCCAACCGGGCGGCGGTGCTCGTCAGGCAGTTGCTCGCCTTCTCGCGCAAGCAGACGATGCGGCCGACTGTGTTGAGCATGACCGACGTGATCGGCGACCTGCGCATGCTCGTCGATCGCATGACCGGAACCAACGTCAAGGTCGAAGTCGACTACGGGCGCGATCTGTGGCCGGTGCGCACGGATCTCGGCCAGTTCGAGCAGGTGCTGCTCAACCTTGCCGTCAATGCGCGCGACGCGATGCCGACAGGCGGCATCATCACCCTTCGCACCCGCAATCTGCCGTCAACGGAAATCGCTGCGCTCGGCCGGCGCGAACTGCCGGAGGAAGACTTCGTCATGGTGGAGGTTTCCGACCAGGGAACCGGCATTCCGCCCGAGATTCTCGACAAGATCTTCGAGCCCTTCTTCACCACCAAGGAAGTCGGCAAGGGCACGGGCCTTGGCCTTTCGATGGTCTACGGCATCGTCAAGCAATCCGGCGGCTACATCTATCCGGAATCCGAAGTCGGCAAGGGAACCACCTTCCGTATCCTGCTGCCGCGCCATGTCGACATTCCGGAAGTCGCGGGTGATCAGGCGCAGGGCGCATCCAATGGGGCGGTGTCGCCGCCGCCGGTTGAAGCTGTCGTCAAGCCGGCCGCCAAGACCGAGGAACCCACCGATCTCACCGGTGATTCGGCCGTCGTCCTGCTCGTCGAGGACGAAGAAGCGGTCCGCCGCGGCGGCAAGCGCATGCTCGAGACGCGTGGCTACACCGTGCACGAGGCAGGCTCCGGCGTCGAGGCGCTTGAGATCATGGACGAGCTCGATGGGGCCGTCGATATCGTCGTCTCGGATGTGGTGATGCCGGAGATGGACGGGCCGACGCTCTTGACGGAGCTGCGCAAGAAATACCCGGACCTGAAATTCATCTTCGTCTCGGGCTACGCCGAAGATGCATTCGCCCGCAATCTGCCGGCTGACGCCAAGTTCGGCTTCCTGCCGAAGCCGTTCTCGCTGAAGCAGCTGGCCGTGGCCGTGCGCGAGATGCTGGATTCCTAGGGCGTCTCCAGCAAAAAGCCCGACGTTTGCGCGCCGGGCTTTCTTTTTGTCATCTAACTGAATGTCGCTCTTACTTGGCGGTCAGCGCCACAGCGATTTCACCGGCGAGGCGAGCATTGTTCTCGACCAGCGCGATGTTGGTCTCGAGGCTGCGGCCCTCGGTCAGATGGAAGAGGTTGTCGAGCAGGTAGGGCGTTACCGCCTTGCCGGAAATCTCGTCGCGTTCGGCGTTGTCGAGGGCGCGGCCGATGTAGATCTCCATCTCCTCGCGCGCGATCTCGCTTTCGGCCGGAACGGGATTGGCAATCAGCATACCGCCATCGACGCCGAGCAGTTCGCGCATGTTCTGGAAGTTGGCGATCGCTGCGGGGCTGTTGAGCATCAGCGGGCTCTTGAGGCCGGAATCGCGCGACCAGAAGGCCGGGAACACGTCGCTGTCATAGGTGACGACGGGCACGCCGCGGGTTTCGAGGACTTCGAGCGTCTTCGGAATGTCGAGGATGGCCTTGGCGCCGGCGCAAACGACGATGACGGCCGTGCGGGCCAGTTCGTCAAGGTCAGCGGAGATGTCGAAGCTCAGTTCGGCGCCGCGATGCACGCCGCCGATGCCGCCGGTCGCAAAGACGCGGATGCCGGCGCGGGCAGCGGCGATCATGGTGGCGGCAACGGTCGTCGCACCGGTGCGGCGCTCGGCGATCGCAAAGGCAAGATCGGCCCGCGATACCTTCATAGCGCCTTCGGTCTTTGCCAGCTCTTCCAGCTTCGCATCGTCAAGGCCGATATGCAGAACGCCGTGAATGACGGCGATCGTCGCCGGAACGGCACCCTGGTCGCGGATGATCGATTCAACGCTGCGGGCCATGTTCAGGTTGCCCGGATAGGGCATGCCATGGGTGATGATCGTTGATTCCAGTGCCACGATCGGCGCGCCACGCGCTTTGGCGGCTGCAACCTCGTCGGAATATTCCATCGGCAGGAAGGGAGAAGCGGGTTTGGTCATGGTTTTTCCTTGGGAGTTCGGCTGGCGGCGTTCATGCCAGCATTTGAGGTGCAGGCACAAGGGCCAGCGCCTGTTCGAGATTGGCCTGCGACATTTGTTCCGAGGCAGCCAAGGGAGAGCGCAGCGTGATGCCGGCTGCGGCAATGCCGTGCCGAAGGCATTCCGAGAGGTCTCGCCCCGCAAGACGCGCGGAGAGGAAGCCTGATGCCAGGGCGTCGCCGGCGCCGGTGACATCCGCGAGCTCCGGCAGAGCCGGTGGCGTCGTGACGCAGACGGTTTCGTGATCGAAGGCAACCACTGCCCTGCCGCCGCGGGTGACGATGCCGCCATTGAGACCCGCCGCGCGCAGTAGCGGCGGCCAGCCTTCGGCATCCGCGGCATCCTTGCCTGTCAGGGCGCGGGCCTCGGATTCGTTCATGAAGAGGAAACTGAGCTTGGCCAGGCTCGGCTGGAAGCGGACGACCTTTGCCGGCGAAACGGCGATACCGGCGACAATGCGCCCATTGGTCGAAGCCGCCTCGACGAGGGCCGCAATAGTCTCCTCCGGCAGATTGGCATCGGTCAGCACAACCCGGCTATCGGTGATGGCGTCACGCAATGCGCGCCGCTGCAACTGGCGCGGCGAGAATATCCGATAAAGATCCATGTCGGCGAGCGCGATCACCAAGTTGCCGTCATTTTCGATGATCGCGGTGTAGCTCGGCGTCTGGCGGTCGAGAAAGGTGAGGGGATTGTCGATGACGCCGGCCGCCGCTGCAGCCGCCGTGACCATCTCTCCGGCCGCATCGCCGCCGCGCGTGCTGATCATCCGGACGCTGTGGCCCAGTCGTGCCAGGTTGCGCGCAGCATTAAAGCCGCCGCCACCTGCCTCTTCGAACCAGGTGCCGGGATTGCTCGAACCGTGCGCCGTCGTGCCGGTGATGCGGCCGCGCCGGTCGATATGGGCGCCGCCGAAGACGGCGATTTCGCCTTCCGTCATGAATGTTCCTCTGCTGTCTCTCAGGCGAATCGGATCGCGAGCATTCATCATCTCAAGGTGCGGCTGGCGCTGCCGAAAAAATTACACCGCAAAGCGTGAACATGAATCGAACACAATCCGAATAGTTCATATTTTTCAATGCCTTGTCCTGCCCTTGCAAAACAGGAACAAAACATGTACAAAAACTCATGCGGCGGCTTCATTGCCTCGGTAGCTTCAATAACCTAAAGGTGGACCAAATGGCACAAAACTCTTTGCGGCTCGTAGAGGACAAATCGGTGGATAAAAGCAAGGCACTTGAAGCGGCACTTTCCCAGATCGAACGGTCGTTCGGCAAGGGATCGATCATGAAGCTCGGTGGGAAGGACAGCATCATCGAGATCGAGACGGTTTCGACCGGCTCTCTCAGCCTGGATATCGCACTCGGCATTGGCGGCCTGCCGAAGGGCCGCATCGTCGAAATCTATGGTCCCGAAAGCTCGGGCAAGACGACGCTGGCGCTGCAGACCATCGCAGAAGCACAGAAGAAGGGCGGCATCTGCGCCTTCGTCGACGCGGAACACGCACTCGACCCGGTTTATGCGCGCAAGCTGGGCGTCGATCTCGAAAACCTGCTGATCTCGCAGCCCGATACCGGTGAACAGGCACTTGAGATCACCGACACGCTGGTGCGCTCCGGGGCGATTGACGTTCTCGTCATCGACTCTGTCGCAGCGCTTGTACCGCGCGCCGAAATCGAAGGCGAAATGGGTGACAGCCTGCCGGGCATGCAGGCCCGTCTGATGAGCCAGGCGCTGCGCAAGTTGACGGCCTCGATCTCGAAGTCGAACTGCATGGTGGTCTTCATCAACCAGATCCGCATGAAGATCGGCGTCATGTTCGGGTCGCCGGAAACGACGACGGGCGGTAACGCGCTAAAATTCTATGCATCGGTTCGCCTCGACATCCGCCGTATCGGCTCCGTCAAGGAGCGCGAAGAGGTCGTCGGCAACCAGACGCGTGTCAAGGTCGTCAAGAACAAGATGGCGCCTCCCTTCAAGCAGGTCGAATTCGACATCATGTATGGCGAAGGCGTCTCCAAGACCGGCGAACTCGTCGACCTCGGCGTCAAGGCCGGCATCGTCGAGAAGTCCGGCGCCTGGTTCTCCTATAACAGCCAGCGCCTCGGCCAGGGCCGCGAGAACGCCAAGTCGTTCCTCAGGGACAATCCGGATCTTTCGCGCGAGATCGAGACGGCTCTGCGTCAGAACGCCGGCCTGATCGCCGACCGGTTCCTCGAGAATGGCGGTCCGGAACCGGACGACGGCGACGACGCTGCCGAAGCATAAGCAGCAAGCCAGGTTCAAGCTTTCAAAACCGGTCGCCCTCATCGGCGGCCGGTTTTTTGCTGGCGTCTGGACAGCATGATACGCGAACGATAAAAGCCTGTGGTTCCGGCGACCGAGGGCGTTGGAGGGCGTAGCCGTCAGCGATGGCTGCGGGGTTGAAGGACAACGGCGAGTGGCGCGGCAAATGCCGGGGCTTGGGCCTGAATTGGTGCACAGATAGGACGCAAGATGAGCGGCGTGAATGAAATCCGGTCGACGTTTCTCGACTATTTCCGCAGGAATGGTCATGAGGTGGTGTCGTCGAGCCCGTTGGTGCCGCGCAACGACCCGACGCTGATGTTCACCAATGCCGGCATGGTGCAGTTCAAGAACGTCTTCACCGGGCTTGAGCAGCGTCCCTATTCGACGGCAGTGACCGCGCAGAAATGCGTGCGCGCCGGCGGCAAGCACAATGACCTCGACAATGTCGGCTACACCGCCCGCCACCACACTTTCTTCGAGATGCTCGGCAACTTCTCCTTTGGCGATTACTTCAAGGAAAAGGCCATCGAGCTTGCCTGGAACCTGATCACCAAGGAATATGGCCTCGACGCCAAGCGCCTGCTGGTGACGGTGTATCACACCGACGACGAGGCATTTGACCTCTGGAAGAAGATCGCCGGCCTCTCCGACGACCGCATCATCCGCATTCCGACCAGCGACAACTTCTGGGCTATGGGCGATACCGGCCCGTGTGGTCCTTGCTCGGAAATCTTCTACGACCACGGCGACAAGATCTGGGGCGGACCTCCCGGTTCTGCCGATGAGGACGGCGACCGTTTCATCGAGATCTGGAACCTCGTCTTCATGCAATACGAGCAGATCACCAAGGAAGAACGCGTCAACCTGCCGCGTCCGTCGATCGACACCGGCATGGGCCTCGAGCGTCTGGCAGCGGTGCTGCAGGGCCAGCACGACAACTACGACATCGATCTCTTCCGCGCGCTGATTGCCGCGTCCGAGGAAGCAACCGGCGTCAAGGCCGAGGGCGACCAGCGTGCCAGCCACCGCGTCATTGCCGACCATCTGCGCTCGTCCGCCTTCCTGATCGCCGATGGCGTGCTGCCGTCGAATGAGGGCCGCGGCTACGTGCTGCGCCGCATCATGCGCCGCGCCATGCGCCATGCGCAACTGCTCGGCGCGCGCGATCCCTTGATGTGGAAGCTGCTGCCGGCGCTTGTCGGCCAGATGGGCCGCGCCTATCCGGAACTGATGCGCGCAGAAGCGCTGATCTCCGAGACGCTGAAGCTTGAGGAAACCCGTTTCCGCAAGACGCTGGAGCGCGGCCTCAACCTCTTGTCCGAGGCCTCGGCCGACCTTTCCGAAGGCGACCAGTTCAACGGCGAGACCGCCTTCAAGCTTTATGACACCTACGGCTTCCCGCTCGACCTGACCCAGGACGCCCTGCGCGCCAAGGGCATCTCCGTCGATACCGACGCCTTCACGACGGCCATGCAGCGCCAGAAGGCCGAGGCACGTGCGAGTTGGTCAGGTTCCGGCGAAGCGGCAACGGAAACCATCTGGTTCGAGCTGCGTGAAAAGCATGGTTCGACCGAATTCCTCGGTTACGACACGGAAGTCGCCGAAGGCGTGATCCAGGCGATCGTGCGCGATGGCGCTGTCGCTCAGTCGGCCGCCAAGGGGGAAACCGTCCAGATCGTCCTCAATCAGACCCCGTTCTACGGCGAATCGGGCGGCCAGATGGGCGATACCGGCACGATCATCACCGATGCTGGCAAGCTTGTCGTGACCGACACGCAGAAGCGCGGCGAGGGGCTGTTCGTTCATTTCGGCGTCGTTACCGAAGGCACGATCAAGACCGGCGATGCGGCTCAGCTCGAAGTCGATCACGCCCGCCGCTCGCGCCTGCGCGCCAACCATTCCGCCACCCATCTGCTGCATGAGGCGCTGCGCGAAGTGCTCGGTACTCATGTGGCGCAGAAGGGTTCGCTGGTCGCGCCCGAGCGCCTGCGCTTCGACGTCTCGCATCCGAAGCCGATGTCGGCCGAGGAGCTGAAGATCGTCGAGGAAATGGCAAACGAGATCATCGTTCAGAACACGCCGGTCACCACCCGCCTGATGAGCGTCGATGATGCGATCGCTGAAGGCGCGATGGCGCTGTTCGGCGAAAAATACGGCGACGAAGTGCGTGTCGTCTCGATGGGACAGGGCATCCACGGCTCCAAGGCCAATCGTCCCTATTCCGTCGAGCTCTGCGGCGGCACCCATGTTTCGGCGACCGGCGACATCGGTCTCGTCCGCGTCGTCTCTGAAAGTGCTGTCGGCGCCGGCGTTCGCCGCGTCGAGGCGCTGACGGGCGAAGCGGCGCGCGCCTACCTCAACGAGCAGGACGAGCGGGTAAAGACGCTTGCCAACACGCTCAAGGTTCAGCCGGGCGACGTGCTCGGTCGCGTCGAGGCGCTTCTCGACGAGCGCCGCAAGCTGGAGCGCGAACTGACGGAAGCCAAGAAGAAGCTGGCGCTCGGTGGCGGCGGTCAGGCCGGATCGAGCGATGCAGCCCGCGACATCGCCGGCATGCGCTTCCTCGGCAAGGTCGTTTCCGGTGTCGAACCGAAGGATCTGAAGAGTTTGGCCGATGACGGCAAGAAGAGCCTCGGCTCCGGCGTCGTCGCCTTCGTCGGCGTTTCCGGCGATGGCAAGGCAAGTGCTGTCGTGGCCGTCACCGACGACCTGACCTCCAAGGTCAGCGCCGTCGATCTCGTGCGCGTCGCCTCGGCCGCCCTCGGCGGCAAGGGTGGCGGCGGTCGCGCCGATATGGCGCAGGCCGGCGGCCCTGACGGAGAGAAAGCAGCCGAAGCGATCGAGGCTGTTGCCGTGGCGCTGGCCGGCTAAGGCCGGGCACAGAAACAGGAAACTCAAAGGGGCGTCCGTTTCGGGCGCCCTTTTTTATGGCAGCGATAGACCTTCAGTCCGGTCTGTTGCCTGCGCCGCAAAACTCCGCAGGATTTGTCAAAGTCGTCTATGGTCTACCGATCCGTAAGCAAAACGCGAAAGGTTAGACATGGACGAGCAGGCAACCTGGGCGACCTACGAAAGACGGCTGCACAGGGTGAGCGACTACATTTACGGCCATCTCAACGAAGAGCTCGATCTCGATCGGCTCGCTGAAATCGCCTGCCTGTCGCCGCATCACTGGCACCGGATCTACCGGGCCGTTCATGGCGAGACGCTGGCGGCAACCGTCAAGCGGCTTCGGCTGCAGAGGGCCGCCGCCGATCTCGTTCAGACCGATCTTCCTGTCGAAGCGATCGCGCAGCGCTCTGGCTACCCGAACATTCAATCCTTCAACCGCACCTTCAAGGCAGTCTACGGGCTGCCGCCGGCGCGGTATCGGAGGGAGGGCAGCCACAAAACCTTCGAAACCGCTTCATCGGAAGGAATTGCGGACATGTATGAAGTCACCCTCAAGGAGATCGACGGCTTCGATCTCGTCGGCGTTGCCCATACCGGTTCCTATATGGGCATCGGCAAGGCATTCGAGACGCTCTACGGCACGCTGTTTTCGCGCAACCTCTTTAGACCCGACATGGAGATGGTCGGCATCTATCTGGATGATCCGGAGCTGGTGCCAACGGACAAGCTGCGCTCCTTTGCCTGCGTGTCTGCCAAAGGGGATTTGCCAGCGGATGCACCGCTGACACAGCAGACGCTCGACGGTGGGCGTTACGCCGTTCTACGCCACAAGGGCCCCTATGCAGATATGCCTCTGGCATACCAATGGCTCTACGGTACCTGGCTGCCGCAGTCCGGCCGCGAGGTACGCGACAGCCTGATGTTCGAGAAATATCTCAACAATCCGCGCGACGTACCGCCCACGGAGCTTCTGAGCGAGATCTACCTGCCGCTGAAATAGCCGGCCGCAGGCCCAAGCAGACAGACAGCAACAGAAACCCGGCACAAGGCCGGGTTTCGCATTCGGGTCAAAGGCTGGTGCCGATCAGGCAGCCATTGCCTTCTTCAGGTTTTCGTCGATCTTGTCGAGGAAGCCGGTGGTCGAGAGCCACGGCTGGTCGGGGCCGATCAGCAGCGCCAGGTCCTTGGTCATGAAGCCGGCTTCGACGGTGTCGACGCAGACCTTTTCCAGGGTCTCGGAGAAGCGGGCGAGCTCGGCATTGTTGTCGAGCTTGGCGCGGTGGGCGAGGCCACGGGTCCAGGCGAAGATAGAGGCGATCGAGTTTGTCGAGGTTTCCTCGCCCTTCTGGTGCTGGCGGTAGTGACGGGTCACGGTGCCGTGGGCGGCTTCTGCTTCGACCGTCTTGCCATCCGGCGTCATCAGAACCGAGGTCATCAGGCCGAGCGAGCCAAAGCCCTGGGCGACGATGTCAGACTGGACGTCGCCGTCGTAGTTCTTGCACGCCCAGACGTAGCCGCCGGACCACTTCAGCGCCGAAGCAACCATGTCATCGATCAGGCGGTGTTCGTACCAGATCTTCAGTTCCTTGAACTTGTCGGCGAATTCCTCATCGAAGACCTTCTGGAAGATATCCTTGAAGCGGCCGTCATAGACCTTGAGAATGGTGTTCTTGGTCGAGAGGTAGACCGGAACCTTGCGCTGGATGCCGTAGTTGAGCGAAGCGCGGGCGAATTCGGTGATCGAATCGTCAAGGTTGTACATGCCCATGGCAACGCCAGCCGACGGTGCGTCGAACACGTCGTATTCGATTTCCTTGCCGTCTTCGCCGACGAACTTCATCGTCAGCTTGCCCTTGCCCGGGAACTTGAAGTCGGTGGCGCGGTACTGGTCGCCGAAGGCGTGACGGCCGACGATGATCGGCTTGGTCCAGCCCGGAACCAGGCGCGGCACGTTCTTGCAGATGATCGGCTCGCGGAAGATGACGCCGCCGAGGATGTTGCGAATGGTGCCGTTCGGCGACTTCCACATCTTCTTGAGCTTGAATTCTTCGACGCGGGCTTCGTCCGGAGTGATCGTGGCGCACTTGACGCCGACGCCGTGCTTCTTGATGGCGTTGGCGGCATCGATTGTCACCTGGTCGTCGGTGGCGTCGCGGTTTTCCATGCCGAGGTCATAATACTCGAGATCGACGTCGAGGTAGGGATGGATCAGCTTGTCCTTGATGAACTGCCAGATGATGCGGGTCATCTCATCGCCGTCGAGTTCGACGACCGGATTGGCGACCTTGATCTTTGCCATGAATATGCCTCGTAGCTTAGCGGGACAACGGGAGCGATGTCCCTTCCTCTTTAGAAAAATCCAGAGCCCTATAGCATTGTGAAACGGCAAGGCAAAGCATGCTTGGCTGAAACTTTGGGTGGAGACTTCATCGCCCGACGGGCAGGGGCCGAGGATCGGTTTTTGATCGCTTTTTAGCTGGCCTGCGCCTTGAAAAGATTGGAGGCAGCGTTAATCAGGAAGAAGCGGTGACGCAGCACCTGTCGATGGTGGCCGCAGCAGGCAAAAGGTATCCGATGGAAATTCGCTCCCGCGCGCGCGACTGGCTTCTGGCCAACGACCCCGCCTTTTCCAGGCTGCGCCAGGCGACGCGGATCACTGCGACGATCGTTGCGTCGGTTTGCCTGCTGATGGCCTTCCACTTTCTGGTAGTGCCGCTGCCGCCGGCAGCTTACGGCCTTGCCGTTTCCCTTTCGATCGAAGGCGGTCTTGCCGTGCGCGACAGCACCCACGGCGCGCAGCTGGTGACACGCGTAATCGCCGTCATCGTCGGCGTCATGATGGTTGCGCTGGCTTCGGTGCTGGAGAGCCACCGCCATGTCTCCGATGTCGTCTTCCTGTTGATCATCTTCCTGGCGGTCTACTGCCGCACATTCGGGCCCAGATGGTTTGCCGTCGGCATGTTCGCCTTCATGTCATATTTCATCGGAGCCTATCTTCGGCCGACGATCGACCAACTGCCTGCACTCGTCTTCGGCGCGGCGGTTTCGGCCACGGTCGCTCACCTGGTCCGCACCGTCCTTCTGCCCGACAACCGCTATCGCGACCTCATGCGCGCCGCGGCCAGCGTCCAGCAGCGCGTCGACCAGATGCTGGAGGAACTGGTTGATGTCGCGCGCAAGCCAGCCCTGATCGAGACGGATCGCACCCGACTGCACCGGAGGGAGGAGCGCCTCAAGGAGGCGGTGCTGATGGCAGAGAGTTTCATTCCGACAGAAAACCGACGCCCGGAACCCGAGCCGGGCCTTGCCTCGTCGGATGTGGTGATCAACCTTTTCGACCTGCATCTGGCGGCAGAGAGCGTGATCGTTCTGAGCCTTCAGGCCATGCCGCCGGTTTCATTGGTCGAAGCGATGCTCGCCCGCAATACCGTCGGGATCGAAGCGGAGACGGCGCGTATCGATCGCACGAACGAGAGGCTTGTGGAGACCGTCAAGGCGCTTTCATGGCTGCGCAATGTTCGCCAGCGCCTCGCCCATAGCCTGGAAAAACTCGATGCGCGCGATCTCGATGATCCGATCGAGGCAACCATTGGCCCGGCGTCCGCGCGTCCAAAGCTGACGGTGTCAAATCCCGCCCTCAAGGCGGCCATCCAGATCACGCTCGCCGCCGGCATTGCCATGGTCTTCGGGCTGATGCTGTCGCGCGACCGCTGGTTCTGGGCGGTTCTGGCAGCCTTTCTCGTCTTTACCAACACCCGCTCGCGCGGCGATACGGCGGTGAAAGCACTGCAGCGCTCGGCCGGAACGCTGTTCGGCATCGTGGTCGGCATCGTCGCCGGCACGGTGGTGGCCGGAAACATCTATCTGGTACTGCCGCTGAGCGCGCTGTGCATCTTTCTCGCCTTCTATTTCCTTGCCGTTTCCTATGCGACGATGACCTTCTTCGTCTCGGTCGTGCTGTCGCTGCTTTACAGCCTGATGGGCGTGCTGACGCCGGAGCTATTGCAGCTACGCCTTGAGGAGACCCTGATCGGCTCGATCGCCGGCGCCGGCGTCGCCTTTGTCGTGTTCCCGACGCGAACGCGGACATCACTGGATTCGGCCATGAAAGCCTGGTGCACCGAACTCACAGGGCTGTTGCAGGCGGCGAGGGACGGTGCATCGGGTATGGCGCTGATCGTGCGGTCGCAGGCGCTTGACCGCGCCTACCGCGACCTTGCGGCTGCAGCAAAGCCGCTCGGCGTTTCCTGGCAACTCGTCACGCGTCCGGGGCATGTGCGGCAAACGCTGGCGATCTTCATGGGCTGCACCTATTGGGCCCGCGTGTTTGCCCGACGCGTCGCCGATGAAGCCGATGCCGTCGGCTCGACCTTCCAAAGTGACATCGACGATAATCTCGCACTGGTTCACGCGATCGAGGAGAAAGGGGCCGGCTATTTCTATGACGTCGGCCGCGTCGCCGGGCCGGTCGATCGGCATCTGCCGATATCGAAGGACGATGCGGAACTGGGGCTGGAGATGATCGGCATCTCCCTCAACCGTCTGCATCCGGCAACACCGTGATGCCTGCGGCGCTCGACATGTTTGCCGGACTTTAATTTTCCGGGCTTTTGTGCGAGGGAAGCGCCGAACAGAAGGCGAAGGCGACAGACATGGCAGGCACCAACAGCGAACGAGAACTCCTGACCGAAGGACCGGCGATCATTCTCGCCTATCCGCAGCTCGGCGAGAATATCGGCATGGTTGCCCGCGCCATGGCCAATTTCGGCCTGTCTGAACTGCGCCTCGTCAATCCGCGCGACGGCTGGCCGAACGAAAAGGCGCAATCTGCCGCCAGCCGCGCCGACCATGTCATCGAGGGCGCCAAGCTTTACGACACGCTGGAGGAGGCGATCGCCGACCTCAACTTCGTCTATGCGACGACGGCACGTGACCGTTACGGCTACAAGCCCGTCCGCTCGCCGATCGTGGCGGCGCGCACGCTGAGGCAGCGCTTCGTCGCCGGCGAGGCAACCGGCATCATCTTCGGCCGCGAGCGCACCGGCCTCACCAACGAGGAAGTGGCGCTTGCCGACGAGATCGTGACTTTTCCCGTGAACCCGGCCTTTGCCTCGCTCAATCTCGCCCAGGCCGTGCTGCTTATGTCCTATGAATGGCTGAAGACCGGCATGGAAAGCGAAGACCAGACGTCCTTCCAAGCGCTGGAGCAGCGACCGGCGAAGAAGGACGATCTGCAGGGCCTGTTCGATCATCTGGAAGATGCGCTGGAAGCGCGCAACTATTTCCGCTCCGCCGACAAAAAGCCGAAATTGGTCGAAAATCTGCGCACGGTTCTGACCAGACCAGCTTTTACCGAAACGGAAATCCGGGTGCTGCGCGGCGTGATCTCGTCGCTCGATCGGTTTTCGCGCGAACATCCCCGAGGTTCCGGCGCTCCCGCTGATCACAGCAGGGCCGAGCACAACAAGAAAGCATCAGACAGCGGTGACAGCGACTGACCTGAAACCAATCCTCGTCTTTGACAGCGGCATCGGCGGACTCACGGTCCTGCGCGAAGCGAGGGTGCTGATGCCCGAGCGGCACTTCATCTATATCGCCGACGATGCCGGCTTCCCCTATGGCGGCTGGGAAGAAGGAGCGCTGCGCACGCATGTCATCGCGCTCTTTGGCCGGCTTTTGGCCGAGCATGATCCGGAAATCTGCGTGATTGCCTGCAACACCGCCTTCACGCTGGTCGGTGCTGATCTGCGCTCCGCCTTTCCGCAGATGACCTTCGTTGGCACCGTACCGGCGATCAAGCCGGCGGCCGAGCGCACGCGTTCAGGACTGGTTTCGGTTCTGGCAACGCCGGGCACGGTCAAGCGCGCCTATACGCGCGACCTCATCCAATCCTTCGCCAGCCAATGCCATGTTCGCCTGGTCGGCTCGGAAAACCTCGCCAAGATGGCCGAGGCCTATATCCGCGGCGAGCAGCTCGACGATGCGGAGGTGCTGGCCGAGATTACGCCGTGCTTCATCGAGATGGACGGCCGCAAGACCGACATCGTCGTTCTCGCCTGCACGCATTACCCCTTCATGGCAAATCTTTTCCGCAAGCTGGCGCCGTGGCCGGTCGACTGGCTGGATCCGGCCGAAGCCATCGCCCGACGGGCCCGTTCGCTGGTGCCGCTGCCCAACGGATTCGAGCCGTTGAACGGCGAGGACCCGGCAATCTTCACATCAGGAAAACCGGATTTTTCGACCCGTCGGCTGATGCAGGGCTTCGGCTTGACCGTTACGTCGAACGTCATTGCCCCCGAACCCACGGCTGCCAGCGAAGCGATCGGCTAGAAGAAGATCGCGAGCAGCACGCCAATCGAGGCGGCGAGGGCAATCGCAATCAGGAAGTTCGCGCGGCCTAATTGCGCGGCTTCCTTTTTTGAGACGATGCGTTGCCCATCCTTGTAAGCCTTGCGCATGCGTTGCTCGAGATTGTTCATCTGGAAATGGTTTTCGGTCTCGTTCTGATCCATTTTTCGCCCGCAAAATCCCGGCCGTTCAAACATATATGGGCTGGGGCAGACGCTTGTGGAAGATGTATCAATAGTCTCACTCAACTTTTCCGCGCGAAGCACCAGATGAGCAGACGGATCTTTCCAGATCGTCCGCAACGCGGTATTCCCTGTGGGTTTTCTGCAGTGATTGCGTGATCGCCGGCAAAACCGTGCTAGGTGTCGCTCGTTTGGCGAACTCGGCATGGTCGCGAATCAATCCAAAACGAAGAGGTGGAAATGAAGGTCGGCATCGACATGGGAGCGACGTCCGAAGGGACATCGGCCTCTCTCGATATCGAGGAGCTTCTGGCCACCCGTTTGCTGGTGCAGGGCAATTCCGGTTCGGGAAAATCGCACCTTCTAAGAAGGTTGCTCGAGCAGTCTGCACCTTGGGTGCAGCAATGCATCATCGACCCCGAGGGTGATTTCGTCACGCTTGCCGACAAGTTCGGCCATGTGGTCGTCGAGGGCGAACGCACCGACGCAGAGCTGATCGGCATTGCCACGCGCATTCGCCAGCATCGTGTCTCGTGCGTGCTGTCGCTCGAGGGGCTCGATATCGACCAGCAGATGCGCAGCGCCGGCGTGTTCCTCAACGCCATGTTCGATGCGGATCGTGAATACTGGTATCCGGTTCTCGTGGTGGTCGACGAGGCGCAGATGTTTGCGCCCTCGGTCGCCGGTGACGTCACCGAAGAAGTCCGCAAGATCTCTCTCGGCGCGATGACCAACCTCATGTGCCGCGGCAGAAAGCGTGGGCTTGCCGGCGTCATCGCCACCCAGCGCCTGGCAAAGCTTGCCAAGAACGTTGCGGCTGAAGCCTCCAACTTCCTGATGGGCCGCACATTCCTCGATATCGACATGCTGCGCGCCGCCGATCTGCTCGGCATGGACCGTCGCACGGCCGAAATGTTCCGCGATCTGAAACGCGGCTCCTTCGTCGCGCTTGGCCCGGCGCTGTCGCGCCGTCCGCTGAAGGTGACGATCGGTGCCGTCGAGACCTCGGCGCGCTCGACGAGCCCGAAGCTGATGCCGCTGCCGGAAGCGCCGCAGGATGTGGAAGACCTGATCTTCACACCCGACGCCGACGAGCTGACACGGCCGATCATGCGCCGCACGGCGCCGCCGCCGCGCCCGACAACAGATATTCTCGCCGAGTTGTCGCGGCCGCGCCCCGAACCGGTCGCGCCGGTTGAAGCCAGACCGGCCCAGCCAGAAATGTCGGCCGAAGAGCGCGGTGCGTTGCTCGATAGCCTGTTTACCGAGATTCTCTCCAATCCCGATGCCGCGTTCCGGCCGGATGCCGAGCTGTTCCAGGATTTCCTCGTGCGCTGCCGCATCCGTCGCGTGCCGGGCGCAGCCCTGTCCCTGAGTGCCTTCCGTCGCAAGATGGCAATTGCCCGCTCCGGCGTCGATGCCGAGACTGCGGCGACAGACGCCTGGGCGTCGGCGCTCCGGCTTGCCGATCGCGTCACCGAGGACCTGCAGGGCGTGTTCCTGATGATGGCGCAGGCGGCCGTGCGCGGCCTTGCCTGTCCATCGGACGCGATGATTGCGCGTGCCTACGGCACCCATTCCGCCCGTCGCGCCCGGCGTCTACTCGGGTATTTCGAGGAGAATGGCCTTGTGGTCGTGCATGCCGATTTCTCCGGCAAGCGAATCGTCGCCTTTCCTGACCTCGGCCACGAGACGGCGCCGGGCGACGCCAACGGGCCCGATGTCACGGAAACCGGCCGCGCCGCGGCGGAGTAGCTGACGTGCCGCAGCGAAATGCGGGCAAATCCCTGCGTTTACTGTCATATTCCGTTGACAATCCGTCATTCTCTCAGTAAAGACCCGCCCAACGCCGGGCAGAAATGTCCGGTGTTTCATTAGACATGTCCCGTGGTTTCTCCGGCAGCGTGATCGTGAGAATCCTGTCAGAACTCTCAAAATGGGTTCAGAGGAGGGCGTGTTTCCTTGATCCGGTTTGGCAACAGACCGGTGTAACCGACTGAAAGGAAATGCGATGAGCAAGCGCGAATCGTCCAAGTACAAAATTGACCGCCGTATGGGCGAAAACATCTGGGGCCGTCCGAAGTCGCCGGTTAACCGCCGCGAATACGGCCCGGGCCAGCACGGTCAGCGCCGCAAGTCCAAGCTTTCGGACTTCGGTGTGCAGCTGCGCGCCAAGCAGAAGCTGAAGGGCTACTACGGCGACATCCGCGAAAAGCAGTTCCGTGCGATCTTCGCCGAAGCTGACCGCCGCAAGGGTGACACCCCGGAGAACCTGATCGGCCTGCTCGAATCGCGCCTCGACGCGATCGTCTACCGCGCAAAGTTCGTTCCGACCGTTTTCGCTGCACGTCAGTTCGTCAACCATGGCCACGTCAAGGTTAACGGCGTTCGCGTCAACATCGGTTCCTACCGTTGCAAGCCGGGCGACGTCATCGAAGTCAAGGAAAAGTCCAAGCAGCTCGTTACGGTTCTCGAAGCCGTCCAGCTCGCTGAGCGCGACGTTCCTGATTACATCGAAGTCGACCACAACAAGATGGTTGCAACCTTCGTCCGCGTTCCGGTTCTCTCCGACGTGCCGTACGCCGTCGTTATGGAACCGCACCTGGTCGTCGAATTCTACTCGCGTTAATCCGAGGTCTCGGCCTTGTGAACGATCGAAACCGCCCGGAAACGGGCGGTTTTTTTGTCTCTTCAGATATCGCGGCGCTTTGATCTGCCGCGCGACTCGTCCGGCTTCTGCGACTGTCGGATATCCAGATGGATGCGCGGCGCGGTGGTCGCGGACGAGACGATGACTTGCGCGGCGAAGGGGAAATCGCATGCCGGAGCAGAAGACGCCGCAAGACCTGCAGGCGATCATCGAGGACATCCACCGAGAGCTGACGCCACGGCTCGGCGAGGGCAAGGTCGCGGACTACATCCCTCAGCTGGCGCGTGTCGATCCCAAACACTTCGGCATGGCTGTGGTGACAACCGACGGACAGGTGCACCGAGTCGGCGATGCCGAGGTACCGTTCTCCATCCAGAGCGTCTCCAAGGTGTTCACGCTGACGTTGGCGCTCGGCAAACACGGCGAGACCATCTGGCACCGGGTCGGCCGGGAACCATCAGGCTCGGCGTTCAACTCCATCGTCCAGCTCGAGCAGGAAGGCGGCAAGCCGCGCAACCCCTTCATCAACGCCGGCGCGATCACCATCAGCGACCTGATCCTTGCCGGCCACACGCCGCGGGAACTGATCGGCGAGATCGTGCAGTTCGTGCGCTATCTTGCAGACGACGATGCCATCGTCATCGATCACGAGGTCGCCCGCTCCGAGACGGCGACCGGCTTCCGCAATTTCGCACTTGCGAACTTCATGCGCTCCTTCGGGCGGCTCGATCACCCGGTCGAGCATGTGCTCGGCGTCTATTTCCACCATTGCGCGCTGGCGATGACCTGCAGCCAGCTCGCCAAGGCCGGCCTGTTTCTGGCAGCCGGCGGCACCAACCCGCTGACCGGCCACTCCGTCGTGTCGCGGCAGCGCGCCCGACGCATCAATGCGCTGATGCTGACCTGCGGCCATTATGACGGCTCGGGCGATTTCGCCTACCGCGTCGGCCTACCGGGAAAGAGCGGCGTCGGCGGCGGCATTCTTGCAGTTGCGCCCGGCAAGGCCTCCGTCGCTGTCTGGTCGCCGGGGTTGAACGAGAACGGCAATTCGCTGCTGGGATCGCTGGCGCTCGAGATGTTGGCCGCGCGCACCGGCTGGTCGGTGTTTGGATCCTGATTTCGGCCGAAGGGCCGTTTTCCCTTGATCTTGAGGATGGAACGGGGCAAGTGCTGGCCGTGACTTGCCGTGCGCTCTCTTCTCCCGAGCCGGCCATTCCAGGATCGTTGCCATGGATCATTCGCCAGCCCTTTCGCCTGACGCAATCGACAATGCCGTTGAAGACGGCGATATCGAGACGGGTCTTCATCCGATCTTCGAACGCATGCCGTCGTCGGTCTCCTTCAACAAACTGCGCAAGCGGCTCCTGCGGCAGACACGGCAGGCGCTCGACGACTTCGGCATGCTGAAGGGCGCCAAGCGCTGGCTGGTCGGGATTTCCGGCGGCAAGGACAGCTACAGCCTGCTGGCTTTGCTGATGGACCTGCAATGGCGCGGGTTGTTGCCCGTCGAGCTGGTCGCCTGCAACCTCGATCAGGGACAGCCGAACTTCCCCAAGCATATCCTGCCGGAATATCTGGCCTCGATCGGCGTCAAGCACCGCATCGAGTATCGCGACACCTATTCGATCGTGAAAGAAAAAGTGCCGACAGGGGCCACCTACTGCTCGCTCTGTTCGCGTCTGCGCCGCGGCAATCTCTATCGCATCGCGCGCGAGGAGGGTTGCGACGCGCTGGTTCTCGGCCATCACCGGGAAGATATTCTCGAAACCTTCTTCATGAACTTCTTCCACGGCGGCAGGCTCGCCTCGATGCCGGCGAAGCTTCTGAACGACGAAGGCGATCTGATGCTGCTGCGGCCGCTCGCCTATGCGGCCGAGGACGACCTGGCGAAATTCGCCGCTGCGATGGAGTTTCCGATCATTCCTTGCGACCTCTGCGGCTCGCAGGATGGCCTCGAGCGCAATGCCATGAAGACAATGCTTGCCGACCTCGAACGGCGTATGCCGGGCCGCAAGGACACGATGCTGCGGGCGCTCGGCCATGTGAACCCGTCGCATCTGCTCGACCCCAAGCTTTTCGACTTCCAGTCCCTCTCACCGGAGCCCAAAGAATGAGCCATTCCGTCGACATCGCCGCCCTTGCCAATCTGCTGCAGGAAGCCGCGGTCAAAGAAATCCTGCCGCGGTTTCGCAATCTCGGCGCGGGCGATGTCCGGATGAAGTCGGAAGCGATCGATCTCGTCACCGAGGGCGACGAGGCAGCCGAACGCCTGATCAAGGCGCGCATGGACGAGATTGCGCCGGGCGCCGTGTTCATCGGCGAAGAATCCGTCGCGGCTGACCCGGCGCTGCTCGACAAGCTGGCCGATGCCGATCTGGCCGTCGTCGTCGATCCGATCGACGGTACCTTCAACTTCGCAGCCGGCCTGCCGCTGTTCGGCGTCATGGCGAGCGTCGTCTCCAAGGGCGAGACGGTTGCGGGCATCATCTATGATCCGCTCGGCAACGACTGGGTAATCGCCGAGAAGGGTTCAGGCGCCTGGATGTGCCGTCCTGACGGCTCGCAGGAGCGCATGTCGGTGACCGCAGGCGTGCCGCTTGAAAGCATGGTCGGCGGCGCATCGACGGGCTTCTACAAGCAAGACGCGCGGCGCGAGGTGATGGCCAACATGGCCAAGGTACGGATTGCAACGAGCTACCGTTGTGCCGCACACGAATACCGCATCCTTGCCGGCGGCTATATCCACTTCCTGATGTACCAGAAGCTGATGCCCTGGGATCACCTGGCCGGCACCTTGATCGCACAGGAGGCGGGCGCCTATGCCGCGCGTTTCGACGGTTCGCCCTATCTGCCGGCTCATCTCAATGGCGGCCTGCTGCTGGCGACCGACAAGGACAGCTGGGAAACGCTGCGGCGCGAAGTTTTCACCGTCTGAACGGACGAAATCATCAAAGCAAAAAAGCCCGCCTCGGTCGCTCCAGGCGGGCTTTTTGTTGGTCTGGCCGCTATTACATGTGGCCGCCGCCGTGGTCGAGCGACACGTCCTTGTCACCGGGATGGGTGAAGAGCTTGCCCTTCTCGGCCCAGAGGGTGGCAAGGATCGTCACGATGCCAAAGAGGGCAAAGCCCCCGAGCAGCGGCTGCAGCGTGCCGTTGAACAACTGGCCGACGGCGCCCCCGAGCAGCGCACCGCCGGTCGTCGAGACGAAACCAGTGATCGCGGTCGCGGTACCGGCAAGGTGTCCCATCGGCTCGAGGCTGATCGCGGTGAAGTTGGTCGCTATGACAGCAAAAAACATCAACAGCACCGAGAACATCAGGTAGCTGACGACGAAGGCCGGCGTGCCCCAAAGCGACATGGCAAAGCCGATGGCGGAAATCAGCGTGAACAGGATCATCGATACATGCGAGATGCGACGCATGCCGAAGCTGCGCACGAAGAAACCGTTGGCGAAGTTGGCGACGGCGATGCCGCCGGCAGTACCGGCAAAGGCGATCGGCAGCCAGTCGCCGAGGCCATAGACCTCGCCGAAGATCTGCTGAACCGTGACGATGTAAGCGCAGATGACGGCGGTGAACATCGTCATGCCGATCATATAGCCGCAGGTGATGTGGTTGGTCAGCACCGTCTTGAAGCCAGATGTGACCGACTTGACCGAAAGCGGCAGGCGCTCTTCGTGGGGCAGCGATTCCTTCATGCGGGCCAGCGCCCAGACGAAAAGGATGGCGCCGATGATACCGATCAGGATGAAGATCCAGTGCCAGTTGGCATAGAGGATGACGAGCTGGCCGATAGACGGGGCGACGATCGGAACGACCATGAAGACGATCATGACGTAAGACATCACCCGCGCCATCTCGCGGCCGCCGAAGCAGTCGCGCACGATCGCCATGGTGGTGATGCGCACGGCGGCAGCACCGATGCCCTGGACGAAGCGCAGCACCAGCAGCATCTCGAAGCTCTGGGTGAGGGCGGCGGCAAACATCGACACGGTGAAAAAGGCAAGGCCACCGAGCAGCACCGCGCGCCGTCCGAACGTGTCGGAAAGGCTACCGAAGAAGATCTGCGAAAGGCCGAAGCCGAGGAAGAAGACGCCAATGACGAGCTGGGTGTCGTTGGAGTTGGCGACGTTCAGCGACTGGCCGATGCTCGGCAATGCCGGCAGCATGCTGTCGATGGCGATCGCCACGCTCGCCGTCATGACGGCGATGGTGATGATGAATTCGAGGATGCCCATGTTGAGGCGGGCCGCGCCCGAAACCCCATCGACGTGTTCGGACTGTGTGGTGATCGTGGTCATTGTGCGTACCCGTAAGAGCAGATCTGGGAGGAGAAATCCGAACGGCAGGCTGCGGTCAGCCTGCCGGGTTGTGTGCCTTGAACAGCTTTCCGCGTTCGGCGATGAGAACGAAGACGACGCCGATCGCAGCCACTGTGAAGTAGCCGATGGCAAGCGGTGTCGCCGTCCCATCGAAGGCCTGGCCGATGAAGGCGCCGATGACGCCGCCGCCGATGGTCTGGGTAAAGCCGAGCACCGAGGAGGCCGTGCCGGCGACGTGGCCGAGCGGCTCCATCGCCATCGCATTGAAATTCGACGCGATCAGCCCGAACTGGAACATCGCAGCGCCATAAAGGACCACGAAGAGCGCAAAAGGCACCGGGCCATAGAGCGACGCCGCCATCCAGAGGAAGCTCGCGAGTGTGAAGCCGAGCAGCGCGGCATGCGACAACGCCCGCATGCCGAAGCGCCGAACGAGCTGCGAGTTGGTGAAGGACGCCACCGCCATCATTCCGGCAAATGCCGCAAACACGACCGGGAACCACAGACCCAGCCCGTAGACCCCGACGAAGATCTGCTGCGCTGAGTTGATGAAGCCGAAGAGGGCACCGAGGATGACGGATGTCGCCAACGTATAGAAAAGCGACAACCGGTTGGTCAGAACGATCTTGAAGCCGTTGAGGATCACGGACGGCGTGAAGGCGCGGCGATGGTCCGGATTGAGCGTCTCCGGAAGCCGGAACACGACGAGCGTTGCCATCATAAAAGCGAAGAGTGCGATGACGACGAAAATCATGTGCCACTCGGCAAAGATCATGATCAACTGTCCGACGCTCGGCGCGATGACCGGCACGATCATGAACACCATCATGATCAGCGACATCACCTCGGCCATACGACGGCCACCATAGACGTCACGGACGATCGACACGGTGATGACGCGGGTTGCCGCAGCGCCGATGCCCTGGACGAAACGCAGCGCCAGCAGGGCGCTGAAGGTCGGCACGATGGCGATGGCGACCGCGCAGATGCCGTAGATGCCAAGCCCGGCGAGCAATGGCGCCTTGCGGCCGAAACGATCCGACAACGGGCCGAAGAACAGCTGCGCAACGCCCATGCCGATGAGATAGGCGGTGATGACATATTGCCGATGGTTTTCGTCGGTGACGCCGAGGCTCGCACCGATCTCCTGCAGACCGGGCAGCATGATGTCGATCGAGATTGCATTGACCGCCATCAGCATCGCCATCAGGGCAATGAACTGAAACTTGCTGAGGCCGGGAGCGGCCGCTTCGTCTGTCATGGTCGTCATAGGCAAAATCCTTGCGGCGCGCCGAGCGCAACCGAAATAGGTCAAGACCGGAGTTTGTTCCGGAAAGAGGCGACGTCGGCTGGCAAAATGCCGGTCGGCATGTCGAGTGTCGTTTGAGGGGACGGGCCTGGTCCGGCAAAGCGGTGCAAGCGGCATCCGATTTGAAGCGAAAGGGACTTTCGGCGGTGGGCAGCCGGGCCAAGCCGGAGCGTGGGGACGGGCGAACGCCCTTTCAGGCTGCTTATGCCGATTTATCGCGACCGCTTCATGACAGAACGAGAGTGTGTTCCGCCTAGAAAAGAACAACGAAAATTAGACGATCCGGATCTATTTCCGGAATCAAAAAAGGCGGTCGCCCGCCTTTTCCGACCAGATCGGAGGTGGCGGCCTGACTTAGGCAGCAGCGCCCTTGACCGAAATTCCCTGTTCCTGCAGATGCGACTGGAGTTCGCCAGCCTGGAACATTTCGCGGACAATGTCGCAACCGCCGACGAACTCACCCTTCACGTAAAGCTGAGGGATGGTCGGCCAGTTCGAATAGTCCTTGATGCCTTGGCGCAGGTCCGCATCGGCAAGGACATTGACCCCCTTATAGTCGACGCCGATGTAATCGAGAATCTGGACCACCTGGCCGGAGAACCCACACTGCGGGAACTGCGGCGTACCCTTCATGAAGAGCACCACGTCGTTGGTCTTGACTTCATTTGCGATGAATTCGTGAATTTCGCTCATCTTTTCATCCTTCCTGCGCCCGGTTTCAAGGACCGGATATCGATTGGGCCTTAGATAGCATGCATATCGGTGATTTTCATCACCCGAGTGCAACAAATATTGATGGGCCTCAAGATGTGGTTTTAATACAACTGCTCAAGCCGAACGTCGCCGCGCCTTGCTGCGTGCGCTGGCGGTTCGCCGCCGGCTCACCTGTTTCTTGGCCGGCTTGCCGATGGCGGCTTCCAGGATATCGCCCAGAATGCCGCCAGTCGCTGCCTTGCGCGTCCGGCGCTTCGTCCGCTTCGTCGCGGTCCGCTTGACGCCGGTCTTCTTCAGGATTTCCTTCAGCGCGCTGTCGACAACGCCGCTGACCAGTTCCTTGATCAGGTCGGCCATGTTAGGCCTACTCCGGTGCACTCGTCTGAAGGGCGAGCGCGTGCAGGACGCCACCCATGTTACCCTTCAGCGCGTTGTAGACCATCTGGTGCTGCTGCACCCGTGTCTTGCCACGAAACGCTTCGGCCACGACTTCGGCGGCATAGTGGTCGCCGTCACCGGCCAGATCGCGGATCGTGACCTTGGCGCCGGGAATTCCTGCCTTGATCATGTCTTCGATGTCGCCTGGTGCCATGGGCATGATACGCCAACTCCCTTTATTATTCTGCGGCGGCAGCAGCGTTGCTGGCGCCGTCCATGAAGTCAGGGAACCACGATTCATGGGCCGAGCGCAATTGCTGAATTGCGACGGCGCGCGCTGCGCCGAGCTTGACGGCATCGCCGCCGGTCATGCCGATTTCCGGCAGGGCAACGCCCGCCTTTTCCGCACGAGTGCGAACGGCAGCGACGTTGCCGGCCGCAACCGTCAGCACATAGCGCCCCTGATCCTCGCCGTAGAAAACAGCAATCGGATCATGACCTTCGACCGCATCGACCCTCGCGCCGATATCAGAAGCCATCGCCATTTCTGCGACGGCGAGAGCCAAGCCGCCGGACGAGCAGTCGTGAACAGATGTCGCCAGGCCGTCGACGATCAGGCTCCGAACGAAGTCGCCGACCTTGCGCTCATGCGCCAGATCGACATGCGGCGCCGGACCGTCCGTGCGGCCGTGAACGTCGCGCATATAGACAGACTGGGCGATGTGCGAGCCGAGGCCTTCCGGCGCACCGGCGAGAAGGATCGTTTCGCCGGCAGCGGCAAAACGGATGCGTGCCATCTTCGACCAGTCCTTGATCAGGCCGACGCCGCCGATCGTCGGGGTCGGCAGGATTCCCTGGCCATTGGTCTCGTTGTAGAGCGACACGTTGCCGGAAACGATCGGGAAATCGAGGGCCGTGCAGGCCTCGCCGATGCCCTTAATGGCATGGACCAGCTGGCTCATGATTTCAGGACGCTCCGGGTTGCCGAAATTGAGGTTATCGGTTGCCGCCAGCGGCAACGCGCCGGTCGCCGTCAGGTTGCGCCAGCACTCGGCAACCGCCTGCTTGCCGCCTTCGAACGGATCCGCCTCGACGTAGCGCGGCGTCACGTCGGAGGAGAAGGCCAGCGCCTTGGTCTGGTGGCCTTCGACCCGCACGACGCCGGCGTCACCGCCCGGCAGTTGCAGGGAGTTGCCCTGGATCAGCGTGTCATACTGTTCGTAGACCCATCGGCGCGACGAATTGTTGGCCGAACCGACCAGTTGCACGAGCGCGTCGGCAACATCCGTCTGCGGTATGTCGTTGGTCTGAAGTGCCGTCGGGACCTTGGCCGGGGTCCAGGGACGGTCGTATTCCGGCGCTTCGTCGCCCAGTTCCTTGATCGGCAGGTTCGCGACTTCTTCGCCCTGATGCAGGATGCGGAAGCGCAGGTCGTCGGTGGTCTTGCCGACGATCGCAAAATCGAGGCCCCACTTGACGAAGATCGCCTTGGCGACTTCTTCCTTGGCCGGCTCCAGCACCATGAGCATGCGCTCCTGGCTTTCCGAGAGCATCATTTCGTAAGCCGTCATGCGCTCTTCGCGCACCGGAACGGTGTCGAGGTTAAGCTCGATGCCAAGATCGCCCTTGGCGCCCATTTCGACGGCCGAGCAGGTGAGACCGGCTGCACCCATGTCCTGGATGGCGATGACAGCGCCGGTCTGCATCAGCTCCAGGCATGCTTCGAGCAGGCACTTTTCGGTGAAGGGGTCGCCGACCTGCACGGTCGGACGCTTTTCCTCGATCGATTCGTCGAACTCGGCCGACGCCATTGTCGCGCCGCCGACGCCGTCACGGCCGGTCTTGGCGCCGAGATAGACGACCGGGAGGCCGACGCCTTCGGCCTTGGAGTAGAAGATCGCATCGCTCTTGGCGAGGCCGGCGGCAAAGGCGTTGACAAGGATGTTGCCGTTGTAGCGGGCATCGAACTCGACTTCGCCACCAACGGTTGGAACACCGAAGGAATTGCCGTAGCCGCCGACGCCGGCGACGACGCCGGAAACGAGGTGACGGGTCTTCGGGTGATCCGGCGCGCCGAAGCGCAAGGCGTTCATCGCCGCAACCGGGCGGGCGCCCATGGTGAAGACGTCGCGCAGGATACCGCCAACACCGGTCGCAGCTCCCTGGTAGGGCTCGATGTAGGACGGATGATTGTGGCTCTCCATCTTGAAGACGACGCAGTCGCCGTCATCGATGTCGACGACACCGGCGTTTTCGCCCGGGCCCTGAATGACGCGCGGACCCTTGGTCGGCAGCGTGCGCAGCCACTTCTTCGAAGATTTGTAGGAGCAGTGCTCGTTCCACATCGCCGAAAAGATGCCGAGCTCGGTGAAGGTCGGCTCGCGTCCGATCAGGCCGAGAATGCGCTCGTATTCATCGGGCTTGAGCCCGTGCGAGGCGATGAGTTCCGGGGTGATGGGGCGGGTGTTGGAAATCGTCATCGTCGACCGTCAAATCCTTCGGGCGGCGCGCAATCCTTCCACGGGATATGGCGCGTGCGAACCGCAACAGACACAGGGGGCGCTTTGCGGCTTCTTTAGCGTATGCTGCGGCGCGGCGCGACAGAAAAATACGGGCGATCAACAACGGTTGCCGCCCTTTTTGAGGTCCTCACGCGCCGCAGTGGTGCCGACCTGTCAGAACTTGTAGCCGAGCGCGAGGCCGGCACGGGTCAAGCCATCGTTGGAACCGTAGCAAAGCTCGGCATGCGAGGCATGCTCCACCGTCGCTGACAGGTTCCAATGCTCGTCGAATCTGAAGCCGGCCGCGGCATATTCGCGAAAGAGCAGGCGGCAGCCGAGCTTTGGCCCGGATGCGCCGTCGGCGTGCAATTCGCCATCATGCACGGTGCCGCCGGCGCCAAGCTCGACGAAGAAGCGTTTCGTCACATCGAAGGTCCAGCTCAAACCGCCATAGACTTCATTGGCGCCGTCGGACGAAGTCGCGATGGCAGCGCCCGCATGGATGCGCGGTCGCAGCAACTTCTCGCCGAGATCTTTGGCACTGTCAGCGTCGAGCGGATCGAAGAAGACGGTGACGGAGGGAAAGACGCCGTGTTCGCGCTTGTCACCATTGCTGATCGAGGCGGTCGTTCCGAACCGCATCTCATCAAAAATGCCGCCGCCGGCGATGGCAGGTACGGTCGAAACTAGACTGGCAAGAACAAGCGACACCGTCGCGAGGCTGAACGACGAATGAAAATGAGCAATTTCGGTATTCCGAATCCTTGAAGTGAATCGATCTACGCAAGACTGCTAAAACATATGATGCTCAGCCTTGCGCGAAAGTCACCCCACGGATCCGGGTTATCAGTCGAAACTATCGTAGCCCGCTCGCCCGCTGTCGAGCAGCCGCCTCAGTGTCTGAAAGCCACGGCGCACCTCGGCACGGTCGGCGGGTGAGGAGAAGCCTATGCGAATACGGTGGAAGACGCGGTCCGCCCGGCCAGCCTTGAATTCGTCCTCGTCGTCGACGAGCACGCCCTCCTGTAGTGCTGCCTGCTTGAACGTGCCGGAGAGCCATGGCTCCGGCAGCTTCATCCATAGGAAGGGAACGCTCGGATGCGAGCTGAACTCGATACCGTCGAACACTTCGCGCGCCATCGCCTCGCGCGCCCGGATCTCTTGAATACCTTTGCTTCGCAGAATGGTGGCCGAGCCGGAGAGAACAAGCCGCGCGCAAAGCTCCGCCAGGATGAACGGCAGGCCGCCGCTGACCATTTTGTGAGCAATGCGGATGCGCTGGCTGAAATGGGGAGGGCAGGCGACCCAGCCGCCGCGCACACCAGCAGCGACCGACTTTGAAAGACCTCCGACCAGGAAGGTCCGTTCAGGCGCAAGCTCTGCCAAAGGCGGCGTCGGATCGCCGGTCATGGCACCGTAAAGATCGTCCTCCACCAGCCAGACGCCGTATTTGCGCGCGATGTCGGCAATTGCCTGACGCCGGGCAAGCGGCATGACGGCGACGGTCGGATTCTGCGCGCTCGGCATCAGAAAGGCGAGCTTGGGATGCTGCTGCGCGCAGACCCGCTCGAAATCGTCGGGGATCAGGCCGAATTCATCCGATTCCATCAGGGTCGTGCGCCGCCCGATCAGGCCGGCGCTGCGACTGACCTGGGAATAGGTCAATGTCTCGAAGGCGATACGATCACCGGGCGAGGTGACTGCCGCGATCACGGCGATAACCGCCGCATGCGCTCCCAGCGTCGGCACAATCGTTTCGGGCGAGGGACGAAAACCACCACGTGCCAGCCATTGGCATCCGGCCTCGAACCAGTGATCCGGGAAATTGCGCGCGTAGCTGGCAATGTCGGCGTGGTGGTCGTGGCTGATTTCGCTCAAGAGTTCACTCAAGACGTGGCCCTGGCCGATATCCGGTGCTGCAGTGCTGTCGAACCGCAGCTTACCCGCGGGTGCGATGAGCGGCCGCGTGCCGGCCAAGGACGTGGTCAGCGGGTCGGCCTGTTCCGGCGGGCGGCTTTCCTGGTGATCGAGCACATAGGTTCCGCGCCCGACCTCGCCGCTGACGAGGCCGCGTTCGCGCACGATATTGTAGGCGCGTCCAATGGTGCCAATGGTGACACCAATGTCATAGGCGAGATTGCGCTGCGGCGGCAATTTTGCGCCGACGGGCAGGGCGCCTTCGCCAATTGCCTGTTCGATCTGGTCGGCGATCCGCGCATAAAGCGGACCATGACCCTGCTGAATGTCCGGGAGCCAATTTGTCATAGTGACAATTATCTAGATTACAGGGCGAAATATGTCAATTATCACCAATGCAATGATTTCAATCGATGCATTGGAGCCTACAATGAGTACAATTGATACAATTTGCTCGCCAAGTGTGGACAAGGCCCCTCGCGTGCGCCGCAAGGCCGGGTTCGACGTCGAATTTTCGGGAAGTGCGAAGAGCGCGCTTCAACGCCTTTGGCGGCTCTATTGTTTTCTGGCGGCCAAGAGACGCAGCCGCTTGGCGCTCGAAGAAATGAGCGACTGGCAATTGAGCGATATCGGTGTTTGCGAAAGGGATGCCCGGCGAGAATCGTCTGTGGCGTTCTGGCGTTAACGGGCGCCGCGCAAACTGTGCAGTGGTTTGCGAAACGGCATGCGAATGGCAAAAACTCGAAGCGCAGTAAGCGTATCCTACAGCGCCGCGCGTCTTATCAGACGCGCAAAGGTCGCTGTAGCACATTGAATTGCTGCATGTTTTTATCCTTAAATCGAATACGATTTAAGGAAACATGCAGTAGAGATCGCGACGCGCATTGGCGAACGCTGAGCGCGCCAGGGCCGCAGCGTCCGAACGCTCAATCGGTGGCTTGATCAGTTGCAGCCCTGGCCGCCAGCAGCCCAACGGCGGATATCTGCGCTCATGCGGGTGCCGACCGGTTCGCTCATGAGCGGCCCGAATGCCTGGAGTCGTGCCGGCTGGCCTTCCGCCTGAACGACGGCAAGCGGCCGTGCTTCGGGTGACTTGCGCGGTACGATCAGGATACGGGGGCGTCCCGAGAAGGAATTGAGTTCAGGGGCGAGCCGGTAGCTCTTGAAGGCCGGATCGCCTGACTTGAACCAGCAGCTGTTGGCGCCAAGCGCAACGCGTTCCATCGTCGGCAGGGCTGCCGAGCTTGCCGTCGGTGCCGGCGGGCGCGGCGATTGGCACGACGCCAGAAGCATCAAGGCGAATGCCGCGCAAGCGGGGCCGGTCAGGCGTCCAGTGAAGATTGAAGGCATCGACGGTCTCGCTTGCGTTAAGGGGATGGTCGGATGCCTTCTATCAGCGGGACGGTTAAGCGGCGATTACTTCGAGAGCGGAAGCGAAGATGCCACGGCCGTCGGCGCCGCCATGAGCCGCTTCGATCAGGTTCTCCGGATGCGGCATCATGCCGAGCACGTTGCCGGCCTTGTTCATCACGCCGGCAATATCGCCCATCGAGCCATTCGGATTGGTGCCTTCGGCGTAGCGGAAGACGATTTGGCCGTTGCCTTCGATCGTCTTCAGGGTCTCCGCGTCAGCAAAATAGTTGCCGTCGTGGTGAGCGACCGGGCTGCGGATGATCTGTCCCTTGGAATAGGCGCGGGTAAAGTCGGTGTCGGCGTTGACGACTTCGAGCTTGACCTCGCGGCAGACGAACTTGAGCGACGCGTTGCGCATCAGCGCGCCCGGCAGAAGACCGGCCTCGACCAGGATCTGGAAGCCATTGCAGACGCCGAGAACCTTGACGCCCTTTTCAGCCTTCGCCTTGATCGCCTGCATGACCGGCATGCGCGCAGCAATCGCCCCGCAGCGCAGATAGTCGCCGTAGGAAAAACCGCCGGGGATGACGATCAGGTCGACATCCGGGATCTCCGTTTCCGTCTGCCAGACGGTCACGGGCGCCTTGCCGGAGATCTTGGTGAGGGCAGCGATCATGTCGCGATCGCGGTTGAGGCCTGGAAGCTGGACGACGGCTGACTTCATGGTGCGGTTCAAACCCTGCCTGCGCCTCTTGAAGCTCATGCAATTCGAGGCGGTTTCCGATGCGGCCGAAGCGCAGTTGCCTGCGCTCGGGGCCGATATTGGATGCACTGCATCCTGCTACTTTGAAACCATCGAGCCGCGGACAGAATGTGCCTTCGATGTCGTCCGGCTGATCTGAATGGGGATGGCCCATGCCAGATGGGCCCCCTCATTATTTCCAGATCACGCTGGCCGTCACGTCAGGCCATCCGCGGCGCTCCGCCGCCGTTAGGCGAGGGAGATGGTGTAGTTTTCGATCACCGTGTTGGCGAGCAGCTTTTCACACATCGCCTTGAGGTCGGCCTCGGCCTTGGCCTTGTCGCCGGTCTCGATCTGCAGATCGAACACCTTGCCCTGGCGGACCTGGCCGATGCCGTCGAAGCCGAGTGCGCCGAGCGCACCCTCGATTGCCTTGCCCTGCGGATCGAGAACGCCATTCTTCAGCGTCACGGTTACACGTGCCTTGATCACTTTCACTTTCCCCGAACTAACTTGACCAGAAACTACTTGACCAGAACGGGGCCAGTGCCGCGCACGGGCTCGTTCTCGTTCATGATGCCGAGACGGCGAGCCACTTCCTGATAGGCCTCGACCAGCCCGCCCAAATCACGGCGGAAGCGGTCCTTGTCGAGCTTTTCCTTGGTCTCGATGTCCCACAGACGGCAGCTGTCCGGCGAGATTTCGTCCGCCAGGATGATGCGCATCATGTCGCCTTCGAACAGGCGACCACACTCGATCTTGAAATCGACGAGCTGGATGCCGACGCCGAGGAACAGGCCGGTCAGGAAGTCGTTGATGCGGATGGCAAGCGCCATGACGTCATCGAGTTCCTGCGGGCTTGCCCAACCGAACGCGGTGATATGCTCTTCGGAGACCATCGGGTCATCAAGAGCATCGGCCTTGTAGTAGAATTCGATGATCGAACGGGGAAGGATGGTGCCTTCCTCGATGCCGAGGCGCTTTGCCAGCGAGCCGGCGGCAACATTGCGCACGACGATCTCAAGCGGGATGATCTCGACTTCCTTGATCAACTGCTCGCGCATGTTGAGACGGCGGATGAAGTGCGTTGGAATGCCGATACGGTTCAGATGCGTGAAGATATACTCGGAAATCCGGTTGTTCAGCACACCCTTGCCGTCGATGACGTCATGCTTTTTCTTGTTGAAGGCGGTCGCGTCGTCCTTGAAAAACTGGATCAGCGTGCCCGGCTCGGGACCCTCATAGAGGATCTTTGCCTTGCCCTCGTAGATACGGCGGCGACGATTCATGGATACTGTCTCTGTGGTTGTTGGCGCACTTGGGTCGCGCTAGTGGAGTCTTCTCACGGGGTCCATAGCTGAAAAGAACGCATTTCACAATCGGCGTATCTTCCCTTCCCCTGATTTACCTGAAGCGTGTCGCGACCTGCCAGATTCGCTCCTTGCGACTCAGATCTCTGATTTCCCGCATGCCGTTATCGCAAAACCGCTGCACACCTTTGCGCGACATGCTTACGGTACCACGAAAGTCAGGAAACAAGAAAACTTCGCATTGCACTTTGACCACTGTTTTGGTTTATGGCCATAACTATTTCCGGCATGGAATTCTCACGGGAGATCAATTGATGACGACGATGCAGGATCGCGAAAAGGCCTTTGAAGCAAAGTTTGCGCTGGACGAGGAACTGAGGTTCAAGTCTGAGGCGCGCCGCAACAAGCTTCTTGGTCTCTGGGCTGCCGGCTTGCTCGGCAAGAGCGACCCAGATGCCTATGCGAAGGAAGTCGTTGCGGCCGATTTCGAAGAGGTCGGCCACGAGGACGTCGTGCGCAAGATCAAGGCCGATTTCGATGCCGCCGGCGTGGCGCAGAGCGAAGAGCAGATTCGCGTGCGCATGCTCGAGCTTCTCGGCGAAGCGATCGAGCAGATTCAGAGCAAGTAATTTCGGGCAGCCAGACGGCTCGCGACATGGCCGCTCGGCTGAAAAGCCGGGCGGTTTTTATTTGGCTGCCTTGTATCTGCGCCCTTTTTCCGGCGTCGATTCGGCGGCCGGCGACGGTGTCCAGCCGCTTCTGATGCGTTCTTCAAAATCGGTGCGGCTCATCGGCTTTGCCAGTGCGTAGCCCTGCAGAATATCACAGCCAAGCTCCCTCAGCATCGCCGCGTGCTCCCACGTCTCCACACCTTCGGCCACCACCTTGATATTGAGCGAATGCCCGATGTCGATGATGGCGCGAACGAGCTTTGCCTGCTTGGCGCTTTCGGTGATCGGCCCCACCAGCGCCCGGTCGATTTTCAGGCGGGCCGGGTTGAGGTTGAGGAGGCCGATGATCGAGGCGTGGCCGGTGCCGAAGTCGTCGATTTCGATCTCGATACCGAGCGTGTTGAGCGCGGTGATCGTCGCGGCAATCTCGTCTTCGAGGTCGTCGAGAAAGATGGATTCCAGCAGCTCGAAAGACATTACACCAGGTGGGATGTTCATGGCGCGAAGGTCTGAGATCAGGCTCGGGTCGCGCAGCCTGCGCGAGGAGACATTGACCGAGATCTTGGGGACCGCGAGACCGGCACGCCGCCAGGCCGCAAAATCGGAATAGGCCATCTCGACGATGTTCCTGTCGATCGCGGGCAGGGCGTTGATCTCTTCGGCTACCTTCAGGAAATGGATGGGAGCGAGGATGCCGCGTTCGGGATGGTCCCATCGCACCAGGGTTTCGACGCCGGTGAACTCCAACGAGTGGGCGTCGAACTGCGGCTGATAGTAGGGCACGAACTGCCCTTCTTCGATAGCCTGACGGATGTCGTCGCCGGTTCGCTTGGCGCTGAGGATCTGGTTCTGGATCTGCTCGGAAAACACCTCGAAGCGGTCGCGACCGAGGCTCTTGGCCCGATAGAGCGCGATATCGGCATTCATCAGCAATTGTTTTGGATCGGTGTCGCTGTCGCCCCTCCAGGCGATACCGATGCTGGCGCCGAGCCGGCAAAGCTGGCCGTCATAGGGAATGGGCCGCCGGAACGCATGCACGATGCGGGCGGCCAGATCGCCAAGCTCATCCAGGCCACGGCCGCGCCGGCAAAGAATGACGAATTCGTCGCCGCCGATGCGGGCGATGAAATCGTCCTGGTCGGCATGAGACAGCAGGATTGCGGCCGCATGGGTCAACATCGCATCGCCGGCCTGATGCCCGAGCGTGTCGTTGATCTGCTTGAAGCGATCGAGATCGAGGTGGAGGATGGCGTTGAGCGTAGGATCGTCCGCCAGGATCTGGTCGAGATAGCGCCGATTCGGCAGGTCCGTCAGGTAGTCGTGCAACGCGTTGTATTCGATACGGATGCGCGCTTCCTCAAGCTCGCGGTTGCGGGCCTCGGTTGCGGCCTTGGCCTTACGCAGTTCTTCCTGCAGCGCGATGTCTTCGGTCACGTCCCAGTTCGCGCCGATCAGTTTGCGGGTACCGTCGCGGTCGACATAGAATGCCGTGTTGGCGCGAATGTGCCGGATTTCTCCATTCGCCAGGACGATGCGGAACGCATTGGTGAAGGGGGCACCCGCCGCCACGCCGTCATTGACGCGGGCGATCGCCTTTTCGCGGTCGTCGGGGTGGAGCATGTCTTCCCAGTTGCGGCCGCTCGGCGCGCCGGCCTTGGGGTCGAGGCCATAGATGCCGAGGATACGTTCGTCCCAGAGCGTCTCCTGCGTTTCAAGATTATGGTCGAAGACCCCGATCTTCGATACGTCGAGGGCAAGTCTCAGCCGCCGCGAAATTTCCTCCAGCCGCGCCTCGGCCTCCTTGCGCGGCGTAATGTCGGTGTCGGTGCCGATGATGCGAGTAGGCTTGCCGTCCTCTCCATAGGCGACGGATGCGCCGCGGCTTTCGATCCAGACCCAATGTCCGTCCGCATGGCGTTCGCGGTACTGGAAGGTGTTGTAGGTGACTTCGCCTGAATCCTGGCGTGCGATCGAGGCCACCACGTGGGCACGGTCGTCAGGATGCACATTCTCGATCCAGCGATCGAGCGAGCCGTCGACCTGGGCGTCTTCAGGAAGGCCGCGCAGGCGCTTCCACGTGGCGGAATAGAAGAGATTGCCGGTCGAAAAATCGTGATCCCAGACGCCTTCAAGCGCACTTTCCAGCGCATACTTCCATCGCGTCTCGTCGTTGCGAAGCCCCGCAATCTCGGCGATCAGGTGGTCGACCGGCAGCATCAGCAACAAGCGGTTGCCCGCCATTGCAGAACAGGTGCAAACCAGTGAAACGGTGTCGACCGCGCCATGCAAGCGGATCGTTTGGGCGGACAAGGATGGTTGCGACGCACCGGCGGGCATCAACAGGTGACGATCGTCAGCATGAACAAGGTCATGGAGAGACCGATTGAGCAACTCTGCCGGCAGAAGGCGTAAAAGATCGCAGGCATAGGGGTTTGCCGAAATGAGCGTCCCTGTTTCGTCGACAACGAGGACCGCCACCGGCAGCTGGTCCAGCGTCGGTTGCGTGACGATGTTGGGCTTCGCCGACGCGCGGCGTTCGCTCCTGATGGGATCTTTCGGTCCGCTCACGTATCCCACGATCCAGCATTTGTTGCCGGCCGATGATGATCGCGGACCATGAACTTCGGATTAATGCCGTGTCGTCTTATTCGCAGTGCGATCAGGATTGAAGGCGGCTGAGGAACTGCGCAAAGACCATCGTGCCTTCCGGCCAGGGGCCATGCCCGGACTCGGTATTGAGATGGCCAGATTCTCCGGCATCCACCAGCAGCGATCCCCAGCACTTGGCGATTTCGTCGGCATGCTCATAGGAGCCGAACGGGTCGTTGCGGCTTGCGACCATCAGCGATGGGAACGGCAGCGGATCGCGGGGATAGGGGCCGAAGGTCATGAGGTGCTTCGGCCGGATCGCGGCATTGGCGACATCAGGCGGGGCGACCAGGAAGGCGCCGGCAATCTTCTTTTCGACGTGGGGCAGGGCATGGACCGCGGTCGCGACGCCGAGCGAGTGGGCGACGATGACCACCGGCTTTTCTGCGGCATTGACCTCCTCGACCATGCGCGCCACCCAATCCTCACGCACGGGCTTGGCCCATTCGGCCTGCTCCACGCGGCGGGCGGTCGACATTTTTCTCTCCCAGCGGGACTGCCAGTGGTCAGGGCCGGAGTTGGTGTAGCCGGGAACGATCAGGATATGGGCGTCGGAAAGTTTCATAATGGCCGCGATGTGGCGTCGAAAATCGTCGAAGTCAAGGCGTAGGCGACAGAGGCATCATTTTATGTATAATCGAGAATGCAGGTCGCGGTCGATGCGGCTCGAGTTTTGCCGTTGTCGCTGGTCCGGGACCGCTCTGTGGTGGTTGAGGAGTGTGAGCCATGACAACATTCCATGTTCTGTCGGGAGCGGACGCGAGTGTCGCCCATCCCGGAATAAGAAAGATCGGCCTGGCTGACGTGATGGACGCGTTGCGCCTTGGGTTCAGCGACTTTCGCGAAAAGCCGTCTCACTACGTTTTTCTCTGCTTGATCTATCCCATCGCCGGTGCCGTGCTCATGACGTGGAGCGCGGGCGCCAACATGCTGCCGTTGCTCTATCCGCTTGCCTCGGGCTTTGCCCTTATCGGGCCGGTCGCGGCCATCGGACTCTATGAGATCAGCAGGCGTCGCGAACTCGGCATGGACACGTCGTGGCCTCACGCCTTCCGACTGCATCGTTCCAAGGCGCTGCCCTCCATCGTGGCCGTAGCAGCGATGCTCTTCTTCATCTTCATCGCCTGGCTATTGGTGGCCCAGGCGCTTTACATCAGGATCTTCAGCGCCGAACCGCCGGCATCGATCGTCGCCTTCTGGAACGGCATCGTCAGCACGGAACAAGGCTGGAACCTGATCCTGGTCGGCAACGCCGTCGGGTTCGTCTTTGCCGCGATCGTGCTGTCGATCAGCGTGGTGTCGTTCCCGTTGCTGATCGATCGGGACGTCGGCGCAGTGGCAGCCGTCGAAACATCGATCCGCGCAACTCTCGTCAACCCCATACCGGTTGCCTTCTGGGGACTGATCGTTGCGGCCGGCCTGCTGATCGGGTCGATCCCGGTCTTTGTCGGCCTCGCCGTCATCATGCCGATCCTCGGCCACGCGACATGGCACATGTATCGCAAGATGGTTGAGCCAGGCCCCCGTAGCCGCACGCGATAACGACAAACGGCCAGCCTCCCGGAGGCTGGCCGCTTTGCCTCGCAATGATCGCTCGAACTACTTGAAAAACTTGTAGTAGGACGAAATCTGGGCGGCGGTGTTGGACGAAAGATTGAGCTTGATGCCGATCTTGTCACCGCGATACCAGCGCACCATGCCGGTCAGAAATCCGAGCTCTTCGCTGCGGATCGTCACTTCCTGTCCGGTTCGGGCATTGATGTCGAAATAGAGCTGAAAGCAGATGCCTTCGGCGGAAAGATCCGTGACGATACCGTTGCTTGCGCCCGTCTTGCAGGTGACCGTTCCGGTAATCTTCGTCTGCGTGCGCGCTGCCGTGCGCTGAACACTGTCCTTGTAGGCCATGTGAACCCTCGATCTGAATTGATCAGCCTCGATCATCTCACGCAAAGATTGAATTCCTTGCTAACAAAAATGCCCGCATTCGAGCAAATTGCATCAAATGCGAGCACAATAGAGCATTACAACAAAAACGTGCTTTGTTCCGACACGAACCGGGCGGTTATCGCGCCCGGCTCTTATTTCTTGCGCATGTCGTTATCGCAAAACCGCTACGCACTTTTGCGCGGCATGCGTTAGCCGAAGACCCGGCTGAAGATCGTGTCGACGTGCTTGGTGTGGTAACCGAGATCGAACTTTTCACGGATGTCAGCTTCCGACAGGGCCGCACGAACCTCAGCGTCGGCCAGCAACTCCTCGAGGAAGTCTTTGCCCTGTTCCCAGACCTTCATCGCGTTGCGTTGAACGAGGCGATAGGCATCCTCACGCGACACGCCGGCCTGCGTCAGGGCAAGCAGGACGCGCTGCGAGTGAACGAGACCGCGGAACTTGTTCATGTTCTTGGTCATGTTGTCGGGATAGACGAGCAGCTTGTCGATCACGTTGGTCAGGCGCGCAAGCGCGAAGTCGAGCGTTACCGTCGCGTCGGGGCCGATCATGCGCTCGACCGAGGAATGCGAAATATCGCGCTCGTGCCAGAGGGCCACATTTTCCATGGCCGGAATGGCAAAGGCGCGGACCATGCGGGCAAGACCCGTGAGGTTTTCCGTAAGCACCGGGTTGCGCTTGTGCGGCATGGCCGACGAGCCCTTCTGTCCCGGCGAGAAGTATTCCTCTGCCTCGAGGACTTCGGTGCGCTGCAGGTGGCGGATTTCGGTTGCCAGCCGCTCGATCGACGAGGCGACGACGCCGAGGGTGGCGAAGTACATCGCATGACGGTCGCGGGGAATGACCTGAGTGGAGACCGGCTCCGGCTTCAGACCAAGCGCCTTGGCGACGTGTTCCTCGACGCGCGGGTCGATATTGGCGAAGGTGCCGACGGCGCCGGAAATAGCGCAGGTCGCGACTTCTTCACGGGCCGCGATAAGGCGCTGCTTGCAGCGATCGAACTCGGCATAGGCGAGCGCCAGCTTGACGCCGAAGGTCGTCGGTTCGGCGTGAATGCCGTGCGAGCGGCCGATCGTCACCGTATCCTTGTGTTCGAAGGCGCGGCGCTTCAGCGCTTCCAGCAACTTGTCCATATCGGCCAGAAGCAGGTCGGTTGCGCGCACCAGCTGTACGTTGAAGCAGGTATCGAGGACGTCGGAGGATGTCATGCCCTGGTGGATGAAGCGGCTGTCGGGACCGACGAACTCTGCCAGATGCGTCAGGAACGCGATGACGTCATGCTTGGTGACGGCTTCGATTTCGTCGATGCGGTCGACGTCGAATTTGGCAGCGCCGCCCTTTTCCCAGATCGTCTTTGCAGCATCTTTCGGGATCACGCCGATTTCGGCCAGCGCATCGCAGGCATGGGCCTCGATCTCGAACCAGATGCGGAACTTGGTTTCCGGCGACCAGATGGCCACCATTTCCGGTCGGGAATAACGGGGGATCATGGGCTCTCAGCTTTCGTCATCAGTGGAGGATGCTGTGCCTCTAGCAAAGATGCCCGGCAAGCTCAACGTTGTTGACGGCCTTGCGAGCCCGCAAGCCACAGGCTGGCGGCCAGAAGTGCGACGCCACCGACGGGGAGATAGAGCCGGACGCCAAGAACCAGGAACTGGTAGAAGGCGACGAGCGAGGTGAAGCCGAACTGGTAAAACCAGGTTCGCGTGCCGGTATGGGCATGCCAGCGGGCGTAGAAGACGCGATAGTCGAGCGCAAACAGCATCGCCGTCACTGCGATCGTGCCGAGAGACAGACAGAGCAAATAGGCGGCAAACCGGGTTTCGGCGGGACGGCCGAGCGTTGCGAAACGCGCGAGGAAAACGGCGAGCGGCCAGGCCAGCATGCCACCGAGCCCATACATCACCAGCAGTTCCGCCAGATGGAAGGTCAAGCCGCTCTCGCGCAGCCAGAGTGCTGCCCAGGCGGACGCGACCATCACCAGGCCCCAGGCTGGTGTGCCGAAAACAAGTTCGGGCGCGGACGGAAATGCCCGCACGAACCGCGATCGCTTCGGGGCCGGCGCAGAAGCGTATGCTGATTTCACGTCAGCCCCGGCGCCCGCGTCATTCATTTTGCGATCCGGGTCGGAACCGCAATCCATCGTCCGTCGGTGGTCCCCTCGAACCCGAGCGATTTGACCAACACCATGACGATGTGGGTCTGCGTGCCGTCATCGTTCATGTGGGTTACCGCACCGCCAATGCGATAGCCCGTGGGGCAACGACGGCTTTCCGGTACACGGGTGTCGTCCTGCAGCACATCGCTTGCCGGCTTTCCCGCCTTCACCGTCATCGACAGCCGGAAGCCTTTGACCTCCTTCAGGAAATCCTTGCACAGCCCCCCGGGCTCGAAGCTTTTTTCCTCGAGTACCAGACCGTAGGTTTCGCGGAAAGCTTCGTCGGCAGCAAAGGCATCGTAGGTGAGAGCCAATGGCGTTGCGTTTGCTTCGGTAATCGGGTTGTAGGCGGCAAGCAGTCCCGGCGCGTCGGCAAGCCTGTAGGCGTCGATCAAGGGGGCCGCGCGGCGATGCGCCTCGTGTCTCGTCCGGTGCAGCGGAGCGCCATCCTCGCGACCGACCGCTCGCACCGGCGCACCGGGTAGAAACGTGTCGTTGCGGGTATCGATGACGTAGATCGTGGAATAGGGGAAACCCGAACCGTCCTGAACGCCGTATTCCTCGAAAGCAAAGACATTGCCGTCGGAGGAAAAGCCGATCGGCTGGAATGCAGCATAGTCACCGGCCGATGCCGGCGACGCGACAAATGTAACCGCCGCCAGGAGGAAGAGCCCCGGCGCTGCCGGGCGCGAGATCATCAGCGGGCCTTTTCGGCGGGGGTGCGGATTGCCTGGATCGCGGAGCGATAGGCATCGACCGACTCCCCCTTGAAGATCGCCGAACCGGCGACGAGCACGTTTGCGCCGGCGCCTGCCGCAATCGCTGCCGTTTCGGGCGCAATGCCGCCGTCGACTTCGATCTCGATCGGCCGGTCGCCGATCATCGCCTTGATCCGGCGGATCTTTTCTGCGGTTGCGTCGATGAACTTCTGGCCGCCGAAGCCCGGGTTGACCGTCATCACCAGCACCAGATCGACGGTGTCGAGCACATATTCGATGGCGCTTTCCGGCGTTGCCGGATTGAGCGAAACGCCGGCCTTCTTGCCGAGCGACCGAACGGTCTGCAGCGAGCGGTGCAGATGCGGCCCGGCTTCGGCGTGAACCGTCAGGATATCGCAGCCGGCCTTGGCGAAGGCTTCGAGGAAGCTGTCGGCGGGCGAGATCATCAGGTGGCAATCGAAGGTCGCTTCTGTGTAGCGGCGCAGCGACTTGATCACGTCGGGGCCGAAGGTGATGTTCGGGACGAAATGGCCGTCCATGACATCGAGATGGATCCAATCCGCGCCGGCATCGACGACGTCGCGGACTTCCTGTCCGAGCTTGGAGAAATCGGCCGCCAGGATAGACGGTGCAATGCGGATGGGATGGGTCATGAGAGGCTCCGGCTGTTTCCCGCGCAATAGCACTCCGTAGCCGCGCAAACAACATGCGCCGTGCTAATCGCGCTTTAGCCGCGGCTCGACCAGCACGGCAAAGGATCGTTTTCGGCGGGCGTGGCGTCATGGACACCGCGGGCAATCGCGCGCGCCATGGTCGCTGCGGCCGCTGCACCGAGATCGAGGAAGTCCTCGAGCTCCAATGTCCTTCCGCTTGCGCCGGTGGCAAGCGCGAAGATGAGGTCGCCGTCGAGCGGCGTGTGTGCCGGCCACAGTGCCCGCGAGAAACCATCATGCGCAGCGATCGCCAGGCGCTTGGCCTCGGCCTTGGTCAACACCGCGTCCGTCGCGATGACCGCAATCGTGGTGTTGACGGCAGCCGACAGGTTGGGGCGCAGTTTCGTGCGGATATCCGATGCGTCAGCCGGCATGGGGTGGGGCAGGCCTAGCCCACCGAACTCATCCTGCTTCTCGAAGGGAGCAGCCCAGAAGTGCCTGGTACCGCCGACCGTCGCAGAACCCAAGGCATTGACGGCCACGAGCGCGCCGACCGTGACCCCGTTCGGCAGAACGACCGATGCGGAACCGAGACCACCCTTGAAGGTCGCGGTCAACGCACCCGTGCCGGCGCCGGTCGAACCGGTCGCAAAATTCTGGCCGGCCTTTTGCACCGCCTCATAACCAAGTTCGCGGTAGGGCGGAAACTGCCCCCAATCCTTGTCGCCGCCATTGATGAGGTCGAACAGGATGGCTGTCGGCACGATCGGCACCCGGTGCGGCCCGATTTCAAATCCACGCCCCATTTCCCTTAGCGCCGCCTGTGCGCCGGAGGCGGCGTCCAGGCCAAAGGCTGACCCGCCGGACAGAATGATGCCATCGATGGTCTGGACGGTGTTGTGCGGTTCGAGCAGATCGGTTTCGCGGGTACCAGGCGCGCCGCCGAGCACTTGGACGGCGGCCGTTGCCGGTGGATCGCAGACGATAGCGGTCACGCCCGATTTCAGGCGATGATCTTCGGCATTGCCGACAGAAAGGCCAGCGACGTCGGTGATCAGGTTACGTGGTCCAGGCAGCATCATTGCACTCCGGCGGCGTCGGCAACCGGCACGAAGCGGCCGCTCTGCCATTGCATCAAGCGATAGGGATTATCGGCGCGCTCATGCCCCGCATTGAAAGCAATCGGCCCGAGAACCGTCTGGTATGGGCCTTTGAGCAGCGCCTCCGCCAACGGTTTTTCATCCTTATCAGCCTGATCCTTGGCCTGCTCGAGAACAGACATGGCGCCGAATGCCTGCAGCACATAGCCGTCGGGCTCGATGCCGGCTGCACGCATGGCGTCCGCGACGGGCTTGCCATCGGACGACTGCGCCGCATCGGGCAACGTCAGCGCCAGGACACCATCGGTGAGCGGCACGGCCACGTCGGCTGCATTCAGCGTGTCACCGCCGAGCAAGACCAGGTTCGCGCCTTCCTCCTGCGCATCGCGCGCAATCACCGCAGTATCCTGCCGGTCGCCGCCGGTGAAGACGTGCGTGGCGCCGCTCTTGACGAGCCGTCGTACGAGATTGATCTGCTGTTCCTGGGCGGGGCGATAGGTATCGGTAAAGACGGGTGTCAGCCCGATTTCGCCGAGTGCTGTGCGCACGCTTTCGACCAGTTCGCGACTATGGATCGTCCCGTCGTCGATCAAAGCAATCGGCTTGTCCTTCCAGCGCGCAGTGATGGCAGCAACGACGGCTGCCGATTCGGCCTTGCCACTCGGCGCCAGGCGGAACAACGGCCAGTTCTTCTTGAGCACGTCTTCCATCAGGATGTCGGAGCGAACGCTCAGCGTTACCGCCGGTATATTGGACTCGGCGAGGGCCGGCAGCGTCGCGTCGAGGCTCTCGATGCAGAGGAACCCGATGGCCGCCTCTGCACCTGCTGCCAGAAGCGCCTTGGTCAGGGCTTCGGCACCGGCCGCGTCGCATGTTTCCGGGATGACGACGATTTCGCTGCCGCGATCGCCCGCCTGGAAAGAGGCGCCATCGATGATCTGTTTGCCGAGAAGAGCGAACGGGCCTTCCACGGGGGCAACGACCGCGACCTTGACGCCGGCAGCGGCGGCAGGTGCGGCTTGCGCCATTCCCGCTACGATGAGGCTCAAAACGATCGATCGAAGCATGCAATTCCCCGCTACTGCATAATTCCCAAGCTCGGATTGGTTTCAAGAAAAGATTATGCAGCGAGTCCAAAAATGCTACCGCAAACCTTGGCATGACCTCAATCACCCGCAGCGCTGTAGTGGCCGCATGTTTTAAGGATGTGGCCACCGGCGTCAAAGGAAAAGATGCAAGTGGAAACAACGGGCATCCGATCCGCGCCATGGCCATGTCGCGGATCTGCAAGAATCTCCGGCCGGCGGGTTTCATATTTTACGCTAGCGGCTATATGTGCCTGACATCGCCCGGAGAGAGATGTGTTGGAGAGAACCCGACTGGACCCGATAAGTTATCGCGACGCGATGAGCCGCTTGGCCGGCCACGTGCAACTCATCACCGCTGCCAACGGCGGCGAGCGCCGCGGCGTCACGATAACTGCTTCCTGCTCGGTTTCCGACAGTCCGCCCACAGTTCTCGTCTGCCTGAACGGCGCCAACCCGCGCAACGACATCTTTGTGCGCGGAGACAGCTTTGCGCTGAACCTGCTCGGCGACGGACATCGCGCGCTCGCCCACGCCTTTTCCGGCCGTGACCAGCTCGACATGGATCGCCGCTTCGCGCTCGGCCAATGGACGCAGCTGGCAACCGGTTCGCCGATCCTCGTCAATGCGACGGCCGCGTTCGATTGTCGGCTGATCGAAGTCAAGACCATTGCGACCCATCTGGTGCTGTTCGGCGAGGTCGTAGACGTCGCGCTTGGCCCGGCACGCCCGCCGCTCATTTATGTAGACCGCGGATATCACTCGCTGTAGGTTTCTGAAGAGGAGCGATCCATCCTCTAGGAAAGCATAAGAGAAATCCTGTAACTATCTGATATAAAGAATTTATATCAGATCCTAATGACTGAAACTGGCCGTGGCGGAGGATGCATGACGGCACCGGCGACAGGCGTATTGCCCCAATCCATCGATGAAACGATGGCGATGCTGGAGGCACAAGATTATCTCGCCGGCACGGCGCTTGCGACGGTGCTGTTTCTCGCGCTCCGGATGAAACGCCCGCTCTTTCTCGAGGGCGAGGCCGGTGTCGGCAAGACCGAGATCGCCAAGGTTCTGGCTCGCGCCCTCGATCGACCTTTGATACGCCTGCAGTGCTACGAGGGGCTCGATGTCGCCTCCGCTGTCTACGAGTGGAACTACCCGGCGCAGATGCTGGAGATCCGGTTGTCGGAAGCGGCCGGAGTGGTCGACCGGCGCAGGGTCGAAAGCGACATCTTCTCCGAACGATTTCTCATCCGACGCCCGGTGCTTCAAGCCATTTCGGCTGAGAGCGGGCGAGCACCGGTGTTCCTGATCGACGAGCTCGATCGTACCGACGAGGCCTTCGAGGCGTTCTTGCTCGAGGTCCTCTCGGATTTCCAGGTGACCATTCCGGAACTCGGCACCATCCGCGCCACTGAGCCGCCGGTTGTCATCATCACAACGAACCGCACGCGCGAGATCCACGACGCCTTGAAGCGGCGCTGCCTCTATCATTGGGTCGATTATCCCAGAGCTGCGCAGGAACTCGAGATCATCCGCCGCAAAGTTCCTGGCTGCAACGCCGACCTGTCGCGCGAAATCATCGGCTATGTGCAGCGACTCCGCACCATCGATCTTTTCAAGAACCCGGGTGTCGCCGAGACGATCGACTGGGCAACAGCCCTGACGGAGCTCGACCGGCTTGCACTCGACCCCGAAACGATCGCGGATACGCTTGGAACCTTGCTCAAATACCAGGACGACATAGCCAGGATCGACGGAGCCGAGGGGCGCAAGCTACTCGCCGAGGTCAAGGCAGAACTGCTGGCGGCTGGTTGACGATGGAGCCGGGAGAACATCTGCCAGATGGTGCCATTCTCCCGCCGATCCCGCCCGGCGACGGAAAGCTGGCCGACAACATCGTGTACTTTGCCCGCGCCTTGCGACGTGCCGGGATAAAGATCGGACCCGGGGCCGTGGCTGACGCCATCGACGCGGTGACCCTGATCGGCATCGGCGCCCGCGACGAGTTCTACGCCGCCCTCCAATGCATCTTCGTCAAACGCCATGAGGACCAGGCTGTCTTCGACGAGGCGTTTCGCCTGTTCTGGCGTTCGCGCGGCCTCGTCGAGAAAATGATCACGATGATGTCTCCGCTTGCACCGGAACGCGAGAGCGAGCGCCAGCGCCGACGGGCCGGCGAGACGCGCGTCAGCGACGCACTGATGTCCGGCCACGATGACGCGCGGCCGCCACGCGACGAACCCGAGATCGAGGTCGATGCGCGCTACACGGTTTCGGGCCGGGAGCTTTTCCGCAAGGCCGATTTCGCCCAGATGACGGCTACCGAGATCACAGAAGCGAGGCGGGCGCTATCGTCTTTGGTGCTGCCGCTCGACCGGGTGCGCACGCGTCGATACCGCACTTCCGCGCGCCAGATCCGAATCGATCCGCGCGCGACGATGCGCGACGCCATGCGTTTCGGCGGCGAACTGATCTTGCCGCGCTTTCGCGAACGGCGCCTCGTTCATCCGCCGCTGGTCGTGCTTGCGGATATTTCCGGATCGATGAGCCAATACACCCGCATCTTCCTGCATTTCCTCCATGCCTTGAGCGAAAGGCGCCAGCGCGTTCACACCTTCCTCTTCGGCACGCGGCTGACCAATGTTTCGCGGCCGATGCGAAACCGCGACCCGGATATCGCGCTCGACGAATGCATCTCCGCCGTCAAGGACTGGTCCGGTGGCACGCGCATCGGCGAAACCCTGCATGATTTCAACCGACGCTGGTCGCGGCGCGTCTTGGGGCAGGGCGCCATCGTACTCTTGATTACTGACGGGCTCGAGCGGGACGATACGACAGAGCTTGAGCAGGAGATCGATCGCCTGCATCGATCATGCCGTCGGCTGATCTGGCTCAATCCGCTGTTGCGGTTCGACGGCTTCAAGGCGCGGGCCCGCGGCGTCAAGGCGATGCTGCCGCATGTTGACGAATTCCGTGCCGTGCACAATCTTGAGTCCGTGGGCGAGCTGGTCAAATCACTGTCGGGTCAAAGATCAGGAGAGGCCGACCCTCGAAGATTCATGAACGAGCATCGCGCTGTGCTGGAAGGTAGGTAACATGCAGAGGTCGACCGACATCCTTGATCCGCTCGCCGTCGCAGAAACCTGGGCCGGCGAAGGACGCCAGGTGGCGATTGCCACGGTGATCGAAACCTGGGGATCTGCGCCGCGGCCAGTCGGCAGTCACCTGGTGATCGATGGCGCCGGCAATTTCGAAGGGTCCGTTTCCGGTGGGTGCGTCGAGGGTGCCGTCATCAGCGAAGCCGCTGATATTCTTGAGACGGGAAATCCGAAAATCCTCGAATTCGGCGTTGCCGACGAAATGGCATGGCGTGTCGGTCTTTCCTGTGGCGGCCGAATCCGGGTGCTTGTCGAGCGAGTTGACGGGTGAACCATGGATCTCACAACCCTTCAGGCATTGAATGCAGCCCGTGCGGGGCGGCAAGCGGCTGTCGTCTTCAGCGATCTCGAGACCGGCCAAAGTGTGCTCTGCGTCGAAGGTGACCGCTGTCCAGCCGAATGGACCGAGGCGATGGCGACAGCGCTTCGCTCCGGCAAACCCGGAATAACCGTGGCAGGCGGGCGGTCCTTTTTCCTCAATGTCTACCTCCCACCGCCGCGCATCCTTATTGTCGGCGCCGTCCATATCTCCCAGGCGCTTGCGCGCATGGCGCCCGTCGCGGGTTTCGACCTTGCCATCATCGATCCACGCACGGCCTTTGCGACGGCCGAGCGCTTTGCTGGCGTCGAACTGATAGCGGAGTGGCCCGACGATGTTCTCAAGGTACGGCCACTTGATCGGTTCACGGCCCTGGTCGCCGTTACGCATGATCCGAAGATCGATGACGAACCGATCCGGGCGGCCCTTGATGCCGGCTGTTTCTATGTCGGTGCGCTTGGCAGCAGAAAGACCCATGTTAGCCGCGTCGAACGCCTGCGTCGCCTGGGGCTCACCGATGATGCGATCGCGCGGATCAGGGCGCCCATCGGCCTCGACATCGGCGCGGCGAGCCCAGCGGAGATCGCCGTTGCTATCCTTGCCGAAATCATCGAAGCGCTGCGGCGTCGGGATATCATGTCCGGCAGCGAGGAGCATCGATGAGATTTGGAAGCCTCAAGCCGTCAGAGGCAGAAGCCGCAGTACTCGCACATGCGGTCAAGGCTGGCGATGTGCGATTGCCGAAGGGGCACGTCCTGACCTCAACCGATATCGAGGCCCTTGCGCAGGCAGGGATCAACGAGATTGTCGTTGCGCAGCCTGAGCAGGGCGACCTACTGGAGGATGAAGCGGCGGCACGGATCGCCGTGGCAATCGCTCCCGATCATCTGCGGTTCTCGGCCGCGGCAACCGGCCGCGTGAACATCTATTCGCGGGTACACGGACTGTTCGTCGCCACCCGCGAAACCGTCGACCGGCTGAACCGCATCGATCCGGCCATCACGCTCGCCTGCCTTGCAGACCACGTCCCTGTGCGGCCCGGCGACATGGTGGCGACCATTAAGATCATACCGCTCGCGGTGGCAGGCTCGCTCGTGCAGCAGGCGGAAACGCTGCTGCGCCAACAAGCAGCCTTCGAGGTCAAACCCTTCGCGCCGCGCGACGTGGCGCTAATAGCAACCGAGCTGCCATCGCTGAAGCGCCAGGTCATGGACAAGACCCATGCCGTGCTCGCAGCGCGCCTGAGGCAATCCGCTAGCCGGCTAACGACCGAGCGGCGCGTCGCCCATACGGAAGACGCCGTGGCTGTGGCCATCGGCGATTTGAAAGTCGATCACGACCTCATCATCGTCTTCGGCGCGGCAGCGGTTGCCGATTCGCATGATGTTATTCCGGCCGCCATCCGCCGTGCGGGCGGTACTGTCGATCATGTCGGCATGCCTGTTGATCCCGGCAATCTCATCGTGCTTGGCCGCGTCGGCACGGTGCCGGTAGTCGGAGCGCCCGGCTGTGCGCGGAGCCCGCGTGAAAACGGTTTCGACTGGGTACTCGATCGCATTCTCGCCGGCGAATGGCCAAGCCCGCATGACATTACCGGGCTCGGTGTCGGCGGCCTGCTGAAGGAGATACCCACCCGACCACAACCGCGCGAGCCAGTCGCCTCCACAGCACTTGGCCCCATGGAAACCGTCGTGCTGGCGGCGGGCCGCGCCAGCCGCATGGGGCCGGAGGGCGGCCACAAGCTGCTCGCGACCTTCGATGGTGTGCCGCTCATCCGTCGCACCGTCGTCAGCGCGCTTGCAGCCGATATCGGCCGCGTGATCGTTGTCACCGGTCACCGGGAGCCCGAAATCCGCGCAGCACTGGGCGATCTGCCGGTAACGCTCGTTTCCAATCCCGATTACATGTCCGGCATGGGGTCGTCACTGACAACAGGCCTTGCAGCGCTCGATCAAGGAGCGGGCGGCATGTTGGTGATGCTGGCCGACATGCCCGGGATAACAGCGAGCGACCTGCGTCGGCTCGTCGATACATTTATCGCTGAAGGTGGGCGTGCGGTAATCCGGGCAACCGCCGACGGTCAGCGCGGCAACCCGGTAATCCTGCCGCGCCAGACATTTGCCGCCGTCAGCCTGCTGGTTGGCGATGTCGGCGCAAGACATATCGTCGAGAGATGCGGACTGCCGGTGATCGACGTCGAGCTCGGTGCGGCCGCCCGGCTCGACCTCGACACGCCGGAGCAGGTCATCGCTGCCGGCGGCGTTCTGGAGGAGTGAAAGCGTGGATAATACTGCCATCGAAGAGATGTTCGAAACGCTCGGGCCGGTCACCATCAAACGCATGTTCGGGGGCAAGGGCGTCTATTTCGAAGGCATCATCTTCGCGCTCGAAGTCGACGGCGAAATATTGCTGAAAGGCGACGACAGGACGGGCGCGACCTTCGAAGCAGCCGGATCCAGGCAGTGGGCCTATAATGGCAAGGGAAAACCGGTGAAGATGCCCTATTGGAGCATTCCGGAAGAGGCATACGACGATCCGGACGAAATGGCGCGATGGGTCAGGCTCGCCTATGAGGCGGCGCTACGGGCCAAGAAATAAAGTCGCCCGCCGATATCTGACGCGGTCGACGAAGGAGATTTAGTCGGCGCCAACCAGCGCCTTCGTCTGCGCCCGAATGGCACGGACGGCGTCGGCGGCAAACCGCGAAAGCGGTTGGGGCAGGGCATCGAGATCATACCAGCCGATGTCGGACAGCTTGTCCGGTTCGGTCAGTTGCGGGTCGCCCGAAAAATCGTCGGTCACATAGATCATCGAGATCCAGTGCTGACGATCCGCTTCGATCAGTTGTTCGCTGAGGCAGAGAAAGCGGGTCGTATGGATCGACAGGCCGCTTTCCTCTTCCGCCTCACGGCGCGCAGCAAGTTCGCTGCGCTCCATGTGATCGACCTTGCCGCCCACAATGTTCCAGTGGCCGGCCTCGGGCGCCTTTAAACGCTTGCACAACAGCAGCTTGCCGTCGCGCATGATCGCTAGTCCGCAGCCAAAGCCCGGAAAGTCGATGCCTGGCCGACCCATAGGGTGGATCAGGCCTTGCCGGCGATCAGCATGAATGCGGGGATTTCGTCGCCGAAACCGACAGGCGTCGGGCCGTCGTCGTGATCGCGACGGTGGCGATTGCGGCGATCACGGTTGTCGTCATTGGCAGGGTTGGCCGCGCGGACCGGGCGTTCCGGACGGTGGCCGTTGCCCTGCTTCGTCTCTGCGTTGCGTGCCGGTTTCACCGATTCTACCCTTTCCACGACTGCTTCAATTTCGGCCTCACTATCGGCACGAACCGTATCGGTTTTGTGATCGGAACGGCCTCGCGGTGCACGGTCCCCATCTTTTTTACGGTCCCTGCGACCGTCACGACCGCGGTCGCGGCGACCGGTGTCGTGGCTTTCCATCGGCTCGGGAAGGCTCGACAGATCACCGTTCAGCCATTCGACCTTCTGGCCGATCAGCTTTTCGATGGCATCGGAGAACTTCATGTCGCGCTTGGTCACCAGCGTGAAGGACGCGCCAGAGCGGCCGGCACGGCCGGTACGGCCGATGCGGTGGACATAGTCTTCCGCATGGATCGGCACGTCGAAATTGAAGACGTGGCTGACATCGGGGATATCGAGACCGCGGGCCGCCACGTCGGATGCAACGAGCAACGTGATATGGTTGTCCTTGAAGCCGGCAAGCATGGCCATGCGCGAGCGCTGGTCCATGTCGCCATGCAAAGCGCCGACCGAGAAGCCATGACGCTCGAGCGACCGGAAGAGGTCGGCAACATCCTTTTTGCGATTGCAGAAGATGATGGCGTTCTTCAGCTCATCCTGGGCGCGGATCAGATCGCGCAGCACGGCGCGCTTTTCATAATCCTTGGCGTGCGTCGCGACAAAGCGCTGCGTCACGGTCTGGGCCGTGGATGCCGGACGGGCCACTTCGACGCGCTCCGGGTTCTGCAGGAAACGGTCGGCAAGCTTCTGGATTTCCGGCGGCATGGTTGCCGAGAAGAACAGCGTCTGGCGCGTGAACGGGATCATCTTGGCAATGCGCTCGATATCCGGGATGAAACCCATGTCCAACATGCGGTCGGCTTCGTCGATGACCAGGATCTCGACGCCGCTCATCAGCAGCTTGCCACGCTCGAAATGGTCGAGCAGGCGGCCGGGCGTGCAGATCAGCACATCGGCGCCGCGCTCCAGCTTGCGATCCTGTTCGTCAAACGAGACGCCGCCGATCAGAAGCGCAATGTTGAGCTTATGGTTCTTGCCGTACTTGTCGAAGTTCTCTGCGACCTGGGCCGCCAGTTCGCGCGTCGGCTCCAGAATCAGCGTGCGCGGCATGCGCGCACGTGCACGACCCTTTTCGAGCAGGGTCAGCATCGGCAACACGAAGGATGCCGTCTTGCCTGTTCCCGTCTGCGCGATGCCGAGGATATCACGGCGCTGAAGTGCCGGGGGAATGGCGCCAGCCTGGATCGGGGTCGGGATTGTGTAGCCCGCATCGGTAACTGCGGAGAGAACTTTTTGGCTAAGGCCAAGGTCAGCAAAATTGGTCAAAGGGAAATCTGTTTCCGTTCCGGTTCGGTAAGAACACTGCTCGATCGGTGGAAAACACACCACCGCGTGGCCGGGCTCTTAAGCCGAATGCCGTCGAAAGTCAAGAAATCCAGCACGTTGAAGCAGGAAAAGGTGAACGACAACGAATCTGTTGCGTTTCTTGTCAAGTCGCGCCGACGCAACGGGTCGGCGGGATGCTCATTTCATGTAGCTCGCGAGCTTACTGCCGGCGTGGAGAAACCGCATGGGATCGACCGCCTGACCGTTCAGCCGGATCTCATAGTGCAGGTGCGGACCTGTCGAACGACCGGTGTTGCCGGACTTGGCAACGATATCACCCGCCTTGATCCGGTCGCCGACCTTGACCAGCACCGCCGAGAGATGGGCGTAGCGGCTGGATACGCCGTTGCCATGATCGATCTCGACCATGTTTCCATAGCCGCCCGTCAGCCCGGCATTGGTGACGGTGCCTGGAGCCGTGGCACGGATGCGGGTGCCGACCGTGGCGCGAAAGTCGATCCCTGCATGCAGCGCCAGTCGTCCCAGAAAAGGATCGAGCCTGTTGCCGAAGTCGCTGGTGATATCGCTTGCGGGCGACGGGTTGCCGAATGGCAACTCCCGAACCTGCGCTCGCGTCCGTTCAAGTTCGACAAGGGCTGAATCGAGCGCGGCAAGCGACCGGCCAAAACCGCCGTCATTGACGGGTTCAACGAAGGGACCGCCGATCGCCGTATCCGTCGCACCCGTGATTTCGTCAGAGGGCACCCATTCGGCAACGTCGTTTTCCGGCAGGGCAACGCCTGTCCGAACGACGATCTTGCGGATCGCCTCGGACGTTTTCGCGGCTCCGTCCGCCAGCTGTTCAAGCCGCAACATCTGGTCGCGCTCCACATCCTTCAGCGAGAGCGTCACTTTCGAGAAAAGCCGATCAGCGCGATCGGAGGTGCTTTCGCTTGCCGCAGGTCGAGCATAGGCAAGAGCTGCAACGCGGGCAGGCACGACGCCCTGAGCGCTGCTTAGCCCCATCAGCTTTTCGATTGCCTGAACACCGCCAGTAGCGTCGGCACGCTTTTCGTAGGCGAGGGGCTCGAGCGGTGCCGGCTGGATGAAATCGGTCGACAGACCCGAATTTTCCGCCCGTTCGATCAGCGCGCCAAGCTTGCCATTGCGAGAGGAAAGCGCCTGCTGCTGCTGAAGCAGCTTTTCGACCTTCTCCTCAACCACCTGCTGATCGAGCAACTGCCGGCTCGTAACGCGATCGACCTGCGCCCGCAGTGCCGTGATTCGGTCTTCATATTCGTGCTGCATGCGGGCCTGACGGGCAATCATGCCACCGATCAGGTCGTCGCGAAGAACGAGGTAGGAAGTGGCAGCGAGGTAACCGATGCTGAAGACGCCGGCTGCAGAAACGGCAAGGGCCGCCATCCACGGACGAACGGTCATGTGACGAACCTTGTCGCCGCTCGCCAGGATCAGAACGTGATTCTGCGTGCGCTTTCCGAAGGTGCGATTTGCCGAACGTTCAGACACTCCACCACTCCCGCTGCCTGCGAATTGGCTCGCATTGCTTGACGGGCATTACACTTCGTTAGGGTTAATATTTGGTTGAGCACTCGCGCTACGAGAGGTTGGTGGAAGCGGTCATCGAGCGGTAGAATGACGGCGTCAGCCCGGCTTCGGCGCGCGCTATGTCGTTGAACGGAGCCTTGAGCGGGCCTCGAAAATTGGCGCGAACGAGTTGCTGAAAGGTCGCCGCCGGATCCTTCCTTTCCCGCGCGCAGAGGAAGCGAAACCATTTGGCGCCAACGGCCACATGGCCTTTCTCGTCCTCGTAGATGACGTCGAGCACGGCGGCTGTCTCGAAGTCTCCCGTCTCGCGCATGCGCGCCTGCAGCGCCGGCGTCACGTCGAGCCCGCGCGCCTCGAGAATCAGCGGGACGACGGCCAGCCTGGCGGTCAGATCGTTGCGGGTGTCGTGCGCCGCCTGCCAGAGCCCATCATGCGCGGGCAGGTCCCCGTAGTCGGCGCCAAGGTCGTTCAGGCGCTGGCGAACCATGCGGAAATGCTTGGCCTCCTCGAATGCAACCTTCATCCAGCCATCGAAAAACGAATTCGGCACTGATTCGGACGCGAAGCGGGCGACAATATCGAGCGCCAGGTCGACTGCGTTGAGTTCGATGTGGGCGATCGAATGCAAGAGCGCGATCCGACCCTTGAGCGAGCCGAGCGAGCGCTTCTTCACCTGGGTGGGCGGCGTCAGAACAGGCTTTTCCGGCCGACCCGGGCGCAGAGGAACGGGACGGTCGAGCGGCGAACGCAGCGACAGCGCACGGCGCTGCCAGCGCCGGGCAGCTTCCTGAGCCAGTTCCGTCTTGACGGCGAGATCGGCGGCACCGATCGCCTCGACGGCGGCGCCGCGCAGACTGTGAAAGTTGGGAAGCGTCGTCATTGCGGCCTCGTCGTTTTGACTCAGAGCGCCTTGGCGGCCTGGAGCACTTCATCGGCGTGGCCGTTGACCTTGACCTTCTCCCAGACACGCGCGATCCGGCCGTCGGCGGCAATCAGGAAGGTGGTGCGTTCGACGCCCATGTATTTGCGACCATAAAGGCTCTTTTCCACCCAGAGACCATAGGCGTTGACGACGGTTTTTTCTTCATCGGCAGCAAGCGCAACCGCCAGATCGTATTTCTTCGCGAAGCGGTCGTGGCGCTTTACCGAATCGGGCGAGAGCCCGATCAGCTCGACGCCTGCGGCGGCAAAGTCGGAGGCGAGTTCAGTGAAGGAAATCGCTTCCAGCGTGCAACTCTTTGTGTCGTCCTTGGGATAGAAGAACAACACGACCGGGCGCCCGCGCAAGGCAGAGAGCGAAATCGTGCCACCACCGTCACGGGGAAGCGTGAAGTCGGGAGCGAGATCTCCGGAGTTAAGGCCTGCCATGAATAAACCTTCCTTGCGCCAAGTTTTGTGAACAATCGCCGGCTAGGGCATATCGAGAATCGCCAACCGCAGTCCAGCGGATTTGTGCTAGATTTGACAGGTTCCGGACGGGTTGCGTCGATAGGACCCTTTGCCCGGCATTCGCGCACACGAAACCGACGGATGTGTGAATGCTTTCCACAGCATGGTCGGCGAGACGTGATGACACCGTCCGGCTAGATGTGGTCTACGTGGCGGTGAAATGATCCGTCGACCCGTTGCCGTATGCTGCGTCGACGGGAGAGGCGGGCTTTCCCGTATTGAACTGGAGGGCGTCCGCGCCGATGAGTGAGATCCGCGGCGAAAAAGTCGGCTTTCGCAAGAAAGACATCGTCGCGTTGCATGCGTTGCCCTCGGCGCAGGCACACGAACCTGTCATCGTGCATGCACCACACAAACGCGGGCTCCTGCGCCTTCTGAGCAAGATAGCCCTTTGCGGTTTCTTGCTCGCCTTCATCATTGCAGCCAGCCTGATCGCCGTTGTCGAGAGCGGGGCGATCGACAGCACGCTCAATGCCCGCGCCCGCACGGCGCTGAACGCAGCGCTCGGCGGCGCCTATCGCGCCGAGGTGGGCAGCACCGTCGTACGCATGACCTCGAACGGTGCGCTGGCACTAAAGGCGCGGGAAGTGGCGCTGAGCGAAACTACATCCGGCCAGCCGGTCGCAAAATTGAGTTCGATATCCATCGCCCTCGACCCTCTCGCGTTGGTGACGGGGCGGATTGCGGTTTCACGGCTCGAAGCGGAAGGCGGCGATTTCGACACCGGCCTCCTGCCACGCGGCGAACCGATCGATCTGACGAAGATCAAGATCGCGGATGTCGGCGACGCGCTGGAGCAGCTTTTTGCCCATGTCGATCGCATGTCGCAGATGGCGGCAGGGCGTGGCGACCAGACGGTCTTGCTTTCCAATTTTTCCTTCACCGTCGCTGGTGCGCGTGACAGCGTTGTCCCGGTCGATGCAAAGGAACTCGAGTTCAATCGTGATGCCGATGGCTCCATGCACGTCAAAGGCAGCGTCACGGTCGATGGAGTCGATGTCGATCTGAGCGCCAACGCTCTTGGTGCAAAGGGTCATATGTCCGGCTTCGAAGCGGCAATCTCGAACGTTCCGTTGAAACCCTTCTTCTACCACGGCCCCTTCGGCAAGGAGGCCGCCTTTGGCATCGACGCCACGGCGGGATTGACGCTCACGGCAACGCGCGCCGCTGAAGGTGCCAAGCCTGACCTTCGCGTGGCGGTCAAGACATCGGAAGGGGCGTTCCATGCCGGCGGATTGATTTCGACGATCAATCCGTCCCAGATGGATATCGCCTATGACTTCGAGCGTGCTTCGGTCGAGATCCTGCCGTCGACCGTCAACATCGGTCGCTCGATCTTCCCGTTTACCGGCGCGGTGAAGGATCTCGACAGAACAGCAGGCGCAACCGATCAGGGGTTTGCGATCGATCTTTTGTTCAAGAATGCCAGCTCCGCGCCGGAAGACATCGCAGAGCGCCCCTTGATCTTCGACGCAAAGGCGAGCGGTCGCTTCACCTCCGACGCGCGCCACCGCCTGATCTTCGATCAGCTCGCCGTTTCCAGCCCCCTCGGTTCGATGTTCGGCTCGCTTTCGGTCGCCTTCGGCAAGACTTCGCCGCAGGTGAGCTTCGCCGCGATCAGCGATCGCATGGAGCCGACAGCGGTCAAGCAGCTCTGGCCGTGGTGGCTTGCCAAGGGCGCGCGCCGGTGGGCGATCGGCAATCTCTTCGGCGGCACGGTCACCGACGCGCGCATCGAGGTTTCGGTCGCTGAGGGGCGGATCGCCCAGAACGAAGGCGAGTTGAAGCTCGGCGAGAAAGAATTGAACATCACGTTCAACATCGACGACACGCGGATCAACATTGCCGGCGAAATACCACCGCTGCGCGACACGTCGGGCACGTTCAAGCTGAGCGGCCAGCGCATGGACGTGGGCGTCAAGCAGGGGGCGGCCTATTTCCCCTCCGGTCGATCAGTCGCACTCAACGGTGGCGACTTCATCATTCCCGATGTCTACACCAAACCGCTGATCGCCGAGATGAAGATCCAAGTTGGCGGTGAGGCAGACGCGATCGCCGAACTTGTCACGTACAAGCCGATCCAGGCGTTGCAAAAGACACCGTTCGTGCCGGGCGACTTTGCTGGTCCGTTGACGGCACAGGTCGGAGCGCGCTTTGGCCTTGTCACCGACCAGCATCCGCCGCCACCGCTCTGGCAGGTAGAAATGCAACTCGAAGACGTCACGGTCACTCGCCCGATCGCCGGACGCGGCGTTTCCAATCTTTCAGGCACGTTCCGGGTCGACAACGAACAGGCGGTTCTCGATGCCGATGCGGTAGTCGAGGGAGCAAAAGTCAAGATTGCGCTCACGGAGCCGGTCGACAGCAAATCGAAGGTCAAGCGCAAACGGGAAATCAGCGGGACGCTCGATGAGGCAGCTCGGGAGAAGCTGACACCCGGCTTGTCGAAAATCATCTTTGGCCCGATGGACGTGGACCTGATGATCGACGAGGCTGATGTTCAGCACGTGACCGTCGATTTGACGAGGGCCAAACTCTCGCTACCCTGGATCGGCTGGAACAAGGGCGCAGGCATACCCGCCGAGGTGCGCTTCACATCCGACATCAGCGACAGCGTGACAACCATCAAGGACTTCGCAATCGCCGGCGATGGTTTCGGCGCACGGGGCAGCCTGCAGGTCGACAGTGCCGGCGTGGTCGGCGCAAAGCTCACCAATGTCCGTCTGGCGCAGGGTGACGATTTCAATGTCGTGATCGATCGCCGCAAGGGTGTCCATGTCGTGACGCTGAGTGGCTCTGCAGCCGACATCCGTCCTATCCTTGCTCAGATGAAGAGCGGCGCGAACGGCAACGGCGGCGGCGGCGGTGACGACATCACTATCCAGGGCCAACTCGGTCGCGTCGCCGGATTCAACGGCGAAGTGCTGTCCAATGTGAATCTGGTGTATTCGGAGCGCGGCCAGCAGATCGAAGACATCAATCTGTCCGCGGTGACCGGCAGCGGCCAAGCAGTAGTGGCGCGGCTGGCCAAATCAGGCGCCGACAACACGCTTGAACTGACCACTGGCGACGCCGGTTCGCTTGCCCGCTTTGCAGATATCTACAGCAACATGCGCGGCGGTCTCTTGAACCTGAAGCTGCGTGACCGTGGCGGCCGGTCCTGGCGCGGCTCGATCGATATTCGGAAGTTTTCGCTTGTCGGAGAACAACGCCTGCAGTCGATGGTGTCGACGCCGGCGGGACAGGACGGACGAAGCCTCAATCAGGCGGTCCGCCGTGATATCGACGTCAGCACGGCACGTTTCGAGCGGGGGTTTGCGCAACTTGCACTCGACCGCAGCGCCATTCGGGTCGATGGCGGCGTCCTCCGGGGAACCGATGTCGGCGCAACTTTCCAGGGTACCGTGCGCGATGGCAACGGCATCATGGACATGACGGGCACCTTCATGCCCGCCTACGGCTTGAACCGGCTCTTTGGGGAGCTACCGTTGATCGGCGTCCTGCTCGGCAATGGCCGCGACCGCGGCCTGCTCGGCATCACCTTCAAGCTCAATGGCCCATTCAACCAGCCAAGACTGACGATCAATCCGCTTTCGATCATCGCCCCCGGCGTCTTCCGAAGCATCTTCGAGTTTCAATAAAAAGGCCGGCGCAATGGCCGGCCTTTGGCTGAGGTTCGTTCGGCTTAAAGCGCGTCGCGATCTCCAGGATTCGCTTGTGGCGCTTCAAGCTCCTGTTCTTCGCATGTCGTTATCGAAAAACCGCTGCACACTTTTGCGCGCCATGCTTTAGGCCGGGCGAACCAGAATGTGCTTCTTCTTGCCGAGCGACAGCTTGACGATGCCATCCGAGGTCACGTCGCCGCTGCCGATCAGCCGGCGTTCGTCGCTGACTGCCTCATCGTTGATGCGCACCGCGCCGCCCTGAACGTGGCGGCGGGCTTCGCCGTTGGAGGAGGCGAGCCCCGCACGCACGACGAGCGTCAGCAGGCCGATACCGGCCTCAAGTTCCGACGCAGGCACATCGACCGACGGCAGGTTTTCGGAGACGGCCCCTTCCTCGAAGGTCTTGCGGGCCGTCTCAGCCGCCTGCTCGGCAGCGGAGCGGCCGTGCAGCATGGCGGTGATTTCAGTCGCGAGAATCTTCTTGACCTCGTTGATCTCCGAACCGCCGAGCTTGGAAAGCCGCTCGATCTCCGCCATCGGCAGCGTCGTGTAGAGCTTCAGGAAGCGCGTTACGTCCGCGTCCTCGGTGTTGCGCCAGTACTGCCAGAAATCGTAGGCCGACAGCATGTCCGGGTTGAGCCAGATGGCGCCGTTGACCGACTTGCCCATCTTCGCGCCCGACGACGTCGTTAATAGCGGCGAGGTGAGGGCGTAGAGCTGCGTCGTTCCCATGCGGTGGCCAAGGTCGATTCCGTTGACGATGTTGCCCCACTGGTCCGAGCCGCCCATCTGCAACCGGCAGCCGGTACGCTTGTGCAGCTCAACGAAATCGTAGGCCTGCAGGATCATGTAGTTGAATTCGAGGAATGACAGAGACTGCTCGCGATCAAGCCGCGTCTTGACGCTGTCGAACGACAGCATGCGGTTGACCGAGAAGTGGCGGCCGACATCGCGCAGGAATTCAAGGTAGTTGATGCCAAGCAGCCAGTCGGCGTTGTTGATCATCAACGCGTCCTTGGGGCCGTCGCCGTAGGTCAGGTAGTTCGAAAACACCGTCTTGATGCTGGCAATATTGGCGTCGATGGTCGCCGGCGTCATCAGCTGACGCGCCTCGTCCTTGAAGGAGGGGTCGCCGACCATGCCGGTCCCGCCGCCCATCAGCGAGATCGGCCGGTGGCCGGTCGCCTGCAGCCAGTGCAGCATCATGATCTGAATGAGACCGCCGGCGTGAAGGCTAGGCGCCGTCGGGTCGAAGCCGATATAGGCAGTCACGGTCTCCGTCCGGAACAACTGGTCGAGGCCGGCATCATCCGAACTCTGATGAATGAAACCGCGCTCGCTGAGGGTGTGGAGGAAATCGGACTTGAACTCGGACATGACCTGTGTCTTTCGGCTGGGTAGAACGTCTGCGCGCGGCGTTTAGCACTGTTTGGGCAAAAGTGCACGTCTTTGCTTGGCCGATGTTTTTGCTATGTAGACAGGCAACGCCTTGGAGGAATGCATGGGCAAGATCATGACCGCGATCGGCTTGATGAGCGGGACGAGCATGGACGGTATCGACGTCGCGCTGCTACGCACCGACGGCGACGCGATTGTCGAGCGGGGTCCTTCGGACGGTTACGCCTATGAGGCACGCTTCCGCGACCGGCTGAAACAGGGACTCGAGGACGCAAAGTCGATCGCGAGCCGCGAGCAACGACCGGGTATTTTGGCCGATCTCGAACGGGAACTGACGCTCAGGCATGCCGAGGCGGTTCGAACTTTTCTCCAACAAAACAACATTTTGCACGAGAATGTTGATGTCGTTGGCTTTCATGGTCAGACCGTGCTTCACCGGCCAGACGACGCCTTGACCGTCCAGATCGGCGACGGGGCGCTGCTCGCCCGCGAAACGGACATCGATGTCGTCTATGACATGCGCGCCAACGACATGGAACATGGCGGCCAGGGCGCACCGCTCATTCCGGCCTATCATGCGGCGCTCGCCCGGAGCGCCGCAGCGAATGGCGAACTGGTTGCGCCGGTCGTCTTCGTCAACATCGGCGGCATCTCAAATCTGACGTTCATCGGATCGGACGACAGACTGGTTGCCTACGACAGCGGGCCAGGCAACACACTGATCGATCAATGGGTGGAGGCACATGCCGGCATTCCCTTTGACCAGGGTGGCATGATCGCCAGCGAAGGCAACGTGCTGCCGGATCTTGCCGAACGCTATCTGCTCAATCCTTTCTTCTCCTCGGACAAGCGCCGTTCGCTCGACCGCAACGATTTTGCACCGCCACAGGGAAAGGATGCCAATCTCGAAGACGGTGCGCGCACGCTCGCCTATGTGACAGCAGCCGCGATCGTCAAATCCGCCGGTCACCTGCCAACGACGCCCAGGACCTACATCGTGTGCGGCGGCGGCCGGCTCAACCCGGTGATCATGCGGGATCTGGCATCAGAGGCGACAGCCCATGGTGCAAGCGTGCTTGCGGCCGAAGCAGTCGGCTTCAACGGTGATTCGATGGAGGCCGAGGCCTGGGCCTATCTCGCGGTGCGTGCGCAGCGGGGATTGCCGCTGACCTATCCCGGCACGACCGGGGTGCGCCAGCCGGTCACCGGCGGCAAATACGCATCTCGTACCGCCAGCTGACGGTAGGTACCGCGGACCGCAGTTCCCTTCGACCGATTAATCAAATTTTCGCCTGCCGCGGCTAGTATCGTCCGGCGCTGCCAGGTGAGGTGGCGCAAAGCGGCCCTGCCGTAGCAACAGACAATTCGGGTTCCGTCGATGGGTGGTGCGATTTCTCTGCTGGCTGTGAACTTCGTCATCGCCCAGATTTTCACTGCAGCATTTCTTGTCATAGCCGCCAAGAGCCGGTTCGGACGCGCCGCGCTCTCTTGCGCGGGCGGCTTTGCCGTTGCGTCGCTCGCGGCGGTGTTCGAAGCCATCGTGCCCTTTACATCCTTTCCCCGATTTTTTGCTATCGGTGCATTTGCGAGCGTGCTTGCCGGTTTCTGTCTGCTGCGCTTCGGCCTCGGACTTTTCTATCGCGTACCGGCCAACTGGCAGATACTTGTCGCGTTCTTCCTGGCTTCGGTGGCGCTTGACGTCGCGATCTATGATCTGCCGAGGGGAACACTGCAGCATGCGGCCCTCTACCAGCTGCCATTCTTCATCATCCAGGCGTGGTCGACCTCCGTCGTCATCCGCTCCAAACGGCGCTCGGCGGCCGATTGGATCCTGCTCTCGCTGCTGGTACTGACCTCTGGCTACCATCTTCTGAAAATCTACGCGGCCGTCGCGGCCGGTTCCGGGGCAACCGCCCAGGATTATGTATTGAGCCCGTTCGCGCTGATTTCCCAGGCGCTTGGCGCCGTGCTGATCGTCAGCACCGGCCTTGCCATGCTCGGCGTCATGGTCAAGGAAATCGTCGATGACGCGCGCGCGCGCTCGGAAATCGACCTGTTGTCCGGGCTCTATAACAGGCGCGGTTTCACAGAGCGCGTCATCCCCATGCTCCAGCTCCGCGAGGGCCGCCTGCCGGGCACCTTGATACTGGCCGACCTCGACCGCTTCAAACTGGTCAACGACAGCTACGGCCACCACACGGGCGACGAAGTGATCCGCCAGTTTGCCCGCGTCCTGAAGGATGTGATGCCAAACCACGCGGTTGCCGGTCGTCTGGGCGGCGAAGAATTCGCGGTGTTCCTACCGTCCACCGATCTGGAGGAGGCGCGGGTGGTGGCGCACGGAATGCGCGCTGCGATGATGTCGCAGAAGATCGACGGTTTTGCCGAGCAGGCGAGAGTGACGGCGAGCTTCGGCGTTGCGGCCATTGCCAAGGGCGAACCGCTCGAACAGGCGATGCAGCGCGCGGACAAGGCTCTCTATGCGGCAAAGGAAAACGGGCGCAATCGCGTGGAGTGCGCCGTGGCGCCGCAGAATGTGGTCAACCCACTGGTCCCACAATGGATCGGGCGGCCCTGAGAGCCGCCCGCATCGGCATCAGCGGATGCGCTTGGCAGCCGGCTCCGGCGTCAGTTCGCCATTGAGGCGGCGGTCGAGATAATCCTCGCATTCCGCCATCAGGCCTTCGACCTGGCCGTTGAAGAAGTGGTTGGCGCCCGGCACGGTCTTGTGGGTGATGAGAATACCCTTCTGCGCCTTCAGCTTTTCGACAAGTCCGTTCACGTCCTTCTCGGGCGCCACCTTGTCCGAATCACCATTGATGATGAGGCCGGAGGACGGGCAGGGCGCCAGGAACGAGAAGTCATAGGTGTTCGGCTGCGGAGCGACGGCCATGAAGCCCTCGATTTCCGGACGGCGCATCAGGAGCTGCATGCCGATCCAGGCGCCGAAGGAATAGCCGGCAACCCAGCAGCTCTTCGAATCGGGATGCAGGCTCTGCACCCAGTCGAGCGCCGATGCGGCATCCGAAAGCTCGCCGGCGCCGTGATCGAACTCGCCCTGGCTGCGGCCGATGCCCCGGAAGTTGAAACGCAGCGTCGTAAAGCCGCGCTTCTGGAACATGTAGAAGAGCTGGTAGACGATCTGGTTGTTCATCGTGCCGCCGAACTGCGGATGCGGGTGCAGGATGATGGCGATCGGGGCGCTTTTCTGCTTCGAAGGCTGATAGCGGCCTTCGAGGCGGCCGGCAGGTCCGTTGAAGATAATTTCGGGCATTGGCTCTCCGGGGGTGTTCCTGGTTCGAATCTTAAGCTTCGGATCGCGATGAGTCTTGACGAAAGCACTCAGCTTTTCTAAAACCTAGTTTAGAACCGTTCAAAACTTCTGTGCGGGCATTCCGCCGTGTGCTTCGTCTCATAAGGCAAGCGGTGCGGAAAATTCAAGGAAAATGCATCGTCGGTGCTTGTCGGCGGTGAGCCTACTGTTCTAGCGAAGGAAATTATGTCGACCTCGCGCATCTATATGGACTGGAACGCCACGGCGCCGCTTCTTGCCGAAGCGCGCGACGCGTGCCTGTCGGCGCTCGACCTGGTCGGCAATCCTTCCTCGGTTCATGGCGAGGGCCGGACGATCCGCACGCTGATCGAAAATGCGCGACGCGACGTGGCCGCGCTTTGCGGCGCCAAGGCGGCAAGCGTGATCTTCACCAGCGGCGCGACCGAAGCGGCCAACATGGTGCTGACGCCCGATTTCCGCATGGGCCGCACGCCGCTGAAGATCGGCAGGCTCTATGCCTCGGCGATCGAGCATCCTGCATTGCGCGAAGGCGGGCGGTTTGCGCGCGAGAACGTTTCGGAAATCCCGGTGACGACCGCCGGCATCGTCGATCTGGAAGTCCTGCGTGCGCTCCTCGCCGCCCACGACCGCGAAAGCGGGTTGCCGATGGTGGCGGTGATGCTGGTCAACAACGAAACGGGCATCGTTCAGCCGATCACCGAGATTGCCGAGATCGTTCGCACCCATGGTGGTATTGTCGTCGTCGACGCCGTACAGGCGGCCGGTCGGCTGCCGCTATCTATCGAAGAACTGGGTGCGGATTTTCTCATCATCTCCTCGCACAAGATCGGCGGCCCCAAGGGCGCTGGCGCGCTTGTCACCCTGGGTGAGATCATGATGCCGGCACCGTTGATCCGGGGCGGCGGCCAGGAAAAAGGCCATCGGTCGGGCACCGAGAACGCGGTTGCGATCGCAGGCTTTGCTGCAGCGGCGCGCAAGGCTGCCGACAACCTTAGCGATCGCATGGCATCGGTTGCCGCGCTCCGCGATCGGCTGGAACAGGAAATGCAGGCGTCGGCGCCGGATGTGGTCATCCATGGCCGCGACGTTTCGCGCGTTGGCAACACCATCTTCTTCACGCTTCCTGGCATGAAGGCGGAAACGGGACAGATCGCCTTCGATCTCGAAGGCGTCGCACTTTCGGCAGGTTCGGCTTGCTCCTCCGGCAAGGTCGGCCAGAGCCACGTGCTGACGGCCATGGGTTACGACCCGCGCCAGGGAGCACTGCGCATCTCGATCGGCCCGGCCACGACGGAAGCCGAGATCGCGCGGTGCGCGGCGGTGTTCGCCAAGGTCGCCGCAAGGCGCCGAACGACAGGTCAGGCCGCATGAGAACGTGCGGTTGAACGAAATTGCGGAAAAGCAATTTTCCGCTTGGCAAACGGGGTGAAAAGCGCCTTTTAGCCATTACATAAGCGGTGCGCCAAGTTCGCATCGTGTTGACAAGCTACCGGACCTTGGATCCGGCAAGATTGGAGAACGACATGCCTGCCGTGCAGGAGACCATTGATCAGGTCCGTCAGATCGACGTGGACCAGTACAAATACGGATTTGAGACCACCATCGAAGTCGAAAAGGCGCCGAAGGGCCTTTCCGAAGACATCATCCGTTTCATCTCGGCCAAGAAGAGCGAGCCGGAATGGATGCTGGAATGGCGCCTTGAGGCCTATCGCCGCTGGCTGACGATGGACGAGCCCACGTGGGCGCGCGTCAACTACCCGAAGATCGACTTCAACGACATCTATTACTACGCCGCGCCGAAGGGCACGACGGGTCCGAAGTCGCTCGACGAAGTCGACCCGGAAATTCTGAAGGTTTACGAAAAGCTCGGCATCCCGCTGAAGGAGCAGGAAATCCTCGCGGGCGTGCAGAAGTCCAAGATCGCCGTCGACGCCGTCTTTGACAGCGTTTCGGTGGTGACGACCTTCAAGGAAGAACTGAAGAAGGCCGGCGTGATCTTCATGTCGATCTCGGAGGCGATCCGCGAGCATCCCGATCTCATCAAGAAGTATCTCGGCACTGTCGTTCCGCCGACCGACAACTACTATGCGACGCTCAACTCCGCCGTCTTCACCGATGGCTCGTTCGTCTACGTACCAAAGGGCGTTCGCTGCCCGATGGAACTGTCGACCTACTTCCGCATCAACGAGAAGAACACCGGCCAGTTCGAGCGCACGCTGATCATCGCCGAAGAAGGCGCCTACGTTTCCTACCTCGAAGGCTGCACGGCGCCGCAGCGCGACGAAAACCAGCTGCACGCAGCTGTCGTCGAGCTCGTTGCCCTTGACGAGGCCGAGATCAAGTATTCGACCGTTCAGAACTGGTACCCCGGCGACAAACAGGGCAAGGGCGGCATCTACAACTTCGTCACCAAGCGTGGCGATTGCCGCGGCAAGAACTCCAAGATCTCCTGGACCCAGGTGGAAACCGGTTCGGCGATCACCTGGAAGTATCCGTCCTGCATCCTGCGCGGCGACGGTTCGCGCGGCGAGTTCTACTCGATCGCCGTGTCAAACGGCCATCAGCAGATCGACAGTGGCACCAAGATGATCCACCTCGGCAAGAACACGTCGAGCCGCATCGTCTCCAAGGGCATCGCTGCCGGCGTTTCGGAAAACACCTACCGCGGCCAGGTCTCGGCCCACCGCAAGGCCGAGAACGCCCGCAACTTCACCCAGTGCGATTCGCTGCTGATCGGCGACAAGTGCGGTGCGCACACCGTGCCATACATCGAGGCAAAAAACTCGACGGCACAGTTCGAGCACGAAGCTACGACCTCGAAGATCTCCGAGGACCAGTTGTTCTACTGCCTGCAGCGCGGCATCCCGACTGAAGCGGCGATCGCGCTGATCGTCAACGGCTTCGTCAAGGAAGTCATCCAGGAGCTGCCGATGGAATTTGCCGTCGAGGCGCAGAAGCTGATCGGCATCTCGCTCGAAGGCTCGGTCGGCTGAGGCCCTGAACAGATTATTGAATGGCGCGCATCCGCTTTGCGCGCAAACAGACGTTCGTTTCCCAAGAGGACGATAGAAATGCTTGAAATCAAGAACCTGCACGCCCGCATCGCCGAAGACGGCACTGAAATCATTCGTGGCCTGAACCTGACCGTGAAGGCCGGCGAAGTCGCCGCCATCATGGGCCCGAACGGCTCCGGCAAGTCGACGCTCTCCTACATCCTGTCGGGCCGCGAAGACTACGAAGTCACCGAAGGCGAGATCCTTTACAACGGCGAGAACATCCTTGAGCTCGAGGCTTCCGAGCGCGCGGCCAAAGGTATCTTCCTCGCCTTCCAGTACCCGGTCGAAATCCCGGGCGTTGCCACCATGCAGTTCCTGAAGGTGGCCATGAACGAGCAGCGCAAGTATCGCGGCGAAGACGAGCTGACGACGCCGGAATTCATGCGTCGCGTCAAGGAAGCGGCCGCCGAGCTGAAAATCGCGCCGGAAATGCTGCGCCGTCCGCTGAATGTCGGTTTTTCCGGCGGTGAAAAGAAGCGCGCCGAGATCCTGCAGATGGCTCTGCTCGAACCGAAGCTGTGCGTGCTCGACGAAACCGACTCCGGTCTTGACATCGATGCGCTGAAAATCGTTGCCGACGGCGTCAACGCGCTGCGTTCGCCTGACCGCGCCGTGATCGTCATCACCCACTACCAGCGCCTGCTCGACTACATCATTCCGGACACCGTGCACGTGCTCTACAAGGGACAGGTCATCAAGTCGGGCGACAAGACGCTTGCGCACGAACTCGAAGCCAACGGCTACGCGGACCTCATCGAGGCGGCGGCCTAGGGCCTGTTGAAGGAGTGCTCGAATGAATATGCAACAGGCAATCAAGATGACGGCAGCCGAGACGGCGCTCGTCGATGCCTATACCGCGCAGATCGGCGATCTGCCGGGCGACGGCTCGGTGCTGTCGGTTCGTGACACCTTGGTGCATGAACTGCGGACGGCCGGCCTGCCGACGCGCCGCGTCGAATCCTGGCACTATACGGACCTCCGCACACTGCTGCGGGCGGTGCCTGCCGCCGATCCGACGGCGTTCGCCGATCGCGTCGAGGCACTTGTCGCCGGCTCGACCGTGCTTTCGGTGCGCAACGGCCATGCCGACCTCAAGGGCAACGCGTCTGAGGGCGTGACGATCCGTTCCTACACCGACAGCCTGCTCGACGGTTCTGCCGCCGCCGGCCTTGCCGTGCTCGGCTCGGACGACGCGATCGGCCGCATCAATGGCGGCCTTGTGCGCGGCGGCCTGGAACTTGCCATCGCAGACGGCACAGAGCTGGAAGACCCGCTTGAAATCCAACTGGTGCAGAGCATCGGCCAGTCGCATACGCGCTTCCCGGTTTCCTTCGGTGCCCGCACCAAGGCAACCGTGATCGAGCGTCACCTGTCGACCGATGCCGGTGAAAGCCTGGTCTCCACGGTCAGCGACGTGACGGTTGGCGAGGGCGCCGACATCATCTGGATCATCCTGCAGCAGCAGGGAGCCGCAGACACCCATCTCGGCCAGATGCGCTTCGATCTCGCCAAGGACGCCAAGCTGTATCTTTTCGTCATCAATGCCGGCGGCAAGCTGGTGCGACAGGAGATCCACGGCAAGACGAGCGGCGAAGGCGCAGACTTCAAACTGCGCGGCATCAACCTGCTCGGCGGCGAAAGCCACACGGACGTGACCTTCACGCTTGGCCACAACGTGCCGCACACCACATCGACGGAAATCATCCGCAACGTGGTCTTCGATCGCGCCAAAGGCGTCTTCCAGGGCAAGATCCTCGTTGCCAAGGACGCGCAGAAGACCGACGCGCGGATGGCGTGCAACACGCTGCTTCTTTCGGACGATGCCGACCTTTCGTCCAAGCCCGAGCTGGAGATCTTTGCCGACGACGTGCAGTGCGGTCACGGCGCGACGGTTACCGACATCGACCACACGCAGCTCTTTTATCTGCTTGCGCGCGGCATCCCGGAAAACAAGGCGCGAGCGATGCTCGTCAACGCCTTCGTCGCCGAAATCGTCGAGGAACTCGACGACGAGCCGCTGGTCGAGGCGCTGGAAGGCGTAATCTCGGCCTGGCTCGTGAAGCATGCCTGACAGGCGCGACTGATTGGATTGAAAGACATGGAACACACTGTGCCGGTGCCAGCCTATGACGTCGAAGCGATCCGCAAGGATTTTCCGATCCTGTCCCGGACCGTCTATGGCAAACCGCTTGTCTATCTCGACAACGGCGCATCGGCGCAGAAGCCGCAGTCAGTCATCGACGCGGTGAGCCATGCCTACGCCAACGAATACGCGAACGTGCATCGGGGCCTGCATTTCCTCTCGAATGCCGCCACCGAGGCCTATGAAGCGTCGCGCGAGAAAGTGCGCCGCTTCCTGAACGCACCATCGGCCGACAACATCATCTTCACAAAATCCTCCACCGAGGCGATCAATACTGTCGCCTATGGCTACGGCATGCCGAAGCTCGGCGAGGGCGACGAGATCGTGCTGTCTATCATGGAGCACCACTCCAACATCGTGCCTTGGCATTTCATCCGCGAACGCCAGGGCGCCAAGCTGGTCTGGGCGCCGATCGACGACGATGGCGCGTTCCACATCGAAGATTTCGTCAAGTGCCTGACGGAGCGCACCAAGCTCATCGCCATTACCCACATGTCGAATGCTCTGGGCACCGTGGTACCGGTCAAGGAGATCTGCCGCATCGCCCGCGAGCGTGGCATTCCGGTGCTGGTCGACGGCAGCCAGGGCGCCGTCCACATGCCTGTTGACGTGCAGGACATCGATTGCGACTGGTACGTGATGACCGGTCACAAGCTTTATGGTCCCTCGGGTATCGGCGTGCTTTATGGCAAGATGGACCGCCTGAAGGAAATGCGACCCTTCATGGGTGGCGGTGAAATGATCGAGGAAGTGACCGAAGACCGTGTCACCTACAACGACCCGCCGCACCGTTTCGAAGCCGGAACGCCGCCGATCGTTCAGGCGATCGGCCTCGGTTATGCGCTCGACTACATGGAAAAGATCGGCCGGGCGGCAATCACCAGCCACGAAGCCGATCTCACTGCCTATGCGCGCGAGCGCCTGTCGAGGATCAACTCGCTGAAAGTGTTCGGCGATGCACCCGGCAAGGGCAGCATCTTTTCCTTCGAGATCGCAGGCGTTCACGCCCATGACATCTCCACGGTGATCGACCGCGCCGGCGTCGCAGTCCGCGCGGGCACCCATTGTGCGCAGCCCCTCTTGAAACGTTTTGGCGTCACCTCCACATGCCGCGCATCCTTCGGCCTTTACAATACGCGGGCTGAAGTGGACGCATTGGCTGACGCGCTGGAGCACGCGCGGAAGTTCTTCGCCTGATTGAATTTGCAAAATGGTTCAGATTTTCTGCGCAAGCATCTGAACCTAAAAAGAAAGTCTAGGAGGCCGACATGAGCCTGGATGCAACGGAAGACAAGATCGACGTCCGCGAGGGCATCGTGCATTCGGCAATCCCGGCCGAAGAACTGGCACGTCTCAGCGACGATATCATCAGCGCACTGAAGACGGTCTACGACCCGGAAATCCCCGCCGACATCTTCGAGCTCGGACTGATCTACAAGATCGACATTGAAGATGACCGTATGGTCAAGATCGACATGACGCTGACCGCGCCGGGCTGCCCTGTTGCCGGCGAGATGCCCGGTTGGGTCGAAAATGCCGTCGGCGCCGTCGAAGGTGTGTCGGGCGTCGAGGTCTCGATGACCTTCGACCCACCGTGGACGCCTGACCGCATGTCGGAAGAGGCACAGGTGGCTATCGGTTGGTACTGACCGCAAGGCGCCGTATTGATCCGTTAAGCTGCGGACACTACATTTGATTCTGGAAGGCGCCGGGCCTTTACCCCGGTGACGACAAGGAGAAAAGGCCGATGGGCTTTGCCGTGATGAGCTTGACCGATGCAGCCGCCGGGCGCGTGAGGTCGATCGTTGAAAATGCAGGTGGCGATGCCTTGGGCATCCGCGTCGGCATCAAGAAGGGCGGCTGCGCCGGCATGGAATATGCCGTGGACCTCGTCACCGAGCCCAATCCGAAAGACGATCTGATCGAGCATGGTGATGCCAAGGTCTGGGTTGCGCCGGAGGCAGTGCTTTATCTGCTCGGCACGCAGATGGATTTCGAGGTGACGACGCTTCGCTCCGGCTTCACCTTCAACAATCCCAACCAGACGTCAGCCTGCGGATGTGGCGAATCGGTCGAGCTGAAGCCGGCCGATCTGGCCGCGCTTGCGGAGCGCGGCGATGCCGTGGTGCGCGCGAACTGATAGGTTCCTTGCGTTTCGAGAGATAGCAGGCCCGGGTTTTCGCCGGGCCTTTTTTCTGCTGATATGCGGGCGCGTGACTGGGGGAGATCGGCGTGACGGCGTTCGACGAGGAGCTTGTCTTCAAGGCGCTCTATGAGACCTTTCCGGATCCAGTGATCATCCTCGATGCGGAACGCATCATTCGCTCCGCCAACCCGGCTGCACTTGCGCAATTCGGCTATGCGGCCGATGCCTTCATCGGTCAACCGGCGCGCCTCATCTATGCGGACGACGACGAATACTTAAGGCGGCTGCGCAATCGCGCGGAGCAGGTCGACGAGACGATCGCACGCACTTCGACCTACGCCTATATCAGGCGCGACGGCTCGACATTCTCGGGCCACCTGCGCACCACGCCGCTTATCGATGGCGGCGGGCAGGAACTGGCCCTGATCGGTATCATTCGCGACGTGTCGGATCTCGCGAAGGCCGTGCTTGAGCGACAGCAGGCGTCCGACATGCTCGACGCTGCACTCGACGTCATGCCCGAAGGTTTCGCAATCTTCGATGCCGAGGAAAGGCTGCTGGTCCACAATCGCGCCTATGTGACGATCTGCGGCCCGGCCGGCCCCTTGCTTCACCCTGGCATGACCGCCGAAGAGATCCTTCTGCTTGCGCAGAAAGAGGGTCACTATCCCGAAGCCTTGCCCGGCAGCCCGGACTGGCCGACCTGGGTGGCGCACCGGCTGCAGGACTTTCGTCAACCGGACAACAGGGCGAAGATCTACCGTTACGCCGGCGACCGCTGGCTGAGGGTGGAAAACATCAAGGCCAAGGACGGTAACACCGTCGTCCTGCGCGTCGATGTGACCGAACTGAAGCGCGCCGAACTGGCGCTAGAACGCCAACGGCAGGAGCTTGAGCACAAGAACGAGGCCCTCGATCAGTTCACGGCGACGGTCTCCCATGACCTGAAGGCACCCTTGCGGCATATCTCGATGTTCTCGGAAATGATCGAGGACGAGTTGGCCGCCGGCAACCAGGATGAGGTTTCTGCCAGTGCGCGCCATCTGCGCGACAGCGCAAAGCGGATGAACCGGGTGATCGACAGCCTGCTCGATTATTCGCAGATCGCCTATCAGATCAGCACATGGTCCGATGTCGACCTCAGCGACATCGTCGCCGACACGCTGGGCGTTCTGGGCGGCCATGCCCGCGAGGCGAATGTGGCTTTCGAGATCGGTGCGCTGCCGCAAGTCCAGGGCGATCCGGAACTCTTGCGCCGACTGGTGCAAAACCTGATCGGCAATGCCATCAAGTATCGCCATCCGGATCGCGGCCCCGTCGTGCGCGTCAACGGCCGCACCTGTGGCCAGCAGGTGGAGCTTGTCGTCGAAGACAATGGCATCGGTATCGACCCGCGATTCGCGACGCGGATCTTCGAAGTGTTCCAGCGCCTGCACCACGACGAAAGCACTTATGGCGGTACGGGCATCGGTCTTGCGCTGGCCAAGAGGATCGCCGAAAGCCACAACGGATCGATCCATCTTGACACGGGCTTTTCCGAAGGCGCACGATTTGTGGTGACGCTTCCCAAGCGCATGCGGAAGACCAAGTAGGGCGACAAGATTGGCCAAGTCACCGAAGCGATTGCTTGTGGTGGAAGACAACGTGCACGACGCACGCTTCGTTACCCGTGCGCTCTCGCAGACCGACGGTACGCTCGACATCGTCCATGTCACCCACGCCGACGAGGCCGTGATACTCCTGGAGCGTGAGCACTTCGACTATGTGCTTCTGGATATCAAGATGCCCGGCGTCGACGGGATGGAATTGCTGAAGCGCATTCGCAGTAATGAGGGAACGTCGGTGGTGCCGGTCATCGTGCTGACGTCATCCACCAATCCGAGCGACGTCGCCAGGTCTTACAAGGCCGGCGCAAACGCCTATACGGCCAAGCCGTCATCGCTCTCAGGCTATCGGCAATTTGCCGAGGCGTTCGTCCGCTTCTGGGTTGAGAACACCTTGCCACCAAGCGGTGCCGCACATCATCAGTAGGACTGAAAACGGGGCGCGCCATTGGAGCGCACCCCGCTATTCATGCGTTTACTCAGCTGCTTCCGCGTAGCTTTCCAGCGGCGGGCAGGTGCAGACGAGGTTGCGGTCACCGAACACGTTGTCGACGCGGTTGACCGGCGACCAGTACTTGTCGACCCGGAAGGCGCCCGGCGGGTAGCAGGCCTGTTCGCGCGAATACGGGCGATCCCAATCGCCGACCAGGTCTTCGACCGTGTGCGGAGCGTTCTTCAGCGGATTGTTGACCTTGTCCATCCGGCCTTCCTCGATGGCGCGGGCTTCCTCGCGGATTGCCAGCATTGCCTCGCAGAAGCGGTCGATTTCAGCCTTGGTTTCCGATTCGGTCGGCTCGATCATCAGCGTGCCGGCAACCGGCCAGCTCATGGTCGGAGCATGGAAGCCACAGTCGATCAGGCGCTTGGCAACGTCGTCGACGGTAACACCGGCGCTTTCGACCAGCGGACGGGTGTCGATGATGCACTCATGCGCGACACGGCCCTTGGACGACTTGTAGAGCACTTCGTAGGCGCCCTTCAGCCGGGCTGCGATGTAGTTGGCGTTGAGGATCGCCACCTTCGTCGCCTGGGTCAGGCCTTCGCCGCCCATCATCAGGCAGTAGCTCCAGGAGATCGGCAGGATCGAAGCCGAGCCGAAGGGAGCTGCCGAAACCGCACCGTCATTGCCGTCCGTTTCCGGGTGACCCGGCAGGTAGGGCGCCAGATGCGCCTTGACGCCGATCGGGCCCATGCCGGGACCGCCGCCGCCATGCGGAATGCAGAAGGTCTTGTGCAAGTTCAGGTGGCTGACGTCGGAGCCGATGTCGCCGGGGCGGGCAAGGCCGACCATGGCGTTCATGTTGGCACCGTCCATGTAGACCTGGCCGCCGTGCTTGTGCACGATCTCGCAGACCTCACGCACGTTCTCTTCGAACACACCGTGCGTCGAGGGATAGGTGATCATGCAGCACGAGAGGTTTTCGGCGTAATGCTCGGCTTTCGCACGGAAATCATCCATATCGATGTCGCCGTTGTCGCTCACCTTGATGACGACGACTTTCATGCCGGCCATCTGGGCAGACGCCGGGTTGGTGCCGTGCGCCGAGGTCGGGATCAGGCAGACGTCGCGATGGTCGTTGCCCTGTGCCAGGTGGTAGGCGCGGATCGTCAGGAGACCGGCATATTCCCCTTGCGCACCGGAGTTCGGCTGCATGGAGATAGCATCATAGCCGGTAACGGCGCAGAGCTTCTCCGACAGGTCCTCGATCATGTGCTGGTAACCGGCCGCCTGATCCTTCGGAACGAAAGGATGGATTTCGGCGAATTCCGGCCAGGTGATCGGAAGCATCTCCGCCGTAGCGTTGAGCTTCATCGTGCAGGAACCGAGCGGGATCATCGCCCGGTCGAGCGCAAGGTCGCGGTCCGAAAGACGGCGGATATAGCGCGTCATTTCGCTTTCAGCGCGGTTCATGTGGAAGATCGGGTGCGTCAGGTATTCGCTGGTGCGCAGCAGCGGCTGCGGCAGGCGGTAGCCCGGTTCGAATTCTTCTACCTTGAAGTCGCCACCAAAGGCGCGCCAGACGGCTTCGAGCGTGACGGGGCGCGAGCGCTCGTCGAGGCTGATGCCAATCTTGGTTTCGCCGATCTTGCGCAGGTTCACTTCCTCGGCGACCGCAGTCTTGAGGATGATGCCCTGCAGCTTGCCGACATCGACGGTGATCGTGTCGAAGAACACGTCGGGCTCGACGGTGTAACCGAGCTTTTCGAGGCCCATGGCGAGGCGAACGGTCTTCTGGTGAACGCTCTGGGCTATCGCCTTGATGCCCTTCGGTCCATGGAAGACCGCATACATCGAGGCCATGACGGCCAGCAGCACCTGCGCAGTGCAGATGTTCGACGTCGCCTTTTCGCGGCGGATATGCTGTTCGCGGGTCTGCAGCGACAGGCGGTAGGCGCGGTTGCCGCGCGCATCGACCGAGACCCCGACGAGGCGGCCCGGCATCGAGCGCTTGTGCGCGTCCTTGACGGCCATGTAGGCAGCGTGCGGACCACCATAGCCGACCGGAACGCCAAAGCGCTGGGTGCAGCCGATGGCGATATCGGCGCCCATTTCGCCGGGCGACTTTAGGAGTGCCAGCGCCAGCGGGTCGGCAGCGACCGTCGCGATCGCGCCGGTCTGGTGCAGACGGGCGATCAGACCGGTGAAATCATGCACGTGGCCATACGTGCCCGGATACTGGAAAATGGCGCCGAAGACGTCGACCGGATCGAGATCGGTAAACGGATTGCCGATGACGATCTGCCAGCCGAGCGGCTCGGCACGGGTCTTCAACAGAGCAATCGTCTGCGGGTGGCAGCTCTCGTCGACGAAGAAGGCCTTCGCCTTGGACTTCGAGACACGTTCGGCCATCGCCATGGCTTCGGCGGCAGCGGTCGCCTCGTCGAGCAGCGAGGCGTTGGCGACGTCGAGGCCGGTCAGGTCGCAGACCATGGTCTGGTAGTTGAGCAGCGCCTCGAGGCGACCCTGGCTGATTTCCGGCTGGTAGGGCGTATAGGCCGTGTACCAGGCCGGATTTTCCAGGATGTTGCGCTGGATGACCGGCGGCGTGATCGTGCCGTAATAGCCCTGGCCAATCAGCGATACGAGCTTCTGGTTGCGGTTGGCCGTTTCGCGCATCTTGTCGAGCGCTTCGCGCTCGGTCATCGGCGCGCCCCAGGCGAGCGGCGTCTTCTGACGGATCGACGGCGGCACGGTGTCATCGATGAGTGCGTCGAGCGACGGATAACCGACGACCTTCAGCATCTCATCCATTTCCGCCGGCGACGGGCCGATATGACGCCGGTTGGCGAAGTCATACGGCTTGTAGTCGGTAAAGGTGAAGTCCTTGGGCATGCTCATCAGGCGACGAGCTCCTTGTAGGCCGCTTCATCGAGAAGGGCGTCGGCTGCGTTCGGATCGGCGAGTTTCAGCTTGAAGAACCAGGCAGCGCCCTGCGGGTCGCTGTTGACCAGCGACGGGTCGTCGACGATCGACTGGTTGACTTCGACGATTTCGCCATCAAGTGGACAATAGACGTCGGATGCCGCCTTGACGGATTCAACCGTTGCCGCCGTTTCGCCCTTGGCAAAGGTGGAGCCGGTTTCCGGCAGTTCCACAAAGACGAGGTCGCCGAGCTGGCCGGCCGCGTGTTCGGTGATCCCGACCGTTGCTACGCCAGCTTCGACCTTCAGCCACTCGTGTTCGTCGGTGAACTTCAACATTTGCGCTCTCTCCTGATCAGCGTTTGTAGGTTTGTTTGACAAAGGGCAGGGCGGCGACGACGACCGGCAGATATTTGCCGCGCACCTCCGCGTAAACCGTCGTGCCGTTGTCGGTATGGGTGGCGTCGACATAGCCCATGGCAATCGGGCCATCGACGGTGGGTCCGAAGCCGCCTGACGTCACCTTGCCGACAAGCGTCTTGCCCTCGGTGTCGGCAAAAAGATTGGCACCACCGCGCACGGGCGCACGGCCCTCGGGCTTCAGGCCGACGCGACGGCGCTTGGCGCCCTCTGCGAACTGGTCAAGAATGCGGTCCGCACCCGGAAAGCCGCCCTCACGAGCACCGCCTGCACGCCGGCTCTTCTGCATCGCCCATTCGATCGCGCCCTCGACCGGCGTGGTCGTGGTGTCGATGTCGTTGCCGTAGAGACAAAGGCCCGCTTCGAGGCGCAGCGAATCGCGCGCACCAAGGCCGATCGGCTTGACATCGGGGTGTTCAAGCAGCCGCTGCGTGACATCGGCGGCCGATACCGAGGGAATGGAAATCTCAAAACCGTCTTCGCCGGTGTAGCCGGAGCGAGAGATGATGCAGGCAACATCGTGCAGGTCGGCTTCGGCAACATCCATGAACCGCATGGCCGAGACATCGGCCCACAATTCGCCAAGCACGGCTTCTGCGTGGGGACCCTGCAGTGCGATCAACGCGCGATCGTCCAGCATCGTGACTTCGCAGGTGTCGGCGAGGCCCTTCTTCAGGTGCTCGAAATCGGCATCCTTGCAAGCAGCGTTGACGACCAGGAAGAGGTGGTCGCCGCGGTTGGCGATCATCAGGTCGTCGAGAATGCCGCCTTCGGCATTGGTGAAGATCGCATAGCGCTGCCGGCCTTCACCAAGGCCGAGCACGTCGACGGGCACCAGCTTTTCCAGCGCCAGCGCTGCGTCCTCGATCTTGCCGGACTTCGGCCGAACGATGACCTGGCCCATGTGCGAGACGTCGAAGAGGCCTGCCGCGGTGCGCGTGTGCAGGTGCTCCTTCATCACGCCGTCGGGGTACTGGACCGGCATCTCGTAGCCAGCAAAGGGCACCATGCGGGCACCCAGCGACAGGTGCAGCGCACGCAGCGGCGTATGTTTCAAATGGGAAATCTCTTCCAACTCCGGCCTCCAGGTCTGGCGCGCACGCGCGCCGGCTCACACTTCCGGCGTCAGACGCCGTCAAATTCGAGCCCCCTCTGTCCCTTTGCCTGAGATTGTTATCCCTTCGGCGAGCGCAAAAACGCTTCTCTCCAGAGTCCTACCGGCACCTTGCTGGTCCTTTGGCCTGAGAGTTTCCGGGGCGGTTGCTCCTTCGGCACCGGAGTGAACCGGTTTCTCCCAACAAGATCGCCTCCAAATAACGGCGAACCCGTGAACTTGGCAAGGGGGAGGTGTCGCGGTCAAACACATTTTTGTCGCAGCGATTTTCCGTCGCGGGAAACGGGTGCGTCAATTCTGCCTTTGCATTCTCCTCCGCTTGAGGATAACTCAGGATCGATACCGGGGACGACAATGACTAAGTGCGAAGGACATTTGCGGATCGCTGTGCGGATCGTCGCCGCCTTCGCGCTTGTTTTCCTGTCCTTCGCCCACAAGCCGGCAATGGCGAAAAGCCTGACGCCCGGAGAGATCGCAGCCTACCAGCTCCCCGACGGAACCATCGCCGATATCTGCTTCGGCATGGATGGCATCGACCACGATAGCGGCAAGTCGCAATCGATGGCGCCGGTCTGCGAAGCATGCCGGCTTGCGGGCGCTGCCCTCCTGCCGACGCCACCGCAACACAGCGAACGCGCCGAGACCGGCAACTGGCTCGCCGATCTACATCCAGTGCAAGACGAAATCATCGTCCGGCACCTGCGCCTTCTGCCGCCGCCGCGCGGACCTCCCCACCAGTCGTAACGCTTTCACACGCATTCAATTTCAATGCGCCGCGATGGCGGCATCGACCACGACAGCACCGGGCTCCCACCGGCATGTGGTCAGGAGTGTACGACATGAACAAGACCAGACAGACTGCTCTTCCGCTTAGCCTTTCCCTCGGCATTGCACTTGCAACAGCAGGCATCGCCCACGCTCATGCGACGTTCGAAAACGACAGCGCGCAATCGGAAAAGAGCTTCAAGGCGGTGCTGCAGGTTCCGCATGGCTGCGACGGCAAGGCAACGACCGAAGTGCAGATGAAGCTGCCCGAAGGCTTCGTCTTCGCCAAGCCCCAGCCAAAGCCCGGCTGGGGGGTGGAGATTATCAAGGGCGATTACCAGAAGACCTATGACAATCACGGTGACAAGGTCTCGTCCGGCCCGGTCGAAATCCGCTGGAAGGGCGGCAATCTGCCTGACGAGTTCTATGACACCTTTGTCGTCAAGGGTAAGATCTCGGGCTTCGACAAGGAAACCGTGCTTGCCTTCCCGACGGTCCAGCTGTGCGGCACGGACGGCAAGGTGGTCTGGAACGAGGTAGCCGCTGACGGGCAGAGCGCCCATGACCTTAAAAGCCCTGCACCCACGGTGACGGTGACGCTCGCTGCCGGCGGCGACGAGCATGCCGGCCATATTGCAGCACCCCAGCCGGTCAAGTTGGGCGACCTCGAAATCTCCGGCGGCGCGGCCAAGGCGATGTTGCCGGGCGCCAAGGTCGGCGGCGGATTCCTGACGATCAAGAATGGCGGCAGCGCTGATGATCGTCTCGTAGCCGTTGAGAGCCCAGCCGCCGGTCGCGTCGAAATCCACGAAATGGCGATGGAAAACGACGTGATGAAGATGCGCAAGCTCGACGACGGCGTTGCCATCCCCGCCGGAGAGACCGTGGAGCTCAAGGCCGGCGGCCTGCATCTGATGTTCATGCAGGTTTCGAAGCCGTTTGCCGAGGGTGAAACGGTGCCTGTGACGCTCGTCTTCGAGAAGGCCGGCAAGGTCGATGCCGTGCTTGCCGTGGGAACGGCGAGCGGTGGCGCCGCGGCCGGCGGTCAAAAGCATCACTGAAGAACCTGATTTGACGCACGGCTTCGCCTCAGGCGGCGGCGCCGTTCTCATCCTCCTGGCCGGCGGGATTTTCCTGCCGGCCTTCGTTTTCGCGCTCTTCCGGCATGTCCTCGTCGTCGCGCATATATTCGAGATAACGGCGCAAGGTTTCCGCCTCGCTCTGCTGGGGCAGGCGGCCGTCGGCGCTCATCAGCATCAGCGACAGGGGCAGGGTGCCCTTCATCTTAGGGATAGATGCCGGCGTTATCGCCGGCTCTCTGGTACGGCGGGCCGAAAGCAAGGTGATCGCCTCGTCGGCCGGGCCATCGCCGGACACGCGCGCCTTCGGCTTGACGGCTTCCGCCGCATAAGCCGCTGTGGTCGCGGATACCGTGACGACCTGTACCACCTTCTTCCCCCGCCTTACTTGTTATCAATCCTTTCCTTTTTGCGCCGTTTCGCTTGAAGACGGGTGAAAATTGGCAGTCGCCTTTTAGTCGAATGCTAACAATTGCGTCCATGGGGCGGCGCCGCTCATGCGATCCATCCCTTGGGCATGAAGCCCGGACATTTCCGGCGTCACCCCGCGACGGAGGAACGCACATGTTGAAAACCACCCTGATTGCCCTCTCGCCTCGACGCTTGGGTCACTCGTCCTCCCGACGGCAGGCGCGGCCGCCGCATGTCAGCAAAGGCCAACGCCAGGCCGAGGTTGTGCTGCAGCCCTCGCATATACTTGCAGCATCCCTTAAATACGGGCACACTCGCCCCAGATACCAAAGGCGTGCCCAGATATCACAAAGGAGCAATGTGATGGCCGATCGCACCGCGCTCGAGCAAACCGTGCGCTCGCTCTATGCAGCGCGCGATGCCAACGACCTTGAGGGCATGCTGGCCTGCTTGCACCCGGCCTTCAGTTTCCGGATTGTCGGCAGTGGCCGTCTTGGGGCCATGACCCAGAGGGTCAGTGATCCGGAATCAGTGCGCTCCGCTTTTCGCGGCCTGGTCGACGCCTGGGACTTGAGCCGAATGAAAACGGTTCAGCTCGACGTTGACGGCAGCACGGTCTACGCCCATCGGGTTGGCCCCATCCGCTTCGTTCCTTCCGACACATGGTTCGATACGGAAATCCTGGACAGGTTCAGTTTCAGCGACGGCCGGATGGCGGACCTGACGGAATTCGTCGACACCTTGCTCGTTGCCGAAACCGTCGGTCTAGTCGCGATGCCAGTGATCGCGGTCGATTATTCGTCGTCCACCCGAGACATTATCAGCCTTTGAACATCTGGATCCTGGCTGCGAATTGCCGTCATCAACGCACCCAACCGTGCGCGAAGGCCATGAATCTGATCGAGCAACTGCATGGCGACGTCGACGCCATCGTCGTTGACGCCCATGGGGCCGGTCAGGTCCTGTATCAGGCGAGCGCGGGCAAGATCATCGTCCTCGAATATCCAACCGCTGTCGGCCTGGCGTGGCACAAGCCAGCGCTGCTCGACCCAGACCCGCAGCACGGTGACCTCGATTTCGAGGTGTTCGCAAAACTCGCTGTCGTTCATGCGTTGCCTCCCAGGTTCTTGCGTGGATCCTCCGCTTTGCCGGCTGCCCAACCCTCGACGAATGCGGCGAGCGCTGGATCGGCTTGCGCGGCAAGCGTGATCTTTAGCGTCACATAGGCATCGCCGTGGCCACCGCCCGGCTTGCGCATACCCTTGCCCTTCAACCGCAAGACCTTGCCGGTGTTGGAGTTCGGCGGGATCGTGACGTTGACGGCACCATCCAGGGTCGGAATGCGGATCTTGCCGCCAAGCACGGCTTCGCTCAGCGAAATTGGGATCTCGTAGCGCACATCCTCGCCATCCACCTGGAACAGCGGATGCGGCCGCACACGGATGTCGATCAGGGCATCACCGGCAGCCGCGCCGTTGGAGCCGGGCTCTCCCTTGCCGCGTAGGCGCAACGTCTGGCCGTCGCGCGTGCCCGGTGGGATCGTCAGATCAAGGGCCGGCCCGCCACCCGGCAGGCTGATCTGCTTCTTGGCGCCATTGACCGCCTCAAGCAGACTGATATCCATCGAGAAATGTGCATCGCGCCCGCGCATGGATTGTTGGCCCCGACCACGACGAGAAAAGAAGCTGGAGAAAATATCGTCCGCATCGCCGAAATCCGAAAAGCCGTGAGCGCTTTCGTAGCGACCGGCGGTGTCGTTGGCGCCGGCGTAATCGCGGTAGAAGTTCCGAGGCGCCGTCTCCGCGCCGGTTTCGTCGATCTCGCCGCGATCGTATTTGCCGCGCTTCTCCTCATCGCTCAAGAGCGCATAGGCGGCCGATACCGCCTTGAAGCGATCCTCGGCTCCCTTGTCTCCGGGATTGAGATCGGGGTGAAGTTTCTTGGCGAGCTTGCGGTAGGCGCTCTGAATATCTTTCTGCGTGGCGTCCCGGCTGACGCCGAGGGTTTCGTATGGACTGCTCGGCATGGGTCTCCCTCAGACTGAAGCGATCGGCAGTGAGGACATTCGTGCGGTAGAGCTCATATGTCCCAATCCAGTTGGGTGATCGGTCGCTTGACTACAAGCATAGGGCACCCGTGCGGAAACGACAGCGAGAAAACGAACAGCGGCCGGTTTGTGCTCTCATTTCGCGAGTATGCCGTTTCTGCTACAATCGGGACTTCGGAACCATTCGAAAAAGGCAGCGTTCCCATTGGGTGGTTTTTCAACGGAGGCCGACATGTCCGTACACCTGCAGCTTGCCATCATGGTTGGACTGATGATCAACGCCGTGCTCTTCGGCATCGGGGCGGTGATCGTGCTTTCCATCCCGGTGCTGGCCGACAACGCCAAATACTTTCTGCCTGTTGTGGTGGTCACATGTTTCATCCTAACGCCCTTCATCGCCTGGCTGATGGCGCCACGCCTCAGGCTGCGTTACTGGCGGGAGCGCGAACAGTCCGCAAAACATCTTTCGACGTGAGATTTCGTTTCGGCTTTCCCTCGGGGGCGACTGAGTTCAGAAGCTGAAAGGCTGGCTTGTGAGCCGAAAAACGCCGGCGCTTGACACACCTAAGACGCGCAAGCAGCACGCGCAGGCGTTGAACACATCACAGGCAAGCACAAATTAGCCTTAAACAATCAATGCCCTTGATAGACACTCCATTGAGTATCATAGAATTGGCGGGTCAAATCGTCATGCGTCGCTTCGGCGGTAGCGCACGGCCGAAGATCAAACGACGCTGAAGGAGCAAAAGCCTATGAAAACCGCGATGTTGCTACTCGTTCTCTCCACCTTGGCAGCCTGTGCGCAAACGACGGGTGGCGCCGGTGGTGTGAATTATGTCAGCGGCGACGGCGACTATTACCAAGGTATCGTCTCACCGAAATAATCCGGTGAAGGCAGCCTGAAATCCCATGGGAATGGGCATTCCACCAAAAAGGCTTCGGTTGCACGGGTCCGATCTCCCACGGTCCGATCAACCGAAGCAATACTCGCGCCGCGACCGGCAAAGCTCTTGTCGACTCGCCATAGCTCTGCGGCCCGCTGCGTAGCTGATCCCATCCCGCCTTGATCATACGCAGCGAAGCTGCATGCCACCTGTCTTTGACAATCAGCTAGTTCTCAAACCGCTTCTTCAGAAAATAACGCGGTATCGCACCCGGCCCGCCCTCCAGCTCGCCGAAAACCACAAAACCCAGCTTCTCGTAAAAAGGCCGCGCCTGGAATTCGAACGTATCGAGCCATAGGCCGATGTAATCGCGGTCCCGTGCGATCTTCTCCGCTGCAGCGATCAGCCGCTGCCCCAGACCTTGGCCGCGCAGACTTTCCGGTATCGCGAGATAGCGGATGAAAGCCCAGCCATAACCATCCGTCGCATAAAGCCCGCCGATTGTCGCCTTCGTTTCGGGATCGCGAATGAGAATGGCGAAACCCTGCTGGTCGAGCATGCCGCTATGCGCATCGTTATAGGCATCGAGCGTCGCGACGATCGCGCGGAGATCGTCCTTGCTTGGATCTTCGAGGATGATGTCGATGATGGGAGTTGTCATTTGGGAGGGCTCTCGAGCGGCGGGTGGAACAACTTGAGGTACGGGCACCAGGCCTCGTCGGGCGGAATGGTTCAGCGTCAAGGAACTCATTGTTCCCCGTCTGTTCCGATACGCAAGCCAGCCCGAAGTTTCCTTCGGGCTGGCCTTTGTTTTTCAATGTAGGATGACACGAACTTTGCCACACATTAACCAATAAAACCCTTTGAAATCATTGGCGTAAAAGACATCAAAGTTGTCATAGTTTTGTATGCCGGTGTCACAACACGATTGATTGATTTAGCCGCTATTAGGTATGGCTAGCGCCCATCAGAGACGTTCGCATCGAGTCGATGAGTGACCGATCCGGGGCCGAGAGCAGACCGGAAGCTTCGGGCAGCGAACCTTCAAGAGCCGACATTCGGGTTGGCGTGGGCACCGTCGCAAGTTGACCCCAGCGAACCGTCTCAGACGGCCCGCTTCAGCTCAAATGCAGCCTCCGATCCACGCCGTCCCCAAGCCTGAACCTCGGCTGGGTCACGCGCGGGGATCGGTCGGTGTTCAGCAGATCGGTGAAGCTCAGTCCACCCGCTTCACCGGCGGCGGCCCCCAGGTGCCGTTCGTTGCCTCGGCCATGGGCCAGTAGAGACGCAGATTCATGGTGAAGGAGCCGCTCTTCGGAGCCGGTAGCCAATTGGTTTCCTTGTCCTTGCCTGGCGATTCTCGCTGGATGTAGAGGTCGAGCGAGCCGTCGGCATTGAAGGCCAGCGCGTCGCGGTCGCCGATCGCATAGCGGTCGATCGGATTGGCGGTGAAGAGCTGGCGCTCGTCATACATCGTCAGCGACCAGAAGCCGCGCACCGGCGGGATTTGATCTTTCTCGAAATGCATCACGTAACGCTTGTCGCTCTCGAACGGCTGGCCGTCCGCATCCTGGAAGGCCCTGGGGTAGATCGCATCGTCGGGCACATTCGCGCCGAGCCCGCCATAGGCCACGCCTGCCCGGTGCAGATAGTCCGCCCCATAGGTGCCGATGGCGGTGAGGTTGGTGCGCCAGCCATTCTGCGAGACACCTGCGTTCTGCCATGCTGCCCTGATCGACGGCTGTGCCGCCGCAGGAGCAGCATTCAGCGCATCCTGGATTTCCTTGGACTTGTCTGCGAGCGAGAAGCTTTCGCCCGGCACTATGCCAATCCGCTTCATCCGGTCGAGGATCGGATAGTCGTTGGCATGCGGCGGATTCGCCTTCATCAATTCGGCAAACAGCGTGAAGAAGGCAGCGCCGTCCATATTGTCCACCTGCTCGGGCGGCGAGCTCATATCCTGCTTTGGATCGACCTCGCTTTTCGGCGGCGTGTAGGGTTTGCCGTAGGCGCTCAACGGCACGGCCTTCATTTCGTTCTGGAATTGGTGCACGGCCTCGTAGTCGGCCTTGCCGTTGGTCTGCACGCGCCCGCCGATCCAGCCGCCCGCCGTCGGACTGTCATAGCGGGTCACGCCTGGTGGCAGCTCACCCGTCCAGCCCGGGCCTACGATGGCGAAGGTCTGCGGCCCGCTGCCCGTGGCGCGCGAGCCGGGAACGGCGAATACGTCCGACCATTTGTCGAGCATGGGCAGCAGGTAGTAGCGCTTGCCGGAATCCGGCACGGTGACGATGAGCGGTTCCTTCGACACGTCGTAGACCAGCGAGGAATAGAGAGTGTCGGCATTCGGCCGCACGACGATCATAAAGGAGGGATCGGGGAAGGCCCGCGCGTGCCCGAACTGGTTGACAGGCGCGTCGGTGTTACCGGGTGGCTCGGCGACATTCGTCGAGACGCGGCCGCTCACCTCCATGAGGACGAGCGGGTAGGCATAGATATACGCTTCTCGCGCGATCTCCCGGGCTTCGTCCGGCGAAACCGCCTGCTGCGCAAAGGCGGCCGGCGCTCCGAGCGTCATCAACGCGCATGCGGCGATAAGTGTTTTCCTCAATTGTACCTCCTGTGGGGAAACTCGACTCTTCGCTAAGAAAGTGGCGTCTCAATTCACGCGTTTGAAGGGCGGTGGGGTCCAGCTTCCGTCGAAAACCTCCTGCCGCGGAGAATAGATGCGCATCGTCGGCTGGAACTCGTCCTTCGGTGCCGGCAGCCAGTTCGCTTCCTTGTCTGCTCCGGGCGAGTCCGCCTGGAGATAGATGTCGAGCGATCCGTCGGCGTTGTAGGTGAGATTGTCGCGGTCGCCGATGGCAAAGCGGTTGATCGGGTTCGGGACCTGGAATCCTTCCTTGTCGTACATCGTGATGGACCAGAAGGCGTTGGCCGGCGGCGTCTGCCCCTTGTCGAAATGAAGCACGTATTTGTTAGCGCCGCTGAGCGGCTTGCCTTCGCCGTCGATAAATGCCGTAGGATAGACAGCGTCCTCGGCAAGGTTGGCCCCGAGACCACCCAGAGCGATCAGCGTGCGCCATTGATAGGCGGTTCCGTAAGTGCCCATATGCTCCCTGCCGATGTTCCAGCCGTTTTCGGCCGGGGTCATGGTGAGCATCCTTACCGGCAATGCGGCGAGCGTTTCCTTTGCCGCCTTATTGACGATGTCCCTGGTCTGAGGGGCGAGCTTGGCGGCGTCGAAGGGCTTGCCCGGCTCCACCCCGAGCTGGCGGAGGCGCAGCAGGATCGGATAGTCGTTCGGGTGCGGCGGGTACTTGACCATGAGATCAGCGAGTCGCGTCAGCATTGCGACGCCGTCGAGGCTGTTCACCTGGACCAGCGGCGGCGTGGTGTTGTCGACGGACGCATCGACGGGCATGTTCTTGGGCGGCGCGTAGTCTTTGCCCCACTGCGAAAGCGGCGTCAGCCTGTAGCCGTCCTGCACCTTGTGGACGGCGTCGTAGTCCGCCGGACCATTGGTCTGCGTGCGACCGATTATCCAGATCGCCGAGGTCGGCGCGGTGATCTTCACAACACCGTCTGGCAGTGTTCCCGTCCATCCCGGAGCGACAATCGCATATGTGCCGGCTTCATTGCCGGTCGTGCGGGTACCGACGACGGCAAAGACGTCGGTCCACATATCGAGCATCGGAAGCAGATAGTAGCGGCCTTCGGTATCCGGCACCGAGAGGATGACCGGTTCGCGGGAGAGGTCGAGCCAAGCGAACGAATAGAGCGTGTCGAAATTGAACCGCACCACATCCTTCTCATCAGCCTTCGGATAGGCCCGCGCATGCGCGAACTGATTGACCGGTGCCCGCATGTTGACTGTGGCGTCATCCGGCACGTTGGTCGCCTGGCGCATGGTCACGTCCATGCTGACGATCGGGTAGGCGTAGAGATAGGTTTCTCTCGCGATTGCGTAGGTTTCCTCGGGCGTCAGCGCGACCTCGGCGGTTTGCGCCCCGGCAATTCCTTGCAGGCCAACGCAGAGCCCGAAAACGAGCAGTGCCTTCTGGCAGGTTTTTGTGATGGTAGGTCGCATCATTGTCTTCCCTTTTTCACTGACCCTGAGGCCCTGAGGCAAGGTCGCGCGCACCAACTGGGTTTTTGCCCGGGGTACGCTTTCCACGGCCTGGCCGAAGTGGTGCGGCAGGGCGCAAAACGAGTGATTGCCGTTGCTGCTAGCGTAGGACAATGAAAAGTTGTATTTGTCCCGAATCGGACAAAAGATGAGCTTTTTTTGTGGCACGTATCACGAGGATGAACGCCAATCGGATCATGAGCGAGCGCGGCTGGCTGCCGCTGTTGCCGGAGGCGTTCCGGGCCGAGGTCTTGCGGCGTTCCGTACTGCAGCATTTCGCTCCCGGCCAGCCCGTATTCCATCTCGGCGATCCGCCCGGCGGCATCTACGGGCTCGTCGCAGGCACTGTCAGCGTCAGCCTTGCGCCATCAGGCGCTTCTCCTCGCCTTATCCTCCTCGGGGTTCCTGGTCATTGGACCGGTGAAGCCTGCTTCCTCACCCGAAAACCGCGGCGCGGCGAGCTTCGGGCCGTCACAGAAACGACGCTGATGCATCTTCCCCTAGATGCGATCGACCAGATGGCCGCGCGCGACCCGCAAGTGGTGCATCACGTGGCGCTCATCCTGATGATGAGCGTCGAGTTCCTGTTTCGCGTGATCCATGATCTGCAGAAGCCCGAGGCGGACCGGCGGATCGCCTCTGTGCTTCAGCGTACGACGTGGATCGGCGAAGAAACCCCGATTCCGCTGACCCAGAGCGAGTTGGGCGTTATGGCCAATGCGTCACGCAAGCAGGTGAATGCCGCCCTCAAGCGCTTCTCGAAGGCTGGATGGGTGACGAACGCCTTTCGCTCCATCATGATTGCCGACCCCGGAGCGCTACGTCGCTTCGCCGAGGGAGACGAAGCGGATTAGTGACGTGCCGGCTGAGGCCCACTGGCGATGAGATGCGTCGGGGCCGATGATGTCCCGCAGCGGATGGACTTGTTCGTGCGACGGCCTGCTCTTCTCCTACTCGTGAACAGGTATTTCCGGGTCAAAAGGTCAACGACCTGGTGCGCTGAGCTCCGCTTCTGGCGCGACCACGACCTCCAGAATGGTCCCCGCGATGTCTGCTTCCAGGCGGAGGCAAAGTGTGCCGCAACGGCCGACATGGTGAAGGGTTTCGGGTGCCGTCAGGCGTACGAAAGCCTCTCATGCAGGAACCCGCGGTCGGCATTCCGTGAGCTATGGGGTTTTGTGTATCG
>NZ_JBNDIU010000011.1:0-194628 GCF_050434565.1 Ensifer sp. 4252
TTTTGGTCCAGGCCATTGTGTTCTCCATCGAATCTCGCAAATCCGAAGGAATCATAACCTGTTGAAATCACCCACCTCTTTTTGAGGCAGCCTCTAAGTCGTCTTGCGATCCCTCAGCGTTGAAAACACCCCAAACCAGAATTGGTAGTCATCGTTACGCGCCTCAGTCCAGGCATCCAGTGCGCAATAAGCGGCGGCTGTCGCGGCCTGCGGCCCATAAAGATCGATTGCTGCGGTGGCTGCCTCCTCGGCTTTGAAGTTTCCCCAGATACTATCCTTGTCGGCCGTATTGCTGAAGCCGGATGTTCTAACGAGAATTTTGGACAAGCTCCATCTCCCTGCAGTCCGGCAGGTGATGTTGATGTTGCCGGACGTTGGAACTCCGTATCCATGAGCCACAGAAGCCGCTTGGCGGTTCTTATCGTGTCGTCCCTGGCAGCTTAATTCGATAACGAACGCTTGTCCTCGTCGGCTATCGATAACGCTAAGATAGCGGTAAAGCTCGGGTCATGGCAAGCCGTTGTTGCATCAAATATCTGGATTTGTGTTGTCTATTTTGAACAGGGTGTGAAACGTTACGACTATATCATGAAATTTGAGGGGTATAATGGATGTGATGACATGATACACGTATAATTTGTGACATCAAAAAGATGGGGCGATGAATGAAACGTCAGCGAGCAACAGTCGCGGAGGCTGTGCGATGAAGCCTCTGATCCTTATCTGCCCTCGCAACGTGGACATCTACCTCCTGCTCACGCATATCCTGGACGTCGATGGCTTCCGAACCATGCTTGCCAGTGAAGAAGACGTCGTCGAGAAGGCCGCGGCGATGAAGCCTGAGGCGATTATTCTAGATACAGGCACAGACGCGGCATCGACGTTAAGGACATGCGCGACGATCAGGTCCAACGAGGTCACGGCCGCAATCCCAACGATCGCCCTCGTTGCAGCCGGCGACGAGCGGCATTATCTGGATCTACTGAAGGCAGGCGTGGATGAAAATTTCGTTCGGCCCGTTTTGCCAATTAGGCTGTTGAATTATCTTCATTCTCTTTCAAAAATCACCGCGCGGCCGACGCCGATAGAACTGCCGTTGACGAACACGCTGACGGACACATTGGCGTTTGGAGGGCTGACAATTCACGTCGGGCGACGGCTGGTGAAATATGAAGGGCGCGAGCTCCAACTTGGACCAATCGAGTTCAAGTTGTTGAGCCGGCTTCTCGAGGCTCCCGGCAACGTCTTCTCCCGCCAACAATTGATCGAGATCGCTTGGCCGCCAAACCTCTATGTTCAGTCGCGCACCGTCGATGTGCACATCGGGCACCTGCGTCGTTCGCTGCGACGCCTGACCGGCGGCAATCTCATTCGTACAGTCAGAGCGTCCGGCTACGCGGTGGAGCTCAAGCCTTCCATGGCGGAGGGTTGAATTTCATAATACTATCTATTCTGAATTTAGCATCTGGTAATTCAGCACATTGCTAATTAGTGTTTACGTTGCTGTTTTTGTATTTTGCAAAGTATTCAATAATATTTGTACAATGCTTCGTTGAATAAGATTGTTACAACCGCCAATCTCCAGTCAATTCATGTTCTGGAGGCACGAAATGTCGATAAGCACCAAGACCGGTCCGAACGGCGCAAGCAGGAACCTTCGCCGCAATACCGATAGCCTCATCCGCCACTCGCGAAGCCACTTCGATGCTGCGCATTTCCATGGGCTGATGGCGCTCTATGCGCGACCTTCAGCCGGTCGGGCTGTCGTTCTGCCGCATGAAGGCGAGCGCCGTGTCGTTGATTTCGTGCGCTGCTCCTATCTGGGGCTCGATAATCATCCAAAGATTATCGATGGCGCCATCGAAGCGCTAATCAAGTATGGAGCCTTGCATTGGTCTTGCGCGCGAACGCGGCTCAATTTCGCGATCATCGGCGAACTCGAGATAGCCTTGTCTGAGTTGTTCGATGCGCGCGTGATAGCCTTCAGCACGGTGCTGGCCGCAAACATGAGCGCCCTTCCTTTGATCGCCTCCGGTCACCTGACAGGTGGTGCCAAGCCGGTGATGGTTTTTGATCGCCTCGCCCATGCAACGCTTGCCTATCATAAGGGAACGCTCGCTGGTGAAACCAAGGTCGAAACCATTGAGCACAATGACATCGAGGCGCTCGAGACACTTTGTAAAAAATACCCTGCGGTTGCTTACATTTGCGACGGCGTCTATTCCATGGGAGGTTGTGTCGAGCTCGAACAGCTGCGGCAGTTGCAAGATCGTTACGGCTTGTTTCTCTATGTCGACGACGCCCATGGCATCTCCATCTTCGGAGGCAACGGCGAAGGCTATGCCCGGTCGCAGATTGGCGGTTCGCTCGGTGACCGGACGATTATAGCAGCATCTTTGGGCAAGGGTTTTGGCGCGTCAGGCGGATTGCTGATGCTCGGCAATGATCACCAGGAGCAGCTCTTTCGCAGGTTCGCTGTTGCCCATGCATTTTCTGCATCTTTGAACGTGGCGGCGATCGGCGCTGCACTCGCATCCCAAGCCTTGCATCGCACGCCGGAACTCCAAAATCTGCAGCTTGAACTGCAGTCACGAATTGCTCTTTTCGACTGCATCGTCCCAACGGAGCAGCGAGGCACCTCACTGCCGATACGGACAGTCGAAATCGGAGACGAATTAAGAGCAATCGCGGCGGCGAGGACATTGCTGAATAGAGGTTTCTACACATCGGCAATTTTCTTCCCGACCGTTCGAAAGGGACGCGCCGGATTGCGCATATGTCCGACAGCGGGACATAGCGAGGACGATATCAAGGCAATCGGCGAAGCGATCGTCGCCGTTCTCGAAGAGTTTGAGCAAGCGGAGGTGGGATCAAATGCTGACGTCCAACGCTAAGTTTGCCTTGCCCACCACCGCCAGCGAGCTGTGTATTGAGGTTCCAGGCGCCGCCTATGTCGTCAGACGCCTGGCAGAACGCCCGGCGCTTGGCCAACTGCTCCAGACGGACCATGGCGATCTCATCAAATTTGTCGCCGGCGGGAAGATCACTATGTGGGCGCGCGGCAAACGATTGTTTCTGCTCGTGGAGGCAAGCGACCTCCTCACGCGTATCGCGATCGAAGACATTCTGGCCGTGGAGCTTAGTTCCATTCATCCGACGCTTCCGACCTTGCTGTTGTGGCATGCCGCCAAGTTCGATCGCCGGCTGTCGCCGCAGCATCATGAACAAGGGCGAGCTTCAGTTCCAGTGTGACCACATGTGCGAAACATGGGGTTTCTAACGTCAGTGAAGTCTCTCTTGCCAGCCCCGCCATCGAATGGAGTGACCGACTGTGACCAAGAAAAGTCTAATGCCGCTCAAGGCGAGCTCGCCTGCCTCAGTCTTGCAAAAAGCGTTTCTGATATCTCGAATTCGCGGGCCTTGCCCCGTCCAAGCGCGTTCTTTGCCCAGCCTTCCCTCAGAAGGCCGCGGGCAAGCAGCTGATCGATCGATTCTGCCGCTCCACCCCTCGTCAATCCAGTCTTTTCCGTAATGTTCGTCAGCGTCAGCGGGATGTTGGCAAGGTGCAAGGTATAAAGCAGGCTTAGCATTCCCAGCTGCTTGAGGCGAGCCTGCGGGGTCTCCCCCTCTACCGGATTGTCCATGATCTCGCTCATCGCGAGCGACGAAAACGTAATGCTCTGCCAGCGAGCGTCAAACGATGTTGGCATGGATTTAACTGTCATTTCTGTGACACGCAGGCGATCTGACAAATCGCTCCCCCAAAGGTCTCTCTAGTCGCTTCGCGAGGTTTTCGCATGGTTTCCAGCATCTCTAAGATCGTCCTATCCGGCTCTTTGTCGATTGCAATATATGCCGTGTGCGAGACTAAATCCTATGCGGATAATTGGGCATGTGAAGTCTTTCTTTGCCTGTCGAACCCCGGCGGCCCAACCGAGTTCGGGGAATGCCGGCCGTCAATCAACAAGCTCTGGAACCATTTGGCGAAGGGGCGATCCTTTCCCGTTTGTAGCGGTATCGGTTTTCGAGCGTCCCGTCCGGGTTATGAGCCCTATTACTGCGAAGCTGGGTATCGGCTTCGCCAGCGCAGCGGAGACCGCGGCCGCGAGGCGACCTGCATTTCGTTGCAGCCAGTCCCAACAGGCAACGACAGTTGCACAAGGCGGTGGCAGGACGGACGGCGGTGGCAGGACGGGCGACAGGCGGGCCAATGGGAATGGGCACAAGGACAACGCGTCTGTGTAGCATACCGGCTGAAACCGCCCCATGTGCGCCAACGCCCCCGCTTCGTCGACCTAACGATTGATGGGGCCGCGCCCCAACGTGTCTGGTTTTGATCTGATGTCCGTCCTATTCGTCGAATTGGCTGAGACCTGCGCGCCGACGATCTCAAGCGAGATCCTGGCGGCTGTCGTCAGCATTGAAAGCGGACTTGCGCCGTTGGCGATCCGTATCAACAGTGACTATCCGCTCGGCGCTCCCCCGCGCAATATCGGCGAAGCCGCCGATATTGTGACCAGGCTCATTGCCAAGGGACAGAGCGTCGATCTTGGGCTCGGGGGCATAAGCCCGTCTGACCTTGCGGGCATGGGAATGAGCATCGCCGATGGCTTTGACCCCTGCGAGAACCTCAAGGCCACCGCTCACCTTCTGACGCAATACAGGATCGCTGCAGACCGCGCGGGGTTCGAAGGCACAGAGCTCGATGCCGTCACGCTACGCGCGTACTTCGGTCGAGGCGATGCAAAGATCGGTGAGATCGTCGGATACGACCGCCGAGTTCAAAAAGAGAAGGAGCGGCTGAAGCCACGCCTGGCCGAGCTCGCGCTGGAAGATGTCACGCGGCAGGCGCGGTCGCCGCACCGAGCGATAGACGGCGGCGGCATTGACCCACTGCCGAATAAAGCCGCACCGCACGACGAAGAAACAAAGACACGCGAGGTTCAACTGTTGTCCCCCGGTGGTCAGGATGACTGGGATGTATTCGCTTCGAAAGCGGGCTCTTCGGTTCTCGTTTTTTCCAACAATAAAGGGAGTTTCGAATGACCTTGCGATCGCGTCTAAAGCCTGTCGCGGCGTCGACATTGATCACTGCGGCGACGACCTTGGCGATGATGGAACCAGCCTTCGCCCAGGCTGCTGGCATTGAAAACGTGCTTCAGAACATTGTCGATATGCTGACCGGCAATATTGCGCGCCTGCTCGCGGTGATCGCTATCATAGTCATCTGCATCTCCTGGATGTTCGGTTACATGGATCTGCGCAAGGCAGGATTCTGGATCATTGGTATCGGCGGCATCTTCGGCGCCACCGAACTGGTCAACACCATAGTCGGATGATGCTCATGTCGCGCGCTGCCACTGTTGAAGAAGACACGCTATTTCTTGCTTGCACGCGTCCCATCATGGTTGCCGGGGTGACTATGGAGGCGATGGCGATCAACGTGATGCTGACGACCACCCTGTTCATCGTCGCCGGCTCGATTGTCTATGCCCTCGTTGGCGTGGTTCTCCATCTCGCTTTCAAAGCGCTCGTCAAGCACGACCATAATATGTTTCGCGTCCTCGTTGCCTGTGTCGAAACGCGAGGCAGGGCGCGCAACGCGGTTCTGTGGGGAGGCTCGACCGTCACTCCCTTGCGTCTCCATCATCCTATGGCTGGAAGGATTTAGACCTTGCCTCGTCTTGCTAAGTTCAAAGCCCGCGAATTGGAACCGGAAACCTTCATTCCCTACGTCCGTCACATCGACGAGACCGTGATTGGCCTCGATTCTCGCGCCTTAATGACGGTCATCGCCCTTGAAGGCATCGCTTTTGAAACAGCCGATCCCCTCGATATCAATGCGTTTCACCGAGATCTCAACACGCTCTATCGCAACATCGCCGACGAGCGGTTGGCGCTATGGGCGCATATCATCCGACGGCGCGACAACGACTACCCGCATGGCGTTTATGCCAATGCCTTCTCCGACAGCCTCAATCGAAAATATCGAGACAGGATGGTTGGCGAGGATCTCTTCCGCAACGATCTCTATCTGACGCTGGTATGGCATCCGGCCCGTCAACCTGCCCGAAAGGTCGCATCGCTGCTCACCCGGCTAAAGACCGCACGGGCCACTGGCTTCGAACTTGATCGTCAGGCCCTCAAACATCTAGTTGACGTGACGACCGACGTCTCAGCCGGCTTGGCGCGCTTCGCGCCGCGCATTTTATCCATCTACGAGCGCGACGGCATTGTCTTTTCCGAGCCGAGTGAGGTGCTCCATCAACTTGTCGGCGGCAGACGTGAACCGATACCGCTTACCGAAGGCCGCATTTCTTCGGCGATCTACTCCGACCGGGTCATCATCGGCCGAGAAACCGCCGAGATAAGACACGAAGCCGCGAGCCGTTTTGCCGGCATGTTCGGGTTCAAGGAGTACCCGGCGCGTACCCGCACTGGCATGCTTGATGGTCTGCTGACGGCCCCGTTCGAGCTCATTCTCACTCAGTCATTCGTCTTTATCAGCAAAGCCGAAGCGAAGGTGATCATGGGGCGCAAGCAGAACCAGATGGTCAGCGCCGGCGACAGGGCAAGTTCACAACTGCACGAGCTTGCAGACGCCCTCGACGATCTGGAATCAAACCGGTTCGCCCTAGGCGAACATCATCTGACGCTCGCAGTCTTTGCGCCCTCGGTGACGGAGCTCAATGACACTCTCGCAAAGTCGCGCGCGCACCTCACCAATGGCGGCGCAGTCGTTGCCCGTGAGGACCTCGGGCTCGAAGCAGCCTGGTGGGCGCAGCTTCCGGGCAATTTTCGCTATCGGGCCCGCTCCGGCGCAATCACGTCCAAAAATTTCGCAGCCCTTTCGCCGTTTCATTCCTATCCCCGCGGTCAGAAGCACGGCAATGAATGGGGCCTCGCCGTCGCTCTCCTGAAAACCACGTCCGGATCGCCGTTCTATTTCAACTTCCACCATGGCGATCTCGGCAATACATTCGTCTGCGGACCGACAGGATCGGGCAAAACGGTCGTCGTCAATTTCATGCTCTCGCAGTTGCAGAAGCATGATCCGCATATTGTCTTCTTCGATAAGGACCGCGGCGCCGATCTGTTTGTGCGCGCCGCAGGCGGGATTTATCTGCCTCTGCGTAATGGTGCTCCGACCGGATGCGCGCCACTTAAAGGCCTTGAACCCACGCCGCAGAACAAGGTTTTTCTGTCCCAATGGATCGCGAAGCTTGTCGGCTCGAAGGCGCGTGAGCTCTCCGTCACCGAAGTCCGCGATATTGCCGCCGCCATCGACGGAATTGCCGACCTGTCGCGGGATGAGCGAACCATTGGGGCGCTGCGTGCATTCCTCGACAACACTGATCCCGAAGGCATAGCGGCGCGCCTGCGTCGCTGGGAAAAGGGAGGCCCGCTTGGCTGGGTGTTCGACAATGAGGCCGACGACATAGGGATCGGCGCGAAGTTCCTCGGCTATGACATGACGCATTTCCTCGACAATGAGGAAATTCGCACGCCACTGATGGCCTATCTGTTTTATCGGGTCGAGCAATTGATCGACGGCCGGCGGATCATCATCGTCATCGACGAATTCTGGAAAGCGCTTGGCGACGAGGCCTTCCGCGACCTTGCTCAAAACAAACTGAAGACGATCCGCAAGCAGAACGGATTGATGCTGTTTGCCACGCAAAGCCCACGCGACGCTATCGACTCACCGATTGCACATACGATCATCGAGCAATGCCCGACACAGCTATTCATGCCGAATGCGCGTGGCAGTCGTGCCGACTATGTCGATGGTTTCAAACTGACGGAACGCGAATTCGAACTGATATCGCAGGCGCTCTCCAGCGATTCCAGACGGTTTATCGTCAAGCAGGGCCACAACAGCGTTGTCGTCGAACTCAATCTGACGGGCTTCGACGATGAACTGGCCGTGTTGTCCGGACGCACCGTCAATGTCGAACTGGGGGATCGCATTCGTGCGGACGTGGGAGACGATCCGTCCGCCTGGTTGCCGCTGTTCCAGCAAATGAGGAGTACAAGCTCATGATCAGGAAGAAGACAGCGATGATCGCCGCAGCCGCAGCGTTTTATGCCACGGGGGCTTATGGGCAGGGGGTCCCGGTTGTCGACAACGCTGCAATCGCTAAACACATAGAGAGCATCGCCCAGTTGACCAAGCAACTGGATACGATGAAGGCGCAGCTTGATCAGGCCCAGCAGCTTTACGGCTCCCTGAATAAGCTGACCGACATGGCTGATGTCGCAACCATTTTGAACGATCCGGCAATCCGCAACGCGCTACCCGACGATTTCGCAGCCGTCCAAGGGTTGTTAAAGGGCTCAAGTGCCGGCGCCTCTGGCGATGCCGCCAAGAAATTCCTCGATGACAACAGCATCTATAAAACCGACGCCAACGATTTCTACGCCTCAGAACTTGCTCGCATGCAGACCCGCAACGCCGGTCAGATGAGCCTCGGGCAGCAGATCTATGACGCGGCAACCAAGCGCATCGACGGCATCGACGAGTTGCGCAAAGAGATTGCCGCGGCTGGCGACGCCAAGGACATAGCAGACCTTCACGCCCGACTGCTTGCCGAAACCGCCTTCCTCGAGACGGACACCCTGCGCATGCAGGCGCTGCAGATGATCCAGCAAGCGCAGGTTCAGGTTGATCTGCAACGCCAGGCCGAAGACTGGCGCAAACGGATGGACGCAATGGGAGCCGCACTCAAATGACAAAGTCGATACCGAACCGTCTGCTGTTGCTCGCCGCCTACTCGCACCGTGAACCGGTTTTCACCGACTTGAACCTGTTGGCCGAGGCGGCCGGTGGCAAGGCCCGGCTCGAGCAAATGAACAAGGCGCGTGGGGGCTGAGGCGGATGTACCAGGTCTTTGCTTTCCTCGACAATCAGTTCAAGGCCCCACTTGAGAGTTTCATTTCTTCCGGAACATCCAACATCAGCACGTGGGTGGCGGGACCTTTGACGGTGGCTCTCGTGCTCTATGTCGTCCTCTATGGCTATCTGGTTCTCAGAGGGTCCATTGAAGCGCCTGTGCTGGAGTTTGCCTACCGCGCGATCAAGCTCGGCATCTTGGTGATGCTCGTGCGCAATGCCGCCGACTATCGGGCGTTTGTAACAGATCTATTCTTCACCAGTCTGCCGCAGGAAATCTCCACCGCGCTCAACACCGGCACCGTACCGACCGCTTCGACATTTGATGCGCTGCTCGACAAGGGGCAGGCGTCAGCCAACCAAATCTGGAACAGAAGCTCTTGGCCACTCGACATCGCGACCGCGTTCGGTGGTCTCTTGATGGTCGTCATTACATTCATCGTCGCTGCGATTGGCTATATCGTCTCCCTCTATGCCCGCGTCGCCCTCGCAATCATTCTGGCACTCGGTCCCATTTTCATTGCACTGGCGATGTTTCGGAGCACGCGGCGCTTCACCGAGGCCTGGATCGGCCAACTGGTCAATTTCGTTATCTTGCAGATCCTCGTCGTTGCGGTCGGCTCGCTGCTGATCACGGCGCTCGAAACGTCGTTCACCACCGTCGAAGCCTATGAGGACGTCTTGATGCGGCCGATAGCGGTCGGAGCCATTGGGATTGCAAGCCTCTATGTCTTTTATCAGCTCCCCGGTATCGCAGCATCCCTTGCGGCCGGTGGTGCGTCGCTCACCTATGGCTACTCTGCAGCACGCGACGCGCATGAGAGTACGCTCACCTCCGCAGCGGTAGCCGTCCAACGCACCGCTCGGCGCGGTATGCGCGCCGCCGCTCGCCGCTTGTCGGCACACGACACGTCGTGATCCTGCCGATGCTCTTCCAGCAAGGTGCCTCAACGGCGCTACGCCCCGTTTACGGATGAACAAGGGATACCGGTCGATATGCCGCGAACTGTCTCCTGCCTTTTATTGTTGGTCCTGGTCAGTGGATGCAATACGATGACGTCTCATCTCCCGAAATGCGACGGATATGCCAAACGCCCGCTCAACCGTTCAATGTGGCAATGGGAGGGCGGCACACAGCGTGCTGCAAAACCGCTCGGTTACTTGCTTGAAGAGCGTGTTCCCGCTGCCTTCGAGGCGTTTGACGAACGCGCGTCCTATAGCAAATGTGCAGGCGAGTTGGGGCGCCAATGATCACCCCGGATAGTTTGAAGGCATATTTCGACAGAGCGCGCCGTTTCGATCATGATCGCTTGATAAGCGTCGAACGTTCGGCACGAATTGCTTGGGTTATTGCGATCGTTTCAAGCTGCGTTGCCGGCGCTTCCGTCTTTGCCGTCGCCGCGCTCACGCCACTGAAGACGGCCGTGCCATTCGTCGTACGTGTCGACAACTCGACCGGGATTGTCGACGTGGTGTCGGCGCTGCCTTCGGGGGCTGGAAGCTACGACGAAGCGGTGACCAAGTATTTTGCTGCGCGCTATGTCAGGGCGCGCGAAGGCTATGTTTGGTCGGAGGCCAAGGAGAATTTCGAGACCGTCTCACTCCTGTCGACCCAACCCGAGCAGATGCGCTTTGCCACCATTTACCGCGGCAGCAACCCCCACTCCCCACAAAATGTTTACGGGCGCGGTTCGACGGCGAAAGTCACGATCAAGTCGATCTCCCTGATCAATGCAAACGTCGTGTCGGTGCGCTTTCTCAGCACCATAACCCGTGCAGACGATGTCCGCACGACCCATTGGGTGGCGACGATCACTTACTCCTATGTCAACTCCCCGGTTTCCTCGACCGACCGGCTGGTCAATCCGCTTGGCTTCATCGTTAGTGACTATCGGGCAGATCCGGAGGCGATCAATTGAAGACAATTTCATTGTCAGTCTTTGCAGCCCTTGTCGCCGTCACGGCGGTGTTTCATCCCGCCCTGGCCCTCGATATTCCGAGCGGCGCCCGGCAGGACAACCGTGTTCGCTTCGTCAACTACCAGCCCTACAACATCACCCGCATCGTCGGCACGCTCCGCTCGTCGGTACAGGTGGAGTTCGCGCCCAACGAGGAGATCGCGCATGTGGCGCTCGGCAATTCGGTCGCCTGGGAGGTGGCGCCGGCCGGCAATATTCTGTTCCTAAAACCCCGCGAGAACCAGCCGATCACCAACATCTCCGTAGTCACAACAAGACGAGATGGCTCAAAGCGCAGTTACCAGATGGAGTTGACGGTGCGCGACGGCTCCGTTGCTGCCGGGCAGGATACCTATTTCTATGTGAAGTACCGCTATCCCGCCGACGAGGCGCAGCGCCGGCGCCTGGAAGCGCAGGCCCGAGGCCAAGCGGAGAAAGCCGGTGCTGCAAACGATGTTTTGGCGCTCCATGAGCAATATGGCCCGCGCAACTGGCAATATTCGGTGCAAGGATCTGCCGCGATCGAACCGCAGGCCGTTTACGACAACGGCAAGCTTACGACGTTTGTCTTTGCCGACAATCGAGAGTTCCCGGCGATCTACCTTGAGAACTCCGACGGAACCGAAGGCCTCGTCCCGAAATCCGTCTCCGGTGATCTCGTGCTCGTTCATGCCATCAGCCGCAAGTTCATCCTGCGTCGTGGAGTGGATGTGATCTGCGTCTACAACGAAGCCCATACTCTTGCCGGAGACAACCCCGGTACCTTTACCACATCCCCATCGGTGGAGAGGGTCGTCCAGGTAGATGAGGACCCAGCCCAAAGAGACGTACAATGACAGACGATGTTCCAACGACGATTCCCGGCGAACGCGGACATGCCCAGCTTCCCCAAGGATTCGACAGCAACCCGGCTCTCAAACGCGGCGCCGTTGTCGCAGCTATCCTCGCCTTCATCGGTTTCGGACTGTGGTCCATGCGTTCGCAAACCCTTGACCCGAATGCCAATCGTGAGGAGCGGGTGGTCATCCGCCAAGCAACGGACTTCGAGCCGGCGAAAGAGGAGCCGAAGGCGGTGGAGTCATTACCCGAAGTCAAATTGCCAACGCCGGTGATCGCCGAACCGCCCATCGAACCCGAAAAGGATGAGCTTCTGGAATCGGCGCGGCGAGCGCCAGTCATGGCCTTCAGCGCAGGCCAAGGGATGGATCACCGTTCCCAAGATGTGCAATCACCATCGGATCCATCATCGACCTACCTGCCTGTTAATGGTGCGTTTGGCGGTGAGGCGGGTGAGAACGAAGATCAGCGCTTCGATCGCATGCTAAAGCCGACACGGCTCGAAGGTTCGCGCGCCGGACATCTTGGCAACCGCAACTATATCGTCGCAATGGGCACCTCGTTCCCTTGCGTGCTCGAGACGGCGCTCTCCTCCAACCAGCCGGGCTTCACCAGCTGTGTGATCAATCGTGACGTTCTGTCCGACAACGGCCGTGTGGTGCTGATGGAGAAGGGCACACAGCTTGTAGGCGAATACCGAGGCGGCCTCCGGCGCGGCCAAAAACGGCTCTTCGTTCTTTGGAACCGGGCGAAAACACCAACCGGCGTTATCATCACCCTAGCGTCCCCCGCAACCGATGCGCTCGGACGTGCCGGGTTTGACGGCGATGTCGATACCCATTGGTGGGAGCGCTTCGGAAGCGCGCTTTTGCTGTCTGTCGTCGGGGACGTCACCAGCTGGACCGCAAGCCAATTGCAGGAACGAGACGTCGAAGCGCAGGCCACGACGAGTGCGGGCAGTCAAGCGGCAGCGATTGCCGTGGAGCAGTCCATCAATATTCCACCGACATTGACCAAACGTCAGGGCGAGCTGGTGTCGATCTTCGTTTCGCGTGATCTAGACTTTTCAGGGATCTACGATTTGCGTGTGACCGAGCCTCGCAATCGGGTGCTCGATCGTGCGGTCTTCGGGGATTTTCGCAAGCACGACCGAGTTACCGCGAAATGAGGTTCGGCGCGTGACGGGATCGTCCGACGCGTCTGTCGTGCGCCAGCTTCTGTCGCCGATCGCTGGACTGCTGCAAAACCCCGATCTCTATGAGGTGGTCATTAACCGGCCCGGCGAAGTTCTGGCCGAAGGTCCTGATGGCTGGTCGTGCCATGACGTTGCGGAACTGACCTTCGACAGACTGATGCGTCTAGCGCGCACCGTCGCCAGCCATTCACACCAGGCGATCGATGAGCAGAGGCCAATCCTTTCGGCAACCCTTCCCAACGATGCGCGCATCCAGGTCGTTATCCCGCCGGCAACGGCAAAAGGCACGGTTAGCATCACCATCCGCAAGCCCTCATCGGTTTCGCTGTCGTTGAGCGACCTCGACGCAGCCGGGCTTTTTTCTGTCAGCGCTGCAGCGGATGATAGACCGAACACTCAGGACGGCAAGCTGACGGAGCTTTATGAGGCCGGGAACTATGCGGCGTTCCTGAGGCAGTCGGTGCTCGCCCGGAAGAACATCATTATTTCCGGGGCGACCGGATCGGGAAAAACCACGCTGTCGAAGGCGCTGATCCAGCACATCCCGATGAACGAACGGATCATCACGATCGAAGATACGGCCGAGCTGGCCATACCACAACCAAACCACGTTCGCCTGTTCTATTCGAAAGGGGAGCAGGGCCTTGCGAAGGTCGGCCCCAAGGAACTGCTGGAGTCAAGCCTGCGCATGCGCCCCGATCGTGTCCTGCTGCAGGAACTGCGCGACGGCACGGCTTTCTACTACATCCGAAATATCAACTCTGGACATCCAGGGTCCATCACCACGGTGCACGCTGACTCGCCCGCCCTCGCGTTTGAGCAGCTAACCCTCCTCGTGAAGGAATCGGACGGCGGAAAGGACCTCACACGCGACGATATCCGCAGCCTCTTGAAGATGTTGGTCGATGTCGTCGTTCAGTGCAAACGGGTGGAGGGGAAGTTCCGGGTGACGGAGATATGGTTAAGTCGCGCGATATAATGCCCTCTGTCGGAGCGGGCCAGGTCGGAACCTGTCGGCCCGTGTCTCCAGGTTCTTATGATGAGGGTTCCGCGAGTTCCTTAAGGCTGCGTGGCGGCATCTTCGCCTGTCACATCGTTTGACAACAATCCGGTATTGCCGGATCGTTGGTGTTTAGCTGTGAATTTCAGCGCAAGCAGTCTCTTGACGCAGCGTTGTCGGCGTGACGATGCCCGCTCGATCGAGCCGCAATCCCGTCGAGCGTTGCCCACGAGCCCTTTTCGAAGCCAAGCGTAGCGTGAACCATGGGAGGATAGCGTGAGCGACCATGTCTACAAGAAGGTGGAACTAATCGGTAGTTCGAAAGTCTCGGTGACCGAAGCAATAGAGACGGCGATTACGCGGGCCTCGAAAACCATGAGAAATCTCGAATGGTTCGAGGTGGATCAAATCCGGGGACAGATCAAGGATGGCGCGGTGGCGCACTATCAGGTGGTCGTGAAGGTCGGATTTCGGATCGACGATTGAGACGCTAGGCCAGTGGTCTGTTCCGACGCACGAAGCTTTCTGCTTGTCGGTCGGGTATTCATAGAGGCCGCGGATGCCGGTTACAGCATACCGGCGAGCAATATTTCTCGGTCAAACTGCAACCACCCGAGATCGGCGTCATCTTCGGCAACGCGCGGACCTTGGCGGCTCCTGCGCGCCAGTCCGTCGGCTGCGTCGGCTAGTGATGCAACGCGCGGCGGCCTCCCAACCGTACATTGTTTCCGGGTGATAACGTTGCTCACGAGATCCCGGCCTCATGCGACACCCGCGATGCCGGTTTTTGAACGCCGGGATGCGATGGCGGGTACGGACCACGCGTCTCCCCGATCGGTCGCGTCGCAAACCATTCCCGTTCTCGATGTCGCCTTTCTAAGGGACCGGCCGCGGTCAGCGTCAACCCGCAAGGGGTTTCCCTCCGCTTCGCTACGGTGACACTTGCGGCTCGGCCCCTTCTTCGGGCGCCATCGGGAATGGTTCCCGAGCAACCGAAGGAGACAGCACCATGGCCACCACGATCGCAACCCTTACCGAAAAGACCGACGGCACCCTCGAAGGTCTCTTCGCCACCATCAAGGTCAACGTCCCGATCGCTCTCATCCCGAATGCCCAGAAGGCAAGCGAAGGCGCCCCTGACTATCGCATCATCCACCGCCGCACTGGCTTCGAAATCGGCGCCGGCTGGTACCGGAACTCGCAGCGTACCGGCGAGGAATACCTCTCCGTCAAGCTCGAAGCGCCCGAGATCGGCGTGATCTTCGGCAATGTCGCACCGGCACCTGGCGGCGAGGCGAACCGCAAGGTCATCCTCTGGAATGATCCAGCCTGAGCGTCGAATGCGCCGGCCCCGCGGTGATCGCGGGGCCGCTCCGTCCAAACCCTTCATCCTGGAGAATACCAATGCGCCTCATTACCGATGAAATCCGCACGGCCCTCATCACCAACGGTCAGCGCTTCCAACGCGATCCAGACTTCGATCCGCTTCCGCTCGTCAAACTGTTCACGCCCGACGCGGCCGCCACATGGTTGATCGCCTCTGCCGAACCGGACGACCCCGATCTCCTCTTCGGGCTCTGCGACCTCGGCGTTGGGTTTCCCGAACTCGGTTGCGTTCTTCTCTCGGAGATCCAATCCGTTCGCGGCCGCCTTGGCCTGCGCGTCGAACGGGACCTCGCCTTTAAAGCGGACCGGCCAATTTCTGCCTATGCCCAACTCGCTACTGCAGCCAGCCGGATTGTCGCCTAGCTGGGCAAGTAGCCAGAAGGGGCCGTAGTGGCCAGGCTACGGCCCCGACTTCTTTGTCGTCCTTGGCGAAATGCTGCGTCGTGAAGCTGCAACTGGATCTTATCAGAAGGCGAGGGCAGCCAGCCGCCAGCATATTCTGGGTGGCATACCCAACCCACCCTGTCTGCTCAGAAACGTCTAGCATGCCATGAGGCGCCGGAACGCTTCAAGGCCGCGCGGCCCCTCCAATTTTGCCGCAAGCGACAAAATCGGCTCCTCCGCGCGCCGGCTCCGCCGGTCGCGTGACGCGAGCCTTGACCCTTCCAACCCCTCATGACCGACGGCGTCATCGTTCGCAAATTCAAGGAGATAACGATGACGATCGAACAGCACATCGAGGAACTGCGCGCCGAATTGCAATACTGCCCGGACGCCAACGAGCGCCACCAGATCGAAGTCGAACTAGAAGCGGCACGGCAGGAACTCGTACGTCGCAACACCGATGACCCGCCCCCTGAATAAAGATCGTGCGTCATCTTGCTTCGACCCCAATCTACTCGACCTACCACCGGGCGGCGACAGGAAGGGATCGTTCAGGTCGTCGATGCCTTGGCGAACCGGTTGGGTTCGACCGCCGCATTCATATCCTTTCTCCGGAAATAAATCGCCCGTCCGCAACGCAACGGCCTGTGACCCTGGACAATGATGATCTGCTCGTCCTTGCGCATGGACTGGATGATTTCGTGCGGCATAATCAATGGCCTGCGCTGGAGGCTAACACTCTCTGACCGCCTTGAAGCTTTGCCAGAGCTGCTCCCGCCGATATTGCGGGACCGGCCTTCGACCTCCACGGTCATTTCACCACATTGAGCGGAAACGTTTCGGGCAGTGTCGAGCGCCTTGATCGCCGCATAGGATGCAAAGGCACATCCATCGATCCAGGAGGTCGCGCCATCACGGCCAAAGTGCTTTTCGAGCTGGCCGACCGATTGGTACATCAACATCAGCGTGATGCCGTATTTCCGGCCGTAGTCGCGGGCATCCTCGAGCACGCGCATGTATCCGAGCAGATCGACCTCATCGAGCATGAAGAGTGCGCGGCGGTCGAAGGCCCCGTCGGCCTGGATCATGGCATTGATCAGTGAACCGACGATGACGCGGGCAATCCCCGGATAGCTTCGCAGGATCGAGCCGGGAATGTTCAGGAAAACGTCGATCGCGCCCTTGACGATATCGCCCGATTTGAACGCGGTCCCGCAGACGAGTGCGGCATAGTCGTCGAGTGACAGCCATTGTGTATCCTTCGACGCAGTGGAATAGACGCCACTGAAAGTCTGTTCCGTCATATTGGTGAAGACGCCCAGCGTCTCGCGGACAAAGGCCGATTGCGATGTTTCCTGAATGTCGCGCAACATCGCCAGAACTGACGGTTCGGGCTCGGAAACGATCTGGCGCAGACTGCGAAGATCGCGTCGGCCGGCGTAGTCCGAAGAGAGCATGACGTGCGCCAGCAAACCCGTCAGAAGATTGTGCGCCTGGTTCTGGAAGTATGACCCCGTCGAGGTTTCGATCCGAGAGCTTTCCGACAGAAGCATGTGAGCAACCGCGACGATGTCCTCTTCCTTGGATTTTGAGGTTTCGATCCAGTCGAGCACGTTGAAGCCCCAAGCGGGATTGGATGGGCCAAGTATGATGCAGTTTCGTTTGAGCTTCGATCTTCGATGGGCAACAACCATCGGCGCTACTTCGGTCGAGGGATCGAGGCAGATAAGCGGTCCGGTATAGCGCAACGCTGTCGGAACAACGTTGCTCGTGGTCTTGTATCCGCCTGAGCCAGCGAAAAACAGCATGTGAGTGGAATCGAAATCCTGCCTATAGGTGAGCAGCGGTGCCTTGCCGCCTTTCCCCCAGGTTGACCGGTCGTCAGGCCGAAAGGGGACACCGTGGATCGTCTCTAGATCGACCCGGTAGCGCTCGCCAATGACGATTTCGCCGTCCGCCGGAAACTGAGTGGTGGCGGCTGACATCGACAGCCAATCAGCATCGCCGAAGGTGCCCCGCCGGGCTCGTTTGACCGGTCGGCTGATGGCGATGGACATACGGACGGACATCGCCACGATTGCAAAGCCACCGATTGCGCCTGCGGCTGCATAGAGATCGAGATAGGAAAACGCCGCTGTCCAGGTGACCACGCCAGACTGAATGAAGACGGACAGTCGGGCATGTTCTCGCACGGCGTAAAATCCGCCAACGCAGAGAAACGTGATGACGCTGACAAGTGCGATCGGTCTGCGCCGGTGCAGAGGCAGGACGGCCACAGTAATGAGCCCCGAAATCGGTCCAAGGAAAAGATTGGGGATCGGCGATGCACGCATGAACCAATAGGCATACTCGGGCGCAACCATCGTCGCTAGCGTCGGCCACTTGTATGCGGTGGTAAACAGTGTCGTAAGGCTCACTGCTATCGGCACGAGTGCCAGCAGGGCCATCGGGCTGTACCGCCGTTTTGCTGTCATCGTGCACCCTCTCTATAGCTTCATCGGTGCGCGGGCCTCCGCCCGAAAGGCCTCCGCACCGAGGGCGCATAGCCGATCATGCTCCATCGTTCCGACCGGGACCCGGCTCGTCTCGATCAGCGCGCCGAGCAGGAACGCCCGATCGGCGTTCTTTAAGCCTGCCTTGATGATTAATCCGCCGAGGATGATCTTCTCGCGGGTTTCACGCCTGTGCTCTTGCGTCATCCTGCGTTGCCGCTTGCGTTCGAGAAATACAATCCGCTGGTCAAGCCGCCTAAACGGATGGACCGTCGGTCGGTCGGACCCTCTCGCGAAATCGTGTGACGATCTCTGCGAAAATGGCGTCGAGTTCGCTGTCGGGAATATCGAGTTCGGCAAGACCGGCTTTCTGCGCCATCCGGGCGAAACGCTCGTTTGCTTTAATCAGCAGGCTCTTGCGTTTCGTCCGTAGTGCTTCGATCTGAGCGTCGATTTCGGAGATCGTTGTCTTTGCGCGCACGTCTCACCCTTCCTCTGTCTACCGATGAACCAGATTATACTCATATAAAGATGATAGTCAAATTGCTGGAGGTGAGATATGAGAAATGAAATTTCGAACTAAAGACTGTTCTGGAAATCCCGCCAATTTGGCGAATGGCGCAATATACGTCGCAATTGCGACCAGCTTAGAAGAGGAGTTTGAACTGACTTGGCTATCATGTTTATGAGGGCCCAGGTGATCAGCCGGGGTGCCGGACGCAGCATCATCTCTGCCGCTGCCTATCGTCATCGCTCCAAGATGATGGACGAACAGATCGGTAAGGAATTCCGCTACTATGGCGGAGCTGCGGAGCTGGTGCATGAAGAGCTTGCTTTGCCCGCCGAGACACCCGCATGGCTGAAGTCGGCCCTAGCTGAGCGCACCGTCGCTGGTGCCAGTAAGGAGCTCTGGAACGCGGTCGACCGTTTCGAGACCCGCTGCGATGCGCAGCTTGCCCGCGAGATCATTCTCGCACTTCCGGTGGAACTAAGTCGCAAGGAGAACATAGAACTTGTGCGCGACTTCGTGCGCGAGAACCTCACGGCGCAAGGAATGGTCGCCGATTGGGTTTATCACGACAAGGACGGCAATCCGCATATCCATATCATGGCAACACTGCGCCCTTTGGCCGAGGAGGGGTTCGGGCCGAAGAAAGTCGCGATCGTCGGCGAAGGCGGCCAACCGGTACGCGTCAAAACGCCCGACCGACCTGAGGGGAAAATCGTTTATCGGCTGTGGGCAGGCGACAAGGAAGCGATGAAGAAGTGGAAGGTCGCCTGGGCGGAAACAGCAAGCCGCCATCTTGCGCTTGCCGGTCATGACTTCCACCTTGACGGCCGCTCCTACGATGAACAAGGACTACGCGGCCTGGAGCAGCGGCATTTCGGTCCAGATCGTGCTGCGCTCGTTCGTAGAGGCATCGAAGCTTACTTTTCACCGACAGCATTGGCCAGGCGCTATGAGATTGCCGACCGGCTCGCGGAGGATCCGACCCTGTTGCTTAAGCAACTTGCCAACGAGCGATCGACCTTTGACGAGAGGGACATCGCCCGCGCGCTTCATCGCTACATCGACGATCCGATCGTCTTTGCCAATGTACGCGCCAGATTGATGGCATCGGACGATCTAGTGATATTGCGAGCGCAGCAGCTAAATAGCGAAACCAGCAAAGTCGAGCTGCCGACGGTGTTCACTACGCGCAATTTGGTCAGAATCGAATATGAAATGGCACGCTTGGCAACGAAGTTGTCGAAGATGAGTGGCTTCGGTGTCCCTAAGACCTGTGTTGATGCCGCCGTTGCATCACTTGGATCTGAACGCTCTGCCGCGGGTGTTCGGCTCGACGCAGAGCAAATCGACGCCGTCCGGCATGTTACCGCCGGTGGCGCCATTGCCGCGGTCGTCGGTGTGGCCGGCGCCGGTAAATCGACATTGTTGCGTGCCGCCCGTACTGTTTGGGAAGCAGAGGGGCGGCGTGTCGTCGGTGCGGCGCTCGCCGGCAAGGCGTCGGAAGGATTGGAGGAAAGCTCCGGCATTCGCGCCCGCACCATCGCCTCCTGGGAGCGTGCCTGGGAGCGAGGAAACGACCTCCTCGGAAAAGGTGATGTGCTGGTCGTAGACGAGGCCGGAATGGTGTCGTCACAACAGATGGGGAGTTTGTTGAAGCGCATCGAGGCTGCGGGCGCAAAGGCGGTGCTCATCGGTGATGCAATGCAGCTTCAGCCGATTCAAGCAGGTGCGGCTTTCCGGGCGATTGTCGAGCGCATCAGCTCTGCGGAGCTGGCCGGTGTCCGGCGGCAGAAAGAGGAATGGGCGCGTACTGCCTCCAAGGAGTTTGCCCGCGGTGATGTAAAAGCGGCGCTTACCGCTTATGGCGAACGCGGGCATATCGTTAGCGTCGAGACCCGTCAGGCTGCCATCGAGCGTATTGTCGTAGACTGGATAGCTGCACATCGCGAGTTGGTGGCGAAAACGGAGGCGGAAGGTCGCAAACTTCGTGGCGACGAATTGATTGTGCTTGCGCATACCAATGACGACGTAAAGGTCCTTAACCGCTCTATTCGCGATGTGCTTTCGGCGGACGGATTGTTGTCGGATGGCAGGCCGTTCTTGACCGAGCGCGGTATGCGGGAGTTCGCGATTGGTGATCGGATCGTCTTTCTTGAAAATGCGCGGTTCGTCGCACCACATGCCAAGAACCTTACTGTTCAGCACGTGAAGAACGGCATGCTCGGGACGGTTTGCTCGACGGCAGCCGGAAGTGGAACGGCGCTGCTCACGGTCCGGCTCGACAATGGGCGCGAGGTCGTTTTCGCCGAAAATACCTATCGCAATGTCGATCATGGCTACGCCGCCACCATCCACAAAAGCCAGGGTTCGACCTTTAATCGTGCCTTCGTGCTTGCGACCGGCATGATGGACCAGCATCTGACGTATGTCGCAATGACCCGCCACCGCGATCGCGCCGATCTTTATGCTGCGGTGGGGGATTTCCAGCGGAGGCGGGAATGCGACAGAGCGCCGCGCACCGACTACACCGACGGGGTTATCGGCGAGCTTATCGAAACAGGTTCTGGGAAGTTTCACACGCGCGACGATGTAGGTGCAAGTCCCTATGCCGATCTTCGTACCGAAGATGGAATGACCCATCGTCTGTGGGGCGTGAGCCTGCCGAAGGCGCTAGAGGATGGCGGAGTGGAGGTCGGCGACACCGTAATGCTTCGAAAGGATGGGAAAGAAAAGGTCACGGTCAAGGTTCCGGTCATCGCTGAAGACACTGACACGAGGCGCTTCGAAAAGCGTGTATTCGAGCGCAACGTTTGGACGTCGGGTTTGATCGAAAAGGCAGGGGACCGAAAACGCCGGATTGCCAAGGAAAACCGTTTGCCGGACCTATTTCCGCAGTTGGTTGAACGGCTCTCGCGTTCGGGCCGAAAAACGACCACCCTCGATTACGTGACGGAGGATGCATACCGATTACTGGCAGACGACTTCGCGCGGCGCCGCGGAATTGAGGCTGTTTCCAGCTGGAGTCTGGTTGAAAAAGCCGTTCGTGCGCTGAGCTGGGTTTCAGATCAGCGTGGTCGAGTGGTCCAGCTATGGCAACGGGCCAACGCCGCGCTTGACACTGCGACTGAGCGTTCCAAATGCACTGAGGCAAGCAGCAGTGAAGCCAAGCGGCAAGCTCCTAAGATCGCTGCGGATGACGATCCGGAGTTACTCCCGGCAACGATTTCGTTCTCGCGGACACTCGAGGTGGATGCACGTCTTGCCCATCTCACATCACTTGCCTGGTCGGAGCGGGAAGCGGTCATCATGCCTTTGCTCAAGCGGATTTACCGCGATCCGGCGGCGGCGCTTGCGCGGTTGAACGAGCGAACCTCGAATACCGCCAGGGATCCGCAGCTGATCGCAGACGGGCTTACTCGGTTGCCAAAAGGACTCGGGAACCTGCGCGGCGGCGACAACCTTGTCGATGGTCAAGCGGCGCGGAAGGAGAGGGCGGCGGCATTATCAGCTGTGCCAGAGCTCGCACTTTTGGCGCGGGCCCACGCGACGGAGTTTCGCAGACAAGAAGGGCGCTTCCTCAACCGCGAGCGAATGCGCAGATTGTATATGGGTTTCCTTGCTCCGGCACTTTCCAAAAATGCAAAAGCGCGGCTTTGGGAGGTCGAAGCGGTCGGGAAGAACGGGGGAGATGAAGCTTATCGGTCCGCTTTCCGGATCGCTACGGAGGATCGCTCAATAGTCCAAGAGATCAAGGCCATCGACGAGGCACTGACCCGTCGGTTCGGGTGGCTAGCGTTTTCCGACAAGGCAGATGGATTCGCTAAGCGCGACACGGCGATGCGTATGCCGGAAAGCATGGTGGAAGAGAAGAAGGTCGCACTGACTGTGTTGTTTTCGGCTGTTAGACGTTTTGCGGCAGAGCAGCGCATGATCGAAAAACACGAGCCCGCTCATCTGATCGCGCCGGCAGCATTTGCTCCGCAGTATGCGGTCGCGCGCTTGCCAATGTTGCCAGCTGTAACCGAATTCAACAACGGTTTGGAGGATGAGGCGCGGCTCAAGGCGGTGGAGGTCGAGCATTACAGGCAGGAGAGGGCGATACTCGGCCGGGACGCAGTTCGGATCTGGCGCGATCCGGGCGCCGCAGTTGCGACGATCGAAGGCCTTCTAACAATGAAGGTCGACCCCGAACGTATTGTCCATGCCGTTGTCGCCAATCCCGCCGCCTATGGCACATTGCGCGGCTCCCACAGGATGTTGGATGGGCTCCTGGCAGCAGGACGAGAGCGTCGGATAGCATTGCAGTCTGTCGATTCCGCTGCTGCCTCCATTCGTGCCATGGGACGCTCCTACGCCACCGCATACGAAGCGGCGTTGCTCGCAGTCAGCACTGAGCGAAACCGCATGTCGGTCGCGATACCAGGGTTGACCAAACAGGCTGAGAGAGAACTCCGTCGCTTGACGGAACAGACGGCGGAGAATGCGAAGCATCTAGCGCGGAAGGTTCGGGCGCTTGATCCGGAGATCCGTGCGGAGTTCACAGCCGTCTGCAAGGCGCTCGATGCTCGTTTCGGACCGGGAGCACTCGCCCGTGGCGAGAGAGATGCGAATAAAATGGTTCCGAAATCGCAACGGGCGGCATTTGAGGCGATGCGTCATCGTCTGCACGGCCTTCAGCGGGCCACTAGCGCTTATCAAGCAGAGGAGGCAAGAGCTGTGCGCCAGCGCCGAGCGATCGACCGCCGCGATGCCCCCGCTATAGGTTGAAGCAGTATGTAAATTGGCCATCGTAAATCGACTTGCTCGTCGCGTTGCAATTCGAATCTTAAGGTTCGAAGTGCAATATTCCGATCAAGCGGCAGCCTTCGGCACCGAAGGCGCCAGCAGCCCGGCGGTAAACACGCTTACCAGATTGGGCTGTTGAGACCCGCGGAGCCGCGCATGACGATGACCCGGGGCATCAACGCCGGGATTATTTCGCGTGTATTAAAGCAAGCAGGTTTCGCGGCAATGACGGAAGCGCTGCTACCAACCTGGGGCCGTGCCCAAAGATGCAGCGCCGAACTCTGAGTAATGCAATGCGATGGTACTGCCGCGAAGCTCTCCGAAGCTGAACGCGCAATCCCTGCGCCGAAATTCTCTGCTGCAGCCAAACTCAGTGCCGACGATTGCTAGTGTCTGTCAGGTTTACGCTGCACCATATCCGGCACCATCAACGCAGTTGCAACGTGTGTCCGCAAATCCAGAGAAAGAGGTCGCGCCATCATGGCTGGCCTCCGCACCAGCAATGATCTTGAATCATAAACCCCGACCAAAGGGAATCCCAAACGATTCCGCCTAATGCTGACAGACTCTAGCGGCGCGCCGCGCGGCTGCTTGCCGGCTCCAGGCCCTTGCCGCGATAGGCCACGGGGATGCCCAGTGTCTCGTGGGCCGTTGCCAGCGTTTCGAGCCAGGTCGCCAGTTCGGTGGGTACCTTTTCGTCGCCGGTCTCCATCGCCTCGATCCACGCCAGATTGCAATGGAGGGCGCTCGCGAGATTGATCGGTGTCCAGCGAAGGGCAAGCAGGCATTGGGTAAATCGGGCGGGGGTCATTTCAGTGCTCAAGATTGCGAGGGTGTCGTTCGATGAGGCTATACACGCAGAAATAAGTCAAGGTGATGACTTGTCGCGCCACGATGCTGTGATCGGGTGTCTGATCCACAGCAATCGTCGACACCAGGAAAAACCTGCTGTAATCGGTGTGCGATGTGCAACTTGCGTTTATCGGCGCTGGCCGCTAATCCCGATGACGATGGCAGGTGACAGCGACTCGCGCCGCGCGAGTGGACAAGGGACAGCCAAGACCGAGGCGATTGACCGTTGAACGCGACCATTTACCAGTCCGCCATCAACATTGCCGCAAAGGTCGGCCTCTATCTCTCGCTCACTATGTTCATTCCCGCGCTGGTCGATCTCTATTACGGCCATCCCGACTGGAAAGTCTTCGCCATCTCGGCGTGTCTGATGGGTGGCCTTTCTCTGGTCACGGTGGCAGCAACACAAGGCGGACCGCCGCCTTTCAACCGCAAGATGGGCTTTCTCCTTGTCAACCTGCTTTGGCTCGTTGTCTCCTTCGTCGGTGCGGTTCCCTTCTGGCTGTCTTCAGTCAATCTCGATTTTGCCGAGGCGCTGTTCGAATCGGTGTCGGGCATCACCACGACCGGCTCGACCGTGATCGCTGGCCTGGACAACGCGCCGCCCGGCATTCTCGTCTGGCGTTCGCTGCTTCACTGGCTCGGCGGCATCGGCATCGTGGCGCTCGGGCTGTTCGTGATGCCTTATCTGCGCGTCGGCGGACTTTCGTTCTTCAAGATGGAATCGTCGGATACCACCGAGAAGCCGTTTGCACGCATCGTCACCTTTACCCGCGCTTTCGTGCTGATCTACATCGTCCTGACTGTCACCTGTGCGATCATCTACGGCTATCTCGGTATGAATCGGTTCGATGCGATCAATCACGCGATGTCGACGATCGCGACGGGCGGCTTCTCCACCCACGATGCCTCGCTCGGCTATTTCAACAGCCTGCCGATCCTATGGGTGGCGACGTTCTTCATGACCGTCAGCAGTCTGCCGTTTTCGGTGTTGATCATTTTCATCGTGAGGGGGCGGCTGGACACGCTGAAGGATCCCCAGATCATCGTGTTCCTGTCCTACCTGACGGTGCTCGCGATCGCCGCCAGCCTGTTTCAACGTCTGGAAAACGGTGTCGCTTTCCATGAAGCGCTGGCGCATTCGTTTTTTACCGTGTCATCGATCCTGTCGACCACCGGCTTTGCCAGCGATGACTATATGCTTTGGGGCGACTTCATCGTCGCGCTTGCCTTTGCCGCGACCTTCATGGGCGGGTGTTCCGGTTCGACTGCCGGCGGCATGAAAGCCTATCGCTTCATCATCATCTTCAATTCCATTCGCGCCGGGCTCTACAAGCTCATCTACCCGAACGCGATCCACACGGTTCGCTATGGCAAGGCGCTCGTCGATATCGACGTGCAGCGGACGGTCTTCTTGTTTTTCACGGCCTATATGATGATCTGGGCCTTCGGAAGCCTGGCGATGGGCGCATTCGGCTACGACCTTCTGACATCAGCGTCGGCCATCGCCACTGCCCTTTCAAATGTCGGTGCAGGGCTCGGCCCGATCATCGGGCCGGCCGGCAACTTCTCCACCTTGTCCGATCCGGCGCTCTATCTGCTGTCGATCATGATGCTACTCGGCCGTCTTGAGATCCTGACGGTTCTGGTCGTGCTGACGCCACTGTTCTGGAAGAATTAGGAGAGCCCAAGCGAGTTGGGCTCCCGTCGTTCAGACCGGCTCTGCTTCGCGCCGGGTCGCGGCGTTGTCGACGTAATATTTTTCGAAGCGGTGGCGATAATGTTCAGCGGCGCCGAAATCGCTGTATTTCGCCAGTTCCCGCATGTCCGTCTTGTTGAGAATGACGCCGAGGACCTTGGCGTTGATCTGCGGTTCGGCATGGAGGAGGTCGCGCACGAGCCGTGACGGTGTGCGGCCCCATTCGGCCACGTAGAGGAACCCGTCGGCAAGCGGCGAAAACGCCTTGGCGTCGACGACGGGGGCGAGCGCTGCGAGGTCGACGACCACATAGTCGAAGGATTTGCGCGCATTCTCGATGAGGCCCGCCATGGCCGGTGATGCGAGCAACTCGTGGCTGTCATGCGGATAGTGGTTGGAGGCCTCGCCACCGACGGGGAAGATCGCAAGCTTCGTCTGATGGTCTATCTTGATGCCGGCCGGCCAGGACGTTTCGCCGGTCAGCGCCTCGACAAGACCGGTCTTGGGTGCCGGGTTGATCATCTTGCTCAAGCCGGGCTTGCGGATATCCGCATCGATCAGCAGCGTTCGCTTGCCGCTGGCGGCGAGAAGGGCGGCAAAATTGGCCGCAACGATCGACTTGCCTTCATCTGGAACGGCCGACACGATGCCGACTACCCGGCATGAGTTGCCATGCAGCATCTGGTCGCAGGCGAGCTTGGCGTTGCGGAACGTCTCGGTAAAGGAGGAGCGCGGCGCGTCGAGCACGATGCGGCTGACGCGTTCGAAAGGCACCGGCTCCGGTGTCGGTTGGGGTGGTCCCTTGTCCTTCACCAACCGGGCACGCATCTGGTCTGTGGCTGTCGGCGCGCGCGGGCCGATTAGCGGGACATAACCGAGCGACCGATGCCCGAGGATAGAGCGCACGTCGCCTTCGAGACGGAAGGTGCGCTCTCGGAATTCCTGAAACGCTGCAAAAGCTCCACCTGCCATCATGCCGAGCACGGCGGAGAGGGCAAGGATCATCGTTTTCTTCGGGCTTGAGGGCGAAACGGGCACGCCTGCTTCGGAAATCACTCGTGCCTTGGCGATCGGGAAGGAGCGCTGCTGTGCGGCCTGCTCATAGCGGCCGAGATAGGATTCATAGAGCGTCTTCAAAGCAGCGGCTTTCTGCTCGAGCTCGCGCAGATGGACGAGCGACCGGTTCGCGTTGGAGTTCCGGCCGGTGGTTCCCTCGATGTTTTCGCGCAGCGACGCCTCGCGCGACTGCGCGACTTCGTATTCGTTGCGATAGCTTGAAGTCAGCTGCTGCAGTTCCTGGAAGATCTGGCGGCCGATATCGTTCTTCTCTGACCGCAGCGATACGGCCTGCGGGTGATCGGCGCCAAAACTCTGTGTCACTTCCTGCTCGCGCTTGCCGACAGTGAGGTAGCGGGTTCGGAGGTCACGGATCACCGAATTGTCGCCGTCCTTCGACGAGATCGTCGCGTTATCGACGGCTTTCTCCGGGCCTTGTTCAACGATTGCCTGAAACTGCTTGTAGCGGGCCGAAGCGGTGGCCGTGTCTGCCTGGGCGATAATGAGCTGGCTGTTCAGGTCAGAAAGTTGCTGTTCGGACATCAGCTCGCCCCGCGCCGAGGTCAGCCCGTTGTCGGTTCGGTATTGTTCGACTTCAAGCGAAGCGACCTGCGAACGCTGTCTTAGATCAGCAAGGCGCTCCTGCAGCCACACGGACGCCCGTTCGGTTGCCTCGAAATTGGCGTTCAACTGGTCGGTCAGGTAGGAATCGGCATAGGCGCGCACCACTTTCGCCGCCAGTTGCGGGTCGCTGGAACGATAGGAAAGGGCGACGACCGAGCTTCGCGACACGCGTTCGACGGCAAGGCCCTGCTGGATGAGCGCGGCAGCTTTCTGTCGCCGGCCGCTACGCGCTGCCTCTTCGGAAACCGCAGAACCGCCCGAAAAGACACCTGTGATCGATTTCATCCAGTCCTTGACCACCCCGAAAGGCGAGCGCGGCGGATTGAGGATCGTGCCGTTGTCGGCAAGGTTGATCTTGTCGACGACGCGCAGAGCCAATTCGCCTGATTTGAGGATCTCGACGGCGCTGGCAAGTTGGGTATCGAGCAACTGGCTGTTTTGCGGCGAAGCCTCTTCTTCCGCGTATTTCGAGAGGTTCTCGTCGAGCAGGATTTGCGTCATCGAGGTATAGTTCGGCGTGGCGAAAAGCAGGTAGACACCGCCGAGAACGACGAACAGGGCGACGAACAGCCCGACTGTCTTGCCGCGACGAACCACCACCGAAAAGAGCCGGTCGAGGTCGATGAAACCATCGGATTCCTCGGCTTCGCGGGGCAGGACGCTACTGAACGGTAGACTTCTTTGTTTCATTGGGTCGCTCTGTCCGTTTTTTATACAGTCGATCGGCCGGCGCCCCACAATTGGGGCGCCGGAAACCGGGTTTATGCCGCGCGGATGCGGCCTTCGTGAGACAAAACCATGTCCCTGACGGATTCGTAGACCAGGTCGCCGATATCCGAGCGGGCAAGAGCGAAGGCGACGTTCGCCTCGATAAACCCATGCTTGGAGCCGCAATCGAAGGTTCGGCCATCATAGGGGTGGGCGTGGAACGCCTGATCCTTGGAGAGCTTCAGCATGCCGTCTGTCAGCTGGATCTCGTTGCCGGCGCCGCGCTGCTGGCGGGCGAGAATGCCGAAGATTTCCGGCTGAAGAACGTAGCGACCGTTGAGGTAGAAGTTCGACGGCGCCTCTCCAGCTTTCGGCTTTTCGACCATTTCGGTGACCGCAAAACCATGCGGAACGGCCGATCCCTTGCCGACGATGCCGTATTTGGAGGCATCCTCCGGCGCGCATTGTTCGACGCCGACAACATTGCCGCCTGTTTGACTGTAGAGGTCCATCAGGCCGGCCATGCAGCCGCGCGCGCCATAGGAGAGCATGTCGGGCAGAAGCAGTGCAAAAGGCTCGTCGCCGATCAGATCGCGGGCGCACCAGACGGCGTGCCCGAGGCCGAGCGGCGCCTGTTGGCGGGTGAAGCTGACGGAGCCTGCCTTGGGCAACATGCTCTCAAGCTCGGAAATCTGGGCATTCTTGCCCGAGCGCGTCAGCGACGAAATCAGCTCAGGCGTGTCGTCGAAGTGGTCTTCGATTGCCTGCTTGTTACGGCTGGTGACGAAGACGATATGTTCGATGCCGGCCTCGCGGGCTTCTTCGACGGCATATTGCACGACCGGACGATCGACGATCGTCAGCATCTCTTTCGGCACAGCCTTGGTCGCAGGAAGGAAACGCGTGCCGTTGCCGGCAACCGGAATAACTGCTTTTCTGACAGTTCTGATACGGTCCATGGCATTATCCTTTTCTCGTGTGAGGGCTTTTGCCCGAGGTGGATCGTTCAGCCGCCACCGTCATTGTGGCGGGCTTCAAGCGCGACAGCGGCGCAACGAGGCGGCGCAGTCGCACGGCGATCGGCATCCTGAGATGCCGGAGCGCGCGCGGGCTGGAAAGTGCCGTCTTGACGGCGCTGCCCAGCGATCTGGATTTGAGGTGCTCAACGAGTTGCAGGAAGGCGCGCGCCTCGTAAAGGCTGCGGCTGCGCTTGCGCTGCATGGCCATCGCGCTTTCTTCGATGGCGTGGGTGCCGAGAAAGTCGGCGTCGGCGGTGATCATCGCATCGACGTGGCGCAGCTCCAGCACGCGCGAGATCGAACCTTCGCGGATATGGTAGCGATAGCCGGCGGACGGATCGACGACACAGCGCCCGCCTGCGGCAAGGGCCGAGGCGAGCAGGATATAGTCTTCGCCGATGCGGATGTCTTCCTTGAAGCGCAGCTGCTTCTGCTCAAGAAACTGACGTTCGAAGATCGGCTTCATGTAGCCGAAATTATAGGTCGAGCGGAAAAGCACGTTCGACTCGATGAAGGCGGCAAGGGTGAGTATTGGTGTCTTCTCAAGCGTCGTGTCGTCAAACATCCGCTCGCGCCGACCATCAAGGTTCAGGACTTCCAGATTATCGACGGCGATATCAGCGCTTTCGCGACGCGCGCGGGCGATCATGCGGGCAAGTCTCCCGGGGCGAACCGTGTCGTCCGCGTCGAGGATGGCGACCCATTCGCCGCGGGCTGCATCAAGACCGGCATTGCGCGCGCCTCCGGGACCCTGGTTGGCCGGAAGCCGGATCAGCCGGATCCGCGGATCTCCGATAGCCTCGACGACGGCTGCGGTGTCGTCCGGCGACGCATCGTCGACGACGATGACTTCGACCGCGACATCTTCCTGGGCGAGCGCACTGTCGATTGCGCGCGTGATGGTATCAGTCGCCTTGAAGGCCGCGATGACGAAGCTAACGTCAGGATTGGTTGTCGTCATGGCGCCGCCACTTCCGATGTGCCGTATTGCTCGAGCTCGCGAACGCCGAAAAGACCGCTGACGACACCGGCATGCATGACGGCGCGCAGGGCATAGCGCGAACGTGCAACCGGCGAGGCGAGCAGGATGAGGCATGCGGCAGCGCAATACACGGATTTCGCGGCGGCACGAACGATCTCCACCGGCTTTCCGCTGCCCGCAGCGGTCTGTGCAAGCAGGCGGCCATGAGTCTGGCCGGAGCGAAAGCGTCGCTTTGCCAGCCATTCGAAACTGGCGCGCTTTTCCGGGACGATCTCGTAGACGAGGGCATCCGGCGCATAGGCCAAACGGCCGCCGGCCTTGTGCATATGGGTGAAGAACTCCGTATCCTCGCCGCCGGTCCGGCCGAGCGCGAGGTTGAAACGCCGGCCGGCAAGTGCCGGGCTTTTGCGATCGAGCAGGACGTTGCAGGTGTAGCCCGTCACGATCTCTCCGCCGACCCACACAGGTCGCGTCGAATGGAAGTCGCCGCGGCGCATCCAGGCCGGCGCCGAAGGGTCATATTCGGCTCGGACCGGACCGAGAACCGCCTCGACCCGGGTGGCAGTGGCCGTCTCCAACAACCGCACCAGCCAATCGCGCGCCACCGTTTCGTCGTCATCGACAAAGGCAAGGTAGTCGCCCGTTGCATTATCGAGGCAGGCGTTGCGGGCGACAGAGATGTTGCCGGCCGGGCAATGCACATAGTCGATCTCGAACGGAATTTCCCGCCTCAACGCATCGACAAGCCCAGTTGCCGTCGGATGCATGTCGTTGTCGGCGACGATGATCCGGATTGCCGTTGCATCCGGCACGGTGATGGCAGCCAGCGAGCGCAGGGTTTCGGCGAGCTCGGGGCGGCGAAAAGTGCAGACCGCGACGTCGACCCGAAAGCCAGTAGCCATTGTCTTCATTGCCTCAATCATGGTGCGACCCGCCTGCTGCGAAGGTCGAGCAACTCGCGCCAGAAGCCGGCGGACCAGGCAAAGTGCATCACCATGGCCGAAACCGCGGCCAGTGGGCCGTAGGGATTCTTCTGGCCAAGCGCCATCCAGGCGCCGTAGCCGATGCAGGCTGCGGCCCAAAGCACCACCGGGACGACCGCAACCCAGTTGATGACGGCCAGCAATGCGCCGATAGCGACCGGCGCTACTGCGAGCGGCAGCAATTGGCGCAGGCTTGGCACGACGCGATGCTTCAGCACGTTGCGGGCGCGCCCGCGGCCGTAGCTGAAATACTGCCGAAACAGCGGCCCGATCTTGGCACGCGGGTAATAGACCATGCTCGTCCGATCGGTCATCCAGATGCGGTAGCCGGCCCTGCGGAACCGATAGTCGAACTCGGCGTCTTCGTTGTGGCTGAAGCTTTCGTCATAGCCGCCGATTGCCGTGAAGGCTGCAATGCGCATCAGCGCATGATGGCCGTGGTCGGCCCAATGGCTTGTGGCGCCGAGCCGATGTTTGGCGCCGCCATTTCCGAGCTTGGAATTCTGGGCATAGGCCGTCGCCTTCTGAAAGGGCGTGAAACCGACCGTCTCCATGGCAACCACGACGGAGTCTGCGCCGGTTGTGACCACTTCCTCGACCAGCCTTAGGCAATAATCATCAGGATAAGTGCCGTGCGCATCGATACGGATGAGATAGTCGAAGGACGAGCCATATTCAGCGACCGCAAGATTGATGGCAGCGCTCTGGATACGCTTGGGGTTATCGAGCGTCAGGACGGACGGATCGTTTTGGACCAGCCGTGCCGCGATTTCACGCGTGCCGTCGGTGCTGCCGCCATCGGCAATCAGGATGACGGCATTGAGCGGCGCCAATGATGGACGAAGCTTGTCCACCAGGGCTTCGATATGGTCCGCCTCATTGAGGCAGGGGATGACGATCAGGCTGCGCGTCGACGTCAGATCTGTTGTGTTCATGACAAACCACCTTCGTTTTGACGGGCTTGAGAAACGGGCGTCGCGGGCTCCGGGGCTGTCAATGCAATTGCCGAAAGGCGCCTTACGAGGTTTTCACAATCGTTGCGGCCAAAGACCCAGGTATCGGAATTGCAGGCGGCAACCCGCCCGGACGCATCGGCGTAGCGATCGGCGTCGACGGCTCCAAGAAGCGCAACGAGATTGTCCGGCTCGGGCGCATCGAGCAGAAAACCGAGACCACGGACCGCCAAAAAACGGGCCGTCTCCGTGCCGCGCACGGCGATCGGAACCCGACCGTATCGGCAACCCTCATAGAGCCGGTTCGGAAGCAGCCATTTGGAGTTCTGGCCTTCCTCGAAAAAATCGATTGCCCAGGTGAAATCGACCTCGTCGTAGATCGCGCCGAGGTCTTCCGGGCTGCGGTAAGGGCCATGGAAGGTCATGTGCGGCTCCTTGCGAATGAAGCCGTCGAAATCGTCGAACTCGGAATAGGCGGGCCGCCCGCGAAGGACGATCTCGAAACGGCCTTCCATGCGGCGCGAAAACGTCGAAAGCAGCGCGAGCGACTTGCGGCAGCGCAGGGCGCCGAACCAGCCGATCCGCCAAGGGCCGTCCGGTCGCGGTGTGGTGGCTGCGGCGACCTGCGGGCTGTCTCGATCGCCGAGCTCCAGCACCTTGTTCTCGAGTAGCATGACTGGCGTGTCCAGCCCTGAAAGCGGGCGGAAATAATGCTCGACGAAGGCGGGGGAACTGGTGATCAAAAGCCGCGCATTGCGCCCGAGATGGGCCTCGCTGGCGCGCATGGCGCGTCCAGCCACATCCTGGCGCAGAAGCAGCCGATGAATGTCGAGGCATTCATAGACAACAGGAACATCGCCGCCGAACATGGAAACCGCCTTGTTGGCGACGGCGAGCATATCGAGGTTGCGGGCGATGATCAGGTCGGGGCGGCTGACCGCGCGCAACTTGGCGGGTAGCGACAGGCATGCCTTGGTGATCGCTGCGACGCGCTGGGCAAAGCGACCGTCGCGCGTCGTGCCGAGTTCGATCGGGTCGACGCCGTCGATCGCAGCCAACGCGTTCGCGCCGCGGCGAAAGCCGGCAAGCGTCACGCGCGCGCCGCCCGCCTTGAGCATCAGTATCCGACGGCGAACCGCAGGGTCAGCCAGATCCTGCGCGAAATAGAGTATCTGCAGCATGAAAACATCCGTTTTCCTGCTCAGCCCGAGCCAAGCTTTTTTCAAGAAATCGTGCATCGCAACGGTTGCGTTGCGATGCACGGATGCGGCGGTGTTCTGCCGTCCTCAGTTCAATTTGCAGGCGACGGATTCAGCGAACTGGCACTTGTCGGTGGGTGCGGTGAAGGCGATCCGGTCAACCTGCAGCGCTGTCGGTCCCTTGTAGTTAAAGGTACCCATCCAATCGCTAAGCGTGTCGGTGCCCCAAAGGCTGAAGAAGATCTTCTGGGCGTTGCTCGGAATCTTGGCCGGATCGGTCACTTCGTGAACTAGCTCGCCGTTGACGTAGTAGCGGATCCGCTCCTTTTCCCAGACGAATGCGTAGTCGTTGAACCCCTGATTGGCGCCGCCCGGTACGTCTGCGAGCTTCTCGTTGCCGCCCTTGGCGGAGACGTACTGATTGAGCTGAACCTTTGCCGGGTTTTTGCCGAGCACTTCGAAGTCGATCTCGTCATGCGCCTTTTTGTCGGCAGGACCGATATAGGTGAAGAAGGCCGAGTTCAGTCCCGATCCGTCGGCAGCCTTGATGCGGGCTTCGTAGGTCCCATAGCCGAAACGCTTGCGGGTCTGGACTTCGCCGCAGGCATAGTTGCGTTCGCCTGCCTTGCCCTCCTCGAACTTCAGCTCAAGGATGCCGTCAACCACTACCGCCTGTTCTTTCGACCAGGTGCAGTTTTGGTGCGGCCCGTTGTTCCAGCCGTCCGAAACATACCAGTGGCCGGTGTCGAGCGTGTCGAAGTTGTCCAGGAACGACGTGCCGGTGGCACCTTCCTGTGCCATTGCGGAGCCGGCGAGGCCGGTGGCGAGACATGTGAGCAGGGCGAGGCGGTGAGGTCTGATCGATCTCATGGTCAGGTCCTTTGCTGTGGCGAGTAGTCGGAGCGACGGCCTGTATCCGAGCGCGCATTGGCTTGGGAGGAGCCGGTGCGGCTGCCGGTCAGGACGGCGGTGAGGCCCGGTGCCAGGCGCTTGGCGAGCCCATGCGCGGCAACGAGAATGGCGATCGTGATGAACGGGATCGTGAAATAGAACAGGCGGTAGTCGGTGATTTCGGTGCGATTCCAGACCATCCAGAAAAGGATGAGCAGGGGATAATGGGCACAGAAGATCCAGAAGCTGAGGCCACCGGCACGCGCCAGGCGTTCGCCGACCCGGGTGCGCACGAGAAGCGCTGAAACGGCCCAGGACCCGACGATGCCGGAAAGTGCCGTCAGGCTGCGCAGCATATCGACCCAGACTGGGAACTCCGGACCGGTCTGGTAAAGAACGATCGAGAGCGCGACAGCAGCAGCGAGGAAAACGGCGGCGATCGATCGGGCATAGGGATCGAGCAGCTTGGCGTCGATGCGGTGCAGGCTCACATAGATACCGGTGCAGAAGCCGAAGAGGATCGATTTCTTCAGGAAGATGCCGTTCGGCAGCGGCAGCACGGCGAAGGCGAGCAGAACACCGAGCGTTTGCAGCGGATAGCGCTTGATCAGCCAGGCCAGTAATGGCGAAAGCAGGATGCACAGCAGCAGATCGCGCAGAAAGTAGAGCGGTACGTTGATCGGCAGGCCCTCGAGCGCGAAGGCGAGGCTCAGCCATTCGGTCGGCGTGGCATTGACCACATCCGGCAGGTAGCCGAAGCCGATACCCTTCAGCTGTGCGAGATAGACGAGTGCCAGAAACGCGAAGTTCCACAGAAGGAAGGGCAGCAGCACCGTGCGCGCTTTGGTCCGAAACGTCTTTCTATAGTCGAACGTGTCCAGACCCCGCCGGAACAGGAGATAGCCAGAGATCGCGCTGAGGCAGGGAACGCCGACGCGAAACAGGCTGTCGCCTAGAAACACGCGCAGCCAGTCCAGGAACCCATAGGTTCCCAGGAACGGGCTGGTTTGCGGATCATGCGGCACATGTACGAAGACGATGCCCGAGATCAGCACGATGCGCATCAAATTGATCCGCGAGGAAATGTTCGCGTCCATAGCCACGATATCCGTCACTCCTATCTGCCGGCGTCATTTTCGGCGCCGTTTCAACAGAGCAGACTAGAGCCCGCAACGATTAAGCTAGGGCAGGGGCGTGGCTAAAAATATGGCGGTGCAGCAAAAGAATCGATCATGATTTGTTGCAATGCAGCATTCGCCACATTTCGAGTTCACCGCAAATTGATAGCGAATTGACCTCAGTAGTCCTTAAAAGTGCACCGGTTGTCGCATGTTGCGGAACATGATCATATTCTCATGTTCTGAAGTCTGTGATTGAATCCAGCGCCAACGAGCGTCAGCCAAAGTTGTGCAGTTTTTTTTGTTAGCCGTTGTCAATTCGAAGTTTTTAGCCGCTGGCGACGGGAATTGCGGCGAGTGTAAGGCACTATTTCCTTCCCCAACCCCTATCATTCCGCGGGCTCTGGAGCCGTCGCAACCGCACCACGCGCCCGGACCATTTGCCGAAGTTTTACCAGCAATTGCCGCTCCGTCAGCACCATCAAAACGAGATAGATGAAGCCGCCTATAGCAGCCCCGATCAGCACTTGTACGATTGCGTTGGGAACTAAGGAGCCGAACCTCTCAAGGAGAAAGCGCACGGCAAGCGCCATCGCAAAGGCAGCAAACATCGGCCGCGTCGAGACGAAGAAGCCTCTCACGAACGGCATACGGTCGGCCCGGAACACCACCCATGAATATCCGACCAGCGTCACAACGTTGACGATGCACAGCGCGATCATGGCGTCGATCAGCGAGCCGTTGATGGCCCCATAGGCGACCGCACTGGTGGTGATAATTGCCCGGATGACGGCCCACCAGAACAGGACTGCGCCCTGGCCGATACCTTTGAGATAGGGCACGTAAGTGCTGCAGGGGGTCAGGATGCCCTTGGACAATGCCAAAAGACCTAGAACCGGCCAGGCCGCCGCCCATTGGCTGCCGAAAAGGACGAGCATCGCCGGTTCGGCGAGCGCCCACAGTCCGAACATCATTGGAGCAAGCAGCACCGTGGTGACCTGCGTGCTCAGCATCAACGCCTGCGACCGGCGTTCGCGATCCTCGCCCATATGACTGAAGGCGGGGAAAAGCACGCCCATGACAGCTGAAAGAACGATCTGGTTGGGAATGCTGGAGAAGCGGTTGGCGGCGGAATAGGCGCCGGCATCGGAAAGACCGAGATAGCGGGAGATCACTACCATTGGCGACTGGAAGGTAATGAAATTGGCAATCTCGGAGCCCATCATGCCGAGACTGAAGCGGCTCAATGTCCATACGCGTCGAAACGAGAAGACCAGTCTCGGCACGTAGCCGGAGACGGCATAAAGCCCAGCAAGGCGGATTAACGCCGATACGAAGAGTTGGCCCAGAAGCGACCACACGCCGAAACCGGCGAGCGCCATGGCGACGGCGACGAGCGCACCGAGCGTCTCCGAAATCATGCTCCAGGCGGCATCCTTGCTGAAATTCATGCGTCGCGCCAGGAGCGCATAGGCGACATCGCCGCCAAGCTGGAGCGGGATGAGCAGGCTCATGATCTTCAACAGGTAGGCAGCTTCCGGCGCCCCCAGCAGCGTTGCGAGCGGTGCAGCAAAGACAAAAAGGCCAAGCGCCATCAGCATGGAAATCGCCAGATTCGCCCAGAATGCGGAATGGACGAGGTCCATTTCCTCGTCGCGCTGAATGATCAGCGCGGAGGCCAGACCGGCGCCGCCGATCATCGCCAGAAACTGCACGACGGTGAGCGCGACGGCGACCGTTCCGAACTCTTCTGGCGTCAGGATGCGCGCAAGAATAGGCACGGTGACAAATTTCAGCCCGAATGTGCCTGTCTTTGAGAGCACGCTCCAGCCGACGTTACGGGTGACGGATTTGGCATTGACGGTTGAGGGCATGGCGAACATCCCGTGAGTCCTTTGAAAGGATGAGTGACAAAGGACAGGCGATAGATATACGGCCGCGACCCGGTGGGAGGTGACCACGCAAGACTCTTCTTAGAGAAACCGCAGGGGCGAAAAGATGGCAAAGCTGACGATTATTATTCCTTACTACCAGAAGGAGCCGGGCATCCTTCGGCGGGCGCTTTCGTCCGTCTTCGCCCAGAGTTTCCAGGACTTCCATGTTTTGGTCGTCGACGATCAATCTCCTTATCCGATCGATGAGGAACTGGCGCCGCTCAGCGAAGGCATGCGCGAGCGCATCACTGTTGTGCGCCAATCCAATCAGGGGCCAGGCGGCGCACGCAACACCGGGCTCGACCATGTTCCTGACGATTCGGAGTTCGTGGCTTTTCTCGATTCCGACGACGTCTGGACGCCGGATCACCTGAAAAATGCCTATCAAGGCCTGACGCGATTCGGTGCCGATTGTTATTGGGCGTCGATAACGGGTGGCGATGCATTCTACTACCATTTCGGCGTCGCCGATCTCCTGAAGAGCGATACCTGCATCCGGCTGCAGGAGAGCCCGCTGGTGGTGGAAATTCCCGATCTTTCCAACGTCATGCTGAGGAATTGGAGCTTTCTGCACCTTTCCTGCATGGTGATCGGGCGCTCGCTGTTTGAGACCATCCGCTTCGACGCCGCACTCCGGCTGGCAGCCGAGGACGTGCTGTTCTTCTGCGATTGCGTGTTGTCGGCGCGACGCGTGGTGCTTTGCGATGCCGCCGGTGCGGAACGCGGCGAGGGCATCAACATCTTTCATTCGATCGACAACGATTCGCCGGAGTTTCTGCAGCAGCAGTTCAATACCTTCGTGGCACTTGAAACGCTTGAGGGCCGGTTTTCGCGCCGGCCGCAGGAAGTTGCCTCGATCCGCTCCTACCAGCATACGGCCCGCCGCCAGGCATTGTGGAGCCAGGCACGGCGCCTGCGTCGCAAGAAGGCGCCACAGTTCGGGCTGCTCGCACGCTGGGTGTGGCGGGACCCGAAATTGCTGCAAAGCGCGCTTGAACTGGCCGTCGGCAAACTAGCACCGCAACGCTGATCGCGAAGACAGCATCCCTCGGGAGGGACAAAGACCCGCCGCTTGCGGCGCCGGACACACATTTTTATTTGAGAGAAGGGACCGCTTATGAAGCCCTATTACTGGGAATCACATCACGGAAATTTTGGAGACGACCTCAATCTTTGGCTCTGGGATTTCCTCTTGCCTGGTTTCCGCGACAGCCATGACGACATTCTGCTCGTCGGCGTCGGTACGGTGCTCAATCGAGCGTTATTGCCCGACGGCATGCGAAAATTGGTGCTTGGCAGCGGCTTTGGCTACGGCACGCTTCCGGATATGCGCGATACTGCGGAATGGGACATTCGCAGTGTGCGCGGCCCGCTGACAGCCGAAAAGGTCGGTATCGAGCCCGAACGCGGCATTATCGACCCGGCCGTGATGGTCGCCGAGATGCCGGAGTTCCAGAACTTGCCCAAGATCCATAAGCGCAGCTTCGTGCCCCATTGGGAGAGTGCGATTGCCGGTATGTGGCCGACGACCTGCGGCACTGTCGGCCTGCACTACATCGACCCGCGCGGAGAGGCCGGAGCCGTAATCCGGGAGATCGCGCAATCCGAGCTGATCGTGGCGGAATCCATGCATGGTGCGATCCTGGCGGACGCCTTTCGCGTACCGTGGGTTGCGGTCTCGACGTCGAACAGCATCAACAGTTTCAAATGGAACGATTGGGCTCGGACGGTCGGTGTGACCTACCGCCCTCGGCATGTGCCGGTTTCAAGCCGGGCTGAAGCGATGATCAAGGGCACGCGGTTCTGGGGAATGGGTTTTGATATCGCCGAGAGCTATGGTGAAGACCCGAACCGGCGGCAGATCGACGGAGATCTGGTCGTTGGAGCGACCCAGCCAAGGCAGACTTTCCTGCGTGGAGCGGCCAAGCAGCTTCTGGCGGCGCCGTCGACGCTGGCATTGTGGCAGGCAAGCAGAGCGCAACCGCAATTGAGCGAAGACCGCGTCCTTGCAGAACGCAAGGCACGATTCCGCGACGTTCTTGATAACGTCCGTCGCGACTATCTCTAACGGCCAAAATCAAACGGCGCCCGGAGCGGGCGCCGTTTGACCTATCGTTAGCTCAACTCAGCGGAGGCTGGCAGCAGATAGCGCAGCCGCCCCGAGCCACCGAGTTCCACAGGGGCGTCCGGCTTGCTTGACCTCATACGTTCGGTCTTATCGGCAAAGATCCCACCGGCGACCGCCGGAACGGCCCCCGGTTTGCCGAGCAGGTAGGTGACGGCGGCGATCGGGCCGCCCTTGCGTTTCAGGTCGAGAAAACGCCGATGCTCGTAGCGCCCTCGGATATGGCGTTCATGCCGGCGGATCACGGCCGTCGCTTCTGCACTCAATTGATTGTCGGCGAGAATGGCCCGGTCTGCCTCATAAAGGCGCTTTAGGTCTTCGGTGCGGTGACTGCCGCTTAGCGAATTGCCACGCACGATCGCCGCATAGCCACAGCTGTGGATGATCTTGTAGCGTGCACCCTTGGCAAGCGCCCGCAGATAGAGGTCGTAGTCTTCACCGAGGCGTAGGGTCTCGTTGTAGGCGAGTTGATGCTTGGAGAGAAACTCACGCCGCATGAGGGGTTTGAGAAAACCGATCTCGCCACGTCTGACACCACGGCGCGAGATATTACCTTCGACGAAGCCGGCGAGATCGAGAAGGCGTGGCTCAGGCTGGAAACGGTCCACGTCGGCGGCGGCACTGGCAGCAGCCGTCTCGTCCATGAAGGCGATGTTGTCGGCAACAAAATCCCAATCCGGTACGCTCAGAAGCTGGGCGAGCCTGCCGGGCAGAAAGAAATCGTCGGCATCGAGGATGGCGAGGATGGGTGAGCGGCTGATCGAGATCGCGTGGTTTCGCGCTGCAGCCGGCCCTCTGTTTTTCTCAAAGCGCACGATGTTCAATCGTCCGGTGTCATCGGCAACGGACAGGGCCGCCGATGCTGTCGTGTCGGTCGAGCCGTCGTCGATGACGATGACCTCGGCAGTCTCCGGTTCGGCCAGAGCCGAAGCGACAGCCCTTGCGATCGTTTCGGCGGCATTTTTTGCGGCGATGATGACACAGACGTCCATCGTTGCAGCTGCGGTCATTGTGGCCTCCAGCGTTACGTCGGGCATGGCCGGCATTGGTTTTACTCGCCGGCGCGCTGCACGATGCAACGGGATCATGTCGCAACCGCGTCAAAACGTTGACATTTTTGTTTTTCGCATCGCGGCCGGCGAGGGGAATTCCCCATCGTGCCCTACGGGTTGAAGTGTCCCGGCCTGTTCAGGCGCCCTGTCGAAACCTTACCCGCCTGCTTTTCATCGGTCGTTGCGCGTGCGTTCTCGGCCGCCCGCCTGTCGCGTTCGCGGGCCTTCTTCCAGACGAGAAAGACGACAGCCAAGAAATAGCCGACCTGCATCAGGACGGCGCAGATCAAGGTTTGAATAAGGGTCGAGGTAAGCGAACCGTTCAGCAGATAGGTGACGATGGCAAAGACCGTCAAAGCGCCAATCATGCTCGCAAAGACGCGTGGTGCGAACATCGCGCTACCTTGCCTTCGGGTCTGTTCTTGGAGTCTCCATCGGAGCTAAAGCCCTTCCCACCACAGAGTTTCAATATATTGGCGGTTATCCATCGGTTCAACCGACAATAACCGCAGATGCAATATAAGCCGCTATAGCCCCTAAAATGTTTATGTCGCCTTTAGAACAGGCCGCTGCCGATCAAATTCCGTTGATTGTGCGCTGGGGAGCGGACCCAGGGAATCGGTTTGAACCCGACGTTATTTGAGTTGGGCAGACCTGAACGGCGCGCGATATGCCGTCCTATATTCCACCCTCTGTGGGTTTCGCCTTGTTTCGTTCGTCTCGAGGTTGGCCTGCGATCGGCTTTCATTATCAACTTTTGTTACAAGATTCGCGTTTGTGAACGTTTTGTGCGTGCAGTGCAAAAGAATGGTGCGCTGCAAAATTCGTCGGCGAATTTGACGGATCTCAAATTACAGCAGCGGAAAATATTCTGGCCCAAGTGGAAAGCAAACATCCTTGGCTGAAGGTATGGTCGATTTCTTCATGAGTAATTTTCGATTATCCGGAAACTACATTGAGATCGACTGGAAGCCACTTGGTTAGCTATGAATAGATGATCTTCGTTCACAAAGAAATATTACATATTCGAAATCGATGATATACGTTCGCGGGCGGCGGGGACGGCGGCGGTCATCATTTCGCCTTTAAAAAGCAAAATCTAACCATACACTCATTCTTGGATACGAGTGCGCCCCAAGGGGACCGACCAATCGCCAACGTAAATGGAGTCTTCTCTATGAAGTCTGCGACTCGATCGGCCAATTCGCCGTTTTTCAGTACCGCAGAGTCGGGAGCATATCGTCCGGTAGGAGGAATTTCGAAGCGTGGCTTCGATATCTTTACCGCTTCGCTGGCTCTCGTCTTTCTCAGTCCGCTCTTCCTGCTCTTGATGATGCTCGTCAAGTTTTCCGACGGCGGTTCCGTTTTTTACGGTCACCGTCGTATCGGCCATAACGGCCGCTCATTCCGCTGCCTGAAGTTCCGCACGATGCGGGCGGACGGGGATCGGCTCTTGCAGGAATATCTCCGCAACAATCCGGCCGCCTACGAGGAATGGCGTGCAACACGCAAGCTGCAGGACGACCCGCGGGTCACCGTTGTCGGCAGCGTTCTGCGCAAACTCAGCCTCGACGAACTGCCGCAGCTGATCAACATCATCCGTGGTGAGATGAGTATCGTCGGGCCACGCCCTGTCGTCGAAGACGAACTTGAACTCTACGATGCTGCAGCCGTCTTTTATCTGCAGTCCCGCCCGGGCCTGACGGGCCTTTGGCAGATCAGCGGCAGGAATGACGTTTCCTATGCCACGCGCGTCGCCTTTGACACGCATTATGTCCAGAACTGGTCGCTGATCCGCGACTTCTCCATCGTCGTCAAGACGATCCCCGCAGTCTGCTTTTCTCGCGGCAGCTACTGACGAACGCTGCGCCACGGAGCCTGACGACCTCAGTCGTCGGACGCCGGCGCGCGACCAGCAACCGGGAAACTGTAATGAAACATCAAATTGCCAACGGGAGATCGCGTATCTCCCTCCGAAAGCCGTATTCTCTGAAGGTCGCCATGCTGGCGGCCATAACTGTGTTCGGCACATTGCCTGTCCATGCCGATGAGTACCATCTCGGCGTCATGGACAGGTTGAAGATCCGGGTTGCCGAGTGGCAAACGGCCGAAGGCGCGGTGCGCGACTGGTCGGTGGTGAGCGGCGAATATACCGTCGGTGCCTCCGGTATGGTCTCTATCCCCTTCATCGGCGACCTGCCGGCGGCCGGCAAGACGACAAACGAGATGAGCGAGGCGATCGGCGTCAAGATGCAGACGCTGTTCGGCCTGCGGGACCGGCCTTCGGCTTCCGTCGAACTCGCCCAGTATCGTCCGGTCTATCTTTCAGGCGAGATCCAGAAGCCCGGTGAATATCCCTATGCGCCGAACCTGACGGTCCTCAAGGCCGTCAGCCTTGGCGGCGGGTTGAGACGTTCGGAGAGCGGACAGCGCTTCGCACGCGACTACATCAACGCACGCGGTGATTCGAGCGTACAGGTCTCCGAGCGCAACCGGTTGCTGATCCGGCGCGCGCGGCTGCAGGCGGAGATCGCCGGCAAGGAGAAGATCGAACTGCCGAAAGAATTGAAGGACGTGGCTGACGTTGCCGGCTTGCTTGAGAGCGAGACTGCATTGATGGTTTCGCGCGACAAAAGGCAGAAGCGCCAGCTGGCGTCGTTGGCGGACCTCAAGTCTCTGCTCGAAAGCGAAATCCAGGCGTTGGCGAAAAAGTCCGAAACGCAGAACCGTCAATTGGACCTGGTGATCGAGGACCGGGACAAGATTGAGGGGCTTGCCGAAAAGGGGTTGGCGCTGAGTGCGCGCAAGCTTGCGCTGGAACAGCGCGTGGCGGAGCTGCAGTCAGCCGTCCTCGATATCGACACGGCGTCTCTGAAGGCAAAGCAGGATGTCAGCAAGGCAACCCAGGACGATACCAACCTGCGCAACGACTGGGACGCCCAGCTTGCCCAGGACCTGCAAAACACCGAAGCCGAGCTCGACACTCTGGCGATCAAGCTTGGCACCAGTCGCGACCTCATGACCGAGGCGCTGCTGCAATCGGCTGAGGCGGCGCAGACCAAGGACAACATGTCGGACGCTGTGATCAGCTATTCGATCGTGCGTGAAAAGGACGGCAAGGCGTTGCAGATTGCGGCCGACGAGAACACACCGGTTCTGCCGGGGGACGTGATCAAGGTCGAAGCCAACCTGGCGATGCGCTAAGGGAACGCGATGAGGATTTCTAAGGCGAGCCTCGTTTCTCCTGGTACAAACCAGGCCTACGGCACGTTTGCGCTGGCGATATCGTTCTTCGTCTTTGCCTATTCCTCGCGGTTCGGGCAGGCGTCGATCCTTGTCTACTATGCACTGTGGCTGCCGCTGGTGCTCGTCGACTATCGAAGTGTGCTCGGCAATTACGGCAAATACATCTGGATCCTCGCCTTTGCCGTCTTTGCCTGCCTGTCCGTCTTCTGGTCGGCCGCGCCCGGGATGACGGCAAGGACGGGGATTCAGTATCTCTCCCATGTCGTTTGCGCCTTGATCGCCATGCGCACGATCGACATCCGCACGCTCGTGCGTGGCGCGCTTGCGGGCGTCGGTATCGTGCTCACCTATTCGCTGCTGTTCGGCGTCTACCATCTCGATCCGCTGGACGGAACTTTTAGCTTCGTCGGTGCCTTTGCGTCGAAGAACCAGCTCGGCTTTTACGCTTCTCTCGGGATCTACTTCGCCTTCATCGCACCGGTCGCACTTAGGGAACGCGGGCTTTGGCTCGGCGCTGCGGGGGCCGTCGGGCTGATATCCGCCTATTCGCTGTTTGCCTCGCAATCGGCGACGTCGGTCCTGACCGCCGTCGCCATCATTGGCTGCTGGCTCGGCATGCGCGCCGTCGGCATGCTGTCGCCCGGCCATCGCAAGGGACTGTTCTTGGGTGCAGTCGTCGTCGGCGGCGTCACCGCTCTTGCCGCGGTCTATGGCGGCGGCGTCGATTTCGTTCTCGGCCTTTTTGGCAAGGATTCCACGCTGACCGGGCGAACCTATCTCTGGCAGCAGGGGATACAGGCCGCACTCTCCTCGCCGGTCGTCGGGGTGGGCTACCAGGCCTATTGGGTCCAGGGTTTCTCTGAACCCGAGCGTCTCTGGGAGGAGTTCTTCATCGCGACCCGCTCGGGGTTCCATTTTCACAACACATTCATCGAGGCGATGGTGGAGACCGGAGCGATCGGGCTGGTGCTCCTTTGTGCTGTACTTCTGGTCACTGTCTTCGGTCATATCAAACGGTTGCTGACCTATGACCATCACACCGAGTCCTCGGTGCTCTTCGGCGCGGCCATGTTGCTTTTCATGCGGGCGTTTGTCGAAATCGACATCATGAATCCCTATCACGTCGGCTCCTTCCTGCTCTACTTCGCAGCCGGAAAACTGACGATCAGGCAAGGCCGGCGCATCGTCAGCGAGCGCCGCCTCGCAGAGGGCAGAGTGTTGGCGAGCCACCATCCGCAGTTGAGGTTCTGATGGCGCCTACGCCGATGAGAACCATCCACGGCATCCAGTATCTGCGTGCACTTGCGGCGCTGGGGGTGGTGCTCTTTCACGCAGCCGAACGGACAGGCCATCACTTCGCGATCGGCGCCGCCGGTGTCGACGTCTTCTTTGTCATCAGCGGCTTCATCATGTGGGTGATCAGCGACCGTCGCCCGACCGCGCCGCTGGCATTCCTCAAAGAGCGACTGCGCCGGATTGCGCCGATCTATTGGCTCGCCACCCTGGTGATGATCGGGGGCGGCGTTGCCGGCCTCTTCCCAAACCTCGTGCTGACGCTCGGGCATATCCTGGCGTCCCTGATGTTCATCCCGGTGCGCTCGCCCAGCAGCGGCGAGATCTGGCCGGTGCTGGTGCAAGGCTGGACGCTCAACTTCGAAATGTTCTTCTACGTCGTCTTCGCGGCCTCGTTGATGCTGCCAAGGGACCGCCGGCTGCCGGTGATGGCGGCGCTGTTTGTGTCGCTGGTGTTGCTCGGTCTCACGATCGATACGGAAAACGCGCTGTTTTTGACCTATACGCGCCCTGTCATCCTGGAATTTGTCGCCGGGATGATTGTCGCCGAATTCTGGCTGCGGGGCCGGATCGCCGGGCCAGGCTTAGGCTTCGTCCTCGTCCTCGGCGCATTCACCGGATTTGCAGCACTTGCCCTGCTGCGCCTGCCGTTTGACGAAAGGATTCTTGGTCCGCTGGCGGTCATGCTTGTCGTCGGAACTCTTGCGCTTGAAGCCGGCGGTTGGTTTCAGAAATGGGCACTGCCGACCCTGCTCGGCGATGGGTCCTATTCCATCTACCTCTGGCACACCTTTGCCATATCGGTCGTCGTTAAGGCTGCCGCGATCATCGGCCTGGGTCCAGTGCTGACGCTGCTCTGCGCTCTGGCCGCCGGCACGCTTGCCGGTATTGCGGCCTATCTCCTGATCGAGCGTCCGCTCATTCGACGCACCCACTCCAGATTGCCTCTGAACCGGGTACGCCAGGCATCCTAGTCATCTAAGCCAGGGATGCGGTCAGCCAAGGTGGCGGGCATCAGCCGCCCTGATTGCGGCGGGAATGCCAGTTCCAGGCCGTGCGCGTGATCGCTGCCAGGTCATATTGCGGCTCCCAACCGAGCACTTCGCGGGCCTTGTCGTTGTTGGCGACGAGCGTGGTCGAATCTCCCTCGCGGCGATCGACATAGTCGATACCGAAGCTGCGGCCAGAGACATCGGTAATGGCGTTCAACAGTTCCTTCACCGTCGTGCCGGTACCCGTGCCGAGATTGAGCTCGACGCTGGCGCCGCCTTCAAGCAGGTATTCGACGGCGCGCACATGGGCGTCAGCAAGGTCGAGGACGTGGATATAATCGCGCACGCATGTGCCGTCACGGGTGTCGTAGTCCGTGCCGAAGACTTTGAAGCCGTCGCGGCGACCGAGGGCGGCATCGATTGCCAGCGGGATCGCATGGGTCTCGGGCTCATGCCACTCGCCGATCCGTCCCTCCGGGTCGGCCCCGGCAGCGTTGAAATAGCGCAGGATGACCGAGCGCAAGCCCTTGTACTGCCCATAGTCCTTCAATGCCTGCTCGCATACCCACTTCGTGCGGCCATAGGGGTTGATCGGCGCCTGGCGGTGCTGTTCGTCGATCGGTACGCTTTCCGGCAGACCGTAGGTGGCGCAGGTCGACGAAAACACGAAGGCTTCGATGCCGGCGGAAAGTGCTGCCGACAGCAGGGTCAAGGTCCCGATGACGTTGTTATCGTAGAACGAGACCGGATCCTTGACGGATTCCCCGACCTCGATCATCGCTGCGAAATGCAGGATCGCCCGCGGTTTGTGGCGCGCAAGCACCTCATCGAGCCGCTGCCGGTCCCGGATATCACCCTTTTCCAGAACACCCCATTTGACGAACTCCTCATGGCCGTTCGACAGATTGTCGTAGACCACGGGTTCGAACCCCTTGGACGCGAGCTGAAGGCAAGTGTGCGAGCCGATATAGCCGGCGCCGCCGACGACAAGAACCTTGTTATTTGTCATGAATATCTCAATCTCGGGCTTGGAAGGAATTGGCAAAGTTTTCAATGAATATTGGCCAAATTGTCAATGGCTCGTGACGCGTTTCGCGCGCGATAGTCTGCTCTCTTTCGACGCCCTGATCCGCATGCCGCTTGATCCCAGAAAAAGAAGGCAAGGAAGCGGCCCGGGAGAAATATCTCCAGCGGCGCGGAGACGGAGATGCTTCTTTCCCTTCGGTCGAAACATATAGCATATTAATTTACTAGATTTAGTTGATAAGCCTGCGCTTGGTCGTACGATAGCCTTCAGACATCTAAAGGAAGGCTCCGATGACGACCAAACTGAAACGGCTTGCGCTGACGCTGGCGACACTGACCGCCTTCAGCTTTTTCCTGCCAGGCGCTTATGCAGAGGGCGCGGGTGACCCGGTCAAGGGCGGCACGCTGATCTATCTCGAGCAGCAGGCCCATACCAATCTCTACCCGCCGGCCGGCGGATTTTACCCGAATGGGGGCATCCTCAACCAGATCACCGACAAGCTGACCTACCAGAACCCAAAGACGCTCGAAGTCGAGCCTTGGATCGCCGAATCCTGGACGGTCAACGCTGATGCGACCGAGTACACCTTCAAGATCCGTCCGGGTGTCACCTTCTCCGACGGCACTCCGCTTGATGCCACGGCCGTTGCGAAGAATTACGACGTGTTCGGGCTCGGTAAAAAAGAGCTGAAGCAGCCGGTCTCAGAGGTCATCAACAACTACGAACGCAGCGAAGTGATCGATCCGCTGACAGTCAAATTCTACTTCAAGAAACCATCGCCAGGCTTCTTGCAGGGCACGTCGGTGATCGGCTCCGGTCTCGTCGCTGCAAGCACGCTGGCGCTACCCTTCGAACAATTGGGTGATGCCACCAAGATCATCGGCTCGGGGCCTTTCGTCGTAGACAGCGAGACGATCGGCAAGGAGCTGAACCTGAAGGCGCGCGAGGAATACGCCTGGGGTCCGGCAAAGCTGGGGCATCAGGGCAGGGCCTATCTCGACGGTATCAAATACATCATCACCGGCGAAGACAGCGTGCGGATCGGCGCTCTGCTTGCCGGCCAGGCCGATTTCATCCGGCAGGTCCAGGCCTATGACGAAAAGCAGGTCGAGGCACAGGATTACCAGATCTACGCGCCCTCGACACGCGGGGTGAACAACAGCGTCGTCTTCCGGCCCGACAATCCGCTCGTCGCCGACGTCAGGGTCCGCAAGGCGCTGCTGCATGCAACCGATGCCAAGGAAATCGTCACGACGCTGTTTTCCGCAAACTACCCGCAGGCGACGTCCATTATCGCATCGACCGCGCTCGGCTACCGCGATATCTCCGCAAAGCTGTCCTTCGATCCGGAAAAGGCCAAAACCCTGCTCGAGGAAGCCGGCTGGACGGTCGGCGCCAACGGCCTGCGCCAGAAGGACGGCAAGGAACTGGTCTTGACCGCCTATGAATCGCTGCCGCAGCCGCAGAACAAGGAAACCTTGCAGCTCGTGGCACAGCAATGGGGCAAGCTCGGCGTCAAGCTGACCGTGCTTGCCGGCGACAGCGGCAGCCGGATCGTCGACGATCTCGACCCGCTGAAGACGCCGGTTTCGCCGGCCATGGTCGGCCGCGCCGATCCTGACGTGATCAAGAGCCAATACTACCCGAAGAACCGCGACGTCCTTCGCCAGAAGGGCGGGCAGAGCGACAAGGTTCAGAGCTTCGCCGATGACAAGCTGAACGGCCTGCTTGAGGCGCTCACCTCGGAGCCGGATCGCGAGAAGCGGCTGGCGATTGCCGGCGAGGTTCAGGACTACGTCGTCGACCAGGCCTATGCGATCCCGATCTTCGAGGAGCCGCAAGCCTTTGCGGGGGCTCCCTATGTCCAGGGCATTGCGTTCGAGGCGGTCGGACGCCCCAGCTTTTACAGCACCTGGCTTGCTGAACACTGATCCCGGCCAACCGGCCACGCGCACGGCTGGCCGGTTCTCGCAATGACACCAAGCAGAGGAACGGCGAATGTCCGGATATTTGCTCAATCGCCTGGGGCAGGCGTTGTTCGTCCTATGGGCGGCATTCACTATCTCCTTCGTGTTGCTTCAGGCGATGCCCGGTGACGCCATCCTGATCAAGTTCCAGAACCCGGAGCTCGGGCTCAACCCGCAGCAGATCGCCGATATTCGGGCGTCCTACGCGGCCGACAGTCCCATTTGGGTGCAGTATGTCCAGACAATCGGCAGGTTTCTGACCAGCAACTTCGGTTACTCGGTTCAGGCGGGCGTTCCGGTCAGCACGATGCTTGCGGCCCACCTGCCGGCGACGCTCAGACTTGCCTCCCTTGGTTTTCTCTTGGCCGCTGTTTTTGCCGTCGCCATCGCCTTCGTGTCGAGCCTTACGCCGTTTGCCTGGCTCCGTGGCGCGCTCCAGTCCGTGCCGTCGCTCTTCATCTCGATCCCGACCTTCTGGCTCGGCATCATGCTGATCCAGATCTTTTCCTTTCGCCTGAAACTCGTGCCGGTCATCAATCCCGGTCCTTGGCAGGAACTCATTTTGCCCGTCGTCACGCTGGCCGTACCGATTTCCGCGCCGCTCGCCCAGGTGCTGGTGCGCAACATCGATGACGTGCTGACACGACCCTTCGTGGCCGTGGCCCGTGCCAAGGGCGCCACCCGCCACTGGGTCCTGTGGCGGCACGTCGCCAAGAATGCACTCCTGCCGACGCTCACCATCGCAGGCGTGCTCTTTGGCGAGCTCATCGCCGGTGCGGTCGTCACAGAAACGGTCTTCGGCCTTAACGGTATCGGAGGACTGACGGAAAGGGCAGTAGGCAGCCAGGATGCTGCCGTGCTCCAGACGATCGTCGTGCTCTCGGCCTTAGCCTTCGTCATCATCAATCTCATCGTGGATCTGCTCTTTCCTGTGCTCGATCCGCGTCTTCGGACAAAAGCAGGAGCCACGGCATGACCACCTTCGATACGGTTCACGACGATGTCATTGCGCCACGGCGCGGACAGCGGACGCGCAGGCGGTTCTCGTTGCCTGGTCTCATCCGCCGGCTGCCGCCGGGTCTCGTTTTGTCCTGGTTGGTCCTCGGCATAGCCTTCCTCTGGGCGGTCGCGCCGTGGCTTTTCACCAACTACAATCCGCTGGAAGGGGTCGGCGGCGAACAGCTGCGTCGGCCGGACGCCAGCCATCTGCTCGGTACCGACGCGCTCGGGCGCGATCTCTACGCCCGCATCGTCTATGGAGCGGTCCATTCGCTGACCGGCGCCTTCGTCGCCGTTGCCCTTGGTCTGGTCATCGGGACCGGCCTCGGTGTCGTGGCAGGTTCGGTCCGGCGCCGGCTTGACGACGCAATCATGCGCCTTGTCGACCTTTTGCTGTCAATACCGCCCCTCTTGCTGTCGCTCAGCATCATCATTCTGCTTGGCTTCGGCACGGTCAATGCTGCCATTGCCGTTGGTGTTACCTCGATTGCCGGTTTTGCCCGGTTGGCGCGCTCGGAAGTGGTTCGTGTCCGGCGCAGCGATTATGTCGAGGCGGCTTTCGGCAGTGGGGGCACTTTCGTGGCCGTCCTTTGGCGGCATGTCCTGCCGAACTCGCTGACGTCGGTCTTCGCTGTCGCCGCGTTGCAGTTCGGGTCGGCGGTGCTGCAGATCTCGACGCTTGGGTTTCTGGGCTATGGCGCGCCGCCGCCGACACCCGAATGGGGCTTGCTGATTGCTGAGGGCCGAAACTACATCTCGACGGCCTGGTGGCTGACGACCGCACCCGGTGTCGTCGTCGTTCTCGTGGTTCTGGCCGCGAATCGCGTCAGCCAAATCTTCGGCAAGGTGGCGGTATGAGCACGTCAACCACCGCGTATCCGCCGGTGCTCGAGGTGGAGAACCTGTCGATCGCCTACCACGACGGCGTTGCTCATCGCCGTGTCGTGCACGATGTTTCTTTCCGGATCGAGCCCGGCGAGGTGGTCGCGCTGGTCGGCGAATCTGGTTCCGGTAAGACGACGACAGCGCAATCGATCATCGGTCTTCTTCAGGCCAACGGCCGCATTGATGGCGGCAGTATCAAGCTCAACGGCACGGACATTTCGCGTTGGTCGGATCGACAACTCGATGCGGTGCGGGGTGCCAAGATCAGCCTGGTGCCGCAGGATCCGGCAAGCTCGCTCAACCCAGTAAAGACGATCGGAGCTCAGGTTGGCGAAATTCTTCTAATCCATGGCGCCGCCAGTGGCCGTGATCTGGACGCGCAGGTGATTTCGCTTCTGGAGCGCGTCGGGCTGAGCGAGCCTGTGCTCAGGGCGCGGCAGTATCCGCATGAGCTTTCCGGTGGCATGCGCCAACGCGTTTTAATCGCGATTGCGGTTGCGCTGAAGCCGCAACTCATCATCGCCGACGAGCCGACGAGCGCGCTCGATGTGACGGTGCAGAAACGCATTCTCGATCTGATCGACGAATTGCGCACCGAATACGGCACATCAGTGCTGCTCGTGACCCATGACCTCGGGGTCGCCGCCGACCGAGCCGACCGGCTTGTCGTCCTGCAGGGCGGCCGGGTTCAAGAAGTCGGAGCAACCAAAGTTGTGCTTGCTGCCCCGCGAAGCGCCTACACACGGCAACTGATTGCCGACGCGCCGTCGTTCTCCGCCGTTGCGCGCAAGGCCCCCGCAGTCGCGCGTGAAAAGCCTCCGGTTACCAGCAGTGATGTCGTTATCGTCGACGGTCTTGTGCAGGACTTCGTGCGGTCCGACGGCGATGGCAAATCCTTTCGTGCGGTCGACGGGCTCAGTTTTCGGGTCCGTCGCGGCACGACCCATGCCATCGTCGGTGAATCCGGTTCCGGCAAGACCACGACCATTCGCGCGATTGTCGGATTTCAGAAGCCAACTGCGGGTCGCATCGAGATCGATGGTATCGATCTTTCGTCGCTTCGCGGCGAAACGCTGCGCCAGTTCAGGCGCAAGATCCAGCTGGTCTATCAGAACCCCTACGGCTCGCTCGATCCGCGCCAGACGGTGTTCGACATCGTTGCCGAGCCCCTTCTGAACTTCGGCAAGCTCGTCCGGCGCGCACGCGAGGAAAAGGTCCGGGCAATCCTCAGTCGCGTCGGTCTGCCGGAAGCGGCGCTTGGCCGCCGTCCCCATACGCTTTCGGGCGGCCAGCGACAACGCGTGGCAATCGCCCGTGCACTCGTTCTCGACCCTGATGTCGTCGTTCTCGACGAGGCGGTCTCGGCCCTCGACGTGACTGTGCAGGCCCGCATCCTCGATCTTCTCGACGAACTCCAGCGCGATCTCCGGCTGACCTACCTGTTCGTATCTCATGACCTCGCAGTCGTTCGGCAGATCTCGGACACGGTGTCCGTGCTGAAGGACGGTCGTCTCGTCGATGGAGGAGCCGTCGAGGACGTCTTCGAACGGCCGGGCAGCGACTACACCCGCGAACTCATCAATGCCATCCCCGGACAAAAACGAGCAGCCCTCGTCTGATGACGCAGGAACGAATGACAGGACAGAAAATGACGAATACGACGCCACGCAAGCGACTGGGTTTCTTCACGCGTCTCCTCGACGACGTGCCCGCCGGCGCGCGCTACCACTACGCGGCCGAGCAGATCGCCACTGCGGAGCGTTTTGGCTTCGATACCGCCTGGGTCGCCCAGCACCACTTCCATGCCGACGAAGGCGGTTTGCCGGCGCCGCTCGTCTTCCTGGCACACGTTGCCGCGCAGACGTCGCGGATCAGGCTCGGCACTGGCGTCATCACCTTGCCGCTCGAAAATCCCGTCCGCGTTGCCGAAGATGCGGCCGTGCTCGACCTTCTCTCCTGCGGGCGTGTGGAAATCGGCTTCGGCACCGGCGGTACACCGTCATCTTTCACCGCGTTTGGTCTCGAGAGCGCGGAGCGCGGAGATATCTTCGCCCGGCATTTGCGTATCGTGCTCGATGCATGGGCCGGACGCAGCCTTGCAGGCGGGGACCAGCTTTATCCGACGGCGGCGCAATTGCTCGACCGGATCTGGCAGGCCACATTCTCTGTCGCCGGCGGGCAGAGGGCAGGGCGCGCCGGCGACGGCCTCATGCTGTCGCGCACCCAGCCACGGACCGTCGAACGCCCGGATGCGTCGCTCGCCGAACTGCAGAACCCAATCATCGACGCCTATCTCGCGGCATTGCCGGCAGGCCGCGCGCCTCGAATTCTGGGTTCGCGTAGCCTGTTCGTGGCAGACAGCCGCGCCGAGGCGTTGCGCTTGGCCGAAATCGGCTTGCGCCGCGGCGCGGAGCGGTTGATTGCGGCCGGCCACAAGCCGGCCGGTAACTCCCTCGCCGATTTGATCGTCGCCTTCGACGTCCATGTCGGCACGCCCGACGACGTCATCGAAAGCCTGCATGCGGATACGACGCTCGATCGCGTCACCGACCTGGTCTTCCAGGTTCACTCCATCGATCCGCCACACCCGCTGATCCTGCGCTCGATAGAGCTGATCGCGACAAAGGTCGCACCGGCGCTCGGATGGGCGCCTGAGGAGAAATTCGCCCCCCGCCGCCTCGGAGCCGTCGGTTGGTGACGCCGCCCACCGCAGCGGGACATGGAGCGCCGCTAAACTGAAGGAAGGAGACTACTGTGACCACATCGACACCCGATATCATCGACCTGTTGGCCGGCATCAAGCCGGGCTCATCGCTTGACCGCATCCGCACCCAGCGGCCGGAAACGCGCGAGCAGGCGCAGAAGACCTACCTGGCACTCTTTGCACCCGAAAACTTCGGTGACGTCTCCCAGGCCGAACGTCAGGCAATCGCCAGCTTCGTCGCCGGACTGCACAAGCAACCGGATATTTTTGAGTTTTACGTCAGCCCCTTAGAGGAAAGCGAAGCGAACCGCTGGTTGGTCGAGGTGCTGAAGGCCGAGATCGGTGTAGCCCAGGCCGTTGGGCCCTATGGGCGATATCCGGCCGGCCCCTTGAGTGGCGAGGACGCATCCGGCCCGATCTATCAGGTCTCGGGTGCCGGGCATGAAGCACTCGGCGCAAAACTTGCCGCAGCGCTGGAGCATGCACATCTGCTTGTCTTCCATCTGCGCGACGCGAGCCCGAGGGCGCTTCAGGCGCTCATCGATGCCGGCTGGACGACGAACGGGATCGTGACGCTGTCGCAGCTTGTCGCATTCGTCGCGTTTCAGATCCGGGTGATCGCCGGCCTTGGGCTGCTTGCGGCCTCCGCCAGACGCGCTGCGGCCTGAGCCTAGAAGGAGTTTGTCATGACTGACCACATCATCACGCCCACGATCGAAAATCGCCCGGTCGGGTTCACGCAGGCCGAGATCGGCTGGACACCGTGGCTTGAGCCGCTTGCCGAGGATGACCTGGAGGAGGCACATCTTGTCGGCCTCGTGGAGGCGTCACGGGCCAAGTCGCCCTACTTTCGTCTGCTCGTTCGCGATCCCGCGGTTCTCGAAGCCCGGACGAAGACGGACAAGGATATCTTCTACAATACCCGCACGGGCCTGCCGCGGGCCGAGCGCGAGCTTGCAGCGACTGCCGCGTCACGATCGAACGGCTGTATTTTCTGCGCCTCCGTCCATTCGCGTTTCGCGACGCATCATTCCAAGCGCGGCGACGATGTGCAGAAGTTGCTGGATGAAGGCGTGGATGCCGATCTCGGCGAACGCTGGAACGCAATCGTTTCAGCGTCGGTCGCGCTGACGGCGACGCCACCCACATTCGGCGACGATCATATCGAACGCCTGTCTGCGGCCGGCCTCGACGAACTCGAGATCGCCGACGTGATCCACGGCGCTGCCTTCTTCAACTGGGCCAACCGCCTGATGCTCTCGCTCGGCGAGCCGACGCCGGCAGTACAATGATCTGAGATGACGGGGCGGGGCCAGGCACGGTGCGGCCATACCGTATCGATCCGCGTCATTGAAGGCCAACCGAACAAGGCGCAAGCAATGCTCGCGCCTTGTTGATATCCGTTACCGGTACCGAGCCATGACTGGTCGCATCTGACGTTCAACGCCAGTCTGCCAAGGAAAGCCTATTGAGTCGGGGCGAGCGGTGGCTCGGCCTGTCTGCGCACGAGCTTTCCTTCCTCAGCCTTGTAGAAGAACTGGCTTGAGACCAACCACCCCTTGAGTGGCCGAAGCGGTGGAATGCACGTCAGCAACATGAACGGGCCGGTGACCAGAAGGTGCATCCACAGAGGCGCGCTGTATTGCACTTCCAGCCATACGCCGAGCAGCACGCTCGGCACGCAGCCGAAGCAAATCACGAAGAAGGCGGGGCCATCGGCCGGATCGGCGAAGGAGTAGTCGAGATCGCAGACCTCGCACTTCTTGCGCATATTGAGGAAGCCTTCGAACAGATGTCCCTGGCCGCAACGCGGACAACGACCGCGCAAGCCGGTTTGCATCGGAGGTATGGGAGGCCAGTCGTGATCCGAAGACATATGCGTTCCTTTCAGGCGTCTGCGGCGCAGCCTTCCCGGCACGCCAGCTGATATGCCTGGGTGCGGTCAACGAATGTTCCGTGCCGCCTCAGGCCTGCAGGGATTAAGCGCCAAAAACCATACATTGTCAATTTATTGTATGCATACATTGCTGCGACAATTTCGCCGCCGGCAATCGGAATGGCTCACACAACGAGGCTTGATGCGGTAGGGGATTGCTCTAGCAGGTCCGCAATCGTCATCAGGCTACGCTGCAACTCCTCGTGCGTACGCGCCGCACCAAGGCCAAGGCGCACCGCCTCTGGCGCCGGGCCCAGCGCAAAGGCATCGCTGGCAACGACGCTTATGCCCGATGCCCTCAGTCGGCCGGAAAAATCGCCGCGTGTCCACGGCGCAGGCAGGTGTAGCCACAGGTGGAAGCCTTCCTGATCCGTCTGGATGAAATCCTTTGGCAGCAATCGGCTGACCATCGCCTGCCGGATCGTCACTTCGCGGCGGATGGCGAAAAGGACTTCGCTTGCCGTGCCATCCTCGATCCAACGCGTTGCGACCGCGGCGTTGAAGGGGGGCGCCATGCCGCTCGTGGCGCGGATCGCGCCCTCGATGCGCACGCAGCTTTGGCGATCTGGAACGACGAGATAGCCAATCCGCAGCGCTGGCGACAGGCATTTGGCGAGACCTGCGATGTGATAAACAAGGTCAGGCGCAAGTGCTGCTAATGGCGTCGGTACTGCGACTGGAATCGCCCCATAGGCGTCGTCTTCGATGATGGCCACACCATGGGATCGGGCAATGGCGACGATCGCCTTGCGGCGCTCGAGCGGCAGCGTCGATGTGGTCGGATTGTGGAGCGTGGGGTTGCAATAAAGTGCCTTTAACTTTCTGCTTTTGAAAATCACTTCAAGCTGTTCTGGTATAATACCATTTTCGTCAATTGGAACGCCGACGAGATCAATGCCGAGATGCGCCGTGAGCGCCCGAAGGCCGGGATAGGCCATGGCCTCCGACGCGATCGCCTCGCCGGGCTTCGCAAGGCAGCTGATCGTGGCCAGCAGGGCGCTTTGGGCGCCTGCGCAGATCAGTACGCGCTCGGCGGGAATTTCTCCGAGGCGGGGTTGCAGCCAGCTGGCCCCGACCGCGCGATTGTGAAGCGCGCCGCCGGGCGCCTGATATCGCATCAACAGATCGAGTCCGTGTTCGACCTGCAGGCTGCTGATGTCGCTCCACAGCCGCATCGTCAGCGCGGCGTCATCGAAAAGTGGCGGCAGGTTCATGCTCATGTCGACAAGACCATCGGCTGCTGGCTGCAATCCCTTCATCCTTCGCGCCTTGACATAGGTGCCCTGACCGACGCGCCCCTCCACCAATCCCCGGTGTCGCGCCTCGTTGTAGGCCCGGCTCACCGTGGTGAAGTCGATGCCCAATGCACGGGCGAGTGCGCGCTGGGGCGGCAGCCGCGTGCCTTCGGATAGGCGACCTTCGGCGATATCGGCGGCGATGGCGTCGGCAATGGCGATGTAGAGCGGTCCGTTTGCTTTCCGGATAGCCGGCAGCCAGATCGTCATCGATGCGTCCGTAGTCATGGCACTACCTCAAGATAACATTGTATGGATATTGCATGCTTAGTGTTCATAAGGCAAGCTTCAGTGTCTCGTTCTCGGTTGCACACCGCTGCCTGCTCCTAGCCTTGGCAGTGTTTGTCGACGTCGGCGTACAGGAAGCCTCCAGAAAATCAGGCGTGCATTGTTGGCGAATCGCGAGGACCCGTTGGATTGCGCTCCTAGGCGTGGCGGCCCTGACCTGGTTTAGCGCAAACGCGGCCCGACGCGCTGTCTTCGAGCGCGGTCAACGGCCGACAACGACGCGTTCATGGCACCACCAACGAGACGTCCGCCACCTTTGCATGCGGGCAGATCTTGTTTGCCCTATCGCGCGGCTGTCATTTGCGCGAAGGGCAACAATGTCATACGCTTAAGCAGTGATGCGCGCTTCGTGTGGTTGTTTCGCCGACGAAGCCCGCCAACGAGAAATGCAACAGAACCGGTCCACCCCAAGGGCCGTGGAGCAGCGCCATGCATATCCCAAAGCAGAAGCACATTCGTTCGTTTGCCGCAACCGGGGAGGTTGGGTTTAGCGACACAATCGGGATCAAACGCGCCATTCGCGCCTGTGGCAAACGGTCGGCCATCGGCCTGTCTGCATTTCTTGTGACGCTGACGCTCTCGAACCTCGCCTATGCGGCAAACTGCAAGGGTCCATCGGCGCCGGGCGCTGACTGGAGCGATTGCAACAAGAAGCAGCTGATGCTTGGCGGCATCGATCTCGAGGGCGGCAACCTGGTCAATACCGACTTTACCCTGACGGATCTGAGAGGCGCCAATCTCACGGCGGCAAACCTGGAGAAGGCGACGCTGGTGCGCTCGTCCTTGGCCGGCGCTAGGGCCGATAAGGCGAATTTCGCCAAGGTCGAGGCCTACCGAACCAGTTTCGCCGGCATCTCGGCCGAAGGCGCTTCCTTCAATAGTTCCGAACTGCAGCGAACGAATTTCACGGGAGCGAAGTTGACGGGCGCCGACTTCGAGAAGGCGGAGCTCGGACGCGCCAACTTCGACAAGGCGGTGATCACGGGCACGCGTTTCCCGATGGCCAATTTGTCGCGCGCCACATTCAGCGGCTCAAGCTTCGAGGGCCCGATCGACTTCACCGATGCGTTCATGTTCCTGACGCGCATCGAAGGGGTGGATCTGTCGGCAGCAACCGGGCTCGAGCAGGAGCAGGTCAACCTGACATGCGGCGACAGCGCGACCAAACTGCCGGCCGGGCTGTCCGTTCCGGCCGATTGGCCTTGCCCGGTCGACTGAACAGAATCGATCTCAACTGAGATGTTGCTTGGCGGCAATCGCCAGGCATTGTTTGAATGCCTCAAGGTCGGTCAGCCGGTCGGCTTCGACCACCTCGCGCTTTACGAAAGTCCCGCCGCGCGCCAGGATGCCGCCATCGAGCATCAGATTGTCAGCCATATCGAAATCCTCGATGCTCAACCCGTCCGGCCCAGCCATGCGTCCGTCCGGGCGCACGGCTGCCTCACCGCCGTAATGGCCGTGGAGGATACGGTCGTAATAGCTGCGCGAGGTGTTGGTGTAGGCATAGACATGACGGCCACGGCCGCACATGAAGCCAAGCTCGAAAACCGTGCCGACGTCGGCGCTGATGCCGCGAAACGGCGTGAGATTGGCGATGATCATGTCGCTGGCCAACATCATGCCTTCATCCACACCGTAGATGGCAACGCCACGGGCATGCTTGGTTTCTGCCGGCGGAATTTCCAGGTCGCCTGGAACGAGCGGCGTAAAACCGGCCGCACGGGCCAGCTCGGCCTTCTGCGCCTGGATCTCCACGGCATTGCTCAGGAACACCTCAGGTCCGGCCAAATATACTTTCACGATCATGCCTCCTTGCAGATTTCCCGGGCCAGCCTAGGGAGGTCGCATGCATGCGCCTAGTGGACGTGTTCGGCCGACCGCCGCTTACCCACTGATATTTCGATATCTATCTGAGCTGACCATAGGTGCGTCGATCAGGGCACGGATGGACACGCGGCTTCGTCTTCCGCTATCTGTCGGCCGATTCGTCCAGTCATAATCGTTTGCGAGGTCCAGCGATGCCGAGCCAGCCTTTGACCACCTATATCGGTGTTGCCCATCCGTGGATGTGCGACACGATGGGGCACATGAACGTCCGCCACTACGCGGCGATGTTCGATGATGCCAGCTTTCAGCTGCTTGGGCATATAGCCGGGCGTGACGCTGAAAGCGAACCGGGCAGGGGCTGGGCAGACGTGCGGTCGGAAGTGGAATACAAGCACGAAACGAAGGCCGGCGCGCTGATCACCATCCGCTCGCGGGTCGTCAAGCTCGGCCGTTCGTCGGTGACCTTCGAACAAGTCATGTCGGGGACGCTTGATGACGTCGTTCATGCTGTCAACCGAACGGTCACCGTTCGCTTCGATCTTCTGGCGCGCACGGCAATGGCTCTGGAGCCGGCCGCCCGCGCCCGCGCCGAGGCACTGCTTCAAGCGTGATCTGTTCCTAGCCGCGCGCCGTCAGTCCGCATAGATCCGTTCGTCGACCGGGGTTTCGGCGATCAATGATTGCAGCCCGGCGATCAAAGCCTTTTCGGCGCGGTTCATCGCCTTGTCGGGATTTGTGAGCATGAAGATGTCGATGGCAGGCGGCGCCTCATAAGGGGGCAGCCGCCAGAGCGCACCATCCGCTACATCACGTCGCGCCACGTGCAGCGGCAAAGGGCCGACGCCAAGGCCAGCTATGATCATGCGGCGCACCTCTTCGAGGCTGGAAGAGACACCAACGACGTTGGCATTGAGTTTGGCCTCGCTGCGCAGAAGCGCAACCGGACGCAAAGCGTCGGCGATATGGTCGGTATGGAACGACACCGAGGTCTCGCCCTTGAGATCGGTGAGTTTCAGCCCTTGCCTGCCGAACAGCCGATGGTGCGGTCCGCAGAAAAAGCCGAAGAACTCGCGAAAGACCAGGAGGTAGTCCAGCGCCGGGTCGCGGACGCTGACGAGGCAGAGGCCGAAGGAGGCTCGCTTCTCCCGCACCTGGCGTGTGACTTCGCCGCTTGCGGCCACCGAGATGTTGAGCGTCGCGCGCGGATAGTTGCGATGAAACTCCATCAGCGCCCGGTCGAAGATCGGTGACACCACATGGCTGGCGACGGCGATCGTCACGTGCCCCGTCACGTCGTCGCTGACCCCGCGCACCAGTTGCGGCAGTTGCGATATCGTCCCGAAGACCTCGACCGCCTGCTCGTAGAGAAGCTGGCCGACTTCGGTGAGCTCGAAGCGCGTCGCATCCCGCTCGACCAGCCGCCGCCCTACCCGGTCCTCCAGCCGCTTCAGGGCATTGCTGACACTCGGTTGCTTCAGGTTCAGCCGTTCGGCCGCGCGCGTGATGCTCTTGACCTCCGCGATCACCACGAAGGTGCGCAGAAGGTTCCAGTCGAGTTCCCAGACGAGCCGTTCGGATCGGGGTGTAACCATTCCTGAAATCTATGCCTTCTATTCCCATTATCTATTTGCGCAATGCTGACGTAAAGGCAATCATGAAATTCGGAAGGCGCCTCGATGCCCGTCCCAAGCGCACGAGAAGGCGCATTCGTCCAGAGGAGCAAGGAACATTTCATGAAGACCATTTTCTCCGGCCTGTTGGCCGCTACGCTCACCATTGCCGCAACCTTCTCCGCCGTTTCGGCGCGCGCCGACGACCTTGAAGCCGTGAAGTCTGCGGGCGAATTGAAGATCGCGATGAGCGGACAGTATCCGCCCTTCAACTTCGTCAACGAACAGAACCAGGTCGTCGGCTTCGACGCCTCGATCGGCCAGGCGATCGCCGAACGGGTCGGCGTCAAGGGCACCCTGGTGACGACGGCATGGGACGGCATCATTGCGGGCCTGCTCGCCAACAAATACGACACGGTCGTCGGCTCCATGACCATCACCCCCGAGCGCGAGAAGGTCGTCGATTTCGTCGGGCCGTACTATCACGCCGGCCGCGCTGTGTTCGTCGCCGAGGGCTCCGCCGTTCAGAAGCTCGACGAACTCAAGGGCAAGACGCTGGGCGTCACGCTCGGCGAAACGCACGAGAAATGGGCCCGCGAACAGGGCGGTTGGGACGTGCGCACCTACAAGGGGCTGCCCGAGCTGATGATGGAACTGAAGAGCGGACGCGTCGATGCGATCGTCGTCGATAACATTCCCGTCATGGTTGCCGTCAAGGAAACCGGCGAGAAGGTCCGTCGCCTCGAAACGCCTGACATCGAGGGCGGCAGCGTCGCCATCGGCATCGCCATTCGCAAGAACAATCCGGAGTTGAAAGCTGCGATGCAGAAGGCGCTCGAGGATATGCTGGCGGACGGCTCCTACGAGAAGATCGCCACGGAGTGGGTCGGCAGCGACATTCGCTGATCCCTCTTCCTCTTCGTCTCCGGCCGCCCGTTGACGGTCACGGCTGGAGACCGTCGCATCCTCCCCCGGAGTTTTCCAATGGATTTTTCGCTGGTGCAGCGCGTCTTCCCGTTCTTCGTGGAAGCGGCGTGGATCACGATCGAGATATCGGTGCTTTCGCTAGCGCTCGGGCTTATCGTCGCCTTTCTCTTGGCGGCGGCAAAGATGTCGCGCTCTCTGCCTTTGCGCGCCTTTGGTTCCGCCTATGTCAGCCTGTTTCGCGGCACGCCGTGCCTAATCCAGCTTTTCGTTCTCTATTTCGGCGGGCCGCAGATCGGCATCAATCTCGAACCGTTCGCCGCCGGCGTGATCGGGCTCGGCCTCAACATCGGCGCCTATATGGCTGAAGCCATTCGCGGCGCGATCCTGTCGGTTGACCGCGGCCAGACCGAGGCTGCACGGTCGATCGGCTTCAGCCGGTTTCAGACCATGCGCAAGGTGGTGCTGCCGCAGGCCGCACGGTTGATGATCCGCCCGCTCGGCGTCAATACCGTAGCGCTGGTGAAGGGATCGGCGCTGGTATCGACGATCTCGGTCGTCGAGCTCACCTACACTGCCCAGCGTTATATCGGCTCCACCTACAAGCCGTTCGAGATCTTCGGCGTTGCCGCCGTGCTCTACATGCTCATCGTCTATGTCGTCGCGCGGATCGTCGATCTGCTTGACCGACGCTACGCCATAGCCTGAGGGAGAGGCACGCATGCAAGGTCTCGATTTCAGCGTCGTTCCGCCCTATGCCGATATCCTCTGGATGGGGGTCTGGTGGACTGTCGTCCTTACCGTCTCGGCGGCCGCGATCAGCTTCGTCTTCGGCGTGGTTTTTGCGCTCGTCGTCCTCTATGCGCCGAAGGCTGTCGCTTTGCCGGTGCGCGCCTTCATGTGGCTCTTCATGGGCACGCCGCTGCTTTTGCAACTGTTCCTGATCTACTACGGGCTTGGGCAACTGGGGTTCAAAATCCCGGCCCTTGTCGCCGGTATCATCGGGCTTGGCCTGCATTTTGCCGTCTACAACGCCGACATTCTGCGCGCCGGTATCGTGGCGGTGGATGTCGGGCAAACGGAAGGTGCGCGCAGCCTCGGTTTTGGCCGTTTCCAGACCCTGCGCTACTTCATCGTGCCGCAGGCTGTGCGCAACACCATTCCGGCGATCGGCAACAACCTGATCGTGCTTTTGAAGGAGTCCTCGCTGGTGTCGATCATCGGCATTGCCGAATTGGTCCATGCCGCGCAGCTCGCGATCAGCGAAACCTTCCGGCCGTTCGAATTCTACATCACGGTCGCAGCACTTTATTACATCCTAAACCTCGTGCTCGAAGCGGGTCTGCGCCGGGTCGAACAGAACGTGGAGGTATCACGATGATCGCCCAGCGACCCATGGTCGAAGTCAAGGGTGCCCGCAAGGCCTATGGCGAACTTCAAGTCCTGAAGGGCATTGACCTGTCGGTTGCCCGTGGCCAGATCGTTGCCATCATCGGCCCCAGCGGCTCCGGCAAGAGCACGCTTCTGCGCTCGATCAATCATCTCGAAACGCTGAACGGCGGCGAGGTCTGGCTTGATGGCGTTCAGGTCAACCAGAGCCTGCGCGGCCAGGCCTTCGAGCGCCACATCAATGGGGTGCGCCAGCAGATGGGCATGGTTTTCCAACACTTCAATCTGTTCCCGCACCTGACGGTGATCGAAAACGTGACGATGGGGCCGATCATCCTGAAGGGCATGGCGAAGGCTACGGCACGCGAACTGGCGGTTGAGCTTCTTTCGAAGGTCGGGCTGGCGGAGAAGGTCGATGCCTATCCCTCGCGGCTTTCCGGCGGCCAGAAGCAGCGCGTCGCCATCGCCCGGGCGCTCGCCATGCAGCCGAAGGTCATGCTCTTTGACGAGGCGACCTCGGCGCTCGACCCCGAATTGGTTGACGAGGTCAATGCGGTGATGAAGCAGCTCGCCGCCGAGCACATGACGATGCTGATCGTCACGCACGAAATGCGCTTTGCCGGCGAAGTCGCTGACCGCGTGCTGTTCATGGATGGCGGCGTCGTTGTCGAACAGGGCGCGCCAAGCGAAATCTTCCGCGAGCCGAAACAGGAGCGCACACGGGCTTTCCTTAAGAAGTATCTTGCGGCGTGATGGATGCGATGAAGACAAGCAGCAATCAGTTTCCCGATTTCGGGCTGACGCCCAAGCAGCGCCGCGAAGCTGTGCTCGGCCACCACTACGAATACCCCGGAATGGATGGGGAGCGCGGCGAGATCTGGTGCTACACCGACGCCTATGCCTACCGGCCGGGTGCGACCGTTCGACTTCAGGTGAGTTCGACCGCAGCTCTGTTCGAACTGGAGATCGTGCGCGACGGCGCCGTCGAGACACCTGTCATGAAACGGCAGGGCATCGCGGCCCGCTGGCAGCATACGCCTGATCAATGCTCCGTGGTCGGCTGCGGCTGGGAGACGACACTTGAATTCCAGGTGGACGAGAGCTGGCCCTCCGGTGCCTACCGACTCACCCTGACGGCCGAGGGCCGCGATGGTGCGCCCATTCGCTGTCATCATCTCTTCATCCTCCGCCCCGAGGTCGGCCGCAAGCCGGGCCGCGTGCTGCAGGTGGCGGCGACGGGATCATGGACGTCCTACAACACCTGGGGCGGATCGAACCACTATCAGGGCATCACCGGTCCCAACCGCGACCAGTATGCAACGACTGTCAGCATCGAGCGACCGTTCTGCCGCGGCTTTGTCCGGCTGCCAGTCGATGCGCCGCGGGTGCCGCTCGAGATCTACTCGCCGATGGCGGTCGCCCCTCGTTACCCGCATATGGAATGGGCCTATGCCAACGGCTATTCCAAGAAGTATGCCTCTTCCGGCTGGGCGAGCTACGACAGCCATTTCTTCCGCTGGGCCGAACGCGAAGGCTATGCCGTCGATCTCGCCAGCCAGCATGAGCTGCATTTCAACCCGGAAATCCTCGACGGATACGATTGCGTCGTTTTCGTCGGCCACGACGAGTACTGGACCTGGGAGATGCGCGACGCGGTCGACGGTTACGTCGAGCGCGGCGGCCATGCCGCCCGCTTTGCCGGCAATTTCATGTGGCAGACGCGCCTGGAGAACGGCGGCAAGCGGCAGGTCTGCTACAAATATCGCTCGCGCGCCGAGGATCCGGCCTATCGTTCCGCCGATCCGACACGCACGTCCGGTTCCTGGGAGGCGGCGGAGATCGGCCGTCCCGGTGCTTCGACCTTCGGGCTCAATGCCACGCGCGGGCTTTATGTCGGCTGGGGCGGTTGCGCCCCGCGCGGCGCCCGCGGCTTTCCGGTCTATCGTCCGGAGCACTGGGCTTTTGCCGGAACCGGTATTTACTACGGCGACATCCTCGGAGCCGAAGGTCACGCCTTCGGCTATGAGGTCGACGGCCTCGACTACATCATCCGCGGCGGCCTGCCGGAACCTACGGAAGACAGCGGTGCTCCAGAAGGACTTGAAATCCTGGCGCTCGGCATGTCGTCGCTGAAGGAAGAAAGCGCCGACATTCCCGCCGATGATCAGTTTCTCTCCGATGCCGATGCGAAGTTCGTCGCAGAAACCCTGATCGGCGATACTGGAGAGTCGGCTGTCGACCGCGTCAAGCGCGGCTGCGGCATGATCGTCAATTTTCCGCGCGGCAAGGGCGAGGTGTTCCACGCCGGCAGCTGCGAATGGGTGGCAGCCCTGAAGCGCGGCGACGCGATGGTCGAACGCGTCACCGCCAATGTTCTTAACCGTTACCTCAAACGCTGACAGAGACCGGATATGCTCAAGACGACAGCTTCCAACGAACGGCCCGCTTCACATCTGTTCTACCAGTCGCGTCTTCGCCGGCCGCTGGTCGACCGGGCTGAGGGCATCTATCTCTGGGACCAGGATGGCCGTCGGGTGATCGACGGCTCGAGCGGTGCGATGGTGGTCAATATCGGCCACGGAAATCGCAATGTGCTCGAGGCGATGAAGCGGCAGATGGATCGCGTGACCTTTGCCTACCGTCTTCACTTCGAAAACGAACCCGCGGAAGAATTGGCCCGCCGCGCCGCCGAAAAGCTGCCCGAAGGCATGGACAGGATCTTCTTTGTCTCCGGCGGGTCCGAAGCGGTCGAATCCTGCCTGAAGCTGGCCCGCCAATGGGCGGTTGCGACCGGCCAGAAGGGACGCTGGAAGGTCATTTCCCGTTTTCCCTCCTACCACGGCGGCACGCTCGGGGCGCTGGCCGTCACGGGCTACGCGGCTCTCTCCGATCCGTTCTCGCCGATGATGCGTGAAATGCCGAAGGTGCCGGCGCCGACCGCCTATCTCGATCGCGACAATCTTTCGATGGAGCAGCGCGGCATCAAATATGCCGACATGCTGGAAGACAGGATCCAATCCGAAGGCCCTGACAGCGTACTCGCTTTCATCATGGAGCCGATCGGCGGCGCATCGACCGGTGCCCTGGTCGCGCCCGACAGCTACTATAGGCGCATTCGCGAAATCTGCGACAAATACGGCATCCTCTTGATCCATGACGAGGTCATGAGCGGAGCCGGTCGCACCGGAAAATTCCTTGGCGGCGACCATTGGGACTGCAAGCCGGATCTGATCGCACTGTCGAAGGGCTTTGCCTCGGGTTACTGCCCGCTCGGCGCGATGGCTGCGCCGTCGAGGCTGGTTCAGCCTGTGCTCGACGCCGGCGGTTTCCAGCATGGCTTCACCTATGCCGGCAATCCGCTTGCCTGCGCTGCCGGCCTTGCTGTTCTCGACGAGATCGATCGGCTCGGCCTCATCGACAATGCCGCCGTCATGGGCGACGCCCTCAAGGCCGAACTGGTCGCGCTTTCTGAGCGGTTCCCGTTCATCGGTGACGTCAGGGGCAAGGGGCTGCTGCTTGCCGCCGAGTTCGTCTCGGATCCTGAGACGATGAAGCCGCTGCCGAAGGAATTGAATGCGCACCAGCGGATCGTCGATCTCGCCTATGCGCGCGGGCTGATCATCTATTCCAGGCGCACCCGCGGCGGCGTCGAGGGCGATCATTTCCTGGTCTGCCCGCCGATGATCATCACCAGGGAGCAGATCGGCGAGATCGTCGCCATCCTCGGCGACGTGCTCGAGCAGCTTGCCGCCGAGCTTAACCTTCCCGTCAACCGCTGAGATCGACATCATGACGAAAACCAAGACGTCGCGCAGGAAGGTTATCATCACCTGCGCGGTAACGGGCTCGGTACACACGCCGACCATGTCGCCTTACCTGCCGATCACGCCGGACCAAATTGCCTCCGAGGCGATTGCTGCGGCCGAGGCTGGCGCTTCGATCCTGCATCTCCACGCGCGAAACCCGACCGATGGGCGCCCTTCGGCCGACCCTTCGCTGTTCATGCAGTTTCTGCCGCGCATCAAGCAATCGACCGACGCGGTCGTGAACATCTCGACCGGCGGCTCGTCGTTGATGGCGCTCGAAGATCGTCTCGCGGCATCGTTGCGGGCCGAGCCGGAGATGTGCTCGCTCAACATGGGATCGATGAACTTCGCCCTGTTTCCGGCGCTGGACAAGCCGGCCGAATGGAAACACGAATGGGAGCCGGAGCTGCTTGAGGCGACGCGCAGCTCGATCTTCAAGAACACCTTTGCCGACATGGAGTTCATTCTCACCCGTCTCGGACAGGGATGCGGGACACGCTTCGAGTTCGAATGCTACGATGTCGGCCACCTCTACTCGCTGGCGCATTTCCGCGACCGCGGTCTGGTCTCCGGCCATCTGTTCATCCAGTTTGTCTTTGGAATTCTCGGCGGCATCGGTGCCGATCCGGAGAACCTAACGCACATGAAGCGGATCGCCGACAAGCTCTTCGGCGACGACTATTCGTTCTCGGTGCTTGCCGCCGGCCGGCACCAGATGCCAATGATCACCATGGCAGCAGCCATGGGCGGAAATGTGCGGGTGGGGCTGGAAGACAGCCTCTACAATGGCCGCGGGCAACTTGCGACCAGCAATGCCGAACAGGTGAAGCGTATTCGCACCGTGCTCGACGCCTTGTCGCTGGAGGTTGCCACCCCTAAGGAAGCGCGTGATCTTCTTGGCCTCAAAGGCGGAGATCAGGTGGCATTCTGACGCCGCGGGCTCGGGCGAGGTCGCTTGCGGTCTTCCGTCAGCATCGAAGGGGACGACCATGACAACAACGCAGAGCACAGCCGCGCATATCTGCATTCGTGCGGGTGAAATTGGGGACGCAGACGCGATACATGGCGCGATCCGGGCCATGGGGCGCGGGCTCGATATGACCGAGAAAGTCACCTGCACGGCCGATGACTACCGTCGGTTCGGTTTCGGCCCCGATGCCGCCTTCGGCAGTTTGATTGCCGAGGTGGGTAGAGATTTTGCCGGCCTTTGCCTGTTCTTCCCGATCTTTTCGACCTGGCGCGGACGACCCGGCGTCTTCGTCCAGGACCTGTATGTCGACGATCGCGTCCGTGGCCTTGGTATCGGCGAGCGCCTGCTGCGCGAGGTGGCCGCGTGGTCGAAGGCGCGGGGCGGGGACTACCTGCGCCTGGAAGTCGACGTGGAGAACCTGCCGGCGCAGCGCCTTTACGAGCGGCTCGGCATTGCCTGGCAGACGAAAGATCGCGCTCATGCCGCCTATGGAGAGGCCTTCGTGGCTCTCGCCGAGGGACTGAAAGTTTAAAGACGCAGGAGTTGGAGAAAGCATGAAAGCCTTCTACGCACAGGAACAGAAGCGACACGATCCGAAAGCTTTCCTTTCGAGCGGTGCGCCGCAGCCGAACCCCGAGCAGCCCGAACGGGTCGAGCGGCTGTTGATCGGTGCTCGCGACGCCGGGTGCACCATCCTACGCCCGCGCGATCAGGGGCTCGGCCCGATTGCCGCCGTGCACACGCCCGAGTATCTAGACTTCCTCGAGCATATCTACACGCGCTGGCAGCGGATCGCTGAAGCTTCGGAAGAGGTAATCCCGAACATTCACCCGCTGGCCCGCGATGGGCGATACCCGGCTTCCGCAGTAGGGCAGGCCGGATATCACATGGCGGATACGGCATGTCCGATCTCCGGAGAAACCTGGGAGAGCGTGCGCTGGAGCGCCTGGAGCGCGGTCGATGCAGCAGACGCCGTGATGGCTGGCGATCGCGCCGCCTATGCACTCTGCCGCCCGCCCGGACATCACGCCTTTGCTGATGTTGCCGGGGGCTTCTGCTTTCTTAACAATTCCGCCGTTGCGGCACAGCGCTTTCTGTCTGACGCGGCGCGTGTGGTGATCCTCGACATCGACTTGCATCACGGCAACGGCACGCAGGGTATCTTCTATCGTCGCTCCGATGTACTGACGGTCTCGATCCATGCGGATCCCGTGCGCTTCTATCCCTTCTTCTGGGGCCACGCCGACGAGCGCGGCGAGGGGGCGGGCCTTGGCTACAATCTCAACCTGCCGCTTGAGCGCAAGTCCGGTGACGCCGAATTCCTCGCAGCCCTCGAAGTCTCCTTCCACCGCATCCGCGCCTACGCGCCGGACGCGCTTGTGGTGGCACTCGGCCTCGATGCGTTCGAGGGCGATCCCTTCGGTGGCCTGTCGGTCTCGACATCAGGCTTCGCAAGGATCGGCGCGGCGATCGCCGGCCTGGGCTTGCCGACAACCATCGTTCAGGAAGGCGGCTATCTCTGTGATGCGCTGTCCGACAATCTGACGTCTTTCCTGACAGGCTTCGGAGCGACCGCCAAGCTCTGAGGCTGCCGTTACGTCAACGAACGGAAGTTATGATCTATTGTGTCAGAGACGACGCAGAGATTATTGTTTTTGTTGTTTCTTTCTGAATAGATGACGGCATTCTGAACGTGTCGCCAACCTCGGGCAACAGGCGGCTTGCCTCATCGAGGAAGCTGCGGATCAGCGGCAGATGACGGCGCTCCGCCAAGCAGATCGCGTATTCGTCGATGATCTCTCTCGCGTCGTCGATCGGCACGAAAGAGAGCCTGGCGTCGTGGCCAAATTCGAGATCGGCAACGACGCCGCAGCCAACGCCATTGGCGATTGCTTCGCGCACACCTTCGCGCGACGAAATTTCGACGATCTGATGGATCGAGATGGAATGATCGGCGAGGTTCTTCTCGAAGATTTCGCGGGTGCGCGAGCCGCGCTCGCGCATGACGAATGAGAGGCCTTCGAGTTCCTGCATGGTGACGCCGTCGCGCGCCGCCAGCGGATGGGATGCCGGCACGCACAGGCCGAGGCGCATGCTCAGAAAACGCACGCCATGCAGGCGCGGGTCGTCGGGGATCTGCGCGGTGATCGCAACATCGGCGCGATAGTCGATGATCTGGTCGATCACGCGGGCGGAGTTGTCGACGGCAAGGGAGAAGGTCAGTTTTGGCCGATCGATCTTCAATCGCGAAAGGATCGGAAGCGCCAGGATGGGGCCATCGGCGGCAACACGCAGATGACCGCCAGTCGTTCCGGCCTCGCCGCGCAGGAAAGCGGTGGCTTCCTTCTCCGCCTGGAACAGGCGCGAGGTGATTTCGAACAGGCGCTCGCCATGGGCGCTGAGGCTGACGCCGCGCGCCTTTCGATCAAGCAGGTTCTGCCCGCAGACCGCCTCCAGTTCCCGAACATGCTGGGACAATGTGGACTGGCTGATCGCCATGTCGCGGGCTGCCTGGGAGAAGCCACCGGACTGGGCGACGATGTGAAATGCTTTCAATTGAGTGATCGACATTGCTTCCAGTTCTGTTGCCCGCGGGCACGGCCTGTTGGATCCACGCGCGTATCATTGTTGGAAAAGCTGACAGGCACATGACACCGGCGGTTACCATACCGATCGCCCCCTCAGACGGTGGATAAAACCGATGGCAGCCATCGGAAAACGCTATGGCCGTTTTACGCTTTGTTAAGCAACTGTCATCTGCGCGGTAAGCGTGGCGGCTAACGGTGACGCACGGCCAAGCGCCGATCCCGTTCACCTTTAGAGAGAAAGCCGACATGACTTCCTCCCCCAGTTCTATTGCGACGCCGATCCAATCTTCCTCCGATTGGCTCCTGAATATTCCGCGTGTGCAGGCCCAGCAGGGCATTCTGGTGTCGCCCGGCGGCACCGGCACTGTCTCGTCCTACAGCCTCGTCTACGACGTCTATTTCCCGTCGGCAGGCTCCAGCGGCTGGATCCCTTTCCTGCAGACGGACGTCACCAACACTTCGGACGGCGATATCTTCGGCAAGGTAGGCGGCGAGAGCTTCGGCCTCGGCATCAACAGTGATTATCGCGGCGCCGCCAAGCTCGATGCCTGGAACCGCATCGGGCTCACGATCGACAAGGACGCCAGCGGCGGCGTCTCGATGAAGAAATACATCAACGGCGAGTTCGCCGCCGAACAGAAGATGACCGGCACGCTTGCCGCCCGCTTCACCATCGACAAGGCCAAGGGCTTCCTGATCTTCGCCGACGAGGATGGTGAAACGTCTTCCGGCTACCTTAGCAATTTCCTCTTCATCGAAAAGGTTCTCACCGGTTCGGAACTGTCGGCGCTCGGCAATGCCAAGCCGGAAGGCATCGTTCCGGATGCGCTGAAGACTGACGCGCTGTCGTCCAACGGCACCGAGTTCCGTTTCGGTGAAGGCCCGACCACGCCTGCCTTCGGGCAGGGTTCCTTGAGCGGCCAAGGCACGACGGTTTCGACAACGACACCGGCAACGGCGGGCATTCCGGCCGTCGGTCAGGACACGACCCCCAACCCCGGCTCCGTCGTTAAGACGTCTGCCATCAAGGATATGATGGTCACGCCGGATGCGGCCAATGTGTCGATCGACCTGTCGCAGCATTTCTCCGGCGAAAACCTGACCTTCACCGTGCAGAACAGCAAGGGCGAGGTCTTGAATGCCGTCCTGACCAACGGCAACAAGCTGGTGCTGGATTTTGCAGCGCTCGGCCACTCCGACATCCGCGTGACTGCAACCGATAGCACCGGACACGCAATCACCGACGATTTCCGCGTCCGCGTCGCCGGTGCTAATGCCTATACGATCGCCGTGTTCCCAGACACACAGGACTACACGTCCAACGATGGTATCAAGCACTTCTTCGGCGACATGACGCAGTGGCTGGTCGACAATCGCCAGAGCCACAACATCGTCTTCATGACCCATGTCGGTGACATCACCCAGAACAATCTCTCCGGCCAGTGGGACATCGCCGAAGCTGCCCTTCGCAAGCTCGACGGCAAGATCCCTTACGCCCTGCTTCCGGGCAACCATGACCAGGCCAACGGCGGCAGTGCTGCCGACCACTCGTCGATCTATCTCGACCAGCGTTTCTCGCCCGACAAGCAGGCAGCGACCAGCCCAGGCACCTTCGGCGGCGCCTACGATCAGGAACTGATGAGCGCCCGCAACACCTACAGCACGTTCACGGCCCCTGACGGTACCAAGTGGCTGTCGATCTCGCTCGAGTTCGGCCCGCGCGACGACGTGATCCGTTGGGCAGGCGATGTCATCGAGGCGCATCCCGATTATCGCGTCATGCTCGCCACCCACTCGCTGACAAGCTATGCCGGCCGCCAGGACAATCTGGCTCTTCCGCTCTATGACGAAGGTGCGGGATACGATTACGGCATGCGCACCGATCAGCGCGGCGCCAATGACGGCGAATATGTTTCGCGCGAGCTGCTCGCTCGCTACCCGAACATCGTCATGACGTTCTCCGGTCACATCTTCGGCGACGGCGCTGAAACCGACATCACCTACAACCAGTACGGCGAGCCGGTCTTCCAGTTCCTGGTCAACTACCAGAACGGCGTATCGCGAGAGATCACCGGCAACGGCAACGAGGCGAAGGGCAACAATGGCGGCAACGGCGCCATCCGCCTCATCACCATCGACCCCGACAACAACCGCATTTCCACCGAAACCTACTTTACCGGGTTCGACGACTACCTCGACGGCTTCCGCACCAAGCCGGAACTCGATCGCGACGGCCTGACCGGTTATTACCGTGGCCACCAGGAAGTGTTCGAAAACATCAACGTCAGCGGCGGCAATGCACGCGCCATGGCCGAAGCCGGCGACGACATCATCGCCGACGCCTCCGCAGGCGCCGCATCCGCAAATGTTACGCTTTCCGGTGCCAAATCGCTGCTGCCGGCAAGCGTCAAGAGCTGGGTGTGGACCGACGAGAACGGCGACGTGGTGGCCGAAGGCAAGGACGCCAAGGCTGAGCTCGAGCTTGGCAAGCACAAGCTGACGCTGACCACGACCGATTTCAACGGCATCAAGACCAGCGACACTGTCGACGTGATTGTCCGGGGCGATCGCACTCTGCTCGTTGAGACCTTCAACGACGGCAATGCCAATGGCTGGGCCACTGATATCGGCGCTGCCAACGGCAACACCGGAAACTTCCTGTTGAAGGGAACGGTCTTCTCGCGTCCGACCGGAGCCGCAGGGCTTGCCGCACCGGAGGCAGCACTCTTCGACCAGAGCGATGCCGCCCGCAACAAGCTGGTCTTCGTCGGCGAAGGCTCGTCCACCTGGACGGACTACGTCTTCGAAGCATCACTGACGCAGCTCGACAACGACACGATCGGCGTTCTCTTCTACTACAAGGACGCCAACAACCACTACCGCTTCACGCTCGATGGTGAGACCAACCGTCGCCAACTGGTCAAGGTGGCCAATGGCGTCGAGACCATATTGGCATCGGTGAACGAAGGTTCGCCCTACAATATGGAAATCCCGCTGACCGTGGCCGTCACCGGCGGCGCGATCAACGTCTTCCTCGGCGACAAGAATGTCTTTGCCGGACCGGTCACGGACGCCAACGCACCGCTTACCGGCGGCACCGTCGGCCTCTATTCCAGCGGCCAGCGCGCTTCGGTCTTCGACGATATCGTCGTCACCAAGGCGGACACGACGGCAAAGGCCGGCATCGATCAGCGGACCTACGACATCGACGGCGACGGCAAGGCTTCCGTCAAGCTCGACGCCTCCGGCTCGTTCGGTCCGAAGCAGTTGCTCGACTACGTCTGGACGGATCTCGCCGGCAACGTCATTGCCAATGGCAAGACCGCCAACGTCAATCTCGACACCGGCGTCAACAAACTGCTCCTTAAGGTGACGGCTGTTGACGGTTCGGTCTCGACCGACCGCGTCGATATCACCGTTGTCGACCGCACCAAAATCCTCGTTGCCGAAGACTTCTCGTCGCCGCAGTCCCTGTCGCGCTTCAATATCGTCGATGAAGGCGAACTTGGCGGTATCGGGCCGGACGGCAAGGCATCCGAATGGCTGCTTGCCGACGGAAAGCTGGTGCAGACGACGGGGCTTGCGAGCCGCGAACTAACTTGGAGCGGGGCAACGGCTGCCGATCTTTGGAAGCGTGGCTGGAGCCCGCTTGGCGACGGCGTCAACGTCCTTCGTCTCGGCACCTATGCCTTGTTCAAGGACCCGGCGGCACTTGCCTGGACCGACTATGCCGTTGAGGCAACGATCCAGACGCCTGACAAGGACGGCCTCGGCTTCCTGTTCCGTTACAAGGACAACAAAAACTACTACAAACTCGAACTCGATGCCGATGGCATCCTCGACCGCAGCCCCGGCAATGGCGCCGGCAGCATCTTCAACCTCGTACGCATGAAGAACGGGGTCGAGGAGATTCTCGCCCAGGTTCCAGGCAAGTATGAGCCTGGCCAGGCGATGAAGCTGCGCGTCGAAGTCGTCGGCGACAAGATCACCGCCTTCCTCAACGATGAGGCACTCTTTGCCTATCCGGTCGGCGACCGTGGTCTCGATGCAGGTACCTTCGGCCTTTATTCCTGGGGCAATGCCGGGCTGTCCTTCGACGATCTGACGGTCGTCGATCTCAAGTCGGGCCTCGAAGGCGGCCAGGTGATCAACGGTTCCAATGCCCGTGACATGCTCGTCGGCGGGGAAGCCGGCGAGACAATCTACGGTCTTGCCGGCAATGACACCCTCATCGGCAACGGCGGCGACGATCGCCTCGATGGCGGTGACGGCGACGATACGTTGATGGGTGGTGCCGGACGTGACGGGCTTGCCGGCGGCAAGGGCAACGACGTGCTGATGGGCGGCGAGGGTGCCGACATCATTGCCGGCGGTCTCGGCGACGACCTGATCGAAGGTGGTGCCGGCAACGACGTGCTGATCGGCGGAGACGGTTCCGATACCTATGTCTACGGACGTGGCGAAGACACCGACGAAATCGTCGAAACGGCCGCTGCATCTGCTGATAGCGACGTTCTCGTCCTGCACGACATCGCCCGCGGCGAAGCCGTCCTGCACAAATACGGTGAAGCCGTCGAGGTCGAATTCGCCAATGGCGAAAAACTGACCCTGAAGGGCCAGTTGGCAGGCGGCGGCGTCGAACTCGTTACCTTCGCCGACGGCACGGTCATGAACCGCGCGGCGATCGCCAATGGCCTCGTCAATCGTGGCCCGGTTGCCGCCGGCGACACGCTTGCCGCGATCGACGAGGATGCGCCGTCCTTCGTCATCCCGTTTGCGAGCCTGCTCGCCAACGACACCGATGCCGATCTCGATCAGCTGAAGGTGACCGGCGTCACCTCGGTCGTGGGTGGTACCGCCACCGTTGAGGAGGGTGGTATTCGTTTCACACCCGCCACCAACTTCAATGGCGAAGCATCCTTCCGCTACCAGATCTCCGATGGTCGCGGCGGCTCCAGTGAGGCCGGCGCCGCCTTTACCGTCAAGCCGGTCAACGATGCGCCTGTTGCATCGTCCCTGACCGTTGAGACGAACGAGGACACGTCGGTTAGCGGAACGATCACCGCAACCGATATCGATGGCGATACGCTTGCCTACGCAGTCAAGACGGGTGGCGGGCCGGCCAACGGCAGCGTCACACTCGACGGCAGAACCGGCGCCTGGACCTATGTTCCAAACGCCAATGTCAATGGATTGGACAGCTTCATCGTCGTTGTGTCCGACGGCAAGGGCGGCAGCAGCGAAAGTACCGTCAGCGTAACGATCAAACCGGTCAACGATGCGCCGGTGGCTGTCGCCGATACTGGCGCCGTTACCGAGGACGAGACTGCCACTTTCGACCTCGTTGCCAACGATAGCGATATCGAAGGCGACCGGCTGACGCTTGTCGGCTTCGCGGTCACGGCCGTCACCGGTCTGGCACTGACGAACGCTGAGGCTGCTACAGCCTTCTCGATCGTCGATGGCAAGCTTGTCGCCGATCCGTCTTCCGCCTTCCAGGCTCTGGAAGACGAACAGAACGCCATGGTCACCGTGACCTACACCGTGCGTGACGCCCAGGGTGGGGAATCGACCGGCACGGCCACGATCAAGGTCGACGGCTACACGGAGTACAACGTCGTCGAAGGCACTGACGGCAACGATACGCTGGTGGCGACGGACCGCAAGGACATGATCGAGGCCGGCAACGGCAACGACACGGTGCTCGCGGGCGATGGCAACGACATGATCGATGCCGGAGCTGGCAATGACCGGGTTGTGGCCGGTGACGGCAACGACGTGGTCGAAGGCGGTGCTGGCAATGACGTGCTGATGGGCGGCGCTGGCAACGATGCGCTCAGCGGCGGCGCCGGCAACGACCAGCTCAACGGCGGAGCTGGCAATGACACGCTGAACGGCGGCACGGGCAATGACGTGCTGACGGGCGGTGTGGGTGCCGACACCTTCGTCTTTGCGGCCGGCGACGGTCGCGACGTGGTCCTGGACTTCCAGGCCGGCGCTCAGGGCGACGATGTCGTCCTGCTTTCGAAGGACGTGTTCGCCGACTACCAGGCGCTCCTGTCTTCCGGCGCCTTCACCAATGGTGACGCCGGTGCGCAGATCGCGTTCGATGACGGGTCGTCCATCACCTTCAACGGTGTGAAAACGGAAAACTTCGTCATCGACGACTTCCGCTTCGCCTAACCAAAGCGAAGGGGCGCGCCACCCGGCGCGCCCATTCTTTCCTGCGCGGCGTAGGCTTCAGCCACTTCAAGCATGTCATCGCCTTGTGATGCCTGCCTGATACCGCCGCGATCTCAACGGATCAGGGACCATGCACGACAGTTCTTCCAACAGAAATTCCAGCCAGTTCAAGGGCGTGTTTGCAGGTTGCGCGAGCGCCTTCGTCGGCATCGGCCTGATGAGCGCGGTCGTCAACGTGCTCTACCTCACCGGATCGCTCTTCATGATGGAAGTCTACGATCGGGTGCTTCCAAGCAGGAGCCTGCCGACGCTCGTTGCACTTCTCGCCATCGTTGTCGTGCTCTATGCGTTTCAGGGCCTGTTCGACGCGCTGCGTGGCCGATTGTTGGTGCGCATTGCCGATCGGCTCGATCAGGCTCTTTCGCCAAGGATCTATGATGCGATCGTCGGTCTGCAGTTGCAGGTGCCGATCAGCGCCCGTTATGCCCAACCGTTGCGCGATCTCGATACCATCAGAGCTTTTCTCTCGGGCAGCGGGCCGACCGCACTGTTCGACCTGCCGTGGCTTCCCTTCTATATCGCAATCTGCTTCGCCTTTCATTTCTGGCTGGGCGTCACGGCACTCGCGGGCGCGGTCATTCTGGCGGCAATCACCCTGCTGACGGAGCTCGTATCGCAACGGCCCGTCGAGGAGGCTGCGCGCCATTCCTCCAAACGCAACCGCATGGCAGAGAGCGGCCGTCGCAATGCTGATGTGATCTCGGTCATGGGCATGGGCCCGCATCTGAGGCGCCGCTGGCAGGATGAGAACCGTGCGTTTACGCGTGAGCAGCGCCGCGCGAGCGATGTTTCCTCGGGTTTCGGCGTGATGAGCAAGGTGCTGCGCATGATGCTGCAGTCCGGCATCCTCGCGGTCGGCGCTTGGCTGGTCATCAACGAACAGGCAACGCCTGGGATCATCATCGCCGGCTCGATCCTGTCGGCCCGGGCGCTCGCGCCGGTCGATCTGGCGATCGCCAACTGGAAAGGCTTTATCGGTGCTCGCCAAAGCCGCCGACGCCTGCAGAAGACGCTGGCACTGCTGCCCGATGCGCCTGATCGCATGGATCTGCCGGCACCGAGCCGCGCTCTTTTTGTCGACCGCATCAGCGCTCTTCCGCCTGAAACGACGGAAGCCGTCTTGCAGGATGTCACATTCACACTGGAGGCCGGAACCGGGCTCGGCGTCATAGGTGCCAGCGGCTCCGGCAAGAGTTCGCTTGCGCGTTTGCTTGTCGGCATCTGGCGCCCGGCGCGCGGTTCCATCCGGCTCGACGGTGCCACGCCGGACCAATGGCCGGCCGCAGCCCTTGCCCGCCATATCGGTTACATGCCGCAATCGATCGAACTGCTCGACGGCACCATCGCGGAGAATATCGCCTCCTTCGACCCCGATGCTGGGCCCGATGACATCATCGCCGCTGCGCGCGCAGCAAGAGTTCACGATCTGATCGTCAGCCTGCCGGAGGGCTATTCCACTGAAGTCGGAGAAAATGGCCGCCCGCTTTCCGCAGGCCAGAAGCAACGCATCGCCCTTGCAAGAGCGCTTTACCGGGATCCCTTCGTCGTCATTCTCGACGAGCCGAATTCAAACCTCGATTCCGAAGGCGAGGAGGCGCTGACTTCAGCGATCCTCGGGATCCGCGAACGTGGCGGCATCGTCATCGTCATTGCCCACCGCCCAAGCGCTCTGCTTGCCGTCGACAAGGTGCTGATGCTTGCCGCGGGCCGCCAGCAGGCTTTCGGCCCGAAGGACGAAGTTCTCTCGAAGGTTCTAAGGCAGACACCCGCCAATCCGGGTGCGCTCAAGGTGGTGCAATCAGCAGAAGCAGCAAAGGCATGAACATGGACGATTGGCAGACACTCAGACGTTCGATCCGCACCCACCTGATCGTGGGCGTGCTCGGATTTGCCACGCTGGTCGGGCTCTTCGGCGGTTGGGCGATCGGTACGGAAATCGTCGGAGCGGTAATCGCTCAAGGGTCCGTGGTTGTCGAGAGCAGCCTGAAGAAGGTGCAGCACCCCGTTGGCGGCGTGGTCAGCGACCTCATGGTGCGCGACGGCGACCACGTGAAGGCGGGGGACGTCGTCATGCGCATCGACGCAACGATGACGAAGGCCAATCTGGCGATCATTCTCAAGAGCCTCGACCAATTCGCGGCGCGCAAGGCGCGGCTGGAGAGCGAGCGGGACCGTGCCGAGCGGGTCGTCTTCCCGCAAACGCTCCTTTCGCGCGCCGAAGATCCTGATGTGACTGCAATGATGCATGCCGAGCAACGTCTCTACCAAAGCCGAAGGGATGTGCGCGAGAGTAAGAAGCGCCAACTGGAACGGCGCGTGCAGCAGTTGAACGACGAGATCCGCGGCATGGAAGCCGAGCGCACGGCCAGCGGCCGTGAGCGGATACTGATCAACGAGGAGCTTGGCCGCTATACCTTCCTGCATGACAAGGGTCTGATGGAAAAGAGCCGCCTCAGCGCACTCGAGCGCCAGGCAACCGATATCGATGGCGAGATGGGCAGGCTGCTTGCAGGCGTCGCCGGCGTGCACGAAAAGATTGCCGAGACTTCGCTGCAGATCATTCAGGTCGACGAGCAGTGGGCCGAAGAGGTCGGCACCGACCTGCGCGAAATGGATGCCCGCATCGGCGAATATGTCGAGCGCAAGGTGGCGGCCGAAGACCAGCTGAAACGGGTCGACATCGTCGCGCCACAGAACGGCATCGTGCACCAGCTCGCCATCCATACGGTCGGTGGCGTGGTCGCACCGGGCGAGCCGATCATGATGATCGTGCCGGATATCGACAAGCTCGTGGTGGAGGCCAAGGTCGCGCCGCAGGACATCGATCAGATCTATTCCGGACAGAAGGCGATCCTGCGTTTCTCCGCCTTTAGCCAGAAGACGACACCGGAAATCTTTGGCGCGGTCGAACGGGTGTCCGCCGATGTGTCGGTCGACCAACGGACAGGTGCGAGCTTCTACGTCGCGCGCATCGCGATCGCGCCTGCAGAGATCCAGAGGCTCGGAAACGTCTCCCTGATGCCGGGCATGCCGGTCGAGACTTTTATTACCACCGGCGAACGAAGCGTCGCTTCCTATTTCATCAAACCGCTGATGGATCAGGTGAGCCGAGCGTTCCGCGAGAGCTGAGCCAACCGTCGATTGGTAATCCGCCGATTGTTGCTAACGAAAAGCAGTCCGTTCCATCCGGTCATCCGATCGCGGCGGGGCGGGCTGTTTTGCTATTCCGGGGGCCATGATGCAGCAAGAACCCGCAGATTTCTGCCTGCATGCGACCTGCCGAGACCATGCTGCAGCCGGCTGATTGTGTCTCCCTCAACAACAATCCACCTGAAAAATGGGTTGTCGCCCCGTTTCTCACGTCACGATTGCAAAGTCACCATCGCTTCAAAGCCGCTGAATTCGCACCGTTTTTCCCCATAAAACCGGGATCGCTAATTCTTGCCAACATAATTGTCGACAAAATAGTTGACATTAGCGACAACAACTTCAAATCTAGCGTCGTCAGGCCTCCAGCGATCGAAGGATCGTGGACCGACCGGATCGGCACGGCGACGAATGGGAAAAAACAGAGGGAACCACATGAAACTGAGAAAGCATCTCCTCGCGGGGTTGGCATTCGCCTTTCTCGCCTCGACGGCACAGGCCGAAACGCTGCGCTGGGGCAGCCCGCGGGATATCTTCTCGCTCGACCCATATTCCTACGGCAGCACGTCGAACCTCGCCTTCCTCAATCACGTTTATGAGGGGCTGACGCGCTACACGCCGGATTTCGTCGTTGAGCCGGCACTCGCCACCAAGTGGGAGCTGGTCTCAGAAAAGGTCTGGCGCTTCCACCTGCGCAAGGGCGTAAAATTCCAGAACGGCGCCGATTTCACTGCCGACGACGTGGTAGCCTCGATGGCTCGTGTCAGCCACCCGACGTCGCCTCTGCGCGGCAACATTCCGGCCTATGTCTCGACGACCAAGGTGGACAATTACACAGTCGATATCGAGGTGAACTCGCCGAGCCCGCTGTTCCTCAACGACATGACCAACATCTTCATGTTCGACAAGGACTGGCTGATCGAGAACAAGTCCGAATTGCCGACCGATGTCGGCGGCAAGGTCGAAGGCTACACCACCTACCACACCAACGGCACCGGGCCGTTCATCGTTGAATCGCGCGTGCCGGACAGCAAGACCGTGCTGGTCAAGAATAACGGCTGGTGGGATACGCCCAAGCACAACCTCGATCGCATCGAATTCACCCCGATCACGTCCGCTGCAACCCGCGTCGCCGCACTGCTTTCGGGTGAGATCGACCTCACCGACGGCGCGCCAGTGCAGGACCTCGACCGGCTGAAGAGCGACCCGAACATCAAGGTTGTCGAGCGCTCCGACCTGCGCACGATCCATCTCGTCTTCAACCGCAAGGACAAGCTCAACGATGGCCGCGAAAACTTCTTCAACGATATCAAGGTCCGCCAGGCGATCGATCACGCGATCGACCGTCAACTGATCTTCAAGCGCGTTATGCGCGGCAAGTCGCACGTCGCCGGCACGATGGTTGCACCGGAAATCCCGGGCTACAGCGCCGAACTGGATGTGCCGACCGTCTATGATCCGGAACTGTCGAAGAAGCTCCTGGAAGAGGCGGGCGCTGTCGGCACCGAGTTTACGCTCGTCTGCATGAACGACGAAAGTGTCAACGAGGAAGACGTTTGCAGCGCGCTCGTTTCCATGCTGTCGCGGGTTGGTCTGAAGCCGACGCTCGACATCGGTCCGCGCGCCGTTCAGGCGCCGAAGCGTGCCGGCGGCAAATCCGACGCCTACATGATCGGCTGGGCTAACGAGCCGACGCTCGATGCCTACTCGCTTCTGATCCAGGTGCTATCGACCCGCGAAGGCGCGGCCGGCGTCGCCAATTATGGCGGCTGGTCCTATCCGGAACTCGACGCGATGGTGAAGAAGGCCGCCGTCGAAATGGATCGCGACAAGCGACTGGCAATCGAGACCGAAGCGCTGAAATTTGCCAAGGATCAGGTCATCATGATCCCCTTGCACCAGCAGCCGATGGCATGGGCGATGTCGAAGGAAGTGACCGACGTCACCATCCGCGCCGATAACAAGCCGCGCCATTGGCTCACCCGTATCGGCGATTGATCTCACATTGCCCCGGCAGAGCCTGCTCTGTCGGGGTTTCTCATTGAGCGGGAAACCCAATGATTGTCTTTCTGATCAAGCGGCTGGCTAATGCCGTGCTGGTCATGCTTGCCGTCGCGCTGATGGCGTTCATGATCTTTCGTTTCGCCGGCGACCCGGTCGAACTGATGGCCAACGAACAGATGTCGCAGGCCGATCGGCTCGAACTGCGCGAAAAGCTCGGGCTGAACGATCCGTTCCTGACCCAGTATGTGCGCTTCGTCGTCAACGCGGCCCAAGGCGATTTCGGCATCAGCTACCGAAACGGCCAGGACGTGATGACACTGATCGCCGAACGGTTCCCGGCGACCATCGAACTGGCACTGGTGGCCACGGTCCTGTCACTGCTGATCGGCATTCCGCTTGGCGTTCTGACAGCGATCCACAGGGGTCGCTGGTATTCGGAAGGCCTGCAGTTCGTCAGCATCATTGGCGTCTCCCTGCCGAGCTTCGTCGTCGGCATCCTGCTGATCCTAGTCTTTGCCGTCTCGCTCGGCGTGGTGCCGGCCTTCGGCCGTGGCGACGTCGTTCAGTTCGGCTGGTGGAGCACCGGCCTCTTGACCGCATCCGGGCGCGCTTCGCTGCTTTTGCCGTCCTTTGCGCTCGCGCTCTATCAGATCACCCTCGTCATGCGGCTCGTTCGCGCCGAGATGATGGAAGTCCTGCGCTCGGACTTCGTGAAGTTTGCCCGTGCCCGCGGCGTGCCGCGGTGGCGCATCAACTTCCGCCACGCGCTTCGAAACTGTCTGATGCCGGTCGTCACCATGACGGCGATGAATGTCGGATCGCTGATCGCCTTCGCGCTGATCACCGAAACCGTATTCCAGTGGCCTGGAATGGGCATGCTGTTCATTCAGGCGGTGACCTTCCTCGATATCCCGGTGATGGCAGGCTACCTGTGCATCGTCTCCTTCATCTTCGTCACGCTGAACACGCTCGTCGATATCGCCTATGCGGTCATCGATCCCCGTCTTCGCGATGCCACACGCTGAGGCCGCACCATGACTGACCAGGCTCAGGAAACAACCTCGACAGCCAAGATCGGCCGGCTCGCGCGCTGGCGTCAGAGCGATCTCTGGTGGTCCTTCACCCGTAGCCCGTCGGCAATTGCCGGCGCGCTGATCCTGCTCGTCCTCATCGCCGCGGCCTTTGCCGCGCCGTTGATCGCGCCGCAGAACCCGTTCGATCCGGCACAGCTTGATCTCTGGAACTCGGAACTGCCGCCGATCTGGCAGGCCGATGGCCAATGGCCCTTCATTCTCGGCACCGACACCCAGGGCCGCGACATGCTGTCGGCCATACTCTACGGCTCGCGCATATCGATCCTGATCGGCGTCTGCTCGGTCATCCTGTCGCTGACCGTCGGCCTCAGCCTCGGTCTTATCGCCGGCTATTTCGGCGGGATTGTCGACAACATCCTCATGCGTATCGGCGATGTGCTGCTTTCTATTCCGACAATCCTGATCGCCATCCTCGTCAGTGCGGTTGCCCGCCAGATGCTGCCGCCGGAGCTGCGCGATGTCGGATCGGGCGCAGTCCTCGTGCTGGCGATTACGCTCAGCGCCTGGGTTCAATATGCCCGAACCGTTCGCGCCCAGACGATCGTCGAGCGCGGCAAGGAATATGTGCAGGCAGCCCGTCTCCTGAAGACGCCGGCGCGGCGGATCATGCTCAACCATATCCTGCCGAACACGCTGACGCCGATCATGGTGGCCGCCACGCTGAACTTCGGCATGGCGATCCTCACGGAGGCGACGCTCTCTTTCCTCGGCATCGGCATGCCGCCGAGCCAGCCTAGCCTCGGAACGCTCATCCGGCTCGGCAACCAGTTCCTGTTCTCCGGTGTCTGGTGGGTCGTCTTGTTCCCGGTGCTGCAGCTTTGCCTTCTCGTCGTCTCGGTCAACCTTCTCGGTGACTGGCTGCGCGATGCACTCAATCCTAAACTGAGGTGAATGATGTCCAATCTTCTGATCCGTAACGTCCGTCCCCACGGCGGGGTGCCGACGGATATCCTGATCCGTAACGGCAAGATCGAAGCGATCGGCCAGAACCTTGAGGCCGATGGTGTGGCGATCGAGGATGGCCGTGGCCACATCGCCATTCCCGGTCTGGTCGAAGCCCACACCCATCTCGATAAGTCGGTCTGGGGTATGTCCTGGCACGAAAACGCCAAAGTCGCGACACTGCGCGGCCGCATCGATTTCGAGCGCGAGAAGCGGCTTGAGATCGGCATCGATCCGCATCGTCAGTCCATGCGCCAGGCGATCATGCTAGCGGCAAACGGCGCCAGCCATATTCGCAGCCATGTCGATATCGACACCACACACGGCCTGCGCCTGATGGAAGGCATCATCGAAACGCGCGAAGCACTCGACGGAATTATCGACATTGAGATCGTCGCCTTCCCGCAGTCGGGGCTGGTGACGCGCCCGGGCACCGTCGAACTGCTCGACCAAGCTCTGAGCAACGGCGCGGAAGTCCTTGGTGGAATTGACCCTTGTGGTATCGACCGCGACCCGAAAGGGCATCTCGATGCGGTCTTCGGCCTCGCCGAAAAGCATGGCAAGCCGATCGATATCCACCTGCATGAAGCCGGCGAGCTCGGCGCTTTCAGCATGGAAATGATGTTCGAGCGCATTCGCGCGCTCGGTATGCAGGGGCGGGTTGCGATCAGCCACGCTTTCGCGCTTGGCGCTCCGGATTACCTGCGGGTCGCCGGCCTGATCGAGCAGATCGCCGATCTCGATGTGCGCATCGTCACGACGGGCTCGCCGTCCTCGACGGTTCCATCGATCATGCGCCTCAACGACGCTGGCGTGAAGGTAGCCGCCGGTTGCGACGGCATTCGCGATACCTGGGGCCCCTGGGGCCAGCCAGATATGATGGATCGCGCTCGTATCCTCGGCATGAAGAACGGGCTGCGCCGCGACGTCGATCTGGAGCACGCGCTTCATGTCTGCTCCACCGGTGGCGCGGACGTCATGGACATTGCCGGCTACGGCCTCGACGTCGGTTGCAATGCCGATTTCACGCTGCTCGTCGGCGAAACGCTCGCCCATGCGGTCGTCGAAGTCGCACCGCGTCCGCTGGTCGTCAAGCGCGGCCGCGTCGTTGCCCGCAACGGTGCCGCGGAGGTGGCCATCCCATGATCGATCTCAAGGATCTGAAACTCGGCACACGCGCCGAAGGCCGCACGCTGCTGACGGCCCAATGGGTTCTCGGCCATCGCGACGACAGTCACCGCCTCATCCCGAACGGCGAAGTGGTCATCGAAGGCGGCAGCCTGCTTTATGTCGGGCCGCACTTCGAGGGCGAGGTCGCACGCAGGGTGGATTTCGGCGCGGCGATGATCAGCCCCGGCCTGATCGATCTCGATGCCCTCTCTGACCTCGACACGACGATCCTTTCCATCGACCATCAGCCGGGCTGGGCCAAGGGCCGGGTGTGGCCGCGCTCCTACGTCGAACGTGGTCCTTATGAGATGTACACGCAGGACGAACTGGCGTTCCAGAAACGCTTCTCCTTCGCCCAGCTTCTGCTCAACGGCATCACCACTGCGGCGCCGATCGCGTCGCTGTTCTACCGCGAATGGGGAGAGACGGTCGAGGAGTTCGCGGCCGCGTCAGATGCCGCCGGCGATCTTGGCCTCCGCGTCTATCTGAGCCCAGCCTACCGATCCGGCGGCATGGTGTTGGAAGCGCCCGGACAACTCGAGGCAGTGTTCGACGAAGCGAGGGGGTTGCAGGGCCTCAACGACGCCATCGGCTTCATCCGCGATCATGATGGCCGTCATGGCGGTCTGGTTCGCGGGTTGCTGGCGCCGGACCGGGTCGAGACATGCACCGAGCGCCTGCTCAGACAGACGGCGGATGCTGCCCGCGATCTTGATTGCCCGATCAGGCTTCACGCCGCGCAAGGCACGATGGAGGTCGACACTGTCCGCCGCCTTCACGGCAAGACATCACCGGAGTGGATGGCGAGCTTTGGTTTCCTAAGCTCGCGGCTGATCGCCCCCCATGCCACGCAGGCAACGGCGAACGATCTTGAGCTCTATGCCGATAGCGGCGTCAGCATCGTCCATTGCCCGATGGTCTCGGCACGCGGTGGCAGCACGCTCAACTCCTTCCGCTCGGTCAAGGAGCGCGGCATCAACATCGCCATGGGCACCGACACGACGCCGCCGGATATGCTGATGAACCTTCTGATCGGCCTCATCACTTGCCGCGTCGTCGAGGGCGATACCGCAGCCGTCAGCTGTGCGGATCTCTTCGACGCTGCCACCCTGGGCGGAGCGAAGACTTTGGGACGCAGCGATCTCGGACGGCTCGAAGCGGGCGCTCGGGCCGACATCGCGGTCTTCGATCTGATGGATCACCACATGGCGCCAGCGATCGACCCGATTACGACGCTGGTCGTCGGTGGCTCCGGGCGCGTCACCAAGACGGTTTTCGTCGACGGCCGTCTCTCGATGCACGAGGGCAAGGTGGCCGGCATCGACATGGATGCCGGACGCCGGCAGGCACAAAAGCAGTTTGACGGGCTGGTTGCCAAATATCCCGAACGCAGCTGGGCGCATCCACCCGTCAGCGAAATCTTCCCACCCAGCTATCCCTTGGAGGTACTGCGGCATGAGTGAGCTCGTAACATCGCCGGTTCTCGACGTGCGGGGACTTTGTGTCGAGTTTCCCGGACGGCACGGTACCGTGGCGGCATTGTCCGACGTCTCGCTCAGCATTCGGCCGGGCGAGATCCTGGGCGTAGTCGGCGAATCCGGTGCTGGCAAGTCGATGACCGGCCTTGCCGTTCAAGGCCTGCTCGAACCGCCGGGACGGATATCCGGCGGCGAGGTCTGGCTTTCGGGTCGCCGCATCGACCAGCTTTCCGACACGCAGATGCAGGGCGTGCGCGGCCGACAGATCGGCGCAATCTTCCAGGATCCGCTGACATCGCTGAACCCGCTCTTTACCGTCGGCGCGCAACTGGTCGAGACGATCCGCCTTCACCTGAAGCTGTCGAAGCAGGGTGCGAAGGATCGGGCCATCCACCTGCTCAAGGAAGTCGGCATTCCGGCACCGGAGGCACGCTTCGATCACTATCCGCACCAGTTTTCGGGCGGCATGCGGCAGCGCGTGGTCATTGCCCTTGCGCTTGCCGCGGAGCCGAAGCTGATCATCGCCGATGAGCCGACAACGGCTCTGGATGTCTCGATCCAGGCGCAGATCACATCGCTACTGCGTCGTCTCTGCGACGATCATGGGACATCCGTCATGCTCGTGACCCACGACATGGGGGTTATTGCCGAGACTGCCGATCGGGTCGCGGTGATGTACGCCGGTCGCCTGGTCGAGATCGGCCCGGTGGAAGAGGTGCTGCGCAATGCGCGCCATCCCTATACGCGCGGGCTGATGGGCTCGATCCCGGCGCTTGGCCGTCGTGTCGAGCGGTTGAACCAGATCGACGGGTCGATGCCGCGCCTGAACGCCATCCCGCGCGGCTGCGCCTTCAATCCGCGTTGTCCCGAGGCGGGACCGCGTTGCCGTGAAGATCGCCCGGAGCCGACCCCGGTCGGTCTCGGCGTCAGTGCTTGCTGGCTCAATGCAGGAGGAGTTCTATGAGTGATGCCCTGACCGTCAATGATCTGACGTGCAATTTCGATGTGTCGGCCCCCTGGCTGAACCGCGTGCTGGAGCGCAAGCCGCGCCAGTTCGTGCGGGCGGTGGACGACATCAGCTTCTCCGTGCCGATGGGCGGCTGCCTTAGCCTCGTGGGAGAATCGGGCTGCGGCAAGTCGACCGTCGCCCGGCTCGTCACCGGCCTCTATCGCGCCTCGGAGGGGGAGGTGCGCTTTGCGCCCGGGCGTTCCGGCGAGCCACTCTCCGCCCAGATGATCTTCCAGGATCCCTTCGCCAGCCTCAATCCGCGCTGGCGGGTGAAGAACATCATCGCCGAGCCGTTGCGCGAACTGAAGCTGCGCAATTCGGAAGCCGAGGTGATGGAGCGTGTCGGCGAACTGCTGCGCATCGTCGGACTTGCGCCTTCGGACGGTTCGAAGTTTCCGCACGAGTTTTCCGGCGGCCAGCGTCAGCGTATTTCGATTGCGCGTGCGCTTGCCGGCGAGCCGGAGTTCCTCGTCTGCGACGAACCGACCTCGGCACTCGACGTGTCGGTACAGGCGCAGATCCTCAATCTCATGCGCAAGCTGCAGGATGAGATGGGGCTCACCTATCTCTTCATCAGCCACGACATGAGCGTGGTCCGCCATATGTCGGACCGGATCGCGGTGATGTATCTCGGCCGCATTGTCGAGGAGGCGGACACGGAGACGCTTTTCGCCAATCCGCGCCATCCCTATACGCGGCTGCTGCTGGAGACGATCCCCGATATCGCCGAGCCGAAGCGCCAGCGCAGCATCACCGCCAGCGAAGTGCCAAGCCCGCTCAATCCGCCGTCGGGCTGCACCTTTCACCCGCGTTGTCCGCTCGCTGATGCCCGCTGCAAGAGCGAACGTCCGGCAATGAGAAGCTTTGCCGATGGTTCCCGCGCGGCGTGCCACCGCGTCGAGGAAGCTGTCGCAACGGCCGCGAAGCCGACACAGGCGGCATAACTCAAGCGTCATCCCAGAATAAAAAAGCTCCGGAGGAATTTCCTCCGGAGCTTTTTATTTTCAGCCGATTATCGTCTGTTGTTAAACTATCGTATTCACAAGGCGGGCGACGGCCGCAGACTTGACACGAGGATAGTCATAGGCGCCCACCTTGGAGGTGGCGTAGCCCGCGCCAACCAGCGCCTCGGCAAGCTTGATCGCTGCAGTTACGCCGTCGATCACTGGCATGCCGGTTCTAAGCTTCAGCCGGTCGCACAGTTCCGACATTCCGGCGCAGCCGAGAATGATTGCCTCGGCGCCATCCTCATGCCTGGCGCGCAGGATTTCCCGTACGAGCATTTCTTCCGTATGGGCGAGGTCCTCCTCGAGCGCCAGCACGGGCATGTCGACCGAGCGCACCTTGCGGCAGTGATGGCCGGCACCATAGGCATCGACCAGATCCTCAACGATCGGTACAGAGCGGGGCAATGTCGTGATGATGGAGAAACGCGTGGCGATGTTCATTGCCACCTGGATGGCGGCCTGGCAGATGCCGATGACCGGTCCGCGTGCGATTTCACGCGCGGCGCCAAGGCCGGGATCGTCGAAGCAGGCAATGACATAGGCATCGACCCCGCGCGCCTCGCCGGCACGGATTTCGGCAAGCATGGCCGGCACCGCCATGGCCTCGTCCGCATGGCCCTCGATGCTGGCGGGGCTTGTGGTCGGGTTGACGGACTCGACCAGCGTAAGCGGTGAGGCAACCCGCTCGGCGCTGCGGTGCGCCTGTTCGGTCATCGAGGTAGTGGAGTTCGGGTTGACGACAAGAATGCGCATGATCAGTTCGTTTTCATTTTGAGGGCGGCAAAGGATGCGATGTCGCGAGCCTGCATCTCGAACTGTCGATCGGAGGTGATGTCGTTGTTTGCGTGAAGCCGCGCGAGGGGCGGATCATGCGAGAAGACGTTGAAGAAGCTCATCGGCGCGGCGTTGTCCTGGCCGTTCGGCGAGCGCGTGGAGACAAGCGCACTTGGGCGCGGACCGATGAAATTCGTCGGCAACCGGTAGCGGTCCTGGGCGGGCAGTCGGGTGAAGTCGAAGTCCATTAATGAGCTCTCGGGTGGGGCGCGGTCGGTTGTCACACCGGTCGATGGCCGTTGTTTAAGTGGTTGCCACAGCATATCAAGTTACGGTACACAATATTGTCTACAATTTTGTAGTCAATATCAAACTGCAGTGAGTGGAATTGACTTTGAACGCTGGCCGACGAGAGTATGCGAACGGCTATGGGAGATTTCATGTACAATGCGGACGAGACCGCCGGAGCGCCGACGGCTATCATTTGTGAGAAGATCTGGCTTGCCATTGCGGAGCGGCGCCTGCGCCCAGGCACCCGCCTCAAGGAAGAGCAGCTTGCCGAGATTTTTTCCGTCAGTCGAGCCCGTATCCGTCAGGCGCTGACTGCGCTCGAACGGGACGGGCTGGTCACGATCATGCCAAACCGGGGCGCTTTCGTATCCGAGCCGTCGGTGGACGAGGCGCGGGACGTCTTCGTGACCAGAAGGGCGATCGAGCAGCGCGTGGTCGAGCGCCTGTGCGAGCGGGCGACGGTGGAAGACATCGAGCGCATGCGCTCTCATATTGACGAGGAACGGGTTGCCGGCAGTGCAGGCGATCTCTCTGCAATCGTTCGTCTTTCCGGCGGATTCCACCTGCTTTTGGCGGAACTTTCCGGTTCTGCCTTCCTTTTCGGCATCCTGCGCGATCTGGTTTCGCGCACATCGTTGATCACCGCTATGTACCGCTCGAACCACCTGCACAATTGCGGGCCGGACGAGCATATGGCGGTCGTCGACCGCATCGCGGCGAGGGATGTGGACACAGCGATCCGTGAGATGGCCGAACATCTGCATCACGTCGAGGCGGAACTGGATCTCGACGAAGAGAAGGATCAGCCGCGCGACCTGCGCGCAGCACTGCTTTGACATGCCATTGGCAATAACCCAACCGCACCGCTCTTGTGAGGAGGCGGTGCCTGTTTTGAGAACTGAAGGACGGAAATGACTGGTCGTAACTACTATGCGCCCCATGGCGGCGCTCCGGAACAAACGCAGCTCCTGACCGACCGCGCGGTCTTCACCGAGGCCTACGCGGTGATTCCGAAGGGCGTGATGATGGACATCGTCACCAGCTATCTGCCGTTCTGGGACAAAACCCGCCTGTGGATATTGTCGCGTCCGTTGTCCGGTTTTGCTGAAACATTTTCGCAGTACATCATGGAAATCGCTCCCGGCGGCGGCAGCGACCGGCCGGAACTCGACGAGGGCGCCGAGGGTGCGCTGTTTGTCGTCGAGGGAGAACTGACCGTCACGCTCGACGGTAAGGACCATCGCATGCAGCCCGGCGGCTTCGCCTTCATTCCGCCCGCCAGCAACTGGGCGGCGCATAACAGAAGCGAAGCGCCTGTTCGCTTCCATTGGGTCCGCAAGGCCTATGAATATGTCGACGGCCTTTCCGCTCCCGAAGCGTTCTTCACCAACGAGGCTGACATCACGCCGTCAGCCATGCCCGGCACCGAGGGCAAATGGGCAACGACGCGTTTCGTCGACCCGACCGATCTCCGGCATGACATGCACATGACCATCGTGACCTTTGAGCCGGGTGCGATCATTCCCTTTGCCGAAACGCACGTCATGGAGCATGGCCTCTATGTGCTCGAGGGCAAGGCCGTCTATCGGCTTAACCAGGATTGGGTCGAGGTTGAAGCTGGTGACTACATGTGGCTTCGCGCCTTCTGCCCGCAGGCCTGCTACGCCGGCGGCCCCGGCAAGTTCCGTTATCTGCTCTACAAGGACGTCAACCGGCACATGAAGCTGCGCTCGCGCTAAGATTTACGATCACGCTCCCGAACCAAAAGCGCGCCTTTGGCAAAGGCGCGCTTTCTTTTTTATCAATAGGATATGGCAGAGATTTAAAGCGCCGCATTCAGACGCGCGAGGTCAATCCACCAGTTGTGGATTGGTGGGGCGCAGGCTCTTCGGGCGGATCAGACGCAGCGAACCGCCGGCCGCGTCCTTCTCCAGCTCCAGCACACGGGTGAAGAAGCCGTTGGCGCGTTCCTTGCGACCGATGTTGACGATTGCGGCCTTGCCCATTTCCTGGTCGAGGAAGGTCATCACCTTGCGATAGGCATCGTCTTCCAGTGTATCCAACGCCTCGTCTATGATCAACCAGCGCGGCTTGTGCAAACCAAGGCGCGCAATCGCCAGAAGACGCATCTCGAGTTCGCTCAGATTGAGCTTCTTGCGCATGTCCTGGTCGAGACGATCGGCGAGCCGGCCAAGGCCGACCTTGGAAAGCACGCCGCTGAGTTCGCCGTTCTTGAAGCTGTCGGGCGTCTTCGGGTAGGCAAGCACCTCCTCCAGCGTACCCGGCGCGAAATACGGCGAGCGAGGAACGAAGGCGAGGCCGTCGTCGATCGGCAGCGAAATGCGGCCATGTCCCCAGGGCCAGAGGCCCGCAATTGCCCTGAAGAAGGGGGCCTTTTCCACCTCCGACGCGCCGGTGACAAGGACCCGTTCGCCCGGATTGATGGTGACATTGGGCTCTGAGAGCTTGATGCAGCCGGCGGCCGTGACGATCTCGATATGATCGAACATCATCTGCGGGCCGTCCGCGGTAACGAACTCGATGCGCTTATCGCCTTCATGCCGGTCGTCGACGACGAGCAGGGCCGAACGGAAGGCGGCGACGCGCATCAATGTCGCGCGCCAGTCGGCAATGGCACCGATGTTGTCGACGAACCACCGCAGCGACGCGTGCACTTGGTTGAAGGCTCCGACGGCCATCATCAGGCCGCCGAAGCTGAGATCGCCGGCAAAATAGACCGGTGAGGCGATGACGATCGGTGCGACAACGGTGATCCATCCATAACCGGCCGTCACCCAGGTCAGCCGCGTGACGGCCAGCAGCAGGCTTTGGCTGATCTCCAGAACGGACGCCAGATCTCCCTGTAGCCGGCGTTTCTCGTTCGCCTCGCCCGATGACAGCGAGACCGCCTCGATGTGTTCGTTGATGCGCATCAGCGAGAAGCGCAGCGACGCCTCGCGTGCATAGTGTTCGCCGTTGAGCTTGACCAGTGGGCGCCCGACGAGCCAGCTCAGCCATGACGCCGTGCCCGCATAGAGAATGGCAGCCCAGACCATGTAGCCCGGAATGTTGATGGCCATGCCCGAGATGTGGAAGACAAAGCCGTCCGACAGCGACCAGAGCACGCCGATGAAGCCGGCCAGCAGGATGCCGGATTGGATCAACCCAATCGATAGCCCCGCTGAGAGATCCGAGAGATGACGGGCGTCCTCGTGTATGCGTTGGTCTGGATTGATACCGATGGCGCCGGCATTGGCCAGCCGGAACGCACGCGCCGGCTTCATCCATTCGTGGATGAGATCGAGTGTCAGGCCCTCGCGGAGCTTCAGCCGGACAAGCTGGCCGAGCCATGTCTGCAGAACATTGAAGACGAGCAGAGCTCCGGCGATCTGGGCGAAAACCACGAGCTGGTGCAGGAAGGCCGGCAGGTCACGTCTTTCCAGCGTGTCGTAGAACGGTTTGTACCATCGATTGAGGATGATTTGACCGAAGGCGGTGGTGACGATGACGGCCAGGATGCCGAGGGCGAGCCAGATGATCCGGTTTCGGAGCGGCGAAGCCATGAAGGCTGCATGCATCATCCGCAACTGGGCGCCGAGGGGTTGTTCGTCGTTGGCCTCTACCCGACCATTGTTCTTGCCGTTTGTAGGGTTCGGCATCGATGCGAATCTCTCCGTCACGATCTCCACCAGGGAAATATAGCCTGCCGAGCCCGGTCTCCCTAGCCCCGATTGTCGTTATGCAAATCAGCAGAAGGTAATTTGGGTGGCCCCTGTTGCCCAAGCAACAGCATTCGGGCTGCAAACCTCTATTCAAAAGGCGGCTGGACGATAGTGCGGGGCGCGCGCCCAAAGGCAGGAAAGTGGTTGTATCCTTCTCCGGAGGGTTCATAGTTCCGATCAACGAGACAGGAGAGCGCATCCGCGGGAGGAACGTGCATGTCCAACAATCTCGACCACATCCGTGAGCAGCAGAAAGATATCTGGGACCGGTTTTCAACCGGCTGGAAGAAATGGGACGAACTGGTTCTGGGCTGGCTCGCCCCGTTCGGCGATGCAATGATCCGTCAGGCCAAGCTTAGGGATGGTGACACTGTTCTCGATGTCGCGGCCGGTACCGGCGAGCCAGGGTTAACGGCTGCCGCTTTGATCCCGAATGGTCGAGTGACGGTAACAGACCTGTCCGAGCGCATGCTCCAGGTGGCCGCCGACAATGCCCGACATCGCGGTCTCAGCAATTTCACGACCGAGATATGCGACGCCGGCAGTCTGCCTTTTGCCGATAAATCCTTCGACGCAGTCCTATGCCGGTTCGGGTTCATGTTTTTCCCGGATATCGGCTCGGCGGCGCGACAATTCACTCGTGTGGCGAAACCTGGCGCGCGTGTTTGTGCTGCTGTTTGGAGCGGGCCTGAAAAAAATCCCTGGGCAACCACAATAATGGCAACGATCGCGCGGCACGTGACTTTGCCCACGCCTATGCCTGGAGCGCCCGGCCTGTTTCGTTGTGCAGCCGGGGGCATGATGTCGGCGGCCTTCGCCGACGCAGGTTTTCAAGACGTCGATGAGCAGGAGATCTCCACGACGATGGTGCACGATACGCCCGAACGGTATTGGACCTTCATGACCGAAGTAGCGGCGCCCGTGGTCGCCGGGCTGGCTCAAGCAGACCCCGCGACGCGTGAGGCGATCAAAAATGAGGTTCTCGATTTGGCGCGTCAGTCCATGCGCGGCAACAAGGTCGAGTTACGCTCTACTGCGACGATTGTCGGAGGAACACGACGATAAAGGCACGCGACACAGGTCTTAGAACAAACATCCGTGGCGGGGGAGGACCGAATGGGTGCATTGCCAACAGAACACGAGCCCTTCGAAGAAGAAACGCTTGACCCAAAAGACTGGGCTGCGCTGCGGACTTTGTCCCATCGGATCGTCGATGACGCCATCGATTACATCAGTGGCGTGCGCGAGCGGTGTGTCTGGCAGGACATGCCCGAGGCGGTGCGTGCGTCATTTGACGCCGCGCTGCCCCAGGCGCCGACGCCGGTGGCCGAAGTCTACCGCGAGGTGGCCGCGAACATCCTGGGTTACCCGATGGGCAATATCCACCCGCGTTTCTGGTCATGGTACATGGGCTCCAGCAATTTCACCGGCGCGCTCGGTGACTTTCTTGCGGCCGTCCAAGGCTCCAACCTGGGCGGCGGCAATCATGCGGCGGCTCTCATGGATCAGCAGGTCGTCGACTGGTGCAAGGAGATGATGGGCTTTCCGGCTGACGCCAGCGGCACGCTGGTCAGCGGCGGATCGGTGGCAAACATCATTGGCCTTGCCGTCGCCCGCAATGTTAAAGCCGGCGTCGATATCCGCGAGCTTGGTGTCGCGGCAATCGAGCGGCGGCTGCGCTATTACGGTTCCGACCAGATGCACAGCTGCCACCGCAAGGGGATGGAGACGCTTGGGCTTGGAAACCAGGCTTTGCGACGAATTTCGACCGACGCGGAGTTGCGCATCGATGTGGCTGCGCTGAAGCGCGCAATCACCGAAGACCGGGCGGCAGGCTTCAAACCCGCCTGCGTGATCGCGACAGCCGGCACTGTCAACACCGGTGCCATCGATGATCTGCAGGCACTCGCCACGCTCGCTGCGGAAGAGGACCTCTGGCTGCACGTCGATGGCTGCATCGGAGCGCTGATGGCCATCGCGCCCGAGAACCGCTTTCGCGTCGCGGGGATAGAGAAGGCCAATTCGGTGGCGCTCGATCCGCACAAGTGGCTGCACGCGCCCTTCGAGGCGGGCTGCGTACTGGTGCAGGATGCCGCGGCCCATCGCCAGACGTTCGCGGTGACGCCGGAATTTCTCGTCGCAACTACGCGTGGTCTGGCGGCAGCACCCTGGCTTTATGACTATGGTTTGCAGACGACACGAGGCTTCCGGGCGCTGAAAATCTGGATGGCGCTGAAAGAGCACGGCATCGTCAAGTTTGGTCGGCTCGTCGACCAGAACATAGCCCAGGGACGGTATCTGAGTGGCCTGATCGAGGCAGAGCCCGCTCTCGAATTGGTGGCGCCGACCAGCATCAACATTGTCTGCTTCCGATACCGTTGCGAAGGAAAACACGGTGAGGAATTGAAGGCGCTCAATATAGAGATCATGCTGCGGCTGCAGGACGAGGGCACGGCGGTTCTTTCAGACACGACCGTGCATGGAGAACACTGCCTGAGGGTCGCGATCAACAATCACCGCACCAAACGCCAGGACCTGAAGCTGCTCGTCGATGAGATCGTCAGGCTCGGTCGGGAGATCGTGTCGGCGAACGCAGCGACCTGAATGAACCGGCATCAACGCAGTGCGCCGCCGATTGCCGTCATCGTTCCAGCGAACGTTCAGCCGGTTGAATACGGTCTGAGGCGCCGTCTGCAAGAATCCGAAGCATCTCCAAGACCGCAGCTTCGCGTTGCGGATCTCGTCCGGCGGCATAGGCGAGGGGAAGCCCGATGTGAATGTTCGGGGTTATGCCCGTTCCTTCGAGCCGAATATTGTCATCGATGACCGCATCGGAAACGGCGATTTCCAGGAGGCTGTCGTCGGGCAGTGTATAGGCGCGGCCAGCCAACAGCGCGCCGGCGGTCCGCTCGCCCACAAGCGGAATGCCATTGATCTTCAGTGCGTAGGCGAAAAGCTCAAGCCCGCTACGCGTGCCCTCATCGACGAGCGCCACCACCGGACCGCGCCAGCGAACATTTGCAAGCGTGTCCTTTCCGCGCCGCGGGATCAATCGGAACGACGGCGTGTCGCCGACGAACAGTTCGGCGGCGTCCGCGGCGCCACCACCCCAGCGCCCGCGAAGGTCGACGACCACCCCGTCGACATCGCGCAGGCGACCAGTCGAAAGCTCGCGCGCCACGATGTCCAGCCCATCGCGCGTCGAGAGGGTCCAGAACCTCACATAGCCGATCTTACGCCCGTCCCGTTTACTCACTGCGACGCTGTTCTCGATCGCCTTTTCGAATGTCGGGAGCGGGCGCAGCCGTTCGACCGCAACCTTGGCGCTTATCGGCGCCGCATCGGCCCTGCGCCGCAGGCGGATGTCGACCGACTGCCCGACCTTGCCGTGAAAAGAGGCGATCTCCCGATAGGGCATACCATCAACGGTCAGGATCTCGTCGCCCATGACGAGCCCCGCCTTTGCAGCCGGAGAGCCATCATAGACATCGGTCACGAACCGGGTACCGCCTACCAGCTGTGTAACCATGCCGATGCCGGCATAACTCACTTCTCCATCGGGCGGAAACACCCGTCGCAGATCGTCGCGGATAGCGAAGCGGAAGATGTCGCTCAACTCGAAATAGGCAATCGTGTCTGATTTGAAACGGCCATTGTGGGAAGCTTGCAGGCTGGCCAGCGCCGTTTCGATAGCCACATCCACGCGGGCCGTGGAACCAATCGTGGACAGCGCGGGTGCCGCGCTTTCGATCTCTTTTTTTGCAGCGGCGTTGAAACGATCGAGCGCACTTTCGTCGTGAAACTCCGAATTCACCAACGCGATGACTCGGTCGAAGACAGCATCGCCCGACCGAGGCATGTCGGCGGCAAAGGCGCTCACGGATATGAACGCCAGCAGGATCGGGATTCGTACGGACTTGAGTATCGGATTGCGCATCGGCGGTCTTCCGGTTCGTTTCCGCTCATTATCGGTCGAAGCGCGGCGGAGGCGAGGCCCGGCATTGCAAAATTGCGTGATCGCTAGTGTCGGGTGCGGCGGCTCATGCCGGCTGGTCCGTTTGGATGACAGCAAGATCGGCTCACTCCAGGCGTTCGAGCAAGGAGGTGTCGTTGGAAACTGCCGGCATCCGTGACGAGATCGTCGGGAATCGTCTTGGCGCGCATGTCCTCCATCAAGCCCGAAGAAAATCCGAAATCTTGGTCATGCACCGCGCCCCTTGAGGTAGGATTTCAGTGTGTCGTCACAGACGGCGCCTGAAAAACGCAAGAACGGCAGCACGCATCGCCTCCGTCTCACGATGCCCGATGCCATCTTCTTCGATAAGTTCCAGCATCCCTTCAGCACCGGCGTGCTCATAAGCCTTGGACGTCTCCGCGAAGGCGCGCCGAACAGCCAAGGACAGCGTCAGCGGGTCGTCGCGACCGACGCAAATCAGTTGCGCGCGAGGGGCTGCCATTCCGGCTATTGTCCCGGTCGACGTCAGGGACAGAAGGCCCGGTATCGTCAGGTAGTGGCCGTGCAGATCGTGTGCACCCAGTTCGATCAGTGTCGCGAAATCCGCGTAGCAGCAGAGATGTGCAATCGCCTTGATCCGGACATCGATCGCTGCCAGGAAATACGAGAGGGTGGCGCCCATCGAAATTCCCGTCATGCCGATGCGGTCGGTATCGACATCCTGGCGCCTTGCAAGCCAACTCAGTGCGGCAGCCTGTTCGCCCAGCATCTGACCGAACAGGGTGTCCCCGTACCAAAGGGCCGCTTTTGTCGCGGCGCTTTCGCTGACGTTGGTTCGCGCGCCGAACGTGGGCATATCGATGCAGAGCACCACGTAACCCTCCCGCGCCAACATGGGGCCTGGAGCATCGAGCAGCGCTGGCCGACCCAACACAAGCTCGCTTGCTCCTATTTCGTGGCGCCCGCCATGGGCATGCGCATACAAAATGGCCGGGCATGCATTCGAAGAACCCAAAGGCCTCGTCAGAAAGCCGCGGATCTCGGACCCGTCGGGATGGCGGAAAACCAGGTGTTCAACGATGTGGTCGACTTTGCTCTCGACCTCAGTCGATATGAGCGTCATCGCCGGCTCGCGAACCTTGAGCAGGGAGCGCAATTGATGAACCGATATTGCCGGGCGTTCGGGCACTAACGCACCAACCAACCGCCATCGACGGGAATGATCGTCCCGGTCACATAGTTCGAACCCGGAGCGGCCAGAAAAACGACCGTGGTGTCGAGGTCATCCGGGACTCCCCATCGTTTCATCGGAATGCGCGCGGAAATCTGGGCGTTGCGCTCCACATCGTCCCTAAGGGCCTGCGTGTTGTCGGTCGACATATAGCCGGGCGCTATGGCATTTACGGTAATTGCGTGCGGCGCAAGCTCGTTGGCCATCGCTTTCGTCAGTCCCGCAATGCCGTGTTTGGAGGCCGTGTACGCCGGAACGCGAACGCCCCCCTGAAACGTCAGCATCGACGCGACATTGATGATGCGTCCCGGCTTTTTCGCCTCAACCATGTGGCGAGCAACCGCCTGCGAAAGTAGAAACGCCGCCTTCAAGTTGACATCGATAACGCTGTCCCAATCGTCTTGAGAGTAGTCAAGAAGATCGGCTCGGCGAATGATCCCGGCATTGTTTACGAGAATATCGAGGCCGCCGAGGGCCGCGACGACCTCTTCGACAACGGCAGCCGGATCGAACGCAAGGGAGAGATCAACCTCAAGCGCGTGAAATCGCCGGCCGAGGTCATGCACGAGCCCGCCGGTCTCAGGCATGGGCGTCGAGCCGAGCGCCGCTATGTCGGCCCCCGCACGGGCAAGCGCAAGCGCCATACCCTGCCCAAGTCCGGTTCTGGCACCGGTGACGAGCGCAACCTTGCCCGAAAGATCAAACAGAGTGCTCAAGGCGCAAACCCTTCTCGTTAAACAGATGCAAGGGCGCCGCTGACAGCGAGAGGTGAATATCTGTTCCCGGCGCGAGATCCCTTTGCCCAGGCGCGACAACCAGGACCTTCTGCCCGGCGACGTCGGCATGAACCACTGTCTCGGAGCCCAGCGCTTCTACAAGTTTGATTTTGGCAGGAATTCCACTGCCATCTGCCTCTATGGCTATATGTTGTGGTCGCACGCCGAGCGTAATTTGCCCGCCCTTGGCAAGGCTTGCAACGTTCGGCGGTAGATCCAGGCGGTGCCCACCGGCCAAGGTCGCCACGGCCCTTCCAGGGGGTGTGTCCTCGATGATTCCCTCAAGGAAATTCATATGTGGCGATCCGATAAAGCCGGCGACGAAGCGATTGGCCGGTGCATTGTAAAGCTCGAGCGGCGTGCCGACCTGTTCGATGCGCCCGGCTCTCAAAACGACGATCCTGTCGGCAAGCGTCATCGCCTCGACCTGGTCGTGGGTGACGTAGATCATTGTGGCCCGAAGGCGGGCGTGGAGCGCGGCGAGTTCGGCGCGGGTAGAGCCGCGCAGTTCAGCGTCCAGATTGGAGAGGGGCTCGTCGAGAAGGAAGGCGACCGGACGGCGCACGATCGCACGGCCAATCGCCACGCGTTGCCTTTGACCGCCTGAAAGCTGTCCGGGCCGGCGCTCTAGATAGGGTTCTATCTCGAGCATGCGGGCCGCCTCGGCGATGCGTGCGGCAATCTCCGCCTTCGGCATTTTGGTGTTTTCTAGACCAAAAGCCAGATTTTGACGGACACTCATATGCGGATAGAGCGCATAGGACTGGAAGACCATGGCCAGACCACGGTCGGCCGCCGGTACAGCGTTCACCACTTTGCCGTCGATCGCAAGCTCGCCGCCCGTCGGCCGTTCGAGCCCGGCGATCATCCGCAGAAGTGTGGACTTCCCGCATCCGGACGGACCGACGAAGACAACGAATTCGCCGTCGGCGATCTCCAGATTGATGTCGTGAAGGACATCGATTGCGCCGAACGACTTTGCAATGTGCGTGAGTTGGATATGGCCCATGACCACCCCCTTATTTCAGACCGGTGCCGGCGATGCCGGTGGTAATGAAGCGCTGCAGGAAAATGAAGACCAGGACGACGGGGATCATGGTCACGACGGTCATTGCGAGGATGAAGTGCCACTGCACATTCAGCTCTCCCGAATAGATGCTGAGGCCAACCTGCAAGGTGTAGAGTTCCTTGCGCGACAGGACGATCAAGGGCCAGAGGAAATCATTCCAGCGCCAAACCACCGAAAAGATCGCAAGGACAGCAAGAGCTGGCGCGGTCAACGGTAGGACGATGCGCCAGTAGATCTGCCACTCCGAGGCCTTGTCCATGCGCGCTGCGTCAATCAGTTCGTCGGGTATGGTCAGCATGTATTGGCGCAGGATGAAGACGCCGGTTGGCGTGGCGACCGTCGGCAGGATGACGCCCCAAAGGCTGTTGAAGAGGCCAAGCGCCGAGACGATCGAATAGAGCGGCACCATGATGACAGACAGCGGCACCATGAGCGTCGCCAGGATCAAGAGCATGGCAAGAGTGCGTCCGCGAAACTCGTATTTGCTCAATGCAAAGGCGGCCATTGAATTGACGACCAGCGTAATCAAGGTCGCGGTTACCGTGACGAACACCGAATTCCAGAGATAGCGAACGAAGTCGAAATGGGTGAAAGGTTCGGTGTAGTTGTCCGTGGAGAAGTGCATCTGGCGCACCGGCACGCGATCGGAAATCTTGACCTTTATGATTTCGCCGGGTTTGTCGGGATCGACCATCTGACTGACGATGCCGATGCGGCGCACCTCCGCAAGGACCGTCTTGCCGCCGTCGGCAGTGGTGACTTCGTAGAGGTCCAGCGCCTTGTCGTAGCCCGCAACGGCCGCTTTCTGCGTGACGTAGGGCAGGATGGTCGGAGGAAACTCGGCAAGCGCTGCCGGGGACTTGAACGACGAGCCAACAAGCCACACTGCGGGACCGAACATGACAACGAGGCCGCCGATGAGCCACACCCATGTGACGATATCGGTCCAATGCCAGCCCTTACCGCCCTTGCGACGGAAAACGAACTGCGCGAGCCGGTTCATTTGCGGCCTCCCTTGTTGTCGCGTGACCTGCCAAGACCGAGTTGCAGCAAGGTAAGAATGACCAGCACCGCTCCCATCAGGATAGAGGCGGCCGCGGCAAGTCCGGGGTTGCGCAACTGTGTCGCAAAGCCGGTTTCGTAGATGTATTGCGTGAGATACAGCGTGCTGGTGCCGGGACCACCGCCGGTCAGAACATAGACTTCATCGAAGATCTGCACTGCGCGGATGAGAACCAGGACGACCACGACCAGCAAATTGGGCATCAGCAATGGCAGCGTGATACGCCAGAACGCGCGGGCAGGGCGGGTGCCATCCATCTCCGCCGCTTCGTAGAGATCCTTCGGGATCGCCTGCAGGCCCGCAAGCAGGATCAGGGTGTAGAACCCCATATGGGCCCAGATCGACACGCCAACTGCCGCTGCAAAGGACCAGTTACGATCGTTTAGCCAAGTATGTGGCTCGAACCCGAACCCGTACAGCGCAAAATTGAGCAGCCCCTGGCGTTGCAGGATCCACTTCCAGATCAGGCCCACAACCACGGGAGACAACAGGACGGGAAAGAAGAATACCGCACGCCAGAAGCTGCGCGCCATGAGGTCGCGATTGAGGATGAGGGCCGTGATCAAGGAGAAGCCGATCATCAGCGTGACCTGCAACAGCACGAACCACGCGGTATTGCCGACGGCCGTCCAGAACGTATCCTCGCCGCAACTGCCGGGATCGAGATAGCTGGAGCAGTCGAAAAGACGCTCATACTGCTCGGCGCCGACAAAGGAGCGATCCGACAGGAATAGAGCGGTGCCGCCGGTCATCGAATAGGCGAAATTGATGAAGAACGGCAGGAGTACGAACACCCCGAATATCAGCATGTTGGGCATCAGGAAAACGGTCGCCATGCCGCCGAGGCCGAACGTTTTTTGAACCCACCGCAGCGGTGCGTCGACAAGGCCCATCATGAGGCGAACAGGGATCATGGCAGCCTCGCCTAGGCTATGGCCGTCTTGCTTGGGCGTAACTGCCTTCATCGTCCGGTTTCCTCACCACAACCCGATATTGGTGCGCTGAAATGCCAGTTCCCGGCGGCGATCTGAGAGGCCCCCACCTGATCCGCATTCGAACCCCTGGGAGGCAGCCATCGTCGCGCCGCGGTCAGCCTATGCTCGGCGACACGAGCGCAGTCGTTGTCGCCGAGTGTCGATCCGGCTTCTTAGCGGCCGGAATCCTTCACCTTTGCGGCGATGTCGGCATCGATACGTGTATATGCCTCATCTACCGGCATCTCCCCGGCCGCAGCCTGGCTTACCCTCGTGACGAGCGCACCATAGAAAGTGTCGGACCAGTACCAACCAGGAAGCTTCCGCGCGAGATCCGAAAGTGAAGCTGTCGCGGCAACGAAGACATTCAGGGCCGCCTTCGCCTGAGCATCGTCTGTCTTGAAGTCCAGCCCTTTTTCCAGCACGCCTTTATGTGCGGGCAGGAAGAGTGTCCTTTCGGAAAACTCCTTCACAATGTCCTCGCGTGCCAGGTAGTCCATCACCTTTGCGACTTCGCTCGGGTTCTTCGTGTATTTGATCGCCACGAGACCTGCACCGCCAGGCATGCCGGTGCAGTTGACCGGCCCACAAGGGCTACCGGTGGCAACCCAGTCAAAGTTCGAACCGATCTTGGTCGAGAAGTTCGGAACCTGCCACGACCCGGAGTAATAGTAGACGAGTTGGCCATTGATGAAGTCGTCGGCGCCGGCGCGATAGGTCGAACCGGCTGCCGATACCCAGACGTCCTTGCTCATCGTGCCGTCGGCAATCCAACCAACGAACTTGCTCAGGAAGCTCTTGGCACCGTCATCAAGCGGCGCAGGCTTGCCGTCAGGTCCGATGTAGTTTGCCCCGAAGGAAACGGCCGGTCCGGTCAGCCGATGGCCCGAGCGGTCCAGTGCCATCGGGAAGGGGACCTGTTGGCTCTCGGCGACCTGTTTTGCTGCCTTTGCCCAGTCGTCCCAGGTCGCATCCTTGCCGGGCATCGCGACGCCCGCCTGATCGAAGAGTGTCTTGTTGGCAAAACCGCCAGCAAGAGTGATCTGCGTCATGAAGCCGGAGATCTGATTTGACCCGTCGGGCCGCATCCAATCGGCCTGACCGCCAAAATTGGCGTCCCAATAGGCCGGGTCGGCAACGAGCGGACGAAGGTCGAGCCAATGCTGGCTCTGCGCCTTCAAGTTGGTGACGCGGGCGATGTCCGGGCCGTTGCCCGCCTCAAGCTGGACCGGAAGCTGTTCGCGCACGACGCTGTAGGAAACGTTGTCAAGAATGACGTTGATCCCCGGGTTATCCTTCATGAAGCGATCGAGAAGATCCTTCAGGACCTCACCCTCAACGCCGTCCGAATACCACATGATGCGCACGTCTCCGGCGAGCGCCGCCGTCGACGTCAGAAGTCCGACGGCAAACGCCGCGAGCAACGTCTTTGCCTTGGTCATGATACTTCTCCTCCTTTTTGTGCGAGCCCTCCCGCCCGCAGGTACACCTAGCCTCGGTCAGCACCGGGGCCGCATCATTTCTGCGCCGCGAGCATGGAAACCTCTCCCGCCACGGTGAACTGCTCCGGCGATATCAAACGGCCCTCTGCCTCGACCGTACCGTCGGCCTTGAAGCGAACCGTTCCGTAGTCGGGATCCTCGACGACCAGCAGCCCGCCGTCTTCCTCGCGGACGGCAAGACCACCAAAACGGCTATTGATTTCGGCCAGATCAGAGACTTCGCAAACCCTGACGATCCAGCGCGTCCTCCTGCCATACTGGCGCAGTTCCGCGTTGGCCGAAGGGCCATCGGCGACAGGCGTGAGCTCGCCGTCTCCAAGCAACATGACGCCGCCACGACCGCATCGCGCGAGCGCGACATTGCCCTGAACCGTGCTTTCGTCGAATTCTCCGGTCGGAAACCATGCATGGGTGAAACCGGGTTGTTCCTCGAAAGTCGTGAAGTCGAGTATGGCCAGTCCGCGATACTGGTGGGCGCGTGGAAGCGTGCCGCAGCCACCCCAATAGGACGGACGCCCGTATCCGAACTGAATGGTTTCGCCGGGATGATTGATCCAGATCGCGGCCTCGGGCCGATCGCCCAGGCGCAGATGCAGCACCGTCTCCTGGTATCCCCATTCATTCCACCGGTAATGTGCGGTGGAACCCATCGCGAAGTGCCGTCCCTTGTAGTGGTAGAGTGCCGCAAAGCGGCCTTCTCCCTGTGCGAAGCACCATTCCTGATGCTCACCAGCCTGATGATTGGCGATCGCCTGCAGATCGTCCGGTATGACCAGGCCATGATCGCGCAGGCAAACGGCGAGCTGCGGCAAGGCGTGGACACGTCTGCCGTACCATCCCTTGCCCCAGAGCAGGCGCGCGACGCCCGACAATTCGAGCGAACGGCCGGCACACAGCGTATGCTCGTAGGAGCGTCCCTGCGCTGCAGTGACCATTCCTTGGTGAGCCGAGCGGGCGATTACTTCACACAGGCGGACGATGCCCTTCTTCGCACGGGTGGCGATGTCGCCGTCCGGTGAAAGTGCCGCGAGCGCGGTCAGTCCTTTAAGGTCGATCGGAAAATAGGGCGCGGAGTTGAACTCGGCCATTTCCCAGGCTTCAAAATGATCGAGCCAGGCGCGCACCCGCGCTGCGCCGAACGCGCTTTGCTGTGCGCCCGTTCGCCTCGATCGGGTGAAAGTTTCGTCCCGCAGCAGGTGGCCACCAAGATACGCGGCTGTGTGAAACAGGAGTGCATGGTTTTCCGAGAAATACCACTGCACGTCGTTACCAGGCTCATCCATCCAGAAGCGATAGTCGAGGATCGCACGGTCAATGCGCTGCCGGGTCTTCTCGCCGATGTCGGCACCCCACACGCTGCGCGACCAGATCAACGGCACGAGCGAGAAATCGGCGCAATCGTGGCAATCTTCGATCGAGGGCAGGATCTCCTCGATCATTGCGTCCGTATCGGATCCGCCCCGACCGCTGGCAAGCCGCGCGAAAGCGCGCACGGTGTCACGTTCGGAAAATTCTGAAACCTCGTCGAGCGCCTCGGTTATCCGCTCGGCAAGTGAGGCCGGGGACGTGCCTTGCCGGGTGGCATGGCAGATCTCAACGCCGAGCGAGCGTGCCGCAACGAAACCGCCGGCGTCGAGCGAGACCCGGAAGTGACGAAAATCCGCCGGGGCGCGTTCCGAAGCGCCTATCGTCAGTCGGGTCTCGCCGGCCTTTAGCAGGAAATCATAGTCGAAGCGCTCGGTGGACATGAAGTCGCCTTCGACGGAGACGTTCACCTTTACGTCGATGGGCAGCCCAGCAGCGAAAATGAGCGTTATGTCACCCTCGAAATAGGCCGTTCGGTCAAAATGCATGCCGTCCAGAGCAATCTCCACCTGCGCTGCGGTCGCGCTCGCACAGCCAACGGGAATTGCCAGGCGGCTGGAGGGGCCGGAGACGTAGTCGAGTTGGAAAAAGAATCGTGCGTCGCGTTCGGCCAGATCGTCGAAGAATATTGTGACTTCGTTCAGCCCGGCCTCAAGCGGAAGGTCGAACTCCGCCTTGGCTTCAAGGTTGCGACTATAGGGCGCCATCCAACCCACTTCGACGCCATTCACCCAGATGACGGCGCCGCCGCAGGTACCCAGCCGCACCTTCGCCGTTCCGGCATCCGTGCTTTCGATCACCGTGCGCGCCCAATTTGCAAGCCTTGTCGGGCGGAACCAAAATCCGGACAGGTCAAGTCGTGGCGATCCGAAGGGAAGCCACCATCGCGCCGGTTCGAACGCACCGCGGACGTCCGGGCGCTTGCCGCGGTAACGTTCCGCAAAAATCGTGCGGCAGGGGTACTCGTGCGGTATGAAGTTCTTGTGCTTCGTCAGGAAGAAGAAGGGGTCCATCTCCCCCTTCATCGGGACGTCCGCCACGTCGAAGCGCTCTTCGGCGATCCTGCCGAGCTGCCAGTAGCGGACGGCCTCACCCGGGCTCAAGTCCTTCTTGAGGTGGAATTGTGTGTGGTTCATTTCAGATCTGCCAGAGCGATGGGAGTTACGTCGTTGTATTCCTGATTTTCGCCGGTCATGCCCCAGACAAAGGCATAGGGTCCCGTGCCGGCGCCCATATGGATCGACCAGGCAGGCGAAAGCAGAGCCTCGCCGTCAGCAACGATGAGGTGGCGCGTTTCTTCCGGACGTCCCATCAGATGAACGATCCGATCCTCCGCCGCCATGTCGAAATAGCAATAGGCCTCCATGCGGCGCTCGTGCAGATGCGGCGGCATGGTGTTCCAGGCGCTTCCCTCGGCAAGATCGGTGATGCCCATCAGTAGCAGGCATGACGGCGCCACTTCCGGGTGGATGTACATCGCCAGGCGGCGCTTGTTGGATCGCTTCGTATCCCCCAGGTCGAGCGCCTTTGCCTGCGCCTTCGTGATCAGTCGATGAGGCAGGTCAGACCCGGCTGGCACAGAGTTCATGTAGAAACGCGCGGGCTTGTCGGTCGCCAGACTGGACAGGGAAATGTCCTTGGCACCGCGCCCCACATACAAGACGTCACGGTTCTCGAGCGTGAAGGTTACGCCGTCGACGATCACGCTGCCGACACCGCCGAGATTGGCAATGCCCATCTCGCGCGCCGAAAGCAGATGCGACGTGCCGATCTCCGCTCCTGAACCGAAGGAAAGCGGCCTTGTAAGCGGCATCGCGCCGCCGACGATCAGGCGGTCGACATGCGTGTAGGTGAAGTTCACCGTATCGGGCTGAAACAGGCCGGATATCAGGAACTCCTGGCGCAGGCGTTCCGTATCGTAGCCTTTGACATCCTCGGGACCAGCCCCGTAGAGCACCTTCATTGTCATGCTGCTTGTCCTTCTTGCCCGACATGCCGCAGCGCCTCGGACAGGCACAGGATCGCCAGGGCTTGCCCGTAGCCGGTCGGTTGAAGCGGTATGTCTTTATAAAATTGCAGATCGTGGCCCATACGCGTGCCGTACGAGACGTTCAAAACCGTTCCCATCTCATCGATGTTGTTCATCACGGCCTGCAACGCTCTCAGCCCGGCCGAGCGCCAGGCGGGCGTGCCGATACCCAACCGGAAGCCCTTGAGCAACCCGTAACCTATGCCGGCGGTGGCCGAGATTTCTTCGTAGGAGGTGTTGTCGTCGAGCAGCGTGCGCCATGCCCCCGATGTGGTCTGCAGCGGCAAAAGCGCGTCGACCTGAGCCACGAGGACGCCGAGGAGAAAATCCTTCACCGGCTTGTCCACGGTCGCAAGGTCGAACAGGTCCAACATGCCGGCTGTGATCCACGCGTTGCCACGTGCCCAGCGGGCCCTTGCAAAATTGTGCCGGCCGTCGAATGTCCAGCCGTGAAACCAAAGGCCCGTGTGCGTATCGGCTAGATAGCGCGCGTGGACAAGGAACTGCCGCGACGCCTCGTCGACCAGTTCTCGCCGACCGCTGGCCTGACCGTAGGAAGCCAGAAACAACGCGACCATGTAGAGGGTATCGTCCCAAAGTTCGTTGTCGTTGACCTTGTCGGAGACATGATGCTCAAATCCGCCCTCGGGCGTCCGCCCCATGTCCTGCATGACACGGGTCGCCCATTCATCCAAAAGGGGCTTCCACCTGGGATCACGGGTTTTTGCCCAGAGTACCGACAATCCCAGCATGGGCGCCGTGGTGTTGACGTTGAGTTGGGGAAGGCCAGCCTCAAGGCGGTCGGAATACCAGTTCTCGACCAGCTGCCTCAGATCGTCTCGGCCCGTGAACAGCCATAGCCTGATCAGGCCGTAGAGGCCGACGCCCTGTGGCCATTCCCAACTGTCGAAGCTGATGTAGTCGCCAGCCGTGCCGTCAAGATTGGGTTCATGAAAGCGACCGTCATGCTTGAGGCCGGTCATGCCCGCGACAAGGCGATCAAGTCCGATACGGATGTCGGCGCCATTCAGGCCCATGGTGCTCCTCCATTCCTTGCCGCTCTTTAGGGCAGCTCCTTGAGACAATAAGATGCATGTCGATTATTCTTGCGCAATCTGAAAATTTTTCTCATGCTTGCAGCAAGGAGACCACCGATGATGGCCAAGCCACTTCCTGGAAAACGCGGAAAGAAGAGCAGACGTGTACGTCTGGAGGACATCGCACAATCATGCGGCGTGTCGCTCAGCACAGCATCGCGTGCGCTTGCCGGCGAAAAAGGCGTTCGCCCGGAAATTCGCCAGCAGGTGCTCGAGGCGGCGAAAATCGCAAACTACGCCGTTGCCACTGCCGTCGCCGGCCAGAAGCTCATTCTGGCGGCATCAAGCGCGGCGATGATCGACTACGTGCGAAACCAGTTCACGCTTTACGTTCTGGAAGGCGTGAAAGAACGTGCGCAAGCATTGGGCCTGGAGATTGTCACGCGTCCTATCGCTGACAGAAACGAGGAGCAGGTCCTACTCAGCGAAGCACGCGACGATCCGGAAGTCGCGGGTCTTCTCTTTCTGACCATCGATGACGAAGGCATGCTTGCAGCGACCCGTGGCTTCGACAAACCAGTCGTGCTGCTCAACGCCGACGACCCCTATATGCGGCTTTCCAGCGTCACGCCGTGCAACCGGTCGAGCGCCCGGCTTGCAGCGGACCATCTGATAGGCCTGGGTCATCGCCGGATCCTGTTCCTGATGAGGCCGGGTCGCAGGACCATCGAAAGACGCTACGAGGGTTGGCAAGATGCCTTGCGGTCGCGCGGCATCGCGGTTGACGAGGATCTTGTCGTTCACGTTGACGACTGGCTGCCCGAGCTCGCCGCACAAGCCGTCGCCAAGCGTATCGGCACGCGCGGCCTTGATTTCACTGCGGTGCTGGCGGCCGGAGACAGCCTTGCCGTCGGGGCGATGATGGGCATCCAGCAGATGGGTTTCTCGGTGCCGATGGACGTCTCGGTCATGGGGATGGACGATCTTCCCCAGGCCGCATTCCTCAGCCCACCGCTGACGACCATGCACATACCTATGCGCGAGATCGGTTCTGCCGCTGTCGATCTCCTGAGGGATAACCTCTCCGGCATCCCCATGCCGCCACGCCGCGTGGAGCTGGCATGCCATCTGGTCGAGCGCTCATCGACCGGACCAGCGCGCAACAGCGACGCTCCTGAAGGCAGGCGCTAGCGCAAACCACTCAGGCCGATAACGCTTCAGCCCGGACACGATGGCACGATCGCCGAGATCGAGGTTGTTGCCGAGACGGAACACCTCGGCGGCTTGCAACCGGCGGCCCTCAAGGATTAGTCGGCAATACCGGTTCCGGTCCGTCATCAGCGCTACCTATAAGTGGGCTTGTCGAAATTCGCTTGCGAGAAATTCGGTGAAAACCTTCACTTTCGACTGCAGTAGGCGATTGGTCGGGTAGACCGCGTAAATGCTGCGCCGGGCAAGCTTTTGCTCTGGCAAGATCCGTAGGAGCTTGCCGCCATCAAGCAACGGGGTGGCGATGAAGGACGGCAAGGCACCGATACCGATGCCGGATTGGATCATGTCAGAGAGCATCAAGCTATTGTCTGCGACGAAGCGCGCGGGCAATTCGATGCTTGTCGCCCCATCGGGACCTTCCAACACCCAGCTCCCCGGTTGGTCGGCGAGCCGGTAGGCGAGGCAATGATGATCCTTGAGATCATTGACCTTGGTCGGGGTGCCATTTGCCGAGAGATAGGCGGGCGCTGCGCAGATGAATTGCTCGACTTCACCAAGCCGCCTGGCAATCAAGGATGAATCCGTAAGCGTCGCGCGCACGCGGATGGAGACGTCGAAGCCCTCGGAGACGACGTCGAGCACATGGTCATCGAGCGTCATATCGATCTTCAATTGCGGGTGAAGCATCATGAAGCGGGCAAGCATCGGTGCAAGAACGGTCAATCCGAAAGACAAGGGTGCATTGATCCGGAGCCGGCCATTGATTTCGCCAGTTTCCCCGGAAGTCTTCCGCTCGAGATGGTCGAGCTCGTCGAGCAACCTACAGCATTCGGTGAAATAGCTGCGCCCGCTTTCCGAGAGGCTCATGCGGCGGGTCGTGCGCACGATCAGCACTGTGCCGAGCCGCGCCTCGAGCTGCCGGATCTGCTTGCTGATCGACGCATTAGATTGCAGCTGCTCTTCAGCCGCCTTGCTGAAACTCTGCAACTCGACGACGCGACGAAACGCGCGCATGGCGGCCAACACATCCATATTTTCTTCCAAGTAAATTATGTTTTCCAATTATCGCCGATTATTTGCGCTGCGGCTAGCAATAAGGTGGATCCAGCTTCCTGATTTAGGGAAAGCGAGAAGAAGGAGTTAATCATGTTCGATACGAAAGTTCTCGGCCGCGCCTTGGCTGCCTCGCTTATCGCCGGTCTCGTTGGAAACGCGGCTTCCGCGCAAGAGGTCGGCAAGAGCCCATGGGGGCCAAAGGATGAGATCGGGCGCCTCAATCTGATCACGCCGGAATCGCGCGCTGCGATCCTGTCGCGCATTGACGGCAGCAGGTCCTACGATCTCGCAGTCGAATATTTCATCGGCATGCCAAGCTGGGAAGCGGCGGGCGATCCGCCATACCAGATGTGGATGACCCATACGCCACATGGCACAGCGGTTTCCGACCCGATGAAAGTAGGCAAGGAAATGAACGACCATGTTAGCTACACGGGCTCGGCCGTTTCGATGTATGCACACATGGGTACACATATCGACGCACTCAATCATTTTGGTTTGAACGGCAAGATCTGGAACGGTTATGCCGCCACCGAATACCTCGGCGACCAGGGCTGGACCGTCACAGGCGCCGAGAAGCTGCCACCTATCATTGCGCGCGGGGTCATGGTCGATGTCGCGGCGGCCAAGGGCATGCAGATGCTGCCGGACAACTATCGGGTGACGCGCAAGGATCTGCAGGAGACGCTCGACCGCCAAGGTGTGAAACTGCAGCAGGGCGATGTCGTGCTGATCCGCACCGGCCGCATGCAGCACTATGAGAACGCGCCCGCCTACATGAGCAATCCACCGGGATTGAGCATCGATGCGGCGAAGTTCCTGATTGAGGACGGCGGAGCCATGGTGGTCGGTGCTGACAACCTCAGCTTCGAGGCGTTTCCTGCTGAAACTGAAAACAATTACGTTCCGGTGCACACCTATCTTCTCGCCCAACAGGGCGCGCCAATCATCGAGCTCGTCAATCTCGAAGGGCTATCGAAGGATAGCATCTATGAGTTCGCATTTGTCGGTGCGTCCTTGAAGTTCCGCGGCGCGGATGCGGCGCCAATCCGCCCGGTGGCCTTGCCGCTGCGATAGGACTGGTACCTGGTGTCCACAAGCGGCCAACCGAGACGCCGTGGGGAAAACCCGCGGCGCTCTTGTTACGTCCCGGGCCTCAATTCGAGCGCCTAGATCTTTGTGCCGTTTGATGGGCAGCGGCCTCCGTGAGGCCGTGACCTTGTCCCGACAACGACAGGCTGACACTGCTACCGCTTGCCCATTCGGCATCCGTTCCAGTTCAGCCAAAATTGCTCGCAATGGGCCTATGGGTGGTAGGTGGCTGGTTTCACGGCCGAAACCGGCTGATGGCAATTACCGGCGCCTGCCGTGAGAAATCTCCACGATCTTCACGCCGATGGCGGTCTTGGATTCGTTGAAAACGATCTCGCCGCGGCCAATGACGGTGCCATTGACCTTGAGGTCGACCGGGTCTCCAAAATTGGTGTCGAGATCTATGTGATCATCCCGATGCAGCTTGGACAGTTGGGCCACAGTCAACCTGCTGCGGCCGAGCACTGCCTCGATGACGAGGGGAATGCCCTGTACTGCATATTCGCCAATCGGGGCGCTTTCTGGCGGAACAGGGCCGGTTTCGATCTCCGGCAAGCCATTGTACAAAGTTTCGTTCATCATCATGCACCACCCAAAAACACTGGTTTACAAGTCCTTAACGAAAGGGTTGCGCCTGTTCGCCATGACAGGCAATGGCACCTGGGAGGGCAGGGCCCGTGCGCCTTCTGTGAGCGTTAACAATCCATTAACATCCACAAAGGTGACATCGGAAACGCGTCCTAGAGTGTCATTGCGGACCAACTTCCTTCCCGCTTTTCGAACCCGATCGCCCGGCGACCGTCAGGCAGCTTGTCACCGAGTCGGACGACGTAAACATATCCGCCATAGACCATCAGGCCGCGATCACCGTCGCTGAACACAATTTCGAACTTCTGAGGGCTCGGGGCAACCGTGCCTTTTGAAGGGTCGATCTCAGGCGCAAATTCCACGGCAGCGTCGCTCCAAAGTAAACTGGGCGTCGGCGCAACATAATAAATCGCAGTCAAGGCAGATAAGCTGCAGATGGAAATTGCTGCAACCTGCGAGGAAATGCCGTTAGGCCTCATGACATTCGGGTGAAACGTGGCTGCGGCCAATATGCAGTCCTCCTTTTTTACTGATGCTTGGGCTGAGGAGGCGGCCATGTCGATTTGCGGCCCTACAATAGATCCATCTCGGACCCTTGCTTGACGATGCGACTCAGATGCCTCAGCGCTCCATGCCAAACATTTCATCCTGACCCTGACAGGACAACGCGACCGCCTGCGGTTTCCACATCTTTCGATTGCCTTCGAGAGGCGGCCACACTCAGTGGCGTGAGCGATCCAAGGCAACAGCCCCGTCAAACGCTCCCACGCATCGAATTAGCAAGCGTTGCGTGAGCCGTCGAATGATCGATACGCATTCAACGGCCAATGAAGGACGCCAATTCCTCTCTTGCGGGCGAAACGTGCGTCACCAGTTGCCGGGGTCGGCGGTGTGGTCGACACTGGCAAACTCGTCGGCTTTTTTCCGATCGAGCGTGAGAGCAGTGGTCGTCTTTGCCTCGTCTGTGACCGAATAGGACAGGGGCGGCGGCCGCTTGGTCAACTCCTGATACAGGAGCAAGGCGGCCTCCTCGGGGGTATCAGCCGCGATCTCTTCCGTGATAGTGACGGTGAACTTATGCATGGCCTTCTCTGCGGTCTTTCGACGCCTCGCACCCAAACGCGATTGTAGCGTTTCTGTAGATCCCGGTATATCCACCCGCCTCAATATGCTCGCATGCACCAATGGCCGCGCGCATCGCCAACCGCTTTCCCCCCGGGGAGTGGCGACAGGTTAGCGGGAGCGTCGGTGAAACCGACGATCCGACCGAGCATCCGCGCTGGCGTCGTGTCGGCAAGCAGATGATTGAAGGAATGGATCCCCTGGCCAAGAAGCGCATGGAGAAAATCGACAACGAGACGTCGGCCACCGCAATCGACTTTATCAAACATCGGGCCGGCAGTGGGCAACCGATCTTCTGCTGGTTCAACTCGTCGGTCGGTGGCCGCTCTACGGTTGGGGAGCGGCTTAGCCCGCTGCATCCGCCTTGCATGCGACGACACTTCCAATAGGCACGCTCACTTGTCTGGTATTTCCCCTGGCCGATAGTTCGGAAGCCGACCCGCAGGCAGCAAGGCGAGAAGTGCAAGTCCGGCCATAATCAAAAAACCGATCTTCAGCGCCAAAAGCCTTGATTCGGTATTGATGCGCAGCGCCTCCATCTTTTGTTCAGGCGTGGCGGATGTCGCTTGTATGACCGACGCCAGTTGATCGTTGCTAACGAACGTAATGCTATCGAGATTGACCTGGGATTGGATTTCGATCGGTAGAGTAGGGTTCGCAGTCAATTGACGCATGACCGCGGAGCTCAGAAGGCCCACGAGCAGGGCTCCTGACACGGCAGTGCCGACGGCGGCTGCAAGGTTGTTGGTGGTCCCTCTTAAAGACCCGACGTCTCCGGCGAGATGTTTCGGCGAGGCCGTCACCAGCACGTTGAATAGGAGAGTGACCAACGATCCTTGGCCAACTCCGAACAGGATGAGCCCCAACAATACGGGACCCGAACTCCAATCGTTGCGGACAACAAACGCCAGCCATAAAAGCGCAAGGGCACAGGCCGCGAAGCCGAACCGCCCAATCTGTCTTGGAGTAACGCGTTCATAGAAGCGAACGATCAGCATTGCTGCAAAGAAAACGGTGAGATTGAAGGGCAACATCGCGACTGCGGTCGCGAGCGGCGAACGTCCCTGTACGATCTGTATATAGAGCGGGACGGAAAAATTAAGCGCAGCCTCCAGGGCGACAACGGAAAACATCGCGTAAACGGCTGCCCTTTCCTGAGGAGAATCCAAGACTTCGAGCGGCAGCAGGGGTGTCCGCATGGACGCTTCACGGCGCCGGGTCCAAAGGAAAAAGGCTTGGCCCAGTACGATGCCAATGACAATCATAACCGGCGCTGGCGAAACACCGAGGATGTTAAAAGGAGCATTGGGACTTGCCAAGACTAGGCCCCAGCCATTCAGATTGTTGAATCCGAAGCTGATCAGAGCGATCGCACTGGCCGCAAACAGCACGCCGATCATGTCGATTTGCACCTCGGGCCGGCCTTGATCCGGTTTTAGGCGGAAGCTCAGAAGAAGAACGATGGCTGAGACGACGACGAGGATGCCAAAGACCGGCCTCCAGCCAATATAGGTGCCGAGCACACCGCCAATCAAAAACGCAAGCACGCCGGCGCCCGCACGGGCAGATCCAAGGGCGCCGAGTGCCGTAGCCTGCTGACTGCCCCGATAGTTTTCCGCAATCAAGGCGACAAGGGCGGGCACGATGACAGCGCCCGCAGCGCCGCACAGGCCCTGGGCGGTGATCATCGCCGTGGCGTTGGGGCTGAACGTCATGAGGATCTGTGCCGAGCCGAACACAACGACGGCGATGCGAAACACCTGCAATGCGCCAAAGCGCTGGACGAGCTTCGCGCCGAGCATGACGAAGCCTGCCACGATCATGGAATAGGCAACGATCCCGGTGGCGACCACAGTCGGTGCCACACCGAAACTGTCAACCATACCGCCCATGGCCACCGGCAACGAGGCGACGTTGAATGACATTATGGCTTGGCCAAAGGCGATCGCGATCATGGGAACCCATGAGGCACGAACGTCCATGTCGGTGTCAGGCGCGGATGCGGCAGTGGACATGGTCTCGCTCCTTTGTGAACAGTCGTTTGTGACGCTGAAACCGACCTCGACTAGTTGCCTGAAGCGGAAACCAGCAGATCAAGCCCAAGCCGTTGCGACAGGAACTGCGCAACGAGTTGCCCCTTGACGCTATTGCCCGCTTCATCAAGCGGCGGTGCAAAAGTACCCAGCCCGCCCTTGCCGGGGGAAACAGTCACAATCCCGCCCCCGATGCCGCTCTTGCCGGGTAAGCCGATTTCATAAAGCCAATCGCCCGAAGTTTCGTACAGGCCTGCCGTCAGCATGACGGCCAAGGCGTAGTGGCAAACCTCCTGCTTGACGACACTCTCGCCCGTCACGGGGTTGATCCCGCCATTGGCGAGCGTCGCGCCCATGACCGCGAGATCGCGGGCGCTGACATTCAGCGAGCATTGACGCGTGTAAAGCTCGACCGCTTCGCTCGGATCGCAGTAAATGCGCCCGACACTATGGAGCATCCAAGCAATGCTTCTGTTTCTGGAGTTGGTCTTCGAGGCCGAGTCATAGACCTCCTCGTTCACTTGGAGGTCCCTGCCAGCAAAGCGGGATAGGCCCTGGTGAATGAACTGCCACTTCGCCTCACCACTATCTCCCGGGACAAGGCTGGTCGTCGCGATTGCACCGGCGTTGACCATCGGGTTGGTGCGCCCAGCGGCATCTCGTTCGACGCCGGTCAAAGAGTTGAATGCATAACCTGTTGCATTGACGCCAAGTCGGTCACGAGCGCCAGTCGCGCCGATCACATTGCAAATCAAAGCGAACAGAAACGGCTTTGAAACACTCATGATCGTGAACTCATGTTCGGCATCTCCGACCGAGAAGATGCGCCCGTCGAGCCCCACGACACAAATACCGAAGAGATCGCTCGGTACGTTCGCAAGCGCCGGATAGACTTGAGAGTTGTGGCCGAGATCAACGTCGGCGAACCGCTCGTGCGCTGAAGTTACCAGCCTGGACACTGCATCTGCGGGGGGGAGGCGACCAGTCGAAACATAGGCGTTCTTGTCGCCAGACGAATCCATGAGCTCCATGCACTTAATCCCTTCTCGCAGAGATGAATTGTGGCTGGCCTTAGGAGTTCTTGCTGTGATTGCGAAGGTAGAATGAAATTGCCACTTTCACAAGTGGACGAGAAAGCACAACTTATGAAACCTTTCTGGAAACATACGAACATTCCCCGGGAAAGCTGCAGTGATCACGAGTGAAGAGAGGGCGTTTGAAAGCATAATCGGTATGTTGAACAATATTTTAGGAAGAATGTGTCGCCAGCCTTTGCATTCGTGACAGGGCACTCCTGCCGCCCTATTCGGTCTCTTGCTGCCCGGCAGCGAAGTTACTTACCTCCGGACTGTTCCTCGCCGCCTCCGATATTCGCCCAGTGCTTCAGCCGGCGGGGACGTATTTTCTCCAACCATGCTCGCTGCGAAAACCCAACACCTCTCGGGCTTTCCAGTTAGACAGCAGCGTCTCGAATTCGCCGAGTTCCCGTTTGAGAGGCACTCCCGGATAGAAACGGTCGATGAGTTCGCGGGTAGGCAGATCGGAAGAGGTGTCGTCGCTGGCTGCATTGAAGATCTGGAACCCCAGCCCATCCTTTTCCACGGCGCGAAGCGTGATCTGACCGAGGTCGCGCGCATCGATGTAGCTCCAGGCGATGCGTTTTCGGAAGCCCGGATTTGCAAACCATCCGGGAAACAATTCGTACTCATGCGGCTCAATGACGTTGCCGATGCGCAAGGCGTAGATGTCGATGCCGCTGCGCAGGGCGAAGGTGCGTGCCGTCTGTTCGTTGACGACCTTCGACAAGGCATAGCTGTCCATCGGGTCGACATCGTACTCCTCGTCGAGTGGAAAGTAAGCGGGGCTGCGGGGTTCGTTGGCGAAGACGAGACCGTAGGTCGTCTCGCTGGATGCGATGACGACCTTGCGAATACCGAGTTTCACGGCCGCTTCGATGACGTTGTAGGTGCCGAGTGCGTTGACGCGGAAAAGTTCGTTGTCGGGAGCGATCATGATGCGCGGAATGGCAGCAAAGTGCACAACGGCGTCGATCGGCTGCGGCCTCAAGGAGGGGTCGAATTCGTGCAGCCCGGTGTAGCTCGACAAGGCGTTGAAGACTTGCCCGCTATCGGTGATATCGGTGATGAGCGTCCTGACCTTGGGATTGTCGAGCGGCCGGGTGTCGAGATTGAGCACCTGGTAACCTCGTTCGACCAGATAGTGCACGACATGGCGGCCGGCTTTGCCGCTGCCGCCGGTGAAGATGATCCTCTTTGTCATTCTGCTCTCCACATTTTGCGAGATCGGTAGATAGTGTCTGTCGGCAGGCCGAAGAGAATTGGCCCAATCATTGGCAAAGGCCACCCGAGAGGCGGGCCGGCGGAAGTGACCCGGTGTAGCTGTCGAAAGGCCACGGAACGAGGGGCGAACGATGAGCAGCAAGATGGATGAACGGATCGGATTTATCGGCATCGGCCTCATGGGGCACGGCATCGCCAAGAACATCGTCGAAAACGGCTATCCGCTTACCTTTCTCGGACGCAGCAAGCGGGCGCCGGCGGAGGATCTCGTCGCCCGGGGTGCCGTCGAGGTCTCGACGCCGCGCGACGTTGCGGTCCGCTCGACGGTCGTCTTCCTCTGCGTAACGGGCTCTCGTGAAGTCGAAGCGATCATCCGCGGCGGCGAGGGCCTGAAGTCGGCTATGCGCCCCGGTTCCGTGATCGTCGACTGCTCGACATCCGACCCAGGCTCGACGCTTGTGCTCGCCCAGGAACTCGGCGAATGCGATGTCGGCTACGTCGATGCGCCCCTGAGCCGGACCCCGAAGGAAGCCTGGGCCGGAACGCTCGACACGATGGTGGGCGCTTCCGACGAACTCTTCGCGCGCGTCAAGCCGATACTCGATACCTGGGCCGGGCGCATCGTTCATGTCGGAGAGACTGGCGACGGGCACCGCTTGAAGTTGCTCAACAATTTCATCTCGCTCGGCTACGCGGCGCTTTATTCCGAAGCGTTGGCGCTGGCAAAGAAGGTGGGCATCTCGCCAGCGTGCTTCGACAGCGTCATCAGAGACGGCCGCATGGATTGCGGCTTCTACCAGACCTTCATGCGTTGGACGCTGGAGGGGGATCGTGATGCGCATAAGTTCTCCCTCGCCAATGCGCTCAAGGACCTGACCTACCTCGAGTCGATGGCTGACGCGGTCGGCATGGCAAACCCGCTCGGCAACGCTGCGAAGAATGCTTTCGCCGGCGCCGTCGCCGCCGGTGCCGCTGATCAATACGTTCCGATGCTGGCGACGCATGTCGCTCGCGTCAACGGGGTCGACCTGACACCGCCCGCGGCAGCGCCATAAAGTCGCTGCGCGGGCTCTGCCGGATATGAAGACTTCGTCCGGGCGCCCGCGCGGGCCTCCGGACGAGATCGTCACTTCTGGATGCACGTATCGACTGTGTCCTTGGTGCATTCATCAAGGCCGGTGAATACCGGATCTTCCACCGGCTTGCCGGCGATCAGGTCCAGCATCACAGACGGTGCCTTGTAGCCCATTTCGAACGGCCGTTGCCCGACCAGAGCCGTCACAAGCCCTTCGCGCGCAATGGCCACCTCGTCACCGATCGTGTCGGCGGCGCCGATGACGAATTCGTTCTTGGCAATCTTGTCCGCTATCGGCTTGAAGAGATCGCGATAAGGTTGCGGTGCGCCGAACAGCGGCCAGCCGCCCATGATGCCGAAGGCATCGAGGTCCGGATTGGCGGCGAGAATATCCGTCATCGCCTGCACGCCTTTGGCCCCGTCGTCATTGGTGAACACCGGACAGCCTGCAACTTCCGTCCAGCCTCCCTCGCCCTTCAGTTCCGCCAGTCCCTCCTGACCGGTCAACGTGTCGCGCATGCCCTGAGCCCGGCGCAGAATGTTATCCGCCCCCGGATTGCCTTCGATCGTGCAGATCTTGCCCCCATTGGGCTTGGCCTTCTTGATGTACTCGCCGATCCGCGCGCCCATCAGGTAGTTGTCGGTTCCGAGATACGTCTTGCGTAGGGCCGAGTCCTCCTTGGCGAGGTCGGCGTCGAGCGTCATGACGGGGACCGTCGGGTTCGCGGTCTTCAGCGTCTGAGCGATGAGTTTGGCATTGGAGGGGGAAATGGCGATTGCAGCCGTGTCCGCCTTGCCGAGCATGTCCTGTACGATCTGCGCTTCGCCCGCCTCGTCGGATGTCGAGGCAGGCCCTGTGTAAAAGCACTCATACTCGGAATCTGGATTTTCCTTGTTCCATTTCTGGCAACCCTGGTTGATCGCCTCGAAGAATGGGTTGTCGAGGCCCTTCACGACGATCACGAGTTGCTTCTTGGCAAGTGCCTGACCGGCGCAGAGCGCCAGGACGGCAACGGCGGCCAGCAATACTGTCTTTCTCATTCTTTCCTCCCATTGAACAAGCGGACAACGTCTGTCCGCGGCACAAATCAACCCGGATACCAGACGACACGAGGATCGTTCGGCAGACGCTCGTATTGCCAGGCCGAGTCGATAAGCTTTTCGAGATCGTATTCAGGGCGCCAATCCAGAAGGTATTTCGCCTTGCTGTTGTCCATCCAGTTCGAGTGGAAGGCGCTAGGGACGTCGACGGAAGCGAGGCCGCGCGTGCGCGCGAGATAGCTTGCGACCTCGCCATAGTCGACCGGACGGTCCATGGAGACGTTGAAGAGCTGCCGTTCGGCGCGCGGATTGTCGATCGCTGCCAGGATCGCCGAGACCAGGTCGCCGACATGCACGAAGTTGCGCTTGAGCGGCCGGCCATCGGCATCACGCAGGAGCGGCACGGTGCCGGTGGCGGCGTATCGCCGCGCTTCCGCGGGCGAAAAAAAGGTCTTCCAGTCGGGCCCCCCGAACACATCGTCGCCGAACGACAATGTCTGCTTGAAGTCATCCTTCTCCATGATCCACGGCGCCCGCAGGCAGCAACCGTTCGTGCCGTATTGAACCGTGTATTGCTTGAGCATCACTTCCTCGAGAACCTTCGATAGCGCGTAGCAGCCGGGATAGGCGCAGTGCGGCGTCTGCTCGGTCACCGGGCCATCGTGGCGATGGAAGAAATGGCCAACCGCCGCGTCCCCGCCGACGAGGATGAACTGGCGCGCGGAAGGGCTGGTCCGGAAGGCCTCGAGTAGCCAGAACAATCCCTTGATCGTGATGTCCATGACAGCGTCGGGCGTTTCCTTGCAGGTGGCGAGGTGCACGACATGGGTGACGTTTTTCATTGCCGCTTCGGCGATTTCGCGGTCGGCGACCGTCCCACAGATCACGTCCATTCGCTCGGACGGGTCGAGCAGGCGATTGTGGCAGAGCGCACGGATTTGCGCCCGCGAAAAAAGCGGTTGGTCAAGCAGCCCCGCGATGAGGTTCCGCCCGACCTTGCCCGTTGCACCGGTGACAAGGATCAGCATATTCGTCTCCCACCGATAACTAATATACAGGGCAACGTCTATTTGTCATACAAAACAGTTGCTCGGCAAAAGACGTCATTGACGCCTTCATAAGGATTTGCGTAAATAAGATGTCAACCGCTGGGTGAGGACTGAGGAACGATCGCGCCTCTTGGCATACCGGCGCGCTTCGGGAGGCGAGACGGCTGGTGGCGATACTCGAGCTCACCAACATTTCCAAGCACTTCGGCGCCATTCAGGCGGTCAGCGACGTTTCGCTTTCGCTTGAGGCAGGGCAGGTGGTCGGCCTCATGGGAGACAATGGCGCCGGCAAGTCGACGCTGGTCAAAATGATTGCCGGCAACTACCGACCGAGCCAGGGCACGATATGGCTCGACGGTAGCGAAATCGTGCTGCATCGGCCGATAGAGGCAAGGCAGCACGGCATCGAAATCGTTCACCAGGACCTGGCGCTCTGCAATAATCTTTCGGCGGCGGCTAACGTTTTCCTTGGGCGCGAGCTCCGGCGCGGCTTCGGCCCTTTGCGTGTGCTGGACTACAAGGCGATGTACCGACGCGCAGGAGAAATCTTCAGGGAGCTTCGATCCGAAACTCGGCCACGCGATCTCGTCAGGCAAATGTCCGGCGGGCAGCGGCAGGCGGTCGCGATCGCGCGAACGATGATCTCCGAGGCAAAGATCGTGCTCATGGATGAGCCGACGGCCGCCATCTCGGTGCGCCAGGTCGCCGAGGTGCTGCATCTGATCCGACAACTGCGCGACCGCGGTATTGCGGTTGTGCTCATCAGCCATCGCATGCCGGACGTTTTCGATGTCGCAGATCGTGTCGTCGTCATGCGGCGGGGCCGAATGGTCGCCGACAAGCCTATCGCGCAGACGTCGCCCGAAGAGGTGACGGGATTGATTACCGGCGCCATCGAAAGAGGGTGAGCGCTGCATATGCCGCCTTGGAGGAATGCGAAGGACAATGGCAACGACGCTCGACCAGACGATCGCTCAGAAACAACGCACGCTGGGCGCTGCAATCCTTGCCAACCAGACCTTCTGGGTGTTGCTCGCCGTCGTACTGGCGTGCATCTTCCTGTCTTTCGCGACGGATTCGTTCGCAACGGCGAAGAACCTCTACAACATCACCCGCAACGCCACCTTCGTGGCCATCATTGCCCTCGGCATGACCCTGGTTATCATCACCGGTGGGATCGACCTGTCGGTAGGGTCGGTGTTGTGCCTGTGCAGCATGGTCCTCGCCGTCGTCATGCATTCCGGCTACAGCATCGAGGTCGGGATTGCCGCATCGGTAGCAACGGCGCTCCTCATCGGTGCTTTCAACGGTGTGCTCATTGCCTATGTCGGGTTTCCCCCTTTTGTAGTCACGCTCGGCATGCTTTCGATCGCGCGAAGTCTGGCGATGGTCGCGTCGAACAACACAGTCGTTTTCCAGTTCGGTCCGGACCACGACAAGCTGCTTGCTCTTGGCGGTGGGGCATGGCTGTTCGGCATCGCCAATCCCGTGATCTACATGATCGCTCTGACGCTGCTGACGGCATTCGTCCTGCGATGGACAAGATTGGGCCGCTATATCTACGCCATCGGCGGCAACGAACAGGCGGCAACTGCCACCGGTATTCCGGTGCGCCCGATCAAAGTCGGTGTCTATATGATTTCCGCCCTTTCTGCCGGCATTGCCGGCATCGTCCAGACCGGCTGGCTCGGAGCGGTGACAACAAATATTGGCGCCGGCATGGAACTGCAGGTGATCGCAGCGACCGTGATCGGCGGTGCTAACCTAGCTGGTGGCACGGGCACGGCCTTTGGCGCACTGGTTGGTGCGGCGCTCATCGAGGTGATCCGCAATAGCCTCGGGTTGCTCGGCATCAACGCGTTCTGGCAAGGAACGTTCATTGGCGGTGCGACCATCCTCGCGGTCCTGTTCGACCGCATCCGCAATTTCCGGCAGACAGAGTAGCTCCGCGATTTCATGGAGCCTAATGGCACAGGCCGCAGTGAATTGTTTGCTGCGGCTTGTCACCGAACAGGCTCTGGCAGCAACGCCGGCGCATGGTTTGCTCATCTGGCCGGTGCTGAGCAAGCGGCGGGAACATCAACCATCGCAGCCCAAGACCATGGCGGTCGACAACAGGAGTATTTGAGGAGTGGCTTATCTTGACCTTCCCAGTCACCGCCTCCACCGCCGTAACGGCGGAGCCTCGATTGGCGGCAGTCCGCCTCCGATCCAAGGATGCCGTGATCAAGGCTATGTCCGAGCGCTGGGGTACTAGTCTACTCGACACTTGTTGAGCGATCTGCGCGAGCATCTTCGACCCCCACCGAAATGGCCTGGGCGCATAACGAGGCGATCTCTCGGTTACATGAAATGTCTAACGCCAAAGCCGCGGGCCTCCTCGCAATGCCAGAATCCGCATCGCGAGTTGGCCGTCATTGAATGCTCCGATAGGTTCCGACGACGTCGCATGGTAGACTGCACCGCGACATCGGAGGTCTCCGGCCTCTTGTTCCAAAGGAACGTTTGCGATCTGAAAGCTCATGGAAAATGTCATGCGCACCGGAAAATACATCGCACTCACGATCACCGTCTTCCTGCTCGCTGCAGCAGGTGCGCATGCTGCGCTGACCGTTACATTCGTCAATCCCGAGCACTATCGAGACGATGATTTCCGCAGCGCATCAAAGCGCAAGAGCATTATCGCCGAACTGACCAGATATTTTGCGACGCTGGATCAGCGGTACCTGAAGGAGGGGCAGCGTCTTCACATCGAGGTGCTAGATGCCCGCCTGGCGGGACACTATGAGCCCTGGCGCGCCACATTCAACGATGTGCGCATCCTGCGCGACACCACACCTCCACGCTTCAAGCTGCGCTATACGCTGAGGCAGGCCGGCGAGGTGCTGATGAAAGGCGAGGAAACGGTGACCGACATGAACTATCTCTGGAGCCCAAACGCACGCGGCTCGAGTGAACGTCTCGCCTATGAGAAGGACATGTTACGCGATTGGTTCCGCGAGCGTTTCATCAAGCTCAAAGCGCCGAAAGCGTGAAGACGCCTGTGATCAGGCAGTTATCGCCTCGCTTCAGAGCGCCCTGACCACCTGCGTTGCGACGGCGACCAGGATTGCGGCTAGCCCCAATGCGGTCCCGTATCTCGCCAACTTCCTCCGGCGCACTCGCGCGCCATCCCAGTCACAGCCCGCCTGATCGCTCCGACGCCGTCCTGTCATCGGAACAATGATCAATGCGCTGGACTAGAAATGTGCAGACAGTCAGCGAGACGCCTGCAACCGCATGATGGAGCCAAGCACGATCTCGGCTTCTTGCTCAATCCTTCCGGCGTCCTCGAAGTCCCCCAGCAGGTCGGGTTCCGGCAAAGAAAGCATGCTTTATAACGGCCCGATAATATGATGTTGAAACTCAAGTTTATCTGTTTTATGAGGCGCTCACAGGCGGGCGCGCTTCAGCGCTATGGCAGCCTTGCAACGTAACGGTTCCTTTGCGGATGGCCCCCAGCCAAAAGAAGACGATCCTGCAAGTTCTTACGGAAAGCTACGGCGATCTCGCGCGCCACGTGGCTCGTCGTTTCAAGGGCCGTGCGGATGCAGACGACGTGATCCAGGATACCTATCTGCGGGTTCGCAACATTCCCTCAGACGCCCCGATCCAAAACCCAAAGGCCTATCTGTTTCGTATGGCGGACAATGTCGCGGTCGACCATGTGCGCCGTCGTGTCGCGCAAGAGCGCCACATATCTCCGACAGAAGTCCCTGACATGGAGTCGGGCGAGGTATCTGCCGATCAGGTAGTCGACTATCGCCAGCGCCTTGCGGCGCTGGAGCGTGTGATCGCAGATTTGCCGCCGCGTCAGCGCGAGGTATTTCTGATGCACAAGTTCGACGGCCTCAGCCATTCTGAAATCGCTGCCGAACTCGGTATCACCCGTAGTGCAGTGGAGAAGCTGATCATGAAGGCACTTGCCACCTGCCGGGAACGGCTCGACGGCTTGCTCGATTGAGGCGATGCAAATGAGGTTGGGGGTGAGGTACTCGCACACGAAATCCGTCTATATAGCGACCGTTGATAGCAGGGGCTTTCATGGTGAAGTTCTTGCCCATGCAAAGAGCCGGTGTTGGTGATGGCCGAAGTCAGAGATCCGTCGAGAGAACGACCGAAAGACGAAGCGCTCGCCTGGTTCGTGCGCCTGAACTCCGGCGAGGCCACAGCTGCCGAGCGATCGGCCCATGCGGCGTGGATGGCGGCTTCTCCGCTGAACCGCAATGAATATGCGAAGCTCGGAGGGATTTGGGCTGACCTGGATATGCTCGGCGACCCGCGGATGCGGAGAGTGCCGGCGTTGGCCAGTCGTCCCTCGGCCATCGGTCGACGCAGCTTTTTGTCGGGAGGGGCTGTTGCGCTCGGCGTTGCTGGTTTTGTCGGGCTGAACGGTCTGCCGGATTTTTTATTGAGCGACTACGAGACCGGGACTGCGGAACTGCGCGACCTCGCTCTGGCCGACGGATCAAGAGTAAGCCTCGACGCGGACACAGCTATTGCAGTCAACTTCGTCGATACGCGGCGTACAGTCCGCCTGTTGCGTGGCCGGGCGCTCTTCGACGTTGCGAAAGATACACGGCGACCATTCACCGTGGAGGCGGGCGAGGGCACCACTACGGCGCTTGGAACCCGCTTCGTCGTGCATCGTTGGGCAGATACGGTGACCGTAGCGGTAGAGGAGAGCGCGGTTTCGGTGATGGCGCCAGACCGTTCATCCTTGACACTGCAGGTCGGCCAGAACGTCTCTTACGGCCAATCGGGCCTCGGTGCCGTTGGCGATGTCGACGTGCAGTCCGAGACGGCGTGGCGGCGTGGCAAGCTTATCTTCAAGGATCGGCCGCTGCGGCAGGTCATCGCCGATGTCAATCGTTACCGTGCCGGCACCATTCGCATCGTTGACAGCGAGCTCAATAGTCTTCGCGTCAGTGGCATATTCGAGGTTGCCAATCCGGACGGCGTTCTCGGCGCGATCAGCGCGGCCCTGCCTGTTCGCATCCTCCGGCTGACTGATTATCTCGTGCTTTTGCGCGCCGCCTGAAGGCTGGCGTGAAGAAATAATCCTGACAATTTTATTCAACTTCAGGGGTGAGGTGCTTTGTTCCGAGATCCGTCTTGGGGACGAGTGCGCCTTGAGGCGCTTGGATAGACTTGCAGGAATGGAGTGACTTCGGGGTATGGCGAGAGGGTTGAGAGAACGTGCCGCATTGGCCGCGGGGGTCGTTGCGTCGGGGCTGACATTCGCGCTGATGGCATCCGGGGCGGTCGTCCCGGCTTATGCGCAGCAGACGACGCCGAAGAGCGCGCGGCCTGCAGCTGCCAAATACAATGTGCCCGAAGGCCCGCTCGATGCGGCGATCATGCGCTTTGGCGACGATGCCGGCCTGCAGATGCTTTACCCTGCAGATGTCGTGCGTGGTTTGCGCAGTGGCGGCCTGTCCGGCAGCTACACGCCGGACGCAGGTCTTACCAGGCTTCTTGCTGGCACTGGCCTCGGGTACCGCTTCACCGGGGTCAATACAGTCACAATCTCGGATTCACGTCGTTTGACCTCGGGCGAGGGGGCCGCTGTCACTGATGGTGCGACGTCCCTGCAGAAGATCGAGGTGACGGGGTTCGGTGCGGCGACTGAAGGTACCGGCTCCTACACGACGGCAGAGATGGACACTGCAACCGGTCTGCCGCTGTCGATCAGAGAGACTCCGCAATCGGTAACCGTGGTCACACGGCAATTGCTCGAGGACCGGCAGGCAACGACGATTGCCGATGCGCTCGGCAGCGCCACCGGCATCAGCATCCAGCGCTATGACAGTGATCGCACCGAATTCTTTGCGCGCGGTTTCGCCCTGACCGAGTTCCAGTACGACGGCGTCCTCGTCAAGACCGATGGCGTCTATGACTATGGGCTGAGCAACGCCGACATGACGATCTATGATCGGGTCGAAATCGTAAAGGGCGCCAACGGTTTGCTGCAGGGTGTCGGAAGCCCCGGCGCTGCTGTCAATCTGGTGCGCAAGAAGCCGACCGACACGTTCCAGGCATCGCTGACCGGCTCCGCCAGCTCCTGGGATACCTACCGCTCCGAGGTCGACCTCTCCGGTCCGCTGAATGCTGATGGCTCGCTGCGCGGACGCTTCGCCGGCGCTTACGAGGATGGAAAGTCCTATCTCGACCACTACGAAAAGCGCAAGTTCACGCTCTACGGCGTGCTTGAGGCCGATATCACCGATAATACCACCCTGACGCTTGGCGCCGACTACCAACGCAATCTGCCACGCGGGACCAGTTGGACCGGTCTGCCGATGTTCTATAGCGACGGCACGCGGACCGATTGGGATGTCTCCACAAACCCGGCAACGGAATGGAGCCGCCGCAACACCTATGCGAACAACTATTTCGCCACGCTCGCGCACGAGTTCGACAATGGCTGGAATCTGGATGTGACACTCAACCATCGTCGCAATGGCCACGACAGTGTGCTCGGATCGGCCGGTGGCGGTTGGCCCGATCCGGTAACGGGGGCGGGCGTCTTTCAGTATGTCGGACACTACGGCGGCAGGCTCGTTCAAAACACAGCCGATATCAGGGCTTCCGGTCCGATCGAGCTGTTCGGCCGGGAACATGATCTGATGATCGGCGCGACGGCATCAAATACCACGGATAAAGGCCCCTGGTACGGCTATGGCGGCGTCGGCTACGACCCGAACGTGCCCAACTTCTTCGATTGGGACGGTAATACACAGGAGCCGGCTTTCGACCTCGTCGGCAGATATGAAGCAAAGACGACCCAGTACGGCGCCTATGCAGCCATTCGCCTGAAGCCGACCGACGAGCTTTCAGTCATCGCTGGAAGCCGCATCAGCTGGTGGGACAAGGTCGATTACGGCACATACGACAACGCCACGGGAGCATGGGCCGGGGCGGCTTCCTATTCAGCCAAGGGAGAGCTCACGCCCTATCTCGGCGTGGTTTATGATCTGACCGACAACTATTCGGTCTATGCAAGCTATACGAGCATCTTCAAGCCACAGAACAGCCAGGACATTGCCGGCTCGTATCTCGATCCTGAAATGGGCGATAGTTTCGAGGCTGGCGTGAAGGGTGCGTTCTTCGATGGCGCCTTGAACACCAGCGCCGCCGTCTTCCTGACCAAGCAGGACAATGTCGGCGAACAGGCCGGAACCGATCCGGTGACGGGCGACCCCTATTATACCGCCGCCGACGGGGTGACGACCAAGGGGTTCGAGTTGGAAGCCTCCGGCGAAGTGCTCCCCGGCCTAAATGTCTATGCAGGCTACACCTATGCCCGCGCCCGCAAAAGAGATGGAGACCGGGTCTATTCCTTCATCCAGACGAGCGCGCCGGAAAATGTCTTCAAACTTTTCACCACCTATCAGCTGCCCGGAGAGTGGGAGAAGCTGACGGTTGGTGGCGGCATCCGCTGGCAGGACGAGATCTATGGCAAGGTGTGGAGCCCGGCCTCGGAATACGCAATTCTCACCCAGAAGAACGTCTTCCTTGTCGATCTGATGGCCCGCTACAGCTTCAACGAGAAGGTTGACCTTACCTTCAACGTGAAGAATCTGCTCAACGAAAAGTACTATGCGGGCTTCGGCAATTTCGACACCGGATTCTACGGCGAGCCGCGTAGCTTCAGCATCTCCACCAAATTCAAGTTCTGAGTTGGACATCGGCGCCACGCGCCGGCGATGATGGGAAGGCGACTTTGACGGTAACACGACTGACATCGGCAATCGGCGGCGCGACAGGCAGGCTCCTGTCGCGCCGTGCGGTGGTTGCGGGGGGCTTCGCATCGTTGCTGGCGCGCGCTTCCTTCGGACAAACGCCAAGCTTTCCAGTCACGGTCGAACACGCGCTTGGTGCGACGATCGTACCGACGAGGCCAAGGCGCATTGTCACCGTCGGCTGGTGCGACGAGGACAGCGTGCTCGCCTTCGGCGAAACACCGGTCGGAATGGTCCGCCGTGGCATGTTCGAAAGCGGCATCGCGCCTTGGTGCGAGGCGAAACTTGGTGGCGTTCGGCCACGCCTGCTCGACGGTGGTCAGGCCGATTACGAAACGATCCTCGGCCTGGAGCCCGACCTTATCGTCAACGTCTTTTCGGACATGGACGCGCGCAGCTACGAGCGCCTGTCGGCAATCGCTCCAACTGTCGGTTATGCCAGTGGACCGTGGCGCGCCGATTGGCGCGAGCAGACCCGGCAGATCGGCAAGGCCCTCGGCCGATCGCCGGCGGCCGAGACGCTGATCGATCGGACGCGTTTGTTCCTGGCCGCGCTTGCCCGGCAAAATGGCCGTCTGGCTGGTCGCAGTTTTACCTTTGGGACCTATTTTCCCGGCTCCGGCTCGATGGTTGTCTACCTGCCCGGCGAGACGCGCGTCGATTGGCTGATCGATCTCGGTATGCGGGTGGCACCTGGCATTGCGCGGCTATCCCGGGAAAACCCCGGCAGGAGCTCGCTCGACATCAGCCTCGAACAACTCGAGCTGGTCGAAAGCGACGTCCTGATCATGTGGTACGAAGGCGGCGCGCGCGGTGCGATGGAGAGCCAGCCGCTGTTCCAGCTATTTCGACCCGTGTCCTCCGGCGCTTACGTTGCGCTCGAGGATCCCGTTTCCGTCTGGTCAGCCTCCTGGCCGAGCGTCCTTGCCATCCCCTACGGATTTCCGGGTTTGGTGCCGCGGCTGGCGCAGGCAATCGGAGTGGCCGACAGCCACGCCGGCAAGGAGCCATGATGTATCACGAAGACTATTTCTTTTCTCGCGTCCGCACCGCCGAACGCCTGACCCCATCGATGATCCGGGTGGTCCTCGAAGTGGAAGGAGCAGATCGGTTGGTTGAGACTGGACATGCGGACGAGTGGATCCGTCTGGCTTTCGCCCCGGATGACGAGACGCCCGTTTCGCTTCCCGTGTTGAGCAACGGAAAGTGGGGAAGACCGGATGGCTCCAAGGCCTGCCCGAACCGGCCCTATACCATTCGGCACTGGGATCGAGAGCGCGCGGAAATGGTCGTCGATTTGGTCGTGCACGAGGGTGGCGTCGGCGCAACCTGGGCACTGGCTGCAAAACCAGGCGACATGGTCGGGCTCTGCAACCCGGAGGGCCGCTATCGCCTTCCTGTCGACGCCCGATGGATCGTGCTGCTATGCGACATTACCGGCCTGCCGGCGGCAGCCCGTATCCTGGAGGAGCTTCCCGCTGGTATCGCGGCAAAGGTGCACGTCGAGCTGCCGGATATGGCCGATCGACAGGCGTTGACGTCGCAAGCAGACATCATTGCCTTTTGGTATGACAGCTTCGGCAAGCACGGCCGCGCCAGCCGGCTTGATGAGATCGCGCGCGACATCCGGCTACCGGGCGGGCCAGGGTACATCTGGATTGCGGGTGAGGCGACCTGCGTCAGCGAAAGCCGTAAGCATTTTCGTGATGCACTTGGCTTCGATAAGCAGCGGATCACCGCTGTTGGCTACTGGATCCTTGGGCAGGCGCGGGTATGAGTACCGGCGTGCCGCTCAGCCCTCCGGCAACGACGCGCTGCCGGTTGCCAGCGCGATCGCGTGACCGGACCAAGTTCCTCGCGCTCCTCGCCGGCGCGGTCTTGCTGATCGTGGCGATGGCCACAAGCCTCCTGCTTGGCGCCAGACCAGTTGCAGCCGACGTTGCGCTTCAAGCCCTCTTTGGTTTTGACCCGACGTCCGTCGAACATGTGATCATCCGCGACTATCGGTTACCGCGCACGCTGCTTGGACTGCTTGCAGGGAGCGCCTTTGGTGTTTCCGGTGCGCTGATCCAGGCAGCCACGCGCAACCCGCTCGCGGATCCCGGCATCCTCGGCGTCAATGCCGGTGCCGCCTTCTTCGTGATCGTTGCCGTTGGTATTCTCGGGTTGCGCACCATCGATGCCTATCTCGGTTTCGCGATGCTTGGGGCGGTAGTCGCCACGGCTGTCGTCTACGCTGTCGGCGCCAACGGGCGCGAAGGCGCGACCCCCATGCGCCTTGTTCTGGCGGGCGTTGCGCTTTCTGCTGTCTTGTCGGGCATAGGTTCTTCGATCACGCTTCTCGATCCGCAAGCCTTTGAACAGATGCGTCATTGGTCGATCGGTTCGATTGCCGGGCGGGACATGCATATTGTTGCGGTGGTCGCGCCAATGATTGGCGCCGGGCTGCTGCTGGCACTCGCTCTTGCACGCCCACTGAACGCCGTTGCCCTCGGTGACGAACTGGCAAGTACCCTTGGTGCCGGTCTCGGTCGAACGAGGATTGGCGTTGCGATCGCTGTTACTTTGCTTGCCGGTGGCGCAACGGCGGCGGCCGGTCCTGTCGGTTTCATCGGGCTGATGGTGCCGCATGCCGTGAGGTGGTTCAGCGGGCCGGACCAACGCTGGATCGTGGCGCTGACGGCTTTATTTTCGCCAAGTCTGATTTTGGCCGCGGACATTGCCGGGCGCCTACTGATCGCACCGGACGAACTGGAGGCGGGAATCCTCACGGCCCTCATCGGTGCACCCGTCTTGATCCTGCTTGCTCGTCGTCGAAAGGCAACAGGATTGTGAGCGCTCCGTCGGGAAATCCAGTCGCCGGACATGCCGTCATGGTCGTTCGTGCCTTTGCCGGGCGGGTGTCTTTTCGCGTCCATCGCCGTGTCGCCTTGCTGATCGCGGCCCTTGCGGGGCTGGCACTGACATTGATGATCCTTTCGCTTTCGAGCGGCAGACTGCCGCTGTCTGCTTTTGACATATGGGCAGCGCTCGCAGGCGATGCATCGCCCCGGATACGAATGGTGGTCGTGGAATGGCGCCTGCCTCGAGTGCTGCTTGCTTTGTTGCTCGGAGCGGCTCTTGGTCTCAGCGGCGCCATCTTTCAGTCGTTGACGCGCAATCCGCTCGGTAGTCCTGATATCATCGGCTTTTCCACCGGCTCCTATTCAGGGGCGCTCGTCGTCATGCTGATTTTTGCCGGCGTGCAGCACGAAATGGCCATCGGCGCGGTCCTTGGCGGCCTGGTGACGGCGGCGATCGTCTATACGCTTGCCTGGAAGAACGGCATTCAGGGTTTCCGGCTGATCATCGTTGGCATTGGCGTTTCTGCCATGCTCGGCGCCGTCAATCTTTGGCTGATGCGCCAGGCAGACCTGCAGGCCGCACTTGCTGCTGCGATCTGGGGAGCCGGGAGTTTGAACGGGCTCGGCAACGCCGACGTCAAGCTCGCCGCAGCCGTGCTCCTGGCATCTCTGCCTCTTACCGTTATCCTGGCCCGTGCTATGCGCCAGCTCGAGCTTGGCGATGATCTTGCCGTGTCGACCGGTGTTTCCGCGGGCGCCTTGCGCCTTGCCCTGCTGGTGCTGGGTGTGGCGCTCACGGCAACCGTCACCGCGCTCTCAGGTCCGATCGCCTTCGTCGCCCTTGCCGCGCCTCAGATCGCCAGACGTCTGGCGCGCTTGTCCGGTGTCCCCCTGGCATCGTCGGCGCTTGTTGGCAGCCTTTTGCTGTTGGCTGCCGACGTGGTGGCGCAACACGCATTTGCCTCGCCGCTGCCGGTCGGCGTCATGACCGTCAGCATCGGCGGGCTTTATTTCGTCTGGCTTTTGCTGCGGGAGATCCGAAGATCATGAACAATACTCCCAGGCTTCAAGCGAAGTCCGTCACGCTTGGGTACGAACGGCGGATCATTTCCGACACTCTTTCGGTGGCGATCCCCGACGGCTCGTTCACAGTCATCGTCGGCCCCAATGCAAGCGGCAAGTCCACATTGCTGCGGGCGCTGGCGCGCCTCTTGGCGCCGAGTTCCGGGCAGATCGTTCTCGATGGCAAGGAGATCGGCAAGTACGCCGCAAAGGCGGTGGCCAGCCGGATTGGACTGTTGCCGCAGTCATCAGTTGCACCGGAGGGTATCTCGGTTTTCGATCTGGTGTCGCGGGGGCGCTATCCGCATCAGTCCTTTCTGAGGCAATGGTCGAAGGCCGATGAAGCAGCGGTGCGGCAAGCCATGGAACTGACCGGAATTGCCGATCTTGCGGCTCGACCGGTCGACGAGCTTTCCGGTGGCCAGCGTCAGCGTGTCTGGATCGGCATGGTGCTGGCGCAGGAAACGCCGATCCTTCTGCTCGATGAGCCGACGACGTTTCTTGATATCGCCCATCAGATCGAACTGCTGGATCTCTGCCGACACCTGAGCCGCCATAGCGGAAGGACCCTGGTTGCGGCACTTCATGACCTCAACCATGCCTGCCGCTACGCCACGCATATCATCGCGATGCGCGAAGGCGCGATCGTTGCTGAAGGCGCGCCGACCAGTATCGTCACCGCTCAACTGGTGGAAGACGTCTTCGGCCTCTCGTGTATGGTTATTGACGATCCCGTTTCCGCGACGCCTCTGATCGTGCCTCGATCGAAACAGGTCTGAGGTTGCTGCAAGTTGTTAGACGCCGTCAGTCTCGTTGAGCCAGGATGCGCAGCCTGCTTCTAGCTCACCATGAAGCGAGCTGAACGGCAGGCTGGCAGCATCGATCGCTTTTGGTGCCGCCGATGTCTTGCCCACGATGGCCCCACGGATGCGATTTCCCCGTGAACCAGGTCGGACAGATAAGTTCCATAAGACAGATTACGCGATCTTTTCATGTAGCCGGGCAGATTCCATTTTCAAATGCAACAGAGGCAAATTGGCCATGGTTTTCAGGAGGATGGAAGTGGCCCGCTCTTTTGTGCAGTTGAGTATGGATGAACGCCGCGTCATTGCGCGGATGCATGAGCAGAAGATCAGCCAGGCGGAGATCGCGCGGACGCTTCGCCGCGACCGCTCGACAATCTGCCGCGAGCTGCGACGGAATTTCTGGCATGATCGTGAGGTTCCCGTCGTCGGGGGCTACCCGCACGTGACGACGCATCAAATGGCTGCGGACCGCCGTCGACGCTACCGGAAGCCTTTGGGCAATCGACCTGCCGGTATGCCCGTTGCGGCATAGGCTGCAACCGCGCGCCCATCGACAGAGCGCCACCATACAAAAATGCGGGAGACGTTTGCCATCACTGCAGCGACCGCCATGATCGGGATGGCTTCCTTGGAGCTTGACTGGATCGCCCCTGACCAGCTTGAGCAACCCCGACCAGCGACGCCTGATCGGGCGCTCACGTCTGGGGCCAGGGTGAGCGGTGGTATGCATAGTCTCAGCGCCAAAGCTTATCGGGTGCCACGAACCCGCCCTCGCCCCCTTGCAAAGCGAACCAGCCGGTCGGATTGGGGTTTCCATCAGGACGAGTGGAGATGCTGAGTGTCGCATTTCCAAATGGCTGGCAACGCCGCATCCTGTGTTCATTTTTTTCATTGCCGCATCGTAAGCAGCGGGACAGCCAAGCATCGCACGCATGCGGCAAACAGGTGGTCTTCTTCAGGATTGAGCGAATTCCCTTCAAATTATCGACCAGATTCGACCCATATCTGCGCATCGACTAATATCCAGAGCAAAAAACGAGCGCGCGGTTGCGTACTTTTTCGACCGACCTTGGCATGGGCCGGTTGACAGTCTCGTGACCTTGTCACACAAATTATGAAAATGATTTTCAATGCCGCCGCGAGTCCCGATGCTGCATTCAGGCGGCAAGCGGACAAGTTGACAGCATGGGATGCAGGGGAGCAATGCGCATGACCAGTCAGCGGCTCATCATGCTGATCTTTTTCCTCCAGCCGATCGCTTTTGGCGCCTGGTTGCCACGCATTCCCGACATTCAGCAAAAGCTCGGTCTCGGACCGGCCGAGCTGGCATTGGCTCTGCTCGGCATGCCGGCGGGAATCCTGCTTACCCTGCCCTTCGCCGGCCGCTTTGTCGCCCGGATCGGCGGTCGCGCCACCATCCTCTACGGCTTCGTGGTGTTTCTCGGGCTGGTGTGGCTACCGACATGGGCGCCAAGCATCGAGTTGCTTTTCGTAACACTTGCAGTCGTGGGCATTGCGTTGGCGACGTTGGAGCTGGGCCTCAACGTCGAGGCCGATGCCATTGAGAAGCGCTCCGGCCAGTTGATCATGAGCACGTGTCACGGCTTCTGGAGCCTCGGGATCATGGCGGGCAGTCTGGTCGGCATCGGCTTTGCCGCGGCGGGCGTGTCGCCGGAATGGGCTGTGTTGATAGCAGCCGCGGTTATGTTGCCGATCAGCCTTCTGGCAGCCAAGGCGTTGCCGGACCTGCACTCCACAGAGCCGACCCAGGTGGACACCGTCCAAAGCAGGCGCCGTCCACCAAGTCGAGCGTTGCTCGGAATCTGCTTCTTTGTCTTCGGCATCACCATGACCGAGGGTGCAGTTGCGGACTGGTCGGCTGTCTATCTGCGAGACGTGTTCGGGCTCACCAGCGCCAGCGCCGGTTTCGGCTATTCGATCTTCGCCTTCATGGTCGCAGCGGGACGCTTTGGCGGGGACCGGCTCAAGGCCACCTACGGGCCTGTCGCCGTGGCTCGCACATGCGGCCTTGCGAGTATCGCGGGGCTGCTCTTGGTGGCGGCAAGCCCGGCCGCCTGGTTGGCGCTGGTCGGCTTTGCCGCCATGGGCTTCGGTGTCTCCGTCGGCTTTCCGCTGGCTGTCACGGCGGCCGCTGACCAGAAGGACCGGCCGGCGCCCGCAAGTGTGGCGATCCTGTCTTTCGTGGCACTTCTCGGCTTTCTGATTGGGCCGCCAATGATCGGACTCGTCGCCGAGCATAGCGACATGCGCTTCGGCCTGGGAATGCTTATTCCCTTCCTCGCCGCGAGCTTGCTGCTGACCGGGATGTTGAAGCCGGGCACCAAAACGGCTCCCGCGCTGGCGTCGACCTGAAACGGCACCCTTGAGGCAGAAGGCAGCGTTGAATGCTCAAAACTCACACTCGTGGCTCGGTGACGCCGGGTGGTCTATAGACGACAACGGTCGAGATCGAGAGCTCCATGAAGCCTCCGCGTCGCGACGATACCCAAAACGCTGCTCGCCGCCCTTCCCTGTGGCATGACTGAGCGCGTGACGTCGTTGACAACCTCAAGCTCGACATTCGCCCGGGTGAAATCGTCGACTGGTCGGAGGCCTCGTTCCGGCAGGACGACGCTCGGCCACCCGGCGGCAGCGGGTCGACGAGGTGCTGCTCGACGTCGGGCGTGGTCCACAATTCGCCGACCGGTTTCCGCATTAGTTGTCGGGAGATCACGGGCAACGTGTGGCTACGGCGGGAGCGATGCAGGTTCTGAGTGGCTATGATCGGCCCTGCCCCTTGATCTTCGGTATCACTTGCAGGCAGTCTCCCTGGCGTTTCCAAGACTTCCTTGCGCATCACAGTTGATCGCGCCAGCCAGACCCGTTCAGAAAAGGTTCTTTCATGCCCAGCTACCCGGATATCCTCCTTCACATCGACGGCAAATGGCGGCCGGCGCGATCAGGCAAGAGCATTCCGGTTGTCGACCCCGCAACCGAAGAGGCGATCGGAACGGTCGCCTGGGCCGAGGTTGCCGATCTCAACGAAGCGCTCGATGCCGCCCAGAAAGGCTTTGAAACCTGGCGGCGGATATCCGCTTTCGACCGGGCGAAAATCATGCGCGCCGCCGCAGTGCTTTTGAGGCAACGCGCCGACGACATCGCCTGGCTGATGACCCGCGAACAGGGCAAGCCGCTTGGGCAGTCCAAGGGCGAAATCCTGAGCGCCGGCGACATCATCGACTGGTTCGCCGAGGAAGGCCGGCGCGCCTATGGACAGATCATTCCACCGCGTGCGCCGAATGTGACCCAGATGACGGTGAAGGTCCCGGTTGGTCCGGTGGCGGCTTTTACGCCGTGGAATTTCCCGATCAACCAGGTCGTGCGCAAACTTTCAGCGGCTCTTGCGACCGGCTGCTCCATCATCGTCAAGGCACCGGAGGAAACGCCTGCCTCGCCTGCCGAACTGATCCGGTGTTTTGTGGATGCCGGGGTGCCGGATGGTGTCGTCAACCTCGTCTATGGTGTGCCCGCACAGATCTCCGAGTATCTGATTTCGCACCCGGTGATCCGCAAGATGTCCTTCACCGGCTCCACTCCGGTTGGCAAGTCGCTCGCCGCGCTTGCCGGCCAGCACATGAAGCGCGCGACGATGGAGCTTGGCGGCCACGCGCCAGTGATCGTCACTGATGATGCCGACGTCGATGAGGCGGTCGCGGTGATGGCTGGAAGCAAGTATCGCAATGCGGGTCAGGTGTGCGTGTCGCCGACGCGGTTCCTCGTTCAGGAACGGGTGGCCGATCGGTTCATCGACGGTTTCACCGCCGCCTCGCAAGCGATCAAGGTCGGCAATGGCCTCGATGCGACAACGGACATGGGACCACTCGCCAACGAGCGCCGCATTCCAGCAATCGAACGCCTGGTCGTCGATGCCGTCGAACAGGGTGGGCGCCTGATGACCGGCGGCCACCGCATCGGCAATCGCGGATACTTCTTCCAACCAACGGTGCTTGCGGACGTGCCGCGCTCGGCCGCCATCATGAACGACGAACCCTTCGGTCCGGTTGCGGTCATCAACCGTTATTCGGAACTGGACGACGCGATCGAGGAAGCCAACCGCCTGCCCTTCGGGCTCGCCGCCTATGCCTTCACCGGGTCACAGACCCAGTCCGATCGCATTGCGGCCGAAATCGAAAGCGGCATGATCTCGATCAACCATCTCGGCTTTGCCTTGCCCGAAGTCCCGTTCGGAGGGATCAAGGATTCCGGCTACGGAACCGAAGGTGGATCCGAGGCGATAGACGCCTATCTGGAAACTCGGTTCGTGACGCGCAAAAGCCCCTGAAAATACGCGATACCGTGATCTGGTCCCGCCGGGAGAGCGCGCTCGCCTGGCGGGGAACCACAAGTCAGAATGCGGCCGTCCAGCTCCGGGGTCATTTGGTCCCGCCACATTACCGTTGATCCATGGCGCGGTCGTTCAACTGGCGTTGAGGCGGTGCGGTTGACAGGCGCACAATCGTTGGAACCATCCCCCTTCTGCAAAGGAATGCGCTTTGCGTTTGTTGCGCGGAGATTTCCTCGCACGCAATGCGCCATCGTGTAACGTGGTGACTTCGAAACCAAAAATCGCTGAGAATGTTTAACCTTCAATGTGCCGGGTCACAGGGGAGGAATGGCAATGCGAAATGGGTTGAAGCCGCGTCAGGAAATCACTGCCGCAACCACTCTTGATATTACCGACATCACCGCCGAGGTAGCCGGTCTGCCTGGCTTCGACGCCCACGAGCAGGTCTGGCTGGGCCGGGATGCCGAGCGTAACCTTGAGGCAATCGTGGCTGTTCACACGACTGTCCTTGGCCCGGCTTTGGGCGGCACCCGCATCTGGCCGCATGTCAGCTTCGAGGCCGGCGTCACCGATGCACTGCGTCTTTCGCGCGGCATGAGCTTCAAATCCGCCATTGCCGGCCTGGCGCTTGGCGGCGGCAAGGCGGTGATCATCGCCGACCCGAAGAGGGAGAAGACGCCGGCGATGCTGGCTGCCTATGCCGAGATGCTGAATGCGCTGGTGGGTCAATACATCACGGCCGAGGATGTCGGCATGACGCTTGCGGACGCGGATTTCCTTGCCGAGCGCACGCCGAATGTCAGCGGCACCACCAAGGGCGGAAGTGGCAACCCATCGCCCTTTACGGCATTGGGCACCTTCCTCGGACTGAAGGCCGCACTGCGCCATCGCACCGGCAGCGATAACCTGAAGGGCATTCGCGTCGCCGTGCAGGGGCTGGGCTCGGTTGGCTGGGCGCTCTGCCAGAAGCTCCATGCCGAAGGCGCAGTACTCATCGTCTGCGACCTCGATCCCGTCCGCACGGCACGCGCCGCTCAAGAGCTCGGCGCGACAGTCGTCGAGGGCGAGGCGATCATTGCGGCCGATGTCGATATATTCGCACCCTGTGCGCTGGGCGGCGTTCTGTCGGCCGGCACGATCCCGTTGCTTCGGGCCAAAATCGTCGCGGGAGCCGCCAACAATCAGCTCGCAACTGCTGCGGACGGTGAACGCCTCATGGAAAGAGGCATCCTCTATGCGCCCGACTATGTCATCAACGCCGGCGGCGTTATCAATGTCGCAGCCGAAATAGGCAGCGGTCGTTACAACGTCAACGATGTGATGGTTCGCGTCGACCGGATTCCGTTCACGTTGACCCGTATCTTCGAGCGCGCCGCGGCAGAGGGTCGAACCACCGACGCTGTGGCTGAAACGATGGCTCGCGAGATCATCGACACTGCCGGACGGGTAGGCTTGCCCGGCAGATAATATGGTGGACAAGCGAAGACTTCTGCTCAATGTTCCCGCACAGCCGCATCAGAGAACCAACCGCGTCGGGTTGGCTGATGCGGCAGCCGCAATGTTGGCCCCATAGCTAATCGGCACAGCGTCAGCCCAAATAGCCGCGAGGATGTCATGGCATTTGAACTCTACTACTGGGATGGCATTCAGGGCCGCGGAGAATTTATAAGGCTGGCGCTCGAGCTCGCCGGGGCGGACTATGTCGATGTCACACGGGAACCGCACCGCGGGACGGACGAGATGATGCAGATCATCAATAGCTCGTCGGAGGCGCATATTCCCTTCGCGCCTCCTTTTCTCAAGGACGACGGGCAGATCGTCTCCCATGTCGCCAACATTCTCTTTTACCTCGGTCCTAAGCTCCGTCTTGCGCCGGAAAGCGATGAATTGCGTTGGTTTGCCAACGGACTTCAACTGACGCTCACTGACTTCGTCGCGGAGGTGCACGACACGCACCACCCGATCGCAACTTCAAAATACTATGAAGATCAGAAAGAAGAGGCCAAGGCTCGGTCGTTGGAGTTCGTCAAAAACCGTCTGCCGAAGTTCCTCGGCTATTTCGAGCGGGTGCTGAAACAGAACCCGGCGCACGCTGGATACCTCGTCGGCCACGATCTTACCTATGTCGACCTGTCGATGTTCCAGGTGATCGAAGGGCTGATCTATGCCTTCCCCAAAGCGATGTCGCACTACGAGATCCGCTATGCAGGCCTTGCTCAGCTCCACGGTCTCGTGAAGAGCAAATCCACAATCGCTGCCTATCTCGCCTCGCCGCGTCGGTTAGCTTTCAACGAAAACGGCATCTTCCGCAGATATGCGGAGCTTGATATCGAGCCATGACTAGCGCAATCCTTCGACGTGGCGAACCTGCGCGGATCGACTACGGAACATCGTTCCCCCTGGCCGCCGCATAGAGTTCGAACCAGGTTTGCCGGTCGATCCGGACCTCCAGCGCCTCGGAAAACCGGCGGATACGGTCGATGCTGTTCGTGCCAAGCACAGGCAGAATTCGGGCCGGGTGGGCGAGTAGCCAAGCGATCGCGACGGCGGCCCGGTCGATGCCAGACTCGGCGCCGAGACGGTCGAGCTTCTCGGCGAGCACACCGTTGCTCTCCGTCATCAACCGGCCTCCTCCAAGCGGTGACCAGGCCATCGCCGGGGTCGCCATTTGCTGAAGGTGAGCAATATCCCCGTTGGTGAAGGGCTCTGTTGCCATCAGACTGAGTTCAATCTGGTTGGTTGCAAGCCTTGTACCCATAGCCGACTGCAACAGGCTTTGGTCCCAGGGGCGAAAGTTCGAGACACCGACGGAGCGAACCTTTCCGGCCTTGACCAGCGCGTCGAGTGCAGCGCCCGTTTCGACGTGATCCATGAACGGGTCGGGTCGGTGAACGAGAAGAAGGTCGATGTAATCCGTGCCCATCAGCCGGAGCGATTCGTCGACCGAGGCCGTGATGTGACCGGCACTCGTGTCGTAATGCTTGACCTTCGCGGCCCTGTGCCGGCCGGCAGGGTAGACGATGCCGCATTTCGTGATGATCTCGATGCGCTGCCGAAGACCGCTGCCACGCAACGCATCGCCGAAGAGTTCTTCGACCATATAGCCGCCATAGATGTCGGCATGATCCATCGTGGTCACGCCCTGATCGAGGCACGCGTCGATCTTTGAACGGATGTGAGCGATCGACGTGTCCTGATCATCTCCCAGCCGCCACATGCCGTAAACAATGCGCGAAAGCTCCACGTCGCCAAAAATTCCAATCCGCTCCATTGTCACTCTCCATCTCGGCCCATTTTGCCGCGAAGCTATAATCTGCTGCCAATTTCAGCAACTTGGCAGCCGCCGTGAATCTCGACGGTCCGCAGTTCTGCGGTGCCAGGCTGGCGAGCGCAAGCGCAATAGGCGTACTGGGTGCGGGCAGCACAATTGCCAACGCTGTTCGCGTGCGCTGTATTCTTTTTCAGCGCGGCCCCTGCCCTCGTCCCGTCAACAGCCAAGAGAGGCTTACGCTCAAGACGCCAGCAATCATCGCCAGGCGATTGGCACGCGGCGCGTCTCGATCGTTTTCCCAGTTGAACCAAGTGCTCGTCTCAACGCCGATGATCCTGGCGGCGCTTTGTGCCGACACGTCGAGGGCATCGCGAGCGAGCGACATACGCCCGCCAATCGTGTCATCCTGGACGCAGATCGCGTTGTCCTGATCATTGAAGTTCATCGGTATCCCTTTCCATTCTGATGCGAGCGGTCGCCCGGCGGCGTTTGACGGGCGCCGGGCTCTTTCTCAGGAGGTTGAACGGCTTATTTTCCGGTCCAGGCTTTCACCTGATCGGGGTGATCCGCGATGTATTTCTCAACCGCGGCTTCATAGGAGGTCTCTTGCGCCTGGAACATCGCGGCTTCCAGGTCGCCGATCGGCAGTTTCATGCGCGAGAGGAAGGCGGCGACTTCCGGATTGTCCTGCTTGAAACCCTGGCGTGCCAGCACGTCGACATGTTCGGCCTCACCGAGCGAGCCCTTCGGATCGGCGATGTAGCGAAGCGCGTATTTGCCGAACATCCAATGGGGGCTCCAGGACGTTGCAACGAACCACTTTTCAGTTCTGATTGCGCGGTCCACCACCGTCAGCATCCCGGCCTCGCTGGAGATCTGAAGCTTGTAACCGTCGAGGCCGTAGTCCTTGACTGCCTTTTCCGAAAGGCGCGTCAAGCCGGCGCCCGGATCGATGCCCTGAACCGTCGAGGCAAGCTTTTCCTTGATCTCGGGCTTTTGCAGATCCTCGATCGAGTTGAGCTCGCTTTCGGGAATGTAGGCCGGGACGACCCATCCGAGCCTGGCGCCCTCGTAGACGGTACCGAGCGTCTCGACCTTGTCTTTCACCTTGCCGTAGTAGTCGGCGTGGGTCTGCGGCAGCCATGCCATCATCATGGCATCGAGATCGCCACGGCTCACACCCTGATAGAGCGGAGCCACGTCGGTCTGTACAAGCTCGACGTCACGGCCGAGTTCATCTTTAATGATCTTCGCCGCCAGCTTGGTGACGAATTCCGCGTCCGACCATGCTGCCCAGCCGATTTTCACCGGCTTTGTCTCCTGCGCGAAGCTCGCGCCTGCAGGGCCGCCAATAAACATGGCCGCAAGGCCGATGGTGGCGATTGTCTTGAACATATCCAATCCTTCCTATGCATTTCGAATGACAGCGGGCGCATGCCCGCCGTTAAAGACGCTGCGCTCAGGCCGTCTTGGCCTCGGGCTCGCGCAAGCCAAATTTCGCGAACGGCAGGCGCCAGGTGGCGCCCTTTTTTCCGAGGCTCTGGGTAAGGCGGTCGAGAATGACGGCGAGGATGACAACGGCCAGACCGCCTTCGAAGCCGGTGCCGACATCAAGCCGTTGGATGCCCGTCAGCACCGTGTTGCCGAGGCCGCCGGCGCCGATCATCGACGCGATGACCACCATGGACAAAGACAGCATGATCGTCTGGTTGATGCCCGCCATGATCGACGGCATTGCGTTCGGTAGCTGGACCTTTAGGAGAAGCTGTGTCGGCGTACAGCCAAAGGCATTGCCGGCCTCGACGAACTCCACATGCACCTGACGGATGCCGAGATTGGTCAGACGCACGACCGGGGGCATCGAAAAAATGACGGTCGCGATGGTGCCCGGAACCGCGCCGAGCCCAAAAAACATTGCCGCCGGGATGAGGTAGACGAAGGCCGGCATCGTTTGCATCAGATCGAGGCCCGGGCGGATGACCGTGGCGACCGAATCCCGGCGCGCCATGGCGACGCCGAGCGGCAGGCCGATGATCATCGCGATGACCGTCGAGGCAATGACCAGTGACAGCGTCTCCATCATCGCCGCCCACAGCCCCATCTGTCCGACCAGCGAGAGCGACAGCCCGGCAAAGACCGCAAAGCCGAGCGAGACGCGCCATAGGGCGAGAAGAACGAAGATCGCGATGCCGACCGCCATGGGAATGCTGAGCAGGCCGTTCTGCAGTCCGTTCGTCACGAACCCGATCGACGCGGCGATGAAGTCGAGCGCGGGCGAAAAGTTGTCGAGGATGTAATTGACGGCCGAATCGATGCCGTCTCCGATGTCGAAGCTCATGGTTTTATCCGATTGGCTGGTGAGGTTCAGTTGGCGCGGTCGAGCGTCTCGAGCAGCGCCGACTTGCTGATGGCGCCGATATAACGGTCTTGGTCGTCGACAACAGGAACCGGCCACACGCTTGCCGCCACTTGCCCAAGCACGTTTGAGAGCTGTTCGCTGGCAAGGATTGGCGCTGCATCGGCAAGAAACGCCCTGCGATACGGGTCTTCCGCCTTTGAGCGGATCTTCTCCATCAATGACGTCTGGCTGACCATGCCATGGTATTTCATGTCGCGGCCGACGATGATCGCGAACTCCCTGTCGCGGCTTTTCATCTGCTCGAGCGCGGCAGCGGCGGAAACACCCTGACGCTCTATGATGGTGATCTGGGTCTTTCGGGCGACGTCGCCGGCCTTGAAAACCTGCGAGACGTCGACATTGCGGAAGAATGACCGGACATAATCGTTGGCGGGGGTGCCGACGATTTCGTCGGGTGTGCCGACCTGAACGACATTTCCATTCTGCATGATGCAGATACGGTCACCGATGCGCATCGCCTCATCAAGGTCATGGCTGACGAAGACGATCGTTCGGCTTTGCTCGGATTGCAGCCGAACCAGTTCGTCCTGCATTTCCGTGCGGATGAGCGGGTCGAGCGCCGAAAAGGCCTCGTCCATAAGCAGGATCGACGGTTCGCTTGCCAGCGCTCTGGCAAGGCCGACGCGCTGTTTCATGCCGCCCGAGAGTTCGTCCGGGCGGCTTTCGCTGTAGCCGTCGAGTCCGACGGCTTGCAGCGCCGCCATGGCCTTCGTCTTGCGCTCGGCCTCGCCGACGCCGGCCACCTCCAGCCCGAAAGCGGCGTTGTTCAAAACATTGCGGTTTGGGAGAAGCGCGAAGGACTGGAACACCATACTGATGTCCCGGCGACGGAGTTCGATCAGTGCCTTGCGGGACATCTTCGTGATGTCGTGGCCGTCGATCTCGATCGAACCGGATGTCGGCTCGATCAGCCGGTTGAGCAGACGCAGAAGCGTGGATTTGCCTGAACCGGACAGGCCCATGATCACAAAGATCTCGCCTGCCTTGATATCGAAGCTGGCGTTGTTGACACCAATGGAGCAACCGGTTGCTCGGTGAATGTCTGCTTTGCTCTTGCCGGAGCGAATGAGCTCCAGAGCGTCTTCGGGGTATTCCCCGAAAATCTTGTAGACGTCCTTCAATCTTATCTTGGTCGAACTCTCGGACGTGCCGTTCTCGTGTTCCGTCGTAAAAGCCATAAAAAATTGCCGCCTGCTCAACAGCTGACGCACTCTCCTTGTTTGTGATCTTCAGCATTCCTCAAGCAAATACCGCTCAAGGAAACGATTTCTTTAGACACCAATTCCGCGACGCGGAATGTGGTGAAGTCAATCCTCGGCATTCGTCAGATGAGTATTATTATAATAATACATGCTGCGTTGATGAGCGCGGAGAAACTACCGTTTCTACAATGGCGAATGATGGCCGAGGCGCAAAGGATTGCCTTTATTACGCCACAGGCATCCGGATGTCCATTGAAAATTCTATTTTTTTGACAACTAGGATCCGCTGGCGCAACTCAGCGACGTCCGGCGGACGCCCGAACACCCTGCTGGAGCGCGCATGCGCGTGCTCGCCTTGGCGGCCGCTGCAAGGCATTTTCGCTGGTATGAATGACGTCGATCAGGGACCGCTTGCGGCTAACTGACGACCTCATTGCGATAGGCGCCCCATAGGTCCACCTGCCTGACATATCCGCTGAGGCCATGTCGCCTGACCGTGACCTCGCACCACGTGCCGTCACAATGCACAAGCTTGAGCAGCACTCCACTTTGCAAGCTAGCGCGCTCGGGTGCTGCAGTTGCAGGCGCAGTTCTGAGCGCCGTGTTCGATCCCAGCCAGTTGCCGACCGTGGCCATTCTTTGGCCGGAGAGCAGCGCCGCCGACATCCAGCCGATAGCGCCGTCTGCATCACGAACCATTCGCCAGTTGCCGGTTTCTTCCACGACCTCGAGCGGCAGGCCGGGCGTGACGTAAAGCCAGATGATAGGATAGTCCGTGGACGGCCCTATCCGAAGTCTCGCCGCGCTGCTCTTCAGGGAAACGAAGCGGGGGATCGCAAGGCCGGTGACGCGCCCCACTCGCCCCGCGCTGGCGACGGGCGCCGCCAGGCTCTTTCGGTCCACTTCGCAGGTCTCGGACGCAAGCCAAGACAGCAGCGCGCAGGACATCTGGGCGATCAACGAGGTCATATGGGGGCCGGCTCATCGTGCACAGCGGGCAGCGCCCTTGAGCGCTGCCGTCATGCCTTTCAGCGAGAAGGAGTAGCTTGTTTCCGTGCCGCGACGCGAGCGCGCATTCAACGTCATCGTCGCCCCCGCCTTCATGGCCGCGACGAGCTCGGCATCACGCGCCTCGCGTCGCGTCCACGCCGCCCTGCCCTGCGGCGCCAAGGTGAAATCCTTGTCACCCACCGTGGCAGTCAGCGTCGAACCGGCTTCAAGGTCGTAGCCCATGATCGCTTGCGGCACGTATCCGGCAGCCGGCCGCGGTGACGGCGCGACAAGGAAGAAGTTGTCGCCGTGGTCGACGTGATCAGGTTTCATCGTCGTTGGGATCGAGAGAATGTAGCAGCTGTCGCGACCGTCATTCTTGTAGGAATACACGCCCCAGGCGCCGAAGGAGTTGAGCTTTACGGGTTGCGCCTGCGCTGCCGCGCAGGTGGTGAAGAGGATAGCGCAAGCAGCAATAACTCTGGATTTCATCTTGTTTCCTTTGGCATGGAGGGATCAGGCAGTGCGTCTCGACTGCACACAAGATGGGCCATTCGCGGTCGCAATTGTTGTCAAAGTGTTAATGAAAAACGCCCGAAAAAAGTGCCCATTGCCCCCGAAGGCGCGCAAGTCCCGCCCAAGACCGTCCTCGCGCCTTGTCTGACTGATGCGTCCGATGCCGATAAAAATATCGTGACCCGATTGTGTTCACTTGAGGGGTCGACATGTGGCCGCTTAGCCGCGAACATGAACGGGAGATGAACAGATATTTGATCAAAGTTCGGAACGGGGGCCCATGTTCGGCCTAACGTTCGCGCCACAATTTTCCTTGCAACCCATTGACATTGCTGGGGTCGTGGCGGTGAGAACCGCCATAGCCTACTCTGACGAGTTGACGGATTCCGACATTTCGGTAACGCACGAACACGGTGTCATTTATCTGGATGGGGTGGTGTCATCCGTCCGGATGCGCGATGAGGCGCAGAAGATTGCTGCTGAAGTTACCGGCTCACCGGTCAGAAACCGACTTTGCGTGGCACATTGACGTTCGTCTTTGGAACCGAGACCTTCGCGTCCAAGGCGTCTTGGTGATTTGCACCGCCACGACACGTAGGGAAGGTTCATTTCCGCAACAATGTGCGTCGGCAGATTTGGCCGTCAACCGCTGAGAATTAACGCGATCGAAAGCCGATGCTGCTAGCACTCCTGGGTTGAAAAAAGGAGAGCTGTCATGCTGCCTGCACCATGGAAGCCGATTGAATCCGCTGGCCTGATCCGGCTGGGATCCGCACGCGACGGCGGTTATGTCGTGCCGAAGCGCGCTGTGCTTGCCTCAAAGCGTTTGATCAGCATGGGTCTGAACGACGATTGGCAGTTCGAGAAGGAGTTTCGGCAACTCGCAGACGTGGGCATCGTCTGTTTCGACCATTCCGTCACCTGGAAATTCTGGCTGCGATACTATGTCGAGCAGATTCTGCGCCTTCGCTGGGGCCGATTGGCGCGGTATCTGGATTATCGATGGTTCTTCAGCCGGCCAGGCGTCGAGCACCGGCCCATCAGAATCGGCTATGATCAACCGGGTGAGGTTAGCGTCAGGGGGCTGCTCAAGGAGTTCTCCGACGACAATATTTTCCTCAAGATCGATATTGAGGGATCCGAGTACCGGATACTGGACGATATCGTGAAATACGCGGACCGATTTACCAGCATCGTCATCGAACTTCATGATGTCGACATACACAGAGAACGAATCTGCAGGTTTGTTGAGGGAATGTCGAATTTCTCGATCGTTTTCCTTCACCCGAACAACTTTGGCGGCACGGACGATCAGGGCGATCCCCTGGTTATCGAAATGTGCCTTGTGAGGAATGATCTGCTGGATCCGGCCGCACCAGGCGAGACGCGGCCCGAGCTGCCGGCAAACACGTCACGCCTCCCCGATATCGAATTGCGGTTCGCTCACGTCGACACAAGAGCGACTGCCGCGCCGCGCCGCGATCGCACGGCTTAAGCCGATATCAACAGCATCGCCGCGGGGTGCTGTCGTCATTGGCAACCGCCATTCCCCGCTCAACGCTTGAACAAGGGGGTGCGAACGTGCCCCGAAGTGGCGTATGTCAGCGACGCTTCGAGTTTCTCGAAAGGAAGGCCTCGGCGAAGCAGATGAGCGACCGCGACCTCGACGATCAGGGGTGCGAATTTGTCGGCGGGACAGGCATGCATGCCGGCACCGAATTCGAGATACTTTCTTTCCACCCGCGCGATATCGAAACGATCCGGATCCGGGTTTAACGCAGGGTCCCGGTTGGCCGCCGCCAGCAATACGATGATCATCTCCCCCTCACACAACATATGGCCTGCGATCTTCCCGTCACGCGCCATGAAGCGAAAGGTGCTGTTGGTGACGGGATCACACCGCAAAACCTCCTGAATGAGCGGTCGCAGCAATGTCGGATCCGCAACGACCTGCGTGCACAGCGCCGGTTGGCGCGCCAGCGCCAGGAGCGTCGATCCGATCAGAGACGCCATCGCGACGTAGCCCTGAACCAGGTAACCGATGGCGTTGACGATGACATCAGCTTCATCGTCGCACCCGACCCGCCTTGCCTCGTTTGCCAGGGCGTGAAGCAACGGACCGCACTGTTGACTGTCGTGGCTAATGCTTGTGACGAGGTCGAAAAGCGCCTGAGCGCCGTGATGCCCCCGCGCGAGCAGTTCTGCTGTCAATAAGGGGATCCCTGTTGCCGCAGCCGCGGCGGCGGCGCCATAATCACCGAGCCACGTCATCACATCGTCGAAGCTGCCTTGAGGAATGCCGAGCAGTTGCGCGACGACCTGCACCGGCAACGCAAACATGAATGTCATCGTTTTATCCACCCTGAACATTTCTTGTGCGTCGCCGTCGAGTTGCAAGGCACGCCGGTGCGCAAGGGCTGCAACCTGCCTGAGATCAACGCCACGCAAGGCGCTTGCGACCGCCCCCCTCAACTTGTCACCGACGTCGTCATCGCGCAGACGCACCAATCGCCCAAATATCTGAGCGGCCGCGCCACCCAGCAACGCTTCGGGGATCGGCTCGCTCAAGGGGCGCGTGAGGCAGATCTTGCTGGTCAGAACCTCCTTAACTGCCGCCGCGCTCGCAGCCACCCACCAGCCGTTTGCCTCATCATGAAAGAACGGCCGCTCTCGCGCCAAACGCCCATAGTAGGCGTAAGGGTCGCGATGAGATGGTGCAGCACGAACATGCTCCGGGTCAGTCAAAGCCGATATCATCGTGTTCATGGCGATACTCCTCCGGTCGCGCTGATAGGCCTCTTTGTCCCTTAATGTTCCTTGCCTTTGCATTTGTCCAAGTTATAGTATTTCTGATAGCGATCAGTTCTATGCATGGCTATGGACAGCGAAGCACTGCTCACATTCGTGACCATCCACCGGGCCAACGGGTTCTCGCGCGCCGCTGACATTCTCGGCCGCTCGCAGCCCGCCATCAGCCGGCGCATTGCCCTGCTCGAACAGGAACTGGGCGTGCCGGTTTTCGAGCGCGCCGCCGGCGGTATCGTGTTGAGTGAAGCGGGCCGCACGCTGTTACCACATGCAGAACGTGTACTTGCTGCGCTCGGCGATGCGTCGAGTGCGATCAAGACGATGCGTACCGACGTCGTGGGACGTGTCGCGATCGTCGCTGTCGGCACACTCGCAGGCACGAACCTGACCGCGGTTCTCAAACACTTCACGGCCGAGCATCCCGGAATCGAATTGGCGATAAGCACCGCGACCAGCGCCGAAGTCAGCGACCTGGTTCGGCGGGGTGAGGCGGCGATTGGTCTACGCTATCTGCTCGACATCGCGCCGGACCTCATCTGCGAACATGTCGCTTCGGAACCCATGGCCGTCGCCTGTCACACCGACCATCCCCTGGCGGGCAAGGAAATCAGATCTCTGTCTGAGCTGCGCCACGAGACGTGGTTCGCTTTCCGTAATGCTTACGATCAGCGCGAAACGTTCGCCGACAACATCTTTGCCCAGTTTCAGGCGCGCGGCGTCGGCGAAATCCGCTGGTCGGCCATAGACAGCCTCAATGCGATGAAACGCCTGGTCGAAACCGGTCTTGGCATCGCGTTGTTGCCGGAAAGTGCAATCGATGAGGAGAGGCGCGCAGGCTCGCTCGCCACGGTCGGGGTTGCAGACCTGATCGTCGCAAATCCTGTCTATGCGGTCACGCGTCGCGGCGGTTATCTCAGCCCTGCCACGCTTCGTCTGCTTGAACGTCTGCGGGCCTCTCCCGGTTTCACGCACAGGGCTGGCCCGCAGCGACAAAGCGCGACGGATTGAGCCTCGCAAAACGCTGGTTAACGACCTGGACCGCGAGGCGGCCGATGCCGCTGCCAATCGGGGCGCGAGGTCACACAGCCGTCAGCATGGCCTGCGACGTAACGAACGATGATACTTGCTCGGGCTGGTGCAGGGAGCCAAGCGCCGATTCGGCAAGCTAACTATACTCGTCAGCAACGCGGGCGGTGGCGTGCAGGAACTGGATTAAGACCGGGCTCTCCGCCGTGGCCTTCGGGCCATGGCGACGTGTTCTTTGCCCTTCGGCACTTAGAGGCCGGACGAACGTCAGTCCCCGCCAATCGGCGGGCACTGATATCTTATGCCGAAAGACAGCAAGGAACCGGAATTCGAAGATTCGCCGGCTGCGGCAATCTCGCGCGATCCGGCGCCTCGCGCGCTCAGCTTACTGCTGGGCTGGGGGCGTGGTGTTTTGAATTTTTTCCTGAACCTTCTTGGCCAAAGCCGGGTCGTTTTGGGCGGCTGTCAGGATCGTGGAATATTCCTCGACCGAAATGGCGGGCGACGATTCAACAGCCTCCACCATCTCCTTGCTGGCTTCGGTCTGCAGCTTCTCCTTTGCCGCGGCGTCCGTTGTTGCTTCTATCTTCGCGGAATACGCCTGCCTGACCTTGTCGACCTGGAGGTAGGCGACGGCAAATGCCTGGATCTTCTGATCGCTGACGGTGGCATCCGTGCCCTTGCCGACCTGCCCCTGAGTCGGCTGCGTCTCTTGTGCCTGGGCCATTTCCAAGGCGGACGCCGAACTGAGGGCGGTGAAACTGAAGAGTGTGGCGGTCAGCGATGCAACGAGTGCGTAACGATTGATCATGTCCATTCCTCTAAAACGTGCCAGGCAGCGGTACAGCGCCTTGTTCATTCGCCCCAAACCGGAGCGCGGCATGGACAATGAAACCTTCGAAAGTGCCAGGTGGGGCAACGGCAGGGCAATTTGCTGACCATTGAAAGGCAGCTTTGTGGCTTTCGCCGAGAGCCGAAAACGCTACCGCTGGCCCTGCCCCGCGAAAACCTTTGCTGCGCGACTGGCTCTTAGCTGCAAGTGCGATCGTCGGCCGCCGCCGCTGTTGGCGACCCGGCACGCTGCGGATATCGAATGTCCAAAGCGCACCGTTTGCGTGCGCCAAGGTCGAATTGCCTCATCTGCCGCGTCCGCGATGGTCGTTGAACGCAGCGGTGCCAAATTCGACGTTCTTGGCAAGCGCCGGCCATTCGCTCGTCACGCCCGGCAGCACCGGTCGCTCCAGATAGGTCGAAAGCACGACATAGCTCCGGGTCGCCTTGACGCCAGGCGTGTCATACAGGCGCGCCAGTAGTCCTTCCAGCGCATGCGTGCTCTCCGTGCGCACCTTGAGGAGCATGCAGGTGTCCCCCGCCACCGAGTGCACTTCCTCCACTTCCGGATGTTCTTCAATAGCGAGCAACGCTGGCGTCTTGCCCCAGCCGGTGGTGTCGACATGAACGAAGGCAAGCAGGGTCTTGCCGACGGCCTCGGGATCGATCAGCGCCGCAACGCGACGAATTGCGCCAGAGCGCCTCAGGCGCTTTACGCGCTCGTGCGCGGCCGGTGGCGATAGTCCAACGCGGTCGCCGAGTTCGGCGTAGCTCATGGTCGCGTCCTCGACCAAGGCGCCTAATAGCTTTCGGTCCATCGCATCCAGATCACGTTCGGGCTTACGTTTGCGCCGAACCTCTTCTGTATTTTGGTCCATTCTGATGTTTCCTCTTGTGGCAGAATGACATTCTGCAATCATCGCTCGATGACGAACACGGATCAACATATTTCGACTGAACGTGTCGAGTGCTCCCGCATTCCTCCGTTTGCCTTCGTGTTAACGACCTGCATCGGCGTTATCGGGTCGAACTCTCTGGCGCTGGGGCCGATCGCGCCAGAAGTTGCACGCAGTCTTGACGTGGGCGCTCCGGTCGTCATGACGGCATCGGCCGTCTTTGGTCTCGGCACGGCGGCGAGCGCCATCTTCCTTGGGCGCTTCATAGATCGCTACGGTCCGAACCGAATGCTTGCACTTGCGTTGCTTCTGCTTGCGATCGGGCTTGGCGGCAGCGCAGCCGCCCCGGCACTTCCCTTCCTGGTGGCGACCCAGTTGCTTGTCGGGATTGCGGCCGGCATCGCGCTGCCGGCCATCTACACGCTGGCAGCCATTGTCGCGCCTGCGGGACGCGAGAGCGAGACCATTGGCCTGGTGCTGACGGGCTGGACGCTGAGCATGGTCGCAGGTGTACCGTTGTCGGCGGCTATTGCCGATTTCGCCGGCTGGCGCGTGACCTTCCTTGTCGTCGCCGCGGCCGCCCTTATCGCATGGGCAGCAGTGCGGATGTCCGTCGTTCGGGATGCGCCTCAAGCAGCCGCTTCGTCACCGTTGACGGCGCTCAGCGTTCGTGGGGCCGTGCCGCTTCTTTCCGCTTGCGCCGCTTTCATGGCCGCCTTCTATGGCGTCTATGGCTATATCGGCGATCATCTCCATGCCGTCTTGGAACTGCCCCTCAGCGCCAACGGCTTCATTGCTGCCTTCTATGGGGTCGGTTTTGGAAGTGCCGCCTTCCTCGACCGTCTGATCGATCGCCTCGGTGCCGGCAAATTACTGCCGCTCATCTTTCTCGTTGTCGCTGCAGTCTACGTTGCGATGGCAGCAGCCAGCGGTTCCTACGAAGCCATGCTCGTCGTTGTCTTCTTCTGGGGGCTTGCCAACCACTTCGGGCTCAACGTGCTCATCATGCGGCTAACGGCGCTCGACCCCATCCGGCGCGGCGCCATCATGGGATTGAATAGCGGCGTCACCTATCTTGCCCTGTTTGGCGGCACGCTTGTCTTCGGAACTGTCTATTCTGGAGCCGGCTTCTTTATCTTGCCGATCGCGGCCGGCGGCCTGATGCTCGCGGCAGCGCTTTGCGCCGCTCTGTCACCACGCTAGCAGTCTTTCGCCGTCGGCCGCCGCGGGCCTTTGACGGCCGTCACTCGAATGTCATGGTCAATTTTCTGGGCAAACTGTTTGCCCTGGAAGGTACTCTGACAAGAGGCATAGCCACCGCCAACCTCAAGATGGCGAAGATCCTGGAAGTATCCGAAGCCGCCCACCCTTGGCGGCTGTACCTGGAAAATCTGAAACAACTGAGGCGGTCTTCCTTGCCCAGCAGCAAACAAGTGCGGTTAAGCGTCCTCCGACCGCGACCTGTCAGCGTACGTTTAACGAACCGATCTCTCAGGCGACTTGGCTTACGGGCGCAAACAGCCGAAGCGCTCGATCTAGTGAGCGGTGTAAGCACCATCCACCAGGTGATAGCTGCCGGAGATGAAGCTGGCTTGTTCGGACAGGAGAAAACACACGAGCGCTGCGACTTCGTCCGGCGTGCCGCGTCGGCCCATGGGCTGAAGCGCATCCAAGCGTCGGTTGCTTGTCAACTCGGACTGCTCCGATAGCAGTGGGGTTTCGATCAAGCCGGGCCCGACAGCATTGATACGCACGCCCCTCTTTGCGTACTCGATCGCGGCGACCTTCGTCAGGCCGACAATCCCGTGCTTGGCTGCGGTGTATGCCGATGCGGTCGGCAGGCCGACGGAGCCCAGAATTGACGACATATTGACGATCGATCCGCCACCCTGCGCAGCCATGGCGGCGATCTCGTATTTCATGCAATAGAACACGCCGTTGAGATTCACGCTTATCAGCCTGTCCCAATCCTCTACCGGGTAATCGGCCGTCGCCCTTCGGACACCGTCGGTCCCAGCATTGTTGACTGCCAGATGCAGCCCCCCATGTGTCTGGACAACGGAGTGAACCAGATTCTCCACTTCGCCGGCCTTGGCAACATCGACCACCAAGGGAAAGGCCGTGCCGCCGGAGGCACAGATCTCAGCGGCAACCGCATGCGCCGCATCGGCATTGATATCCGCCACCACGACTTTCGCCCCCTCTGCGCCGAGCTGGCGGGCAACCGCCGCACCTATCCCAGACCCTGCGCCGGTTACAAGCGCGACTTTACCGGCGAAGCCAAGCTCCATTCTGTGTATCCTTATTCGAGAGCCCAATCGACCAGAGACGGACGCAAGCTGCAAGCAGTTTCATCAATTGTACGTGCTTTGTCAGCCTGCGCCAGCGAAACGCGAAGTGCAATGGCCTTTACTCTTCCTGCACTACTAGTTTTCGCCTTCGAAAAACGAAGAATAGCGACTTGGCCAACGAACGCTTGGGTGTTAAAGACGAAACAGTGCTCACCGATTACTAGTAGGTGGATATGAACAGTGACCGCGTTACCCGGCGGGCGATCCTGCTCGGCAGTTTGGCTTTAACGGCATCTGGATGCACATCAACGGCGCAACGATTTAGCGAGCCCATCCTTTCAGCATTCGGAGGGGGGCCATCTTCGCGCTATCGACGCCGGAATGTGGGCTATGACGGAAACGAACCCCCTGGCACGATCGTCGTCAACACCGAAGAACGCTACCTCTATCTGGTTGAAGGCGGTGGTCGGGCCATCCGCTACGGCGTCGGTGTCGGCGAAGAGGGGCGCACGCTCAAGGGCCTGGCGTCAATCGGGCGCAAGGCCGAGTGGCCCTCGTGGAGGCCGACCGAAAGCATGATGCAACGCAAGCCGCATCTACGGCAATATGCCGGCGGCGTCGGCGGCGGGATGCATAATCCGCTTGGCGCAGCCGCTCTTTATCTCTATCGCGGCGGGCAGGATACCATGTTCCGGCTCCATGGAACAAACGAACCTTGGACGATAGGTCAGGCAGTATCGAGCGGATGCGTCCGCTTGACCAATGAGGATATCGTCGACCTGTACAACCGAACTCCCGTTGGCACCAAGGTTCTTGTCATCTGATCAAGCTTTTATGCTCAGCGATGCAAATTGTGTTCTTTTTGCACTAGGCGTGCGCGAAGAACGCCCTATTAATATAAGCGTTGCCTTCGATTCCCATTCCGCATAGAGGAGAGGACTTCTTGATGAGCAGAAATCTAATCATGATCGTTACCTTGCTTTCCGTCGTCGGCCTGAGTGGTTGCGATACTATCGGCAAAGGCAAAGGTAAGGCACCGCCGCCGGTCGAAACGGCCGAACCAGCACCGGTCTATAAATAGCTTGAACTTCTGATGGGTGGGGAGGGCTAGCGCCCTCCCCACATCATCCCAACCGGTCGGATCGGCCGCAAGGCTGCAAGGCTCGCCGGGCTTGTGCTCATCGGAGTTCAAGGAGAAAATCCACAGTGATGCCGCATATGATTGGTCGCTTAACGCTCGTGGCAATGCTCGCGTTTGCGGCGGCCGCCTGCGAATCAACAGATAAAAAGCCCGAACCGCGTTTTGTCTCGAGTACCAGCGGCGCACCTGCCGTGCGTGCGGGCGCAGTGCGGGAAGCTGGTTACTTTATCGAATTCAGATCCCGTTACGCCCTGAGCTACGGCCATACCTATGTGATCTTCGGGCGCACGAATCAGTCGGGAGCGATGATCGCCCCCGAAGTCGCGGGTCTTGCACCGGCGACATCCAGCGCGACACCTTATGTTCTCGGTCACTTCTTGCCCGTACCAGCCGAAACCGGTGCCAGCGACGGTGACCTTGAGGAGGAATACAGGTCGGCAAGCTGGCGCGTCATGCTGACCGAAGCGGAGTACAACAAGACCGTTGCCTACATCAGGCAGCTTAAAGCCAAATCGCGATTCTGGCAGGCGTCGGTGTATAACTGCAACGCGTTCGTCGCGGACATCGCGCGCTCGATGGGATATAAAACACCCAGTATCTGGCTCAGGCCGCAGCAGTTTGTGACCAAACTTCGGCAGATGAACGCGGGCTAATGAAATTAATTCAAAGACTTGCGTCCGGTTGTTCGCAGATCGCAGAAAGGCTTCGGTGACTTGAAGTGATCATATCGATGGCCGCTCTGGGCAAAATCGTGTGGGTGATCGGCATCATCGCCTGGTACTTTATTCGCGTACCGTTCGAACGGCGGGCAAAGCGCGTGCGGGTCGTCAGCACCCGCCGCTCGCCGCTGGACATGTTCGGGCTTGCGTCCGGTCTCCTAGGCCTTGCAATCATCCCAGGTTTCTACGTTGCGACCGGAATTCCGGCTGCCGCCGACTATTCCGCCCGTCCGTGGGCAGTGGTGCTCGGAGCAGTCATTTTCTTTTTTGCCCTGTGGTTTTTTCGCCGGACTCATAAAGAACTCGGTCGGAACTGGTCGATCACGCTTGAGATTCGTGACAAGCACGAGCTGATCTCCGGCGGACCATACGCCTATGTTCGCCACCCGATGTACACGTCCTTCATGCTGATGGGCCTTGGTCAGGCCATGCTGCTGTCCAATTGGGTGGCGGGACTGGCGGGCCTGCTCGGGTTCGCGGTGCTCTTTTTTCTCAGGGTGGACAAGGAGGAACGTATGATGCTGGAGATTTTCGGTCCGCAGTATCGTGACTACATGCAGAGGACCAGGCGAATCCTCCCTTACCTCTATTAAAGGTGACATGATGCGAGGCCGAGCCATCAAGCTTTCGGTGCCACGGCGCCTTGTCGGAGATCTGATGCGGTTTTCGATCGGGGTGCCCCGCGTTACCGTTCAGCGGCAAATGAACCTCGACCCACTGCAAAGGGCGAGAATCGCCCAGGCCAGCAGACCGTCCTGGACCGTGCTGTTCTTGAAAGGATACGGGCTTCTTTGTCGGGAGACGCCGGAGTTCCGGCGTGCATACGTCAAGCTTCCCCGACCGCATCTCTATGAATACCCGGAAAGCGTAGCGTCGATTGCGCATGAGCGCGAGCATGACGGCGAGCGGGTGGTGCTGCTCAGCAAGATCAAATCTCCGGAGCGCCTCCCGATCCCTGAGCTGGGCGCCCTGATCGATTCGGCGCGGTCGCGCCCGGTGGCGGAAATAAAGGAGTTTCGGCGCGCCCTGAAGATTGCCCGCATGCCGGGCCCGATCCGTTGGCTGCTCATGTGGCTGGGGCTCAATCTCGGCTCGCGGCGCGCGCACTACTTCGGCACCTTCCAACTCTCGGTCTATTCGGGCCTCGGGGCGGAATCGCTCAATCCACTGACCCCCCTCACCACCCTCCTCAACTACGGCCCCATCGCCGCGGACGGCACGGTCACCGTGCGCATCCATTACGATCACCGGGTCATGGATGGTGCCAACGTCGCGCGCGCGCTGGAGCGCTTCGAAGCGATCCTGAACGGTGAGGTCGCCGAGGAAGTGTCGGGTCTTTCTCAAGGCGAAGCCGTACACACGCCCTTGCTGTCGCGGAAGACCACATGATGGTACAGGCTGAATTGCGACCGGCGGTCGTGGTCATCGGCGCCTCGCGCGGCATTGGCCGGGCGATCGCCAAAGTTGCTGCGCGAGAAAAAGAACCCGTCGTACTCGTCGCGCGATCCCACGAAGATTTGGTGGCAGCGGCGAGCGAGATTGGGGAGGCCGGCGGCGAAGCATTCGTGCTGGACCTCGACCTGTTCTCGACCGATGCGGCGGCGCGCCTGGGGGATTTTCTGACGGCAAACAACCTTTGCTGCGACGTCCTGGTCAACAGTGCCGGCTACGGCTTGCGGGGGGCGGCAACGACACTCCCCGTCCAGGATCAGTTGGGGATCATCGACCTCAACATCCGCGCGCTCACCGACTTGTCCCTTCATTTCCTACCGGGGATGGTGGGGCGCGGGCGCGGCGGCGTGCTCAACCTCGGCTCCATTGCCGGCTTCATGCCCGGCCCTAACATGGCGCTTTACTACGCCAGCAAGAGTTACGTGCGCTCCTTTTCCGAGGCTCTTCACCAGGAGTTACGCCGTACCGGCGTCACGGTCACATGCGTTGCTCCCGGCCCGGTGTCGACTGAATTCCTCCAGCGATCCGGCGCCGATCGCGTGCCGCTTTTCAAGGTCCTGCCGAGGCTTGATGCCGACTATGTCGCCGAGCGCGCTTGGCGCGGGTTCAAGTCGGGGCGCCGTCTCGTCGTGCCAGGAATCTCCGCCAAACTCGCGGCGTTTGCCGCAGCATGGCTGCCATCCGCAGTCATGCTGCCATTGATTGGCCGATTGCAACGTCGCAGCAACGATCCCTGCCCTTGTGGCTCCGGCATGAAATTCAAGGATTGCTGTGGCGCTCGTTCGCGACGGGATGGCTTGCGGCAAAACACCCCTGCAAGCCGCTGATGGTTTGACACCGTCGAAAAATGCGCTTTCGGGTCTCCTCGGGATACGGAAACCAATGTGAGGGATCGGAAAGAGCTGTTTGCGAATGCGCCCCACGGCACCATGAGCGTCAAACGCCTCAAAAGTTGGATGTGTTCGATGATCGCGGAGTGACTGGCGATGTCGGAGGATGCAGTCGACGCGTGTACCAAAAAAGCGTTGCCTGACACTTGAAGGCCACTCAGCGCCCTCCCACCTATCGAGCAACCCGCTGGTCCGGGCCCCTCTGGTGAGAGCTTCCGGCGCTCTTGCGATGTCGGACCTCATCCGACATATGCGCCGGCGGAGCTTTATTCCGTGGAGACTTCCCTTTTGTTTATCGATTGGCTGGGCAAGCCGATCTGGATGTGGCTCAGCTTCATCACGCTGGTCATCGCTATTCTGTCCTTCGACCTTGGCGTCCTGCAGAAGGAAAACAAGGAAATCGAGGTTGGCGAGAGCATCAAGCTCTCGGCGCTCTACATCTCGCTTGGCCTCGTCTTCGGCGGCTGGGTCTGGTGGTATCTGGGTGCGGACGCAGGTCTCGCCTACATGACCGGCTTTGTCGTCGAAAAGACGCTCGCGCTCGACAACGTCTTCGTCATCGCACTGATCTTCTCGTTCTTTGCCGTGCCGCGGCTCTACCAGCATCGGGTGCTTTTCTGGGGCATCCTCGGCGTTATCGTCCTGCGCGCCATCATGATCGGCGTCGGCGCAACGCTCGTCGCTGAATTCTCGTGGCTGCTCTATATCTTCGCTGCGTTCCTGGTCGTGACCGGCTTGAAGATGCTGTTCATGAAGGAAGCCGAGCCTGACATCTCCAACAACGCGCTGGTCCGTTTCATGCGCAGCCGCTTCAACGTGACGGAGAGCCATCACGGCGAACATTTCTTCGTCAAGCAGGCGGACCCGAAGAGCGGCAAGCTGGTCTGGTTCATCACGCCCCTGTTCATGGCCCTCGTGCTCATCGAGGTAGCGGACGTGATCTTCGCCGTCGATTCGGTGCCTGCGATCTTCGCTATCACCACCGACCCGTTCCTCGTCTACACCTCGAATATCTTCGCTATCCTCGGCCTCAGGGCGCTCTATTTCGCACTGGCCGCAATGATCCACCGCTTCCGCTATCTGAAGCCGGCCCTGGCCGTGGTTCTGATCTTCATCGGTTCGAAGATTTTCGTTGCCGATCTCTTGGGCCTGGAAAAATTCCCGGCGGCCATGTCGCTCGGCATCACCTTTGCCATCATCGCAAGCGGCGTGATCTGGAGTTTGGTGAAGACGCGCGGGGAACCGGTTCCTGCGGAATAAGTCTCGGTAAGGCGACCTCAGTCAACCCGAGGCGAAACGCCGGGAGGCTGCCCGAACGGGCAGCCTATCCATTCCAGTGAAAAACATCGAACGCGGGTGCCCCAAAGAGTGCCCGCGGTTCACGTTTATGAGATGGGTGTCTGCTCGCTCAACGCTGCAACCATGGTGCGGATTTTCGTCGCCTTCTCGAAATGATCGAGCCGATGGGTCCTGATCCACCATTCGGCCGCCTCCATCAGAAGCTCCGGGTCATCGTTTTTGTTGGCAAAGAAGGCATAGAAGGAGAGACCGACTCCTGGCCCTTTTTCGGCGATCTTCCGATTGCAAACTTCCAATATCTTTTGCTGCAAGGCGGCTCTCATGGTCAGGCTCCAATGCGATTTGCTGACAGTCTCTGGCGCAGGGTCGTCTTCGCCCTGCCGCTCCAAAGGCTCCGTCCAAGGCGGAGGTCTTAGCTGCAGCCGGTCGGGCTGCGCAATCCTTGACGGCGTGCCGCAACTCATCGGCCCGATTGGTATGTCGTTACCGGCTCCTGGGCTGCGGCCAACACCGAGCTTGACGTCGGATCATTGCGTGTATATACACGCAATATGTCCTATTGTTATTGCATCCTCCTGCGCAAGGCCTCGAGACGCGTGACGTCGCTCTACGACGAGGCGCTTGCACCCATTGGCGTCAATCTCGCGCAGTTCAGCCTGCTCAGAAACATCCAGAGGGCCGAGCCCATCTCGCTGACGGATCTGGGGCATCGCACGGAACTCGACCGTTCGACGGTCAGCCGGAACGTTAAGGTCCTGGAAAAGATGGAGCTGGTTGCGATGACCAACGGCCAGGATCAAAGGGAATCGGCTGTCGAACTGTCCGACAAGGGGCGGCAGGTCCTCAAGGACGGCGCTCCACTCTGGGACGGCGTTCAGACGGCGATCGAGGCCAAGCTCGGCGATGAAGCCTCTGCACAATTGACGGCCTTGCTACAGGCTCTCTGACAAATTCAACACAATCGATCGACGGAAGGAAATGGCCGATGTTCGGACCGGTGCTTGCGCGCTATCTCGCCAAACGCGACATCCATTATGGCTGGGCTGTCGCGGCCGTCACGTTCCTCGTCATGCTGGCGACAGCCGGCGCGATGGGGTCCGCGGGCGTTCTGATCAAGCCGCTCGAAACAGAGTTCGGATGGTCGAATGCCGAGATCTCTTTTGCGCTCGCCATCCGCCTCGTGCTCTTCGGCCTGCTCGGACCGTTCGCAGCAGCCTTCATGAACCACTTCGGCGTCAGGAAGGTCGTATCCGCGGCGCTGGTTCTCATCGTCAGCGGCATCATTGCGTCGTTCTTCATGACGCAGTTGTGGCAGATGGTGGCGCTCTGGGGTGTCGTTCTCGGCGTGGGCACGGGCATGACCGCGCTGGTGCTCGGCGCCACCGTCGCCACGCGCTGGTTCGACAAAAGGCGCGGCCTCGTCGTCGGTTTGATGACGGCCAGCAATGCCACCGGGCAGCTGGTGTTCCTGCCCCTGCTTGCCTCCCTCACCGAAGCGATCGGCTGGCGCACGGCACTGACCGTCGTCATCGCCGTGCTCACATTCGCCTTCGTCCTGGTGCTGCTCTTCATGCAGGACCGGCCGGCCGACGTCGGTCTGGCGCCCTACGGCAGCCGGGCGATCGTGCCGGCCCCGGCGCAAAAACAGAGTTTCGGAGCCTTGTTGCTCTCGCCCTTGAAGGCGCTGCGGGATGCCTCCCGTACGAACACCTTCTGGGTGCTGTTTGCCACCTTCTTCGTCTGCGGCTTCAGCACCAATGGCCTGATCCAGATGCATTGGGTGTCGATCTGTGGCGACGTCGGCATCGCCGCCGTCGGTGCGGCCGGCTTTCTCGCGTTGATCGGCGTGTTCGACCTCGTCGGCACGGTCTTTTCCGGCTGGCTTTCCGACCGCTATGACAATCGTTGGCTGCTCTTCTGGTTCTATGGTCTTCGCGGCCTGTCGCTACTGTTCCTGCCCTTCAGCGGGTTCAACTTCTACACCTTGTCGATTTTCGCCATCTTCTATGGCCTCGACTGGGTTGCCACCGTGCCGCCGACAGTGAAACTGTCGGCAGAACGCTTCGGTGCGGAACGGGCGGCACTGGTCTTCGGCTGGGTGTTCACCGGTCATCAGCTTGGCGCGGCGAGCGCCGCATTCCTCGCAGGTGCCAGCCGCACGTCGCTTGAGACCTACACACCGGCGCTCATCGCCGCCGGGCTGTTGTGCATCGTCGCCGCACTGCTGGTTTTGACCATCGGCAAGCGTGCCCCGGCAACCCTCATGCCGCAGGCGGCCTAAGAGGCTTGTCTTTGCCGGCCACGGTTTTCAGCCGCGGCCGGCAACCGCTTATTGAACTGCCGTCGTCCCGTAGACGAGGTTCGGCAGCCAGAGCGAAAGCTGCGGGAACATGCTGAGCATCGCGAGCAGCACCATCATCATCGCAAGATAGGGCAGCACTTCACGCGCATAGGCCATCATCGGAACCTTCAGCACCATAGACGAGATGTACATCAGGCCGCCGACCGGTGGCGTGATGCCGGCAATAGTCAGGTTGGTGATGAAGACGACCCCGAAATGCACACGATCGATACCGACGCCGTCGATGATCGGGATCAGCATCGGCGTCAGGATGATCAGCGCGGCCGATCCCTCGATCGCCGTGCCGATGATGATCAGAAGCACGTTGATCAGCAGCAGCATCAAGAGCGGATTGTCGGTCGCGCCACCGAGCCAGCCGGACATAGCCTGCGGCACCTGTTCCCAGGCCAGATAGAAGCCGAAGGCGGCGGCTGCGCAGATCATGATCATGACGACGGCCGAATCGCGCACCGATTCGGCGAGCACCTCGGGGATCTGTCGGATGGTGAATTCGCGGTAGCCGAATATGGCAACGAACAGCACGTAAACGACCACGACCGCGCCTGCCTCGGTGGTGGTGAACAGGCCATAGCGGGTGCCGACGAAGATGACGACCGGGATCGAGAGCGCCCAGAGTCCGTCGACAAGCGCCTTCATGGCTTCGGCACGGCTTGCCCGCTCCTTGCGCAGCGGCTTGTAACCGCGCTTCTTGGCAATGAAGTAGGTTGTGATCATCAGGCCGCCGGCAAGCACGAGGCCAGGTACGACGCCGGCGGCAAACAGCCGGCCGATCGAGGTTTCGGCGAGAAAGCCGTAAACAATAAGACCGATCGACGGAGGGATCAGGCTGGTGATGATCGCGGCCGACGAGGTGATGACAGCGGCGAAGGCACGGCTGTATCCCCTCTCCGACATCTCGACGCCGAGGGTTTTGGCAAGCATCGCCGCATCGGCGTTGGCGGACGCCGTCAAGCCGCCAAGCAGTGTGCCGAGGACCGTGCACATCTGGGCAAGCGCCCCGGTCATGTGACCGACGAGCACGTCGGCGAGGTTGAGCAGCCGGCGGGTGATGCCCGAGGCGTTCATGATGCAGCCGGCGAGCACGAACAGCGGCAGCGCCAGTAGCGATACCGACTGGCTGCCTTCGGCCATTTCCTGGGCGAAGTTGGCGAGCGGGATCATGTCCATGTTGATGAGGAAGAACGCAAGCGCGCCGATGGCCATCGCCCAGGTAATGGGGGTGGACAACAGGAAGAGCACGACCACGAGCAGCGATGGGCCGGCAAGGTGAAAGAAGGTCATATCAGCGATTCCACATTGCGATGCACCCGGGCGGTCCATGGTCTTTCGACGATGAGGTGCTGGATGAACATGCCGGCGGAGGCCAGGGCGAGCGGGCCATAGGAGAGGCTGCGCGAGAGGTCGAGCGCGATGGTGTGGACCTGGCGCGACGTCCAGGCCTGCCAGGCAAACAGCACCGTCATCACCAGGAAAAAGACGGCGAGCAGCAGGTAATTGAACCAGGCAATCGCCTTTTGCCAGCTCGCGGGCAAGGCCGTAACCAGCACGTCGATCGCCGCGTGCGTCCCCAGCCGAACACCGGCAACAGCGCCGAAAAAGACGAGATAGGCGAAGGCCATGATCGCCAGTTCGTAGGTCCATGCGGCCGGCTGCGGGAAGATATAGCGACTGACGACGCCCCAAAGGATCGAAAAGACGATGACGATGAGCGCGACAACGCCGATCGCCTCGTCGGCGCGGCGAAAACTGAGAAGAGGAATGGTCTCTTCCGGCAGGCTTGAGGTTTCCATAGCGGCCCCGGTCATTTGAAGAGAGAGATATGGGTGGCGCGCCGCGCCACCCATTTTCGGCCAGGCTGTGCCGGTCTCACATTCAGTGTGAGCTAACCCACCAAAATGGCGTCAACCGTCGAGCCGACACCGGATTGGCAACAGTGGGCGGACTTATCAGCCTTACTCGGCCATCGCCTTCTGGACGCGATCGTAGATGCCGGGAGTGATATTCGGCACCTTGTCATAGGCAACGCGCGACGCCTCGACGAAGGCCGGGACATCGACGTCGGTGACGATCTCGACACCGGAAGCAGCGAGCTGCTTGGCATAGGCATCGTCGGTTTCGAGCGTCATCTCAGTCAATTCCTTGGCGATCGTCTGCCCCTCCTCCAGAAGGATCTTCTGCAGATCTTCCGGCAGGCTGTTGAAGAACTGGCTGGATGCGACCCAGGCGGTGAACATGATCTGGTGGCCAGTCTTGGACACGACCTTGCGGGTCTCGTTCAGCTTCGCGCCGGCGATCGAGCCGAAGGGTCCTTCGGCGGCATCGACGACGCCGGTCTGCAGGGCGTTATAGACATCGCCCCAGGGCAGTTCCGTCGGACGTGCGCCGTAGCTGCCGAAGGTCGCCATCATGATCGGCGAGGACGGCACCCGGATGGTCACGCCGGCAAGATCAGCGGGGCTGCGAACCGGCTTATTGGAGATGATGTGGCGATAGCCGAAGAGGCCATTGGGCATGATGATCTTGATGCCCTGTGCCTCGAGCTTGCCCGACAGTTCCTTGTAGAGGTCCGATGCGAACAGTCGATCGGTGGCCTCAAGGCTCGGATAGACGTAGGGCCCCGCCAGGATCGACATGTCGGGCACGAACTGGCCGAGCTGGCCATAGTCGGTGGCGCTGAGCAGGCTCGCGCCGCTCATCACCATCTCGTTGACCTTCTTCTGCGCACCGAGCTGGTCGCCGGTCATCACGGTGATGGCGATGCGACCGTCGGAGCGCTTCCCGACCCGCTCGGAGAAGGTCTTCATCGCCTTGACGATCGGTTCGTTGGGATTCACCTGCGAGGTGGAGAAACGCAGGCTGTATTCCTGCGCATAAGCGCTACCGCAATAGGACAGAGCGGCCATGGCGGCCGCGAGCATCAGCTTTTTCATTAGATCCTCCTCTCCGGACTCCCCTCCGGAATTCATTCATAAGCGAATGAATAAGTTATTTACGAATGAGTCGCGAGCGTCAAGCGGAATGTCTGGAGACCGACGCTACTATTGGACTGGAAGGCGCGGCTGCACATAAAAAGAGAAAAGCCGCCGCAGAGATACTGCGGCGGCTTAGAGAGACAGCATGAATGTGAGAATTATATATGAATACTCATTCGCATCTGGTCCGGGCGATCAGCCCTGAAACGTGTAATCCTCAATGGATTGCGGCTTCATCTCGATCGAGAAGCCAGGACGCTGCGGCGGCATGTAGGCGGCGTTGCGGATGTCGCAAGGCTCAAGGAAGTGCTCGTGCAAGTGGTCGACATATTCGATCACCCGGCCATCCTTGGTCCCCGACACGGCGATGTAGTCGATCATCGACAGATGCTGGACATATTCGCAGAGCCCTACCCCGCCGGCATGCGGCCAGACCGGAAGCTCATACTTCGCTGCCACCAGCAGGACAGCGAGCACCTCGTTCAGGCCACCCATACGGCAGGAATCGATCTGTACGACGTCGATAGCGCCTTCGGCGATGAACTGCTTGAACATGATCCGGTTCTGGCACATCTCGCCGGTGGCGACTTTCACCGGGCCGATTGCCTCGCGGATCTTGCGATGGCCGGCGACATCGTCGGGGCTTGTCGGCTCCTCGATGAAGAACGGCTTGGCAAAGGCCAGCTGCTTGACCCAGTCGATCGCCTCACCGACCTCCCACACCTGGTTGGCATCGATCATTAGGTAGCGGTCCGGGCCGATCACTTCGCGGGCGATGGTCAGTCGCCGGATGTCGTCGGCGAGATCGCGTCCGACCTTCATCTTGACGTGGTTGAAGCCCTGATCGATCGCCTCCTGCGCCAGCCGGCGCAGTTTGTCGTCGTCATAGCCGAGCCAACCGGCAGACGTCGTATAGCAGGCGTAGCCTTCGCTCTTCAGCGTCGCGATCCGTTCCGCCTTCCCAGCTTCGGCCCTCTTGAGGATGGCTACCGCCTCGTCACGGGTCAGCACATCCGTCATATAGCGATAGTCGACGATATCGGCGATCTCTTCCGGCGACATGTCGGCGACGAGTTGCCAGACGGGCTTGCCGGCTTCTTTCGCGAGCAGGTCCCAGATCGCGTTGACGATGGCGCCCGTGGCGAGGTGGATTGCCCCCTTCTCCGGGCCGATCCAGCGCAGTTGGCTGTCGCTGGTCAGGTGCCGCCAGAACCGGCCGGGATTGGCGAGAACCTCCGCCGTATCCTTGCCGACGACGAGATGCTGCATGGCTTTGATCGCCATGCAGCAGATGTCGTTGCCCCGCCCGATCGTGAACGTCAGGCCATGGCCCGCCAATCCGGGACTATCGGTGTCGAGGATGACATAGGCCGCGGAATAGTCAGGATCCGGGTTCATAGCATCGGAACCGTCGAGGCTCTGCGATGTCGGAAAGCGCAGATCGAAGACGCGCAGATCGGTGATGCGGGTCATGTTTGCTCCAATGAGAATAGATCAGTCGTCCGCGCGCACGGACTGTTTCTGGGTACCGAGACCTTCGATGCCGAGTTCGACAACGTCGCCGGCCTTGAGGTAGCGCGGCGGCTTCATGCCCATGCCGACGCCTGGGGGCGTACCGGTCGAGATGATGTCGCCCGGCTGCAGCGACATGAACTGCGACAGATAGGAAACGAGATAGGTAACGCCATAGACCATGGTCTTGGACGAACCGTTCTGCATCGTTTCGCCGTTAACCTTGAGCCACATCGGCAGGTTCTGCGGATCGGGGATCTCGTCCTTCGTCACCAGCCAGGGGCCGGTCGGGCCGAAGGTGTCGCAGGACTTGCCCTTGGTCCACTGTCCCTGGCGCTCGATCTGGAATGCGCGCTCCGACACGTCGTGGATCGTGCAATAGCCGGCGACATAGTCGAGGGCTTCGGCTTCGCTGACATACTTCGCCTTGCGGCCGATGACGATGCCGAGTTCGACTTCCCAGTCGGTCTTCTCGGAGCCGCGCGGAATGACGAGGTCATCGTTCGGCCCGACGATGGCCGACGTCGCCTTCATGAAGATGATCGGCTCAGGGGGAACGGTCGCACCGGTTTCAGCGGCATGGTCGGAATAGTTGAGGCCAATGCAGACGAATTTTCCGGTCCCAGCGACGCAGGGGCCGAGGCGCGGGCTGCCGGCAACGGCTGGAAGGCCGGAAAGATCGAGCTTGGCCAGCTCCGCCAACTTGGCGGGATCCAGCGCTGCGCCGGAGAAATCGGCAACGTGGCCGGAAAGATCGCGAAGCGTGCCGCTGGCGTCGATGATGCCAGGCTTTTCCTGTCCCGGCTCGCCATAACGAAGAAGTTTCATGGTGTCATATCCCTGATTTGAGTGCTCAGATGGTCCAGCCACCATCGATGGCATAGGCCTGCCCGGAGGTATAGGTCGCGCCGGCGAGATAGAGGGCGAGATCGGCGATCTCTTCCGGTGTGCCGATCCGTCCCATGGGCTGGCGGGCGATGAAGGCGGCTCTCGCCGTCTCGTAGTCACCCTGCGCCCGCATGCGGTCCTGCAGCGACGGGCTTTCGACCGTGCCGGGGCAGATGGCGTTGCAGCGGATGCCGTCGGCGACATAATCGGCGGCAACGGATTTGGTCAGGCCGATCACGGCCGCCTTGGTCACGCCATAGGCAAAGCGGTTCGGCACGCCCTTGATGCTCGATGCGACAGAAGCCATGTTGATGATCGAGCCGTCCTTGCGTGAAAGCATGCCCGGCAATACGGCACGAATGGTGCGGATCATCGCCTTGACGTTGAGGTCGAAGGCGAATTCAAGATCAGCATCCTTCATGTCGAGGATCGAGCCGGCATGCACGAAACCGGCGCAATTGAAGAGCACATCGACCTGACCGATCTTGGCAACAAGCGCCTCGACGGCGGCGCCGTCGCGAACGTCGAGCCGGTGGGTTTCGACATCGGCCTCGGCAGCCAGCGCGGCGAGCGCATCGACGTTGATATCGGTGGCATGCACCTTTGCGCCGGCCTTGGCAAAGGCAAGTGCGGTGGCGCGGCCGATGCCCTGGGCTGCGGCGGTGATAAGGACGACCTTACCCGAAAGACCCGTTGTCATTTTTGACCCCTCATGCTTTGCGTTCGACGACCAGGATATGGTCGGCGGCGAGGACGACCTCGCCACGCTGGTTGATAACTTCGCACCGTTCGACGACACGTCCCGCCTTCGGCCGCTTCGGGTCGTCTTCCTTGGCGGAGATCGTTACGCGGGTGCGGATGGTGTCGCCGATATGAACCGGACGCACGAACCGTAACCGATCATAGCCATAAGAAAAGGCGACCGGATTGATCAGCGACGCGGTCAGGCCGACGCCGATGGAAAAGATCATGGTGCCATGGGCAATCCGCTGTCCGCCGGGCAAGGTCTTGGCGAATTCGGCGTCCATGTGGTGGGGGAAGAAGTCGCCCGTGTGTCCGGCATGGACGACGAAGTCGGTCTCGGTGATCGTGCGACCCGTCGTCAGCCTGACATGGCCGAGTTCATAGTCTTCGAAATGGATTGTCTGTTCTGCCATCGTCACCGTCCGGGAAGTGGCGCGATCGCGGTTGCGGGCCGCGCGCTCGATTGGTAGGCCGCCTCGACCAGTGCCATTGTCTGCCAAGCGTCGTCGACAGCGCCGACCAGCTGCTCGTCCTCGCCACTGACGAAGCGCTGCAGATTGGCCATGCGGTTGGCGAAGGCGTCCGGGAACCAGGCACCCCTAAGCGGCACCTCCACCCATTCCGTGCCACCGGCGGGACGGATCCAGAGTTCGTCCGGCTCGCCGCGCGGATAGTCGAGATTGACGCCGAGCTTGACGTAGGCGGCACCCTCGGTTCCCGAGATGCGGAACTCGCAGGCCTGGAACTTGCGGCCGAAATCATGGTCGTGATTGACCGAAAGCACGCAGCGCACGCTGTCGCCGTAGTCGAGGATTGCGGCCGTGCGGGTCTGCGCCACCTGATGGTTCGGATGGCCGATCGTCTTGGCATGCACACCTTCGGGATTGCCAAGCAGCCCGCGGATCAGGTCGAGATAATGGATCGAGTGCATGGCAATCTCGATCCGCGGCAACCCTTTCAGGAACGGCCAGAGCCCCCAGGGTGTTGCGAGCGCAATCCAGGCATCGAAATCGACGACCTGGCCGAGATGGCCCTTGCCAATCGCGTCACGCAGCGCCAGCATCATCGGGGCAAAGCGCAGCTGGAAATTGACTGCCGCCTTCAGTTGCCGGTGACGGCAGATGTTGAGGATCTCTGTCGCGGCTGCGAGGTCTCCGCCCATCGGCTTCTGGATCAGGGCGCCAGATCCGGCCGGTAGCTTCGACAGGATTGCGGCATGCGCGGTCGGTGGTGTCGCCAGATCGAAGATCGCATCAGGGCTTGCGAGCGCCTCGGTTTCGGTCGCAAACGCTCGGATGCCCCACTCGGCAGCAAGCGACGCTGCCTTCTCGACATCAGGATCAAAGATGCCGGCGACAGGAAAGCCTGCCTTGCGATAGGCCGGAAGATGCGCGTCGCCGACGATGCTGCCGGCGCCGAAGATGACGATCGGTCGTGGCTTCTCGGGTGCCGGCCAGGATTGCTGCAGGGATGTGGGATCGAACTGGTCAGTCAAGATGCAAAGCCTCTCCATCGTGGTGGAAGACTTCCTCCATCATCGCCCACCACTCTCCGTCCTTGCGCGTCTCGAGCGGCTTCTGGCACGGCATGCATACCGACCACCATTCCTGGTTCTTCGGGTGTGCGGCCATCTTCGCCATATCGGCTGCGAAATCCCCGCCGACATATTCCCAGTAGCCAAAGAGCAGGTTTTCCGGCTCCTTCAGGAAGATCGAATAATTGGTGACGTTGCATTCAGAGATCAGCGCGAGGATCTCCGGCCAAACGGCGGCGTGCAACGCCTTGTACTCGGCGATCTTTTCCGGTTGCAGACCGATCACCATTCCCATCCGTTGCATAACGACCTCCCCTACTTCGCAAATTCCCGGGTGAACTCAGCGATCGAGCGCGCCTTCACGGCATCCCAATCCCAGGCAATGCCGATGCCGGCTTCGGTGGGCGCGATGGCGCGACCGTCGCGGATCTCCATGCCCTTCTCCGTCAGCTCATCAATCTGCGGAATGTACTCGACATATTTGCCGTTGGGCACAGCGCAGACGAGGCTGACATGCAGTTCCATCAGGAAGTGCGGGCAGACTGGAATATCGAAAGCCTCGGCGGCATGTGCGACCTTGAGCCAAGGCGTGATGCCGCCGATGCGGGCGACATCCACCTGGACGATCGAGCAGGCGCCCTTCTGCATGTACTCGCGGAAATGGCGGATCGAATACATGGATTCGCCGACAGCGATCGGCGTCGGGGTCGATCGCGTCAGGCGGATATGGCCATCGAGGTCGTCGGCCGGAAGCGGTTCCTCGATCCAGGCGAGGTCCAGTTCCTTAAGGCGTGCGGCGCGGCGGATAGCCTCGTCGACCGTGAAACCCTGATTGCAATCGGTCATGATTTCGAAGCCGTCGCCGAGCGCCTTGCGCATCGCCGAGAGGCGATCATAGTCCTCGGAGCCGTGCGGCTTGCCGATCTTGACCTTGGAGCCGGAAAAGCCCTTGGCCTTGGCCTGCAGCGCATCTTCGACCAGGGCTTCCTTTTCGATATGCAGCCAGCCGCCTTCGGTGGTGTAGAGCGGGCAATTGTCCTTGGCACCGCCGGCAAGCTTCCAGAGCGGCAGGTTGTGCTTTTTGGCACGCAGATCCCAGAGCGCCACATCGACAGCGGCCAACGCCAGCGCCGTGATCGGGCCGATCGTTGTCGCATGGGTAGCAAATTCCATCTTGTGCCAGATGGCCTCGATGCAATCCGCGTCCTCGCCGATCAGGATCGGAACGAGATGGTCGGAAAGAAGCCGCATGACGGAGGATCCGCCCGTGCCGATGGTGTAGCTGTAGCCAGTGCCTGTCGCGCCGTCGGAATCGGTGATGGTGACAATCGGCGTTTCCTGGCTGACGAAGCTCTGGATCGCGTCGGTCCGCTTCACCTTCGGCTGCAGATCGACCATGCGCAGTTCAATTTTCTCGATCCTTGCCATGTCAGCCTTCCAGAGCCTTTCCGGTGTCGATGTCGAAGAGATGGGCGCGGGAGAGATCGAAGCTCATGCGCACGCTTTCACCCGAGCGCAGCGGGCGCGGATTGAGCATGCGCGAAACCCAGTCGCGACCGTTGAATTGAATGAAGACCAGCGTCTCGTTGCCGAGCGGCTCGGTGATGGTGACGGGCAGATCAATCTCGTGCACGGCGGCGGCATCACCGGCGTGAAGGCCGTGGCCGGAGGGGTAGATATCATCCGGACGCAGGCCGAATGTGATTTTCTGGCCGGCGCGGATCACGCCGATAAACCGCGGCGGGATCGGCAGCCGGACGCCGGTCGCAAAGACCAGTTGACCATTGTCGACCACAGCCTCGTCCATGTTCATCGGCGGCGAGCCGATGAAGCCGGCAACGAACTTCGTCGCTGGCTTCTGGAACACCTCTTCCGGCGTTCCGACCTGCTCGATATGACCGTCGCGCATGATGACGATACGATCGGACAGCGTCATCGCCTCGACCTGGTCATGCGTCACATAGATCATCGTCGCCTTCATGCGGGCATGCAGCTTCTTGATCTCGGTGCGCACCTGGGTGCGCAGCTTGGCGTCAAGGTTCGAAAGCGGCTCATCGAACAGGAAGACGTCGGGCTGGCGCACGATCGCGCGCCCCATCGCCACGCGCTGGCGTTGACCGCCGGACAGCTGCGACGGGCGACGTTCAAGCAGATGGCCGAGATCGAGGATGGTTGCAGCCTCCTCGACGCGCGCCTTGATGTCGTCAGCGGAGCGGCCGGCGATCTTCAGCGAGAAACCCATGTTCTCGGCGACCGTCATATGCGGATAGAGCGCATAGGACTGAAAGACCATCGAGATGTTGCGGGCGCGTGGTGGCAGGTCGTTGACCTTGCGGCCGCCGATTTCGATGGCACCGCCGCTGACCTCTTCGAGGCCGGCGATCATACGCAGCGTCGTGGATTTGCCACAACCGGACGGGCCGACCAGCGCGATGAACTCGCGATCCTTCACCTCGAGATCGATGCCGTGAACGACTTCGAGCGCACCATAGCGTTTGACCAATTTCCTGAGGGTGACAGGAGCCATGAATGTTATCCTTTCACCGCGCCGAAGGTGAGGCCCGAAACGAGGTGCTTTTGAATGATGAAGGTGAGCGTGAGCGCCGGGACGATCATGACCACGGCGAGCGCGCACATGCCGCGCCAGTCGATCGTGAACTCGGCGGTGTAGTCGAGCAGGCCGACAGGCAGGGTTTTCGAGTTCACCGAGCGGGTGATCTGCGAGGCCAGTGCATATTCGTTCCAGGACGTGAGGAACGCGAAGATGCCGGCGGACGCAATGCCGGGCCCTGCAAGCGGGAACTCCACCTGCCAGAAGGCCTGCCAGGGTGTGCAGCCGTCAATCTGCGCTGCTTCGGCCAGATCCTTCGGCACCTGGCGGAAGAAGCCGTCGATCAGCCAGATGGTGAAGGGCACGTTCAGCGCGACATAGGTCAGGATCAGCGAGAAATGCGTGTCGATGATGCCGGTGCGGGCATAGATCATGAACAGCGGCAGCGACAGCGCAATGCCGGGAACGGCCCGCGTCAGCATGAAGCCGAGGAAGATAGCCGACTTCGCCTTGAAGCGGTAGCGGGCAAAGGCGTAACCGCCGGCCATGCCAATTGCGAGCGCGATCACCGTCGACGTGACGGAGATGATCAGTGAGTTGCGGAAATAATCCCAGACGGGAACTCCGCCCTGGCCCGCGCCAGCGAACATGGCGCGGTAGGCATCAAGCGAGATGCTCTCCGGAATCCAGACCGGCGGCTTGGCCATGATCTCGACGGTCGGGCGCAGCGACGACAGCACGATCCAGAGGCCCGGCAGGCAGATCACCGCCATGGCGAGAAACAGCCCGATCAGATGCGCCGTCTTCAGGAGACGCCGGCGCAGGCGATGCGAAGAATTGATATCCATTACCACTCGGCTCCGATCTGCTGGCGCGCGGCGGCGAGCTTGCGGAAGAAATAGACGGTGAAGACGATCGACAGCAGGATGGCGACATAGGCCATGGCATTCGCCATCCCCATGCGGGCGTCGGCGTAGGCGGTGCGGCCGATCAGGGTCCACAGGAGTTCGGTGCGCTTGGCAGGGCCGCCATCGGTCATGATCTTCACGATGTCGTAGGCGCGGGCGACATCGAGCGAACGGATCGTCATGGCGATGAAGGCAAACGGCATGAGATAGGGCCAGGTGACGTAACGGAAGGTCTGCCAGGGGGTGCAGCCATCGACATGCGCCGCCTCGACCGGATCCTTCGGCATCGCCAGGAGACCCGCGAGAATGAGGATGGCGAAGACAGCGGTCGACGACCATACCTCGGCAATGATGATCGAGATCATCGCAAGGTTGCCGTCGATCAGCCAGGGGATCGCCCGGTCCGTCAGCCCGAGCGACTGCAGCGCGTTGTTCACGAAACCGATGTTGTCGTTGAACATGAACTTGAACTGGAAGCCGACGAGCACCGGTGAAAACATCATCGGGAACATCATGATCGTGCGGAGCAACCGCTGACCATGAGTGGCCTTGTTGACGAGGAGCGCGAGGCCGAGGCCGAGCAGCATCTCCGTATTCAGCGCAACGGTAAGAAGAAGGACGGTGCGGCCGAAGGCGACCCAGAAATCCCAGTTGCTCAACACCGTGATGTAATTGCGCAGGCCGACGAAGATCCAGAGCGTTTCAGGCTTGGTCAGCCGGAACGGCGTGAAGCTCGAGTAGAATGAAAAGAGGAGCGGCAGCACGATGACCGCTGCCAGCACGACAAAGGCCGGCAGCAGCAGAAGGACCGGTGCAGACAGTTTCTTGAGCTTCATCAGGCATTCCTGAGGGTGACTTCGCAGCGCCACGCATCAGATATGACACGAAAGAAGCGCTACAAGGCTTTAAATTCCCGACATAATTTTCCTTCGATCGAATTCGACCTGCAGGATTATGCCGTAAACGGCGAAGGCGGCGCCGACACCTTCGTATCGGCGCCGCCTTCCTTATCTGCGATCAGAGCTTTCCGGCGTCTTCCAGGATACCGGTCGCCTTTTCGGCGCCGCTATCGAGCGCTTCCTTGGACGTCTTGTCGCCGAGGATGGCGGCCTGAAGTTCCGGATAAACGGCGTTGGAGATCTCGATCCACTCGGCCGTCTGCGGAACCGGGAAGGCATGCTTTGCCGCTTCCTGGAAAGCCTGCAACACCTCGGTCTTGTAGGCGTCGCCTTCGGCGGCCTTGATGTTGTATTCCCAGACGGCTGTGCGTGTCGGCAGCGGACCAGGCGCCGATTCCAGCTTCTGGCTGTCCTCGTTGGTCAGCCACCAGACGAGCGAAGCGGCCGAGTCCTTGTTGGCGCAATCCTCGGTGACGGAGAAGCCGTGGTGTCCGGACCAGCCCGTGCGCTTGCCTGAGGAGCCAGCCGGCTGAACCTTGACGCCGACATTGCCGGCGACCTTCGACGACTTCGGATCGTTGAAGAAGCTCGCCCAGCCAGGCCAGTCGAGGTTGACGGCGATTGAGCCGGACGCAAAGCCCTGTCCGAGATCGTCCCAGAGGTAATTGGTCGTGCCCGGAGGAACGGCCTTGTCCTTGTAGAGCTTGACGAACCAGTCGAGCGCCTTGATGCCGGCCTCGGAGTTGAAGGCCGGACGGCCGTCCTTGTCGAGGTATTCGCCGCCTTCGGCGACCAGCATTTCGTAGAAGCGGCCATTGATGGCCTCTTCCTTGCCGGCAAACTGCGTGCCGTAGAAGTTCGGTGGTGCGGCGAAGAATTCGGCCTGGTCGCTGACCTGAGCCCAGGTATCCGGCGGCGTCAGATCGTAGCCGTATTTTTCCTTGAAGGCCGCCTTCTTGGCCTCGTCCTGGTAGAGGCTCTTTTGATAATAGAGCGCCGATACGTCGAACTGCGCGCGCGGAAGCATGACGAGCTTGCCGCCGAGCGTCGAGGCATCGATCACGGCAGGCACGAATTTCGCGACCTCTTCCGGCGGAAGCAGTGCCAGGAGATCGGTGTAGATGTCGGGATACTGCGGGGCGAAGGAAGAATGGTTGGAACCGACGCACCAGCTAATGCCGCCCGTGGCGATATCCGACTTGATCTCCTTGTCGAGTTCGAAGTGATTCTTTTTCGACAGAATGTTGACCTTGGCGCCCGTCGCCTTTTCCCATTCCGCGATCCGCTCATAGAGCTTTTCGTATTGCTGTCCGCCGATCAGCTTGGCGTCGATGGTGACGCCTTCGAACTTGCCGGGCAGTTCCGCGGCATTGGCCGCTCCCACTGCGCAGGCAAGCATGATGACTCCGGCCGAGACGCCGGAAAGCAGCCTGTTCATAACCTCTCCTCCACTGAATCGCACCCTCATCCCGGCACGCATTTCTCATTTGTGAGAAACTAATTCATATACAAACAATAATTTTATCGCCCGTCAAGGGTCAACTTTCTTTTGTCGGCAGCTTTGTCTGCGTATATGGATATCAATATTCACTAAGGAGGACGCCCATGGACACCGAAGAGTCCGATCGCTACCGCGCCCCCGCGCTGGACAAGGGACTTGATATTCTCGAACTGCTGGCGAGCGTAGATGGCGGCCTGACGCAGGCGGAGATATCGAAAAGGCTCAATCGCAGCCCGAACGAATTCTACCGGATGCTCGACCGACTGGTGCGGCGCGGCTATGTCACGCGTATTGATGGCGATCGCTATTCCCTGACGCTGAAACTTTTCGGCCTGGCCCAGCTTCACGCTCCGGTGCGGCGCCTCGCCTCCTATGCGACGCCGCTGATGCGCGATCTTGCGCAAAGGTCGAAGCAGGCAAACCAGTTGGCCGTGTTCGACCGGGGCTCGGCCGTGGTCATTGCCCAGCAGGAAGCGCCGGATTATTGGGGCATCTCGATCAGGGTCGGTTCACATATCAGCCTGTTCGATACCGGGTCCGGCCACATCCTGCTCGCCTTCCGCACGCCCGAGGAACGCGAAATGATGATCGCGGAACATGCACGCAGTAAGGACGAGATCTCGCTTGGTCCGGAATTCTATGCGCGCCTCGACCAGATCCGCGAGCGCGGCTACGAAATGATGGCAAGCGCCCAGACGGCCGGCGTCTACAATCTCTCAGCTCCCATTCTTGGTCCCGACGGCCGCGGCATCGCGGCACTGACCATTCCCTATATCGCCCTGGTCAATGCGCCGTCTGCGCCTGATATCACCGAGACGATCTCGCTCTTACGCATCGCGGCGACACAGCTTTCGGTGCTCGCGGGATCCGATGTGGCGCAATCGCCGGAATGAGCAGACGCGGGCTCCTACCATCGGCGTTTGACGTCCCTGGTCACCATGGGTGGCAAATTTCTTATTTGAATGATCTCTTTCCATGTGAGAGTGTGAAGCATACGAAGGAGGCCGCATCGTGATCGTCGATACCCATCTGCATCTCATCAACAAGTCCGCATTGCGCTATCCCTGGCTGGCGGGCGTTCCGGCGCTTGATCGGGATTTTCTCTACTCGACCTACGAGGCGGAGGCTCGGCGTGTCGGCATCGATATGGCGCTGCACATGGAAGTTGATGTCGATCCCAGCGAAATGGAGATGGAGACTTTAGAGGTTCGGCAGCTCTCGCAAAAGGCGGACAGCCTGCTCAAGGGGGCAATTGCCGCCTGCCGCCCCGAGGAAGACGGCTTTGCCGCCTATCTCGACCGGCAGCAGGCAGACCCGCTGGTCAAGGGCTTTCGCCGCGTCCTGCACGTGATGCCAGACGATCTGTCGGACGGCGCCCGCTTCCGCGAGAACATCAAGCGGCTTGCCGGTAGCCGTTTTACCTTCGATCTCTGCGTCCTGCCGCACCAGATCCCCAAGGCGATCGCCCTTGCCGATCTCGTGCCCAATCTGCAGTTCGTGCTCGACCATTGCGGCGTTCCCGATATCCGCAGTAGTGCCGAGCATCCCTGGCGCGACCATATGAGCGAGATCGCAAAGCGGCCGAATGTGGTTGCCAAGATATCCGGCGTCGTCGCCTATGCCGATGAAAGCTGGAATGTCGAGACGCTAAGACCTTACGTTGAGCATACGATCGCCGCCTTCGGCTGGGATCGCGTCGTCTGGGGTAGCGATTGGCCCGTCTGCACGCTCGGCGGCAATCTTTCCACCTGGGTTGCGACCACCCACGCGTTGCTCAATGGCTGCAGTTCGGACGAGCGGACAAAGCTGCTTTCGGCAAACGCACGTCGAATCTGGAATCTCGCGTAAGCAAGCAACGCGGCCCAATCGTGGGTGCCCACCTGCTCGACAAGGCCCGAAGCCGCTGGAGCGAACCTCTTGCTGAGCACCGGAGATGAGCCGATCGCTCATCTCCGGTGTCGGTCTTTACACCGTCGCGAAGCTTTCGGCGAAGAGCCGGTTGAGATCGTCGACGACCTGCCGCGCCTTCTCCTTGCACAAGAGCCCGCTATTGATGCGATCCGAGGCCGCTTGCTGGAATGGCATGTAGCCATCGTGTCGGGGGCGCACCCATGCGGTTTCAAGGGTTGGGCGGGTCGCGCGATAAAAGTCTGATGTTGCGGTGTTCACGGCATCGTCGTCCCAGGCATCGCCATGTCCCGGCTGTCCGCCGCCAAAGGCGTAGGCCTGGCGCTGCACCTCACCGCTTGCAACCCAATAGGCAAAGTCGGTCGCGGCCTCGATGGACGAGGAGAAGGCGGAGACGGCGATGCCTGTTCCGCCAAGCGCAGAACCGCTCGGGCCATGTTGGCCGGTCACCGGAATGTCGCCAAAGCGGATGAGCGACGGGCGGAAACCGCGGACCGAATAGCTGACATAGCCGTAGATCAACGGCGCGCAGACGGCTGTTGCGTCCGGGGCCGACATCGCCTCCAGCACCGCGATCGGATCCATCTCGAAGCAGGTGGGGTCGATGAGCGATGCAAGCTCGGAGAGCATCTCGAAGGCGGCCACGCCTCCGTCACGATCGACGAGGTCTGCGCGTCCATCCACGGTGCAGAGGTGGCCGAGATTGCCGCAAAGCGTGTAGAAGCTCATGAGCGAATGCGGCGGCCGCAGCGGCAAAAGGACCGCAGCCTTGCGCGCGAGGTCCAGCATCTCGGACCAGGTCGAAACACGATCGCCAAGATCCGGGCGCCAAGCCTGGACCTGCGTCGCCGCATCGATCGGAAACGCCCATTGACGCCCGTTCCAGGCGTAGCTCGGATAGGATTGCCCGACGGAGCCTGCTGCAAGCGCGGAACGCTCCGCCTCCCGGCCGGGAACATCGAGCGGCGCCAGGCACCCTTCATTGGTGATTTGCCCGACATGCGGGTGATCGATAACGATCAGGTCGTATGCCTTGGCGAGCTGCTCGACCGGATAGGTCTCGAAATCCTGCAGCGAGCGCTTCTCCCAGTGGATGTCGATCCCGCTCTTTTCCAGCCAGAGCTTCGAGCATTCCACCATCGGATCGTAGCCGCGGGGGTGGCTCCAGGTCATGCCCTTCAGAGTGACACTCATAGGCCGAACTCCTCTCGGATCGCGGCACTGTGTTCGCCGATCCTGGGGGCCGCTCGGTCGACTTGGGCGCGCCGACCGTTGACCCGAAGCGGCGAACGCGTGGTCAGGATCGACACGTCATCCTCGCGATTGACGGTCTGCAGCATGTCGAGGGTGCGGAAACCGTCGCTCTCCAGCAATTCGTTCCAGTTGAGCACGCGCGCGCACCAGATGTCGGCCGGCTCGAGCACGGCCAGCCAATGGTCCACCGTGTTTTCACCGATGCGCTCGGCAATCAGGGCCTTGATCTCGTCCCGAGCCGAAAACCAGGATGACGGGTCGTCGCAATAGGGTGCGAGTTGCGGCATGTTCAGGAGGTCGGAAAGTTTCGAGATCGGCGTCATGGCGATGGCGAGGTAACCGTCCTTGGCGGGATAGACCCCATAAGGCGCCGACAGATAGGCATGGGCGCTGCGGAAATCCGAGCGCTTCGGCAGTCGTCTGCCGTCGTTGAGATGGGTTGTCAGAACCTCGAACTGGAAGTCGACCAGCGCTTCGAGCAGGCTCGTTTCGATCAGGCTTCCCTTGCCGGAGATGCCGCGGCGGACGAGGCCGGCAAGAATGCCCTGTGCTGCTGCGGCGCCGGCCAGCATATCGCCAATGGCTAGGCCGAAGGGGACCGGCCCTTGCGCTTCGTCGCCGTTCAACCACATGACGCCGGAGCGCGCCTGCGCCAGAAGGTCCTGGCCCGGGCGTTTGACCCAGGGGCCCTCCTCGCCATAACCGCTGATCGAAGCGTAAACGATGCGCGGGTTGATCGCTCGAACGGCTTCGTAATCGAGGCCCAGCCGTTGAATGACGCCGGGTCGAAAGTTCTGGATCAGGACGTCGGCCTTGGCGAGCAGTGCCTTCAGCGCGGCTACGTCAGCTTCGTCCTTGAGATCGATTGCCAAACTCTCCTTGGCGCGATTGATCGCGTGGAAGATGGTGGAATCGCCACCGATCTCGGTGTCGCTGAGGTAGAGGCGGCGCGAAAGATCGCCGCCATCCGGGCGCTCGATCTTGATGACGCGCGCCCCCAGGTCCATCAGCCTCAGGGAGCAGTAGGGACCGGAGAGAAACTGGCTCATGTCGACGACGACAAGACCGGCCAATGGCAGTTCATTTTCCTCGTGCATCGCCGTTCTTATTTCTCTGTCTTGCCGACGAAGTCGGCCGGATTGTTGTACTTCACCGTCTGCAGATGCTCGCAATAGAGCACCAGCTCGCCCTCGTTCTTGAAAACCTGATAGCTGGCCCGGATCAGGCCAAGCTCCTTGTAGCGCGGTGTTTTGTCCATGTTGGTGCGGATCGTGTAGATCGTGTCGCCTAGGAAGACCGGCTTGATGAAGCGCAGCTTGTCGTAGCCGTAGGAGAAGGCGTTGACGCAGTTGGTGGCGACGAGGCCGAGACCGGCCGAAAAGACGAAGGCGCCAGCCACCAGGCGACGGCCGAAGATGCCTTCGCGCTCGGCGAACATCTGGTCCTGGACGTAAGGGTGGATGTCGACGACCAGCGTATTGAACAGGTGGCTGTCGCTTTCCGAGATCGTCCGGCGCAGCGACCGGATGCGCTGGCCGACCGGCCAATCCTCGTAGAACCAGTTTTCAGCGTTCCAGACCGGAAGGGCCGCATGATCCTCCGGCATGTCGGTGGGGCGCGTCGTCGAGACGCCGACAGTTGGCGAAAATTCATTCATGAGGGAAGCCTGCGCCGGCTCGCGGCAGCATTCGCAGTTGGGGATTGTCGGTGGGGCGGTTCAGGCCGCGATGGCGCGGAAGTTGGGTCATTATCTCCTCCATTGGTTTTCTTATGTAAAGATAATGTTCACATATGGAAGTGATTTGCAAGATCCAACGTGGCCCGGAGGCGCCGGGCGTTACCACCCGGCGCGCGACGGCCAGCGCGGCTGGCCAGGCTCCACAGCTTGTGTCGTAGATCGAAACGTTGCTCAGTCGGCGCATATGAGGACAGGCGACCCTGAGAAACAAAGGGGAGTTCGAGGCTAGCGCGCGCTGTCGCGGGTGTGGGCAGGTTTGTCGTCAGGACGCTCTGCAGTTCTTCGGTTAGGATCAGGCTGCGTCTCCTCCTTGACCTCGGTCTCGAGCCAGCCGACGACGGAGAGAACAAGAAAGGCAGACCCGACTGCGAAAGCCGCAATGATCCAGTGGCCAAAGCCGAGTGCGAGGCCAATGGCACCGGCCAGCCACAGACTGCTGCCGGTCGTCAGGCCCTGAACCTGTCCGCGCGCGAAGATGATGGTGCCGGCGGCCAAAAAGGCGACACCGGCTGTGACGGCTTCGACGACGCGCAAGGGATCGATGCGAACCCGTTCGTCGAGGAAGCCCTTCATGTAGACGCTTTCAAGCGAGATGATTGCAAAGGTGCAGGCAGCAAGGCACACGAGCATATGCGTTTTGAGACCGGCCGGCCGGGCTTTCGCCTCACGCTCGAAGCCGATGATCGCCCCCATCAGCAGGGAACCTAAAATGCGCGCGAAGATGACCTGATAAGGAATGTGGGACGGGGGAAACATGTCTGCTGCGATCTGATCCATGTGGAACCAACGCGAAGGCTTCGCATTGGTTCCACCTGATGGCGCCGCCTTCCGCCCGGTGAGCGGCGCCTTCGAGCGGCCTGTCCCTGCCCGCTCGTTTCAGTGTGCCGCGGCCTTAGTTGCCGAGCGCCGCGAAGGCGGCATCCAGCCGCTCCTGCGCCTTCTTCGGGTTCTTGGCACCCTTCGCCGCTTCGAGATTGGCAGGGCTATCGCCGACCTGGACCACGCCGACCATGCCCATGCCATAGTGCGGCGTGCATTTCACGCCGTAGACGCCGGGCGCGGTGAAGGTCACCTTGTAGTTTTCGTTGATCTTGCTCTTGAAGGCTTCCGCGCCGTCCGGGATCATGCCCTTGATCGTTTCGACATTATGGCCCTTGTCGGTCGGGATGAAGGTAACCGTGTCGCCGGCGGCAACCTTCAACGACGCCGGCTCAAAAACCATCGCGCCTTCCTTGCCCTTGTTGAGCATATGCACTTCGAAATCCGCGGCGGTTGCAGGCGCAGCGATAAGCATGGCAGCCACCGCGAGGCCCAATCCGCTCTTGATTGCTTTCAACATCGTCTTCTCCGTTTGACCGAGCAGCCCGTGCTTGGGTTGTTCGCAGCATTGATAGTCCGAAGACCGCATGCCGAATTTGATGCGCGTCAAATTGGGCGCGGATTCCTGGTGACGGTGAATTGACATTAAATAGGACTCCTATATATGTGACGCATGGTAACAAACACGCAAATCCCTCCTACAATTATCGACCGTATCGGCGACGGGTTCGCGCGGATCGCAACCGCCTTGCGCACAGAAGCCTGGACGGCCGCCGACGTGATCGGACTGAACCCGACGCAACTGCAGATCCTGATCTTTCTGGTCGGTCGTGGCAAAGCGGGCATGCGGGTCAAGCAGATCGCCGCCTATCTCGGCGTCAGCCAGCCGACCGCGACGGATTCGATCAATGCGCTGACGCGCAAGGGTTTTGTCGAGAAGCTCGCGGATCCTTCGGATGCGCGGGCCGTAGCGGTGGCCGCGACTGCCGAAGGCGAGGCCGCCGTGCGCCGCGCCGGTATGATCGCCTCGGCAACCGACGATGCCTTCGCATCGCTGTCGACGCTCGAACAGGAGGACCTGTTGCTCCATCTCGTCAAGATCATACGCGCGCTGCAGGCGTCCGGCGCCATCCCGGAACAGCGCATGTGCGTGAACTGCCGATACTTCCAGCCCAACGTCTATCCAGGCGCGAAAGAGCCGCACCATTGCGCCTTCGTCAACGCACCGTTTGGCCAGGCGGATTTGCGGATCGATTGCGGCGAATACGAAACCGCAGACGCGACAAGCCGGGCATCCGTCTGGAAGATATTCAACCGCGGCGCGGCCTAAGGTCGGGGCAGATGCAATGAAGGACACCAATCGCCTGGGATCCGTTTCGACCACTATAACGGGCGCTGCCACGCCCAAGCCTGCAGAAATCTCCACCAGGAAAAAGCTCTTCACCCTCGAGATCGAAAAAAACACCGCACTCAAACGTGTTTTCGATCCCGATGATGTCGGCGCCGGTCCGTCGACTGCCATCGGCGGACCGGCATTTTCTCCCTCCACGCAAATAGAAAGAGAAAACCATGAGCAGAATTAATCTAGTTGACCCCAAGACGGCAACCGGAAGCAGCGCAGAACTGCTGAGCAACATTCACGCGGCCTTCGGCGCGACGCCGAACATGTTCAAGGCCGTGGCCAACTCCCCGGCAGCACTTGCCAGCATGTGGGGCTCATTCGGTGCCCTCGGCAACGGCCGGCTTGGCGCCAAGCTCGGCGAGCAGATTGCCGTCGCCGTTGCCGACCGCAATGATTGCCACTATTGCCTGGCCGCTCATACGGCGCTCGGCCGCAAGGCCGGCGCAACCGCTCAGGAAATGGCCGACGCCCAACGCTGCCACTCCAGTGATCCGAAGACGGCGGCGGTGCTTTCGTTTGTTCGTACGCTGGTAGAGCAGCGCGGGCAGATCTCGGATGCCGACGTCAAGACGGTGCGCAATGCCGGCTTCGATGATCAGGACATCGTCGAGATCATCGCCCATTTGGCGCTCAATCTCTTCACCAACTACATCAACGTGGCTCTGGCCGTTCCGGTCGATTTCCCCGGTGTCAAACTCGTCCGCGAAGCCGCCTGACAACCCACCGGGCAGGCCCGGCCTGCCCGGCCACTCCCCAAAGGAATGGTCTCATGATAGCCGATACCCCACATCAGGCGCCGGAGCTGGACGTGAGCAGTTGGTTCAACACCGCAACGCCGCTCAACCTCGATATGCTGCGCGGACGCGTCGTCTTCATCCACGCCTTTCAGATGCTTTGCCCCGCCTGCGTGTCACACGGATTGCCGCAAACCCAGCGCGTGCAACGCCTGTTTCGCGACACCGATCTTCAAGTGATAGGCCTGCACACAGTCTTCGAACACCACGTAGCGATGGGTCCGGAGGCTCTCAAGGCGTTCATCCACGAATACCGGCTGAGCTTTCCAATCGCCGTCGACGCTGCATCACCCGATACGCCGATACCGCGCACGATGCAGCGCTATGGTATGCGCGGCACGCCCACGACCATCATCATTGGCCGCGACGGCAAGGTCCGCCATCATCGATTCGGGGTCGAGGACGATCTGCTCGTCGGAGCTTGGCTGGCGACAGCGCTTGCAGAACCGTTGCCGACAACGACATCGCCGCTAGATCTCGCCGGCTGCACGACTGACGGCTGCGCAATTCCCGATGAGATCTCACGCCGAATGGAGACAGGAATACGATGACGCTGAAATCGGCCCTGGTGATCAGGCATGTTCACTTCGAGGATCTCGGCACCTTTGCCACTCCCCTTCGCCGCGCCGGCTACGAGATAGAGTACCGCGATGTCGGGACCGCCGATTTTCTGGATTTCGCACCGGATGCGCCCGACCTTGTCGTGGTACTCGGCGGGCCGATCGGCGTCTATGAAGACCGGACCTACCCGTTCCTGCAGCGGGAGGTCGAGGTGCTGGCCGCACGATTGAAGACGGGACGGCCGACCCTCGGCATCTGCCTTGGCGCGCAACTGATTGCGCGCGCAGGCGGCGCGCGGGTCTTTCCCTCAGGGATCAAGGAAATCGGTTTCGAGCCGATCAGCCTTAGCGAGGCTGGCCGCGCTTCTTCGCTTCGCCATCTGGATGGCGTGCCGATGCTGCACTGGCACGGCGATACCTACGATCTTCCCGCAGGGGCAACTTTGCTGGCATCGACCTCAAAGACCGTGCAGCAGGCGTTCTCAATCGGCAACACTGCTCTCGGGCTTCAGTTCCACCCCGAGGCGGATGCCGGAGCAGCGTTCGAACGGTGGCTGGTCGGTCACGCCTGCGAACTGGCGGCAGCGAAAATCGACATCGCGAAACTTCGGGCCGATGCCGCGCAACACGGGGCTACGCTGGCGACTGCCGCCGACGCGATGATGGCGGCATGGTTGGAGCAATTGCATGCGGCCTGAACAAGCAAGACCGATTGCCCTCGACGCATTGCTTGTGGGCGAACTCACCGCCATTGATGAGCGCGGGACGCAAAGCGGTATCGACAAGAAACCCGTCGCCGGGGCACTGCATCTGGCGATCACCGGTTTTGTTGGCGATAATCAGGGTGATCTCAAACGGCACGGCGGCATCGAGAAGGCCGTGCATCACTATCCCGGCGATCACTATCGGCTCTGGCGGTCGGAAATCGGCCCGGCGGCGGTTCTCGATCACCCGGGAGCGTTCGGCGAAAACCTGTCGACATCAGGGCTAACGGAAGACGACGTGGCCGTTGGAGATCGGTTCCGTCTGGGGCGTGCCCTGCTCGAAGTCAGCCAGGGACGGCAGCCGTGCTGGAAACTGAACAAGCGCTTCGGGCTCTCCGACATGGCCCGCCGCGTCCAGCAATCCGGACGAACGGGATGGTACTACCGCGTGCTTGAGGAAGGACGTGTTTGCGTTGACGATGCCTTCGTCATCGTCGAGCGCCGGTGCCCGACCTGGACTATTCGACGGCTCTGGCACTACCTCTATGTCGACACGATGAACCAGGACGCCCTTCGGGAGATCGCCAACCTTGATCTGCTGCCGACGAATTGGCGCGACTATGCGATCAAGCGGCTGGCCACCCGCAAGGTCGAGGACTGGAGGCGGCGTCTCGAGGGCCAGCACGAAGGTTAGACGTGGCCCCCGGCTTCCTTCCCGGGAAGGCATAAAGGAAGCTCGTATCAGGCGGTTTTCACCACAGGCCTGAACCCGGACTGACGTGCGAGCCGCTGCGCGACCTGATCAGCGACGAAGATCGCATGATCATTCACCTGCGGCAGTCCCATCAACTCACCGAATGTGCCACGCGCAAGAGGGCCGGCGATGAAAAGCGTGTCCTCGCTCTTTCCGTCGCGGTCGGCTGCGCGGCTTTGTTCATCGCAGGCAAGGCCGAGGCCCACCCCATCCAGTTGCAGATGGCCGGCGCCGGCCATATCGGCCAGCCAGCACTGGCTCCTGAGAATGCCCGTGTGCGCCGGGCCGGTGGTTACGACGCAGGCGTCAAACGTCATCTGCTCGCACGTGCCGGTGTGACGGTGTCTAACCTCGGCACTGATGAGCTCGCCGAGCTGGGCTATCTCTTTCACCGATCCACCAAGAACCCGCACGTCGCCGTGTTCAAGTCCTTGCGCGATGACCGCGTCGATCTGCGGCGCGACACGGAAGCGATGCACGTCCCAATAGGGCCTTAGGTGGCGAACAAGTCGTTTTCGCTCCGGGATAGGTAGCGCTCCCCAGATCTCGCCGCCCTGGGTGCGCAACGCGTCGAAAACCGCGTGCCAGCTCCGATCCGCTGTGGGCGCCTCTTGAACGGCATGACGCACTCGACGCAACAGTGACAGAGCGGTTCTCGAAGGCTTGGTGACGAAATCTCCAAATGGCTCCTGCGCCACCGTCGCGTGTCCCCTCGACCGAAGCCCTCGGCGAGAAAGGGCGGTGATCGCCCCCTTGTGGCCGCTACGTCTGAGCGAGGCGATGACATCGGCCGCGGTCAGGCCGTTGCCGATAACAAGGACGCGATCATCCCCACGGATCTCGGAGAGGGCGCCTGATACTGTCGAGTCGGCGACGAATCGTGGATGGCCGGCGAGCGCCTTGGCGATGTTTCGGGGCGCGCAAGGCGCCGGGTGGGTCGTGGCTATGATGGCGATGTCGGCCAGAATGCAAGTTCCTCCATCCGCCTCGATCCGCCACCGCTCACCGGTCCTGACGATCTCGACCACCCGCTCGCGACAGTGCTGGACCTGGCCGCTTTTAAGATACGGGGCGATGAAGTCGCCGACATAGCGGCCGAAGACCGCGCGCCGCGGGTAGAGATTCCCGTCTTCGGCAAGCGCGGCCGCGTCATCGCGCGGCTCGCCGTCAGCTGCCAGCCAGTGCAGGAAATCATCCGGTTCGTCGGGCATCAGGCTCATGCGCGCCGCCGGTACGTTGATGCGATGGGCCGGATCGGAGGTATCATATGCAAGACCGGCACCCAGGTGCGCCCGAGGCTCGAAGACGATGATATCGACCGCCTGACCGGTCGTGTTCCTGGCTAGATTGGCCGCAACAGCTGCACCGGTAAATCCCCCGCCTATGGCTGCCACAACCGGTCGGCGAGCTCGGAGCGTCACGATTGCGAGACCTTAAGCTTTGGCCTGTGGTCACCGGCTATGGTCTCGCCGAACGGACCGGTATTGATCGATGTTTCGCGCGCGGGAACCGAGTGGTTAAGCGGCAGGTTTGGCAGCACCAGTTCGCCGAAGTGATAGGCCTCCTCCAGATGCGGGTAGCCAGACATGATGAACGTATCGATGCCGATCTCGCGGTACTCTTCCATCCGCGCCTTGACCTGATCGGGGTCGCCGACAAGCGCTGTTCCCGCGCCGCCACGCACGAGACCGACGCCGGCCCAGAGGTTGGGCGCCACCTCGAGCTTGTCGCGCCGGCCGCCATGCAACCGGCTCATGCGGCTTTGACCTACCGAATCCATGCGCTCGAACACCTTTTGTGCCGCGGCGATCGTCTCGTCATCGACATATTGTATCAGGTCGTCAGCCGCCTGCCATGCTTCCTTTGCGGTCTCGCGCACGATCACATGCAGCCTGATGCCGAAGGTAACCTCACGGCCTTCCGCGTCGGCCAGCGCGCGCACTTCGGCAATCTTCTTGGCGACGTCTTCCGGCGGCTCACCCCAGGTCAGGTACTTGTCGATCGTTCTGGCCGCGACCTCCTGGCCCTTGCCCGAGGAACCGCCGAAATAGAGCGGCGGATGCGGCGTCTGAACAGACTGAAACAGCAGCTTTCCGCCTTCGATGTCGAAATGCTTTCCCTTGAAGGTCACGTCCTCGCCACGAAGGACGGCCTTGTAGACGTTGAGAAACTCCTCGGTGACCTCATAGCGCTCGGCATGCGAAAGATGGATGCCGTCGCCCTTGTTTTCGGTCGGGTCGCCGCCGGTCACCACATTGATCAGCAGCCGTCCGTCGGAGAGCCGATCGAGCGTGGCCGTCATCCGGGCAGCCAGCGTCGGAGAAAGCAGGCCCGGTCTCACCGCGATCAGGAAGCGCAGTTTCTCGGTCAAGGGCGCCAGAGCCGACGCCACCACCCAGCTGTCTTCGCAACTGCGGCCGGTCGGGATCAACACGCCATAAAAGCCCAGCGAATCGGCCGCCTGCGCTACTTGCTTCAGATAGTTCAGATCGACGTTACGCCCTCCCCGTGTCGTGCCGAGATAGCGGCTGTCGCCGTGGGTGGGCAGGAACCAGAGAACGTTGATTTTGTCAGGCGTGTTGCCCATGCGAATTCTCCTCGGACACGATCGATGCATGCGGCAAACACGGCCGGCAGCTCAAAAAAGATAAACTCTATAAAATTTATTGACAATGAAAAATCCGGCGATCATTTTTGAGTGGAGGAAAAATTTTTCCCGGATTGCGGTTTGACGACCGGGAAGCAGGTCAAATTTTTCGAGGATATCTCATGAACATCGCTCTTGCCGCTTCTCCAGCATTCACGACGCCCGACAGGTCCGTCAGTTACTCGACCCCGGTGACGCCAGCCGAACTCAAATCCGCAATGCGCAACTTGTCGGGCGGCGTGTCGGTCATCACCGCCGGCATCGGCGACGATCGCACCGGCGCGACCGTGACATCGGCAACGGCGCTTTCGGTCGACCCGCCGACGATGATCGTCAACATCAACCGGACATCGTCCACCTGGCCGGTCATCGAACGCCACCGGCATTTCTGCGTCAACATCCTCGCAAACGAGCAGCAGCACGTGGCCGAGCGGTTCGCAGGTTTCGGGGGGCTTAAGGGCGCCGCGCGGTACAACGGCGCGGACTGGCGGACACTCGTCAGTGGCGCTTCCGTCTTGAACGGCGCGCTCGCCGGGATCGATTGCGAAGTCGAGGAGATCATCGAGCGTCATAGCCACGCCATCATCCTGGGACGGGTCCTGGCGATTGCCGCAGGCGCAGGCGAGCCGGTTCTCTATCACGGTGGCCGTTACGGCAGTTTCCAGCCGTAGCGGCAGGCGGCCATGCTTGAGCGGGCAAAGAAGATGCCCAATCGGCCAAAGTTTGGAATGGCTTCATACCCCGTCGCTCAAACGGGGTATTTTTTATCTCTATAAAATCCATGGATTTTGAGATTATGAATGCAGGCTCCGCGACGGGGCCATCGGCAAACCGTTGAGGAGCACGGCAATGACAATCGCAAGACGCACACTTTTGGTATCAACCGCAGCGCTGTTGCTGGGGGCGCAGGGATTGTTCACCGCCCAGGCCGCGGACACCACGCTGACCATCGGCTATCAGCCGATCGTCGAACCGTCGCGCGTGCCGCAGGCCGATGGCACCTATGAGAAGGTGACCGGCGCGCAAATCAACTGGCAGAAGTTCGATGGCGGCGCCGATGTCATCGCAGCGCTCGCATCCGGCTCCATCGATATAGGCTATGTCGGCTCGTCGCCGCTGGCGGCTGCGGCCAGCCGGGAGTTGCCGTTCGAGACCATCTTCGTGGTCGGCCTGATCAGCGACGCGGAGGCTCTCGCCGTCAAAGGGGTGAGCAAGCCGGAGGAACTCGCCGGCAAGAAGATCGCAACGCCGTTCGTATCCACAGCCCATTACAGCCTGCTGACGGCGCTGAAGCATTGGAACATCGATCCGAAATCGGTGGAGATTCTCAACCTGCGCCCGCCGGAAATCGCGGCGGCCTGGCAGCGCGGCGACATTGACGGCGCCTATGTCTGGGATCCGGTCCTGTCCGAGATCAAGAAGACATCGACGGTGCTCGCCACCTCCGCCGACGTCGCCAAGTGGGGCGGGCCGACCTTCGATGCCTGGATCGTCAGCAAGAAATTCGCCGAGGAACACCCGGATATCGTTACCGGGTTCGTCAAGGTCACCGGTGACGCCTATGCCGATTATCGAGCAAAACCGGAGACTTGGGGAGCGACCTCGACGCAGGCCGAAAAGATCGCGCGCCTGACGGGCGCCAAGCCCGAGGACGTACTGGCGCTGCTGAAGGGATACTATTTTCCGTCCCTGGATGAGCAGGCTGGCCCCGATCTTCTCGGCGGCGCAACCGCCAAGGCGGTCGCAGAAACGTCGGCCTTCCTGCTCGAACAGGGAAAGATCCCGGCAGTCCTGACCGATTACGGCCCGTATGTCTCTGCGCGCTGGGCACAGGAAGCCGCCAAACTTTCCTTCTGAGCAGGACTGGATAGGCCACTCAACGGCTGGCGGCATGCCCGGTGCAAACTGCCAGCCCATCCATTTGTCTACCTCGGATATCAAGGGGCTGCACAATGTCCGTGCTTACGCTTGAGAATGTCTCGTTGCGGTACGCGGCTGGCGATAGTCGATCACGCGCGCCGCTGGTTCTAGACCGGATCGATCTGCAGATTGCCGGCGACGATTTCGTCGTGGTGATCGGCCGATCCGGTTCGGGCAAGACAAGCCTGCTCAATCTGGCAGCGGGATTCCTGGCTCCAAGCAGTGGCCGGATCGCACTCGATGGCCAGACATTATCTGGGCCCGGGTCGGACCGCGCCGTCGTCTTTCAGGATGACGCACTTTATCCGTGGCTGACGGCGATCGAAAACGTCGCCTTCCCCTTGCGGCTCCGCGGCGTCGGCAGGGATCAGCGGTTGAAGGAAGCGCAGGCTCTGCTGGAGCGGGTCGGCCTGCCGGATGCGGCCGAATGCAAGGTCTGGGAGCTTTCAGGCGGCATGCGCCAGCGGGTCGGCATTGCAAGGGCCCTGGCTTCGAGCCCACGGTTCCTGCTGATGGACGAGCCGCTGGGCGCACTGGACGCGCTGACGCGTGTGCGCATGCAGGGCTTTCTCCTGGACATGTGGCAGGCTAGCCGCGCCGGCGCCCTGCTCATTACTCACAGCATCGATGAAGCCTTGATGCTGGCGACCCACATCGTCGTCTTGAGCGCCAACCCGGGCCGGATTGCGAAGATCATTGCCGTCAATTTCGGCCGCGATTATCTCTTCGGAATTCCGCAATCAGAGCTGCGGGCTTCTGCCGAGTTCAGGCGGCTGCATGATGGTTTGACCGGCCTCATTCACTCCGAAGACGAAGGTGTGGCAGCATGACCCTTTCCCTGGAAGCGACGTCCACCAACCTCGAGCCAAGCAGTGAAATCGAGACCAGACGGCGACGCAGGCTGCCCGTTCTCTGGATTTCGGTAGCGACGATTGCTGCGCTGGTCAGCCTCTGGAGCCTTGTCTCTTTCTATGGGCTGGCACCGCCGCTGTTTCTGCCGTCGCCGCTGGCGGTGCTTCGGGCGCTAAGCGCACTGACGCTGACGGGCTTTGTCGATGCGACGCTGGCGCAGCATCTTGCCGCCAGCCTGTCGCGCATCTTCGGAGCTCTCGGTGTAGCCCTCGTTCTGGGCGTACCGGCAGGCCTGGCGATCGGCACCAGCCGCTGGGGCAAGGGCATCCTCGATCCGATCGTTGAATTTCTCCGACCGCTGCCGCCGCTCGCCTATCTGCCCCTCGTTATCATCTGGCTTGGTATCGGCGAGGCATCGAAGATCGCGGTGATTGCGCTGGCCATGCTGCCGCCGATCATTCTTTCGACCGCTGCGGGAGTGAAATCCGCATCGGTCGACCATATCAATGCCGCGCGCGCCTTCGGCGCATCGAGGCGGCAATTGCTGTCACATGTGATCCTGCCCGGCGCGTTACCATCCATTCTCACCGGCACGCGCATCGCGCTCGGCGCCGGCTGGTCGACGCTGGTTGCCGCCGAACTTGTGGCAGCGACACGCGGCCTCGGCTTCATGATCCAGTCGGCTGCCCAGTTCCTGGTCACCGACATCGTCATTGCCGGCATCGTGGTGATCGCCGTCGTCGCCTTCCTGTTCGAAGTGGTTGCTCGATGGATCGAGCGGCGGCTGGTACCGTGGTCCAACCACCGCTGACGGGCAACTGCCGCGCTTGCTATGCAGACTTCTGCGTGACCCGGCGGCGGGTGGCGATCAACCGGGCCGCCGCATAGGTTTGCGTGACAATCTCGGGCACCAGATCGATATCGGGCAGGCTGCCGAGACCCAATGGGCCAATCGCATAGAGATTGGCCGTTGGGTGGCCGCCCGAGAGCACCTCGCCCGCCGGGCTGACGGCAAGCCCGAGCTCGAGTTCATCCGGTTGCGCCAGACCGCCGGCAAAGAGGTTCTGAATGACCGGCGCCTTGAGATCAGGCGCAGAACAGCGACAGTCGATGACCTGATCGGCCACAAGCAGATCTTCCTGCGGGGCTCCTGCCCAGCGGACCATGAGCCCGTCTGGCCGCCGGCGCCCGGCCCAGCCCTTGCGCACGACGGTGCGGCCATCGGCCAGTTCCTGCTGCAGTCGCAGGTGCAATGGTGCCGGCAGGCGGTTGCGATGGCTGTCGTAGATCGAGCGCAGATGACGGTTGAACTGACGCTTCTCCTGTTCGGGCAGCCCCTGCCACAGAGAACGCGCACGGCGCCGGAGCCCGTTCATCGCCGCCTGCCAGCTCAGTCCATTGGCTTCTGCCTCGGCGCAAGCCTGCCGCACAAAGCGGACGATGTCGCGCAGCCTTGCCGGCATCGGATCAACGGGGAAAGTCGGCGCCGCCGCCAGCCGTGTGTGCGACTGCGGCAGAAAACCGTGGCGGGATACAATGGTGATCTCGCCGGCATAGCCGTTGTCGCGCAATTGCAGCAGTCGATCGACGACACGCACCCCGCTGCCGAGCAGCACGGCATGGCGCGGTACGACCAGACGCCGCGCTCTTACCAAGGGACGCTCCTCGTCTGAGACCTCCATTTCAAGCGCGCGGATACCGAATCCGGTTGCGAGCACCGCAACGTCGCACTCGATCGAGCCTTCTTCCTGCAGAACCAGGAAGCGACCGGATGGCAGCTTTCGCAAGCCCTGTACCGCCTGGCAGGAGAGTTGCATCGAGATATCCGGCCGGCGCGTCAACGCTTCGGAAAAGCGCTGATAGACATAGTCGCTGAAGATGCTCTTCGGCACGAAGATTTGCTGGAACCCCGGAATGGCGGCGGAGACGGCGGAGCGAAAATCCTGGTTGGCACAAAGCCAGTCGTTGAAATCCTCCGGCTGTCCGGCGGCCACCGACAGATCGCGCACGCGGCTGTTGAGGATTTCCCCGCTCTGGGGCGCGGCCATGACCTGACCGCCGCTGATGGTCGGTTGCGGGTCAAAGAGATGGACATGAAATGCTGTTCGTACCGACTTCATCAGGGCGATCGCCATCATGATCCCCGAGAAACCGCGGCCGATGATGGCGATACGTGGTTTTTCCCTGGGGCTGTCACTGTCGGGCGAAATCTTGGCAAACAATCCGTGGACAGTCATGTGAGCTCCCTTGTGGCCTGACTGTGGTCAGCCGGCAAAGTTTGATACGCATGGCTGTTCCGATCCCGAACACGGACCGGACCTTGGGGTATCGCCCAGCACCGAGATCGGCCGCTGCCTTGGCTCAACTCTGCAGTGTCGGGGGTTGGTTCCGCCAGCCGCACCGGCCGGCGAGTAGGTATCCGTTGTTCTGGCTGGCCTGGCACCTCGGCGCATGGTCATCCCTATACGGCATACTCTATAAAGTTTATGCGCTATTAGAACGCGAATTCGAGCGGACATCAAGCCCTTTGTGTCCGCCCTTGGTTTCAAGACGGCAAGTTCAGGGTCAGACCGGGTTATTATCTATCGTCCAGCGACGGCGCTGCCCTCTCGGTTTTCACCGATTTGTTGAACGTTCGCATGGGGCTGTTCGCGCCGCGCAATTCCGTTCAACACGGTCAGCAGGTCGTAGCCGCGCGACCACCGGCCGAAGCCGCTTGCAACGTTGATGTGCCCGGCATGACCGAGATCGACGAGCCGGCTGCCCCAGCGGGTCGAGATGTGCCGTAAGCGGTCGAAGGACATGTAGGGGTCGTTGAGGCTGCCGACGATCAGGCTCGGGAACGGCAGCGGCTGCTCCGGCATGGCGCCGAACGCGATCGCGCCGGGATGAATCCGCTCCGTCACGTCCAGATCGCAGGGTGCCACCAAAAGCGCGCTTCTGATCTGGCGCGCCAGCGGTCTTCGCGCCAGGCTGGCAACAAGGATGCAGCCCAGGCTGTGCGCCACAACGTCTACGACACCGTAACGGAAAATCGCCCGTTCCAGCGCGACACGCCACCGCTCGAGCACCGGGTGGTCCCAGTCATCTTGCTCAACGAGCGTCGCCCGCGGCTGGTCGTCCAGCCAGTGGCGCTGCCAGTGCGCCGCGCCCGACCCGAAGAGACCCGGGATGATCAAGGTTTTCGCCATGGTATCAGCCTCTTGCGACACGGGCCAAGCGACGGTGCGGCCACCGCCTGTCGGTCAAACATTTCATGAAGCGATTATGCGAAGGTGGGTAGCACGAGGTAAGCAAGGAACGTCCAATATCTATAAATTCTATAGCATAACTTTCTTCAGCTTCAGATCATACCGCTGAGATTGCCGTGGCGGCCGTGGAACAATGCTTGAGGCAGAGTGTTTCCTTTGACGCGTTTCTCAGCGAAATCAGTTTCGTTTTGAGGCCCCCTGCAGTCAAAAAATTGCGTTGTTGGCGCCCGGGAAATTGATAGTTTGACCTGCGGACTTCGGCGGCAAGCGCAATCGAAGTTTTGAGGAGTGGTGCTGTGTTCGGCCAACTCGACAAGCCGAGCGAAGGAACAGCAAGGTTGGCGGCGGACCAGATAGGTTTTGCCGACCAGCGGTGCTAGGGCGGCGGGCTTGTCGGGTTTGTTTGAGCTTTGATCGGAAGGGCGATCGCTTGGTTGGAAACGGCCTGGTCGATCATTGAGGACCGCCTGGTTTTTTACCTTGCGCATGAGAGGTGGGTTGGATTTGAGAGAGCGTGGCCACAACAGGCGCTGGCGGTTTCGTCAGCCGAGTGTGCTTCCGGGGTTTGGTCTGGCGCTCGGCGTCACGCTTTTCTGGCTGGTGCTGATCATCCTGATCCCGCTGTCGGGATTGATTTGGCGTTCGAGCGGCCTCGGCTGGTCGCAGTTCATGACGCTGGCGCTCGATACCCGCACCTTGAATGCCTTGCGCATCAGTTTCGGCACGGCCTT
>NZ_JBNDIU010000012.1:0-192745 GCF_050434565.1 Ensifer sp. 4252
GACCGCAGCCTCTGCTGCGCTCTTCGCCAGCCGCCTTGGTCCTGGCCGAAATTCCTTCCGGCAGAATGCTTCTGTTTAAAGATGAAGCGCTCTAGCTGCATGAAAAAGGCCGCTGCAAGCAGCGGCCTTTGCGATGGTTACGGGTTGAACGGCTTTCAGGCGCGCAACACGCCGCCTGTCGTCTTGGTGACGTTGGCGACGATCTTGGCCGTCAAAGCCTCGAAGTCCTCGTCAGTCAGCGTGCGCTCGACCGGCTGGATCGTCACTTCGATGGCGATCGACTTCTTGCCTTCACCGAGCGAAGCCCCCTCGAACACGTCGAAGACACTGACGCCGGTTACCAGCTTGCGGTCGGCGCCAGACGCCGCACGCAGGATGGCGCCTGCCTCGACGCCCCTGTCGACGACGAAGGCGAAGTCGCGCTTGACGGCCTGGAAGGGCGAAAGATCGAGCGCGGGCTTGGTGCGGGTCGCCTTTTTCTTCGGTTCCGGCATGGCGTCGACATAGATCTCGAAGCCGCAAAGCGCGCCGGAGACGTCGAGCGCCTCAAGCGTCTTCGGATGGAATTCGCCGAACGAGCCAAGCACGATCTTCGGACCGAGCTTGATCGTGCCGGAGCGGCCAGGATGGTACCAGGCCGGGCCACCGGCCTCGAACTGGACATTGCCCATCGGCAAGCCGCAGGCTTCGAGCACCGCGATCGCATCGGCCTTGGCGTCAAAGACGTCGACCGGCTTGCCGCCGCCCTTGGCTGCATTCGACCAGAGCCGTCCGGCGCCATTCAGCGATGCGGTGCCACGCCGTACGCCACCGGCAACGCGGCGCTGCTGCTCCGGGCCGTCGCCCTCGTAGGTGCCGGAGACTTCGAAGAGCGCAACGTCGCCAAAGCCCTTGTCGGCATTGCGCTGCGCCGCCGACAGAAGACCCGGCAACAGAGACGGGCGCATGTCCGACATGTCGGCCGCGATCGGGTTGGCAAGCTTCAGGGCCGGCGCACCACCGCCGAAGAGCTTCGCCTGGTCTTCGGAAATGAACGACCAGGTGACGGCTTCCAGCATGCCGCGGCTCGCCAGCGCGCGCTTGGCAAGGCGGGTGCGGATCTGCAGCGTCGTCAGGATCTTGCCATTGACGGTGCCGTGGCTTGGCAAGGGTGCTGCAACGATATTGTCGACGCCGTGAATGCGCATGACCTCTTCGACGAGATCGGCCTTGCCGTCGACATCCGGGCGCCAGGACGGCACCGACACATTGACGCGCTCACCCGAACCCTCGACGCCGAAGCCGAGCTTCTTCAGGATCGTCACGCTCTCGTCTGACGAAACTTCAAGCCCCGTCAGCCGCTTGACCTCGGACATCGGGAAATCGACGATCTTCGGGCTATAGCCCGCATAGCCGACGACCTCGGCCTTGGCCGGCTTGCCGCCGCAGAGCTCGACAACCAGTTCCGTCGTGCGCTCGAGACCGGGCACCATGTATTCTGGATCGACGCCACGCTCGAAGCGATAGCGCGCGTCGGTGATGATACCGAGCGTGCGGCCGGATTTGGCAATGTTCATCGGATCCCAGAGCGCCGATTCGATCAGCACGTCGGTAGTGCTCTCATCGCAGCCGGAGTGTTCGCCGCCCATGATGCCGCCGATCGACTCGATGCCCTCTTCGTCGGCGATGACGACGTTGTTCGGGCCGAGCTTGTATTCGCGCTGGTCGAGCGCAAGCACGGTTTCACCTTCCTTTGCGCGACGCACAGTCAGGTTGCCCGTAACCTTAGCAGCGTCGAAGACGTGCATCGGCCGGCCCTGGTCGAAGGTCATGTAGTTGGTGATGTCGACCAGCGCATTGATCGGACGAAGACCGATGGACAAAAGCCGCTGCTGCATCCACTTCGGCGACGGTCCGTTCTTGACGCCGCGCACCAGCCGCAAGCCGAAGCCGGGGCAAAGGTGACGGTCTTCGCCAAGGTCGATCGTCAGCTTGACCGGGGTCTCGCCTTCGACTGCAAGGGACGGCACTGCGCGGGCCTTCAGCGTACCGAGGCCGGAGGCTGCGAGATCGCGGGCGATGCCGTAGACGCTGGTGCAATCCGGGCGGTTCGGCGTCAGGTTGATCTCGATCATCGGATCGTCGAGGCCGGCATAGGCCGCATAGCTCGTGCCAACAGGCGCATCATCAGGCAGGTCGATGATGCCGTTGTGGTCGTCGGAGATCTCGAGCTCCTTTTCCGAACACATCATGCCGTGGCTTTCGACGCCGCGAATGTTGCCGACGGAGAGCGTGACATCGATCCCCGGCACATAAGTGCCCGGTGCGGCGAAGGCGCCGACGAGGCCGGCGCGGGCGTTCGGCGCACCGCAGACGACCTGAACTGGCGCGCCGGACCCGGTATCGACCATCAGCACCCTGAGCTTGTCGGCATTTGGATGCTGCTCGGCGGAAACAACCTTGGCGATGACGAACGGCTTGAAGGCCGCCTTGTCGTCGACATCTTCGACTTCAAGCCCGATCATCGTCAGGCGCGCGCAGATTTCGTCCAGCGAGGCGTCGGTTTCAAGGTGGTCCTTGAGCCAGGAAAGCGTGAATTTCATGATTTCACCTGTGTCCTAATTTTTGCGCGATCAGACCGAAAGGCCGCCGAACAACGTCGGCATGTCGAGCGGGCGGAAGCCGTAATGGTTCATCCAGCGGACATCGGCGTTGAAGAAATCGCGCAGGTCCGGCATGCCGTATTTCAGCATGGCGATGCGGTCGAGGCCCATGCCCCAGGCAAAGCCCTGGTATTCGTCCGGATCGAGCCCGCCGGAACGCAGCACGTTCGGGTGAACCATGCCGCAGCCGAGGATTTCCATCCAGTCGCTACCCTCACCGAACTTGACGATCGGGCCGGAGCGGTCGCACTGGATGTCGACCTCGAAGGACGGCTCGGTGAACGGGAAGAACGACGGGCGGAAGCGCATCGTCACCTGATCGACCTCGAAGAACGCCTTGCAGAACTCTTCCAGCACCCAGCGCATGTTGGCGACGTTCGCGGACTTGTCGACGACCAGGCCTTCGACCTGATGGAACATCGGCGAGTGAGTGGCGTCGGAATCCTGGCGATAGGTCTTGCCGGGGATGATGATGCGGATCGGCGGGTCCTGCGCTTCCATCGTGCGTATCTGCACCGGCGAGGTATGCGTGCGCAGCACCTTGCGCTCGCCCTTCTCGTCCTCGTTGAAGAAGAAAGTGTCGTGCATTTCGCGGGCCGGGTGACCTTCCGGGAAGTTCAGCGCCGTGAAGTTGTAGTAGTCGGTCTCGATATCCGGACCTTCGGCGATCGAGAAGCCCATGTCGCCGAAGATCGCAGTGATCTCATCGACGATCTGGCTGATCGGGTGGATCCGGCCGCGCTCGGCCGGGGACGAGCGCACCGGCAGGCTGATATCGACCGTTTCGCGGGCCAGACGCTCGGCGATCGCCTGGTCCTTCAGCGCCGACTTGCGGGCGGTGATCGCATCTGCAACCGTGGTCTTCAGCGCGTTGATCTGGGCGCCACGGGTCTGGCGCTCTTCCGGCGTCATCGTGCCGAGCGTCTTCAGGAGCTCGGAGACCGAGCCCTTCTTGCCGAGCGCGCCGACGCGCACCGCCTCGATCGATCCTTCGTCGCCGGCGGCATCGATGTCCGCCAGCAGTGTCCGTTCCAGTGTTTCCAGTTCGCTCATTCTGTCCTGCCTCGATGCGGGAATGGGTTCGGTTCTATATCGGTTGTTGTCTTCAGGAATGTGATTGGGTCGTGCCAGCCAGGTCGTCCGTCCCCGCCACGAAGTGCACGAAGCCACCGCCGTTCTGAATGCGCAGGAAGAAGTGCGCCAGCGGCAACAATCGCGAGAAGAACGGCAGGCCCAGATGAGAAAGCACCAGCGCCGTCGTGTCGCGATAGAGAACCTGCGGGGTCTCGAAGCCGGCGGCGGAGAAGGCAGTGACCTCGCGGTCGAGCATGCCTTGCGGATTGAGAACGGGGGCCGGCCGGAGGATGGCAACGCCGCTCAGGCGCCAGACGAGCCACTGCAGGCGTTGGCCGAGGTGCTGGTAACCCTTGATCCAGACCATACGATCCTTGAGCTGGCACCGTTCGACACGGGACGATCCGCCGGCAAGTGCTGCCAGCAGAGCCGCCATGTCCTCGTCGTCAAGCTCCGGGACCGCAAGCAGTCCCCTTCGATCGTCGTACACTTTCGTCTCGCCAAATAAGAAAAACCCGCGCTAGCCCTGCCAGCGCGGGTTTCCCAACAAAATTCAAGAACGGTTTGGGAAAGCGCTGGCTTAACGAACAGCGCTTTCAAACTCGTTGGTCGTACCGGCTTCCTTGAGGTAGGCAAGTGCCTTCTTGGAAGCTTCGACGAGGGCGCCGAATGCTGCCGGCTCATGGATAGCCATGTCGGACAGAACCTTGCGGTCGACTTCGATGCCAGCCTTGTTCAGGCCATCGATGAAGCGGCCGTAGGTCAGGCCGAATTCGCGGACGGCAGCGTTGATGCGCTGGATCCAGAGGGCGCGGAAGTTGCGCTTGTTGACCTTGCGGTCGCGGTAAGCGAACTGCTTGGAACGATCAACCGCAGCCTTTGCAGCGCGGATGGTGTTCTTGCGGCGGCCGTAGAAGCCCTTGGCTGCCTTGAGTGTCTTCTTGTGCTTGGCGTGAGCGGTTACGCCGCGTTTTACACGTGCCATGTCATGATCTCCTTAACGTGTCCAAAATGCCTGAAAGTCTTAGAGACCGTTGGGCAGGTAGTTCTTGATGACCTTCTTGCCATCGGGCTCCGCGAGAACCATGGTTCCACGTGCGTCGCGGATGAACTTGTTGGAACGCTTGATCATGCCGTGGCGCTTGCCAGCAGCTGCTGCACGAACCTTGCCGGTAGCGGTGATCTTGAACCGCTTCTTGGCAGACGATTTCGTCTTCATCTTGGGCATTTTGCTACTCCATTTTTCTTAAGAAATCGAAACAGACAGACGAGGTCCATTTCCAGCGTTAAGAACGGCCACGGCATGCCCTGCCGGACCGTTCGGACGGGGGCTTATACCCGGACAGCCCCAAAAGCGCAACTACCGAATCGAAGAAGCGTCATAGAGGCGACATGGAACGTCAAACCGGATCGCGCGGACGCTTGCGCCCGCCGGTCGCTTCGAAGGCGAGCACTGACGGGCCGGGATTGCGTCGGGCATCGCCGCCGTGCGGCTCGACCGTCACCACACGCGGGCCGTGTTCGAATTCGACTTCGACCTCAAGCACACCCCCGAGATTGTCGACCGCGATCAACGAGCCGTCACACAGTCCGCGCAGGCTGGCTTCGGACACGTTGTGCGTGACTTCGTCCCGGTCGCCGCGGTCGCCGTCATCATCATCGCTGTGTCGGCCGCGGTGATCGTCTTCATCATCATTGTCGTCGTCGTGATCGCTGCCGGGGGCCGCGGTTACCGCCGCGATCGTCATCGTCATCCCGATCGTCGCGATCGTCGTTGCCGCTCCGGCCGCTGCTGTCGTCATCGTCGGCAAGCGCGGGCATGGCGAACGGATGCGCCGGATCGGTTGCTATCAACGCAAAAAGCCGCCCCATGGGCGGCTTCCTACCTGATCGAGTTTCCGAGCGTTGCACCCGGACACTTCGGGTCAACGCGGAGCGAGGACCATCATCATCTGGCGGCCCTCGAGCTTCGGCTCGGCTTCCACCTTGGCAATCGTCTGCGTGTCATCCTTGACCTGAAGCAGGAGCTTCATGCCGAGTTCCTGGTGCGCCATTTCGCGACCGCGGAACTTCAGGGTCACCTTGACCTTGTCGCCTTCTTCGAAAAAGCGATTCATCGCCCGCATCTTCACTTCATAATCGTGCGTGTCGATGTTGGGACGCATCTTGATCTCTTTGATCTCGACGATCTTCTGCTTCTTGCGCGCTTCGGCCGCCTTCTTCTGGTTGGCGTATTTCAGCTTGCCGAGATCGAGGATCTTGCACACCGGCGGTTCGGAGTTCGGTGCGATCTCCACCAGATCAAGACCGGCCTCTTCCGCCATGCGGAGCGCCTGGTCGATCGGGACGGCGCCGATATTCTGGCCTTCGGCATCGATAAGCTGAACCCGGGGTACCCGGATTTCCTTGTTTGAGCGCGGTCCCTCCTTGACGGGGGCGTCCGTTTTGAACGGTCTGCGAATGGTCGTACTCTCCTCGAGCTGTTTCCGAAAATGCGGTTCAATTAATAGTCGGCGCGGCCTTGGCCGAAATGCTTCAATCTGCCACCGACGGCAATGTGTGAATTGCGACGCGAGAGTCAATAGCATGGCTCGCAGGGAAAATCACCACCTGTCGAAGCCAAGACGAATCTGTTTTAGAAAGAAATTCGCCGCCAATCCGGGCATTTGGAGAGAAATGAGATGCAAACGACGCCAGCCGAAACCGAAACAACCTTCATCGAGGTTGGCAAGGATGCCGCCCGTCGCCGCATCGCCATGAAGATCCTGCGCGCACAAAAGCCCTCCGATCGGCCGGTGCTTGTGTGGCTCGGCGGTTACCGCTCCGACATGACCGGCACGAAGGCCATAGAGGTCGAGCGCCTTGCCCGCGACCGGGCAACCGACTGCATCCGGCTCGACTATTCCGGCCATGGCGCCTCCGGCGGCGCCTTCAACGACGGCACGATCTCGCGCTGGCTGGAAGAAAGCCTTGCCGTCGTCGAGCATGCGGCGCCTAAGCAACGCCTGATCCTGATCGGCTCATCGATGGGCGGCTGGATCGCGCTGAGACTGATCCAGGAACTGCGCCTGCGCGGCCTCGGCGAACGCATCGCCGGACTGGTGCTGATCGCGCCTGCCCCCGACTTTACCGCCGAGCTGATCGAGCCCAATCTGACCGAAATCGAACAGCGCTCACTTGCGGAGCAAGGCTATTTCGAGGAGCCGTCCGAGTATAGCCCCGAGCCCAACATCTATACGCGCGCCCTGATCGAGGATGGCCGCGACAATCGCGTGCTCGTCGGCACGATCACCACCGGCTGCCCGGTCCACATCCTCCAGGGCATGCGCGACCCGGATGTGCCCTACACGCACGCGCTGAAACTGATGGAGCACCTTCCCGCCGACGACGTCGTCATGACGCTCATCCGTGACGGCGACCATCGTCTTTCGCGTGAGGAAGACATTGCTAAAATGAAACAGGCGATCGGAAACATGCTGCCTTCGGCTTAAGCCGTTAAGCCGGCGCTCGACGCCCATTCTACCCCCAATTTTCGAGCCCATGCGCCGCAGACTGCCTGCTGCGCAGGGCTTTGCGCTGCATTTCGGCAACGGCTTTAACCATAAAGTCCAATGCCCGAATCAGTAGATTGACTCTCCGACCCCAACGCTATTAACTCTTTATTAACGATTAGAGCAGCGTGAGGCGGAAGACCTGAACAAGCTGCCTTCAACTCAGGATTGCGCGAATACGTCCGGACAGGAAGAGCCCGGCATACCGCGTCACGCAGGGGATTTGTATGGCGTCTTGGACTGGGGTTAAGGGAAGTATCGCGGCGTTTTGCGCACTTTTCATTTCAGCGAACACGGCAATTCCCGCACAGGCGGGATCCTCTCCTTGGATGCAGACCGGCTCGGTTACCTCGCAGCCGATCGGACATTACGAGTTCTGTCAGAAGCACAAGGGCGAATGCAGCGTCAAGTCGAAGACAAGCGTGGCGCCGCGTGTCACCGAACGCGGCTGGGCGACGATCCGTCAGGTCAACGCTGCCGTGAACCGCGAAATCACGCCGGTGACCGATCAGGAACTCTTCGGCAGGGATGAAATCTGGTCCTACCCGCAGGACGCCGGCGATTGCGAGGACTTCGTCCTCGAAAAGCGCAAGCGCCTGATGCGCAAGGGCTTTTCCGCAAGCGAACTGCTGATCACCGTCGTTCGCAAGCCCGATGGCGAAGGCCATGCGGTGCTGACGGTGCGCACCGCCCAGGGCGACTTCGTCCTCGACAATCTCGAAAACGGCGTGAAGCTCTGGACGCAGACGCCCTACCGCTATCTCAAGCGCCAGGCTTCGTTCAACAGCGGTCGCTGGGTCACCATCGAAAATGGCGCGGAAGTGGTCGTCGGCTCGGTCGGCAACTGATACCGCAGCATCACCTCTTTGCGAAAAAGGGCCGGTCAAACCGGCCCTTTTTTTCGTTTCTAAGCATTTTCAGGAAAAGTGAGAAGCGGTTTTCCGCCAGGACACGCGTAAAAACAAAGAGATAGAGCGTTTCTGCCACTCCGTCTAAGCCAGAAACGCTCTCACGGTGCACGCCTGGTCAAGCGTTGCCGATCAGGATGCCCGCTGCCAGCACCAGGCCGCCGCCCAGCACAACCTGGAATGCGGCACGCAGGAACGGCGTTTCCATGTAGCGGTTCTGAATGAACGCGATTGCCCAAAGCTCGAAGAAGACGACGACTGCGGCCGTGATAGTCGCTGTCCAGAAATGTGGAATGAGATAGGGCAGCGCGTGCCCGAGGCCGCCGAGCGCGGTCATGATGCCCGACGCAAGGCCGCGCTTGATCGGCGACCCGCGGCCGGAGAGCTTGCCGTCATCGTGGGCCGCCTCGGTGAAGCCCATGGAAATACCGGCACCGACCGAGGCGGACAAGCCGACGAGGAAGGTCTGCCAGGTATCCTGCGTCGCAAAGGCGGCAGCAAAGATCGGTGCGAGCGTCGAAACCGAGCCATCCATCAGCCCGGCCAGCCCCGGCTGAACGTAAGTCAGGATGAACTGTCGGCGCGCGGTCTGATCTTCTTCGTCGCGGACATCCTCCGGCGTGTGCTTTTCACCGAGCCTGCGGGCGAGCGATTCATGCGACTTCTCCGCGATCGCCAGATCGCCCAGCAGCTTGCGCGTCGCCGCATCCTGGGTGCGCGCCGCCGCCTCGACATAGAAGCTGTGCGCCGTCTCCTCCATCGCCTCGGCTTCCGCGCGCGCCTTCTCGATCGGCATTTCGGCGATCAGCCACTCAGGCTTGCGATCGGGGAAATCGCGGACATGCTCGCGGCGGACCAGCGGGATGCGGTCGCCGAAGCGCTGCACATACATGTCGATCAGCCATTGCCGATGATGGCTCTCCTCCTCCGCCATTTCCTCGAACACTTTTGCCGAGTGCGGATATTTCTCTCTCAGCGCATCCGCATAGGCGAGATAGATGCGGCCATCGTCCTCCTCGGAGGAGATCGCCAGCGCCAGGATTTCCTGTTCGTTGAGGGAGAGAAACGGCCGCTTGGAGCGGGAGAAGAGGCGGGAGAACATCGACGAAAAACCTTCTTTAGAATAATTCTAAAATAGAAACCGCGGGGATGTGCGTCAAGGCCAAAGCCATGCAATCACGCGACAATCACTCGACAGAATGTCGCGGCTCGGCCACCATGCAGGCGCATGCGAATCCCCTTCCCGCCGCTGGAGCGATCGCCTCCATGAGGACCATCTACCCGCTTTCCGAAAGCAAGGATACGTTTCTGGACCGGCTCGGCGCCCGTATGGCCGCAAGGCTGCAGACACAGACCCTTGGCTATGAACCCTACACGCCATCCGATCAGGAGACCTTGGCGCGCACGCTGCGCCCGGGTGACGTCCTGTTGATCGAAGGCAACCAGAAGGTTTCCGCCGCGATCAAATACCTGACGCAATCCACCTGGTCGCACGCCGCGTTTTTCGTCGGCGACCAGATGCCGCTGACGCTCGACCAGGCGACCCTGCCGGTGATCGAGAGGCCACAACTGATCGAGGTGAATATCGGCGAAGGTTGCGTCGCCGTGCCGTTGAAGAAATATGCGTCGTTCAACACGCGCATCTGCCGACCGGTGGCGCTGACGCCCGACGATCGTACCGCGCTGGTCGGCTTCATGATCTCCCGGCTCGGCATGAAATACGACCTAAAGAACATTCTGGACATGCTGCGTTATTTCATGCCGGCACCGCCGGTGCCGGTGCGCTGGCGGCGACGCCTGCTGGCACTTGGTTCCGGTGATCCGACGCGGGCGATCTGCTCGACACTGATTGCTGAAGCCTTCGAGCAGATCCATTATCCGATCCTGCCGGAGGTCACGCGCGCGCCCGGGCGCGCATCGGCCACCTCCACCTATTCACGCGAAGAGATCCTGCATATTCGCCATTATTCGCTCTACACGCCGCGCGACTTCGATCTCTCGCCGTTCTTCTCGATCGTCAAGCCGACACTCGAATTCGGCTTCGACTACAAGCGGCTGCGCTGGAACCGAGACTGACCGGCAGAAAACCGGTCAGATGTTAAGGTCGAGCCCGTGCTCGCGGGCCATGAAGTCGCGCTGCCGGTCGGTGATGTAATCGCGCACGATCGGCGCCGCGTCGCGCGAGCGCGACAGCTGCATGTGGAAGACCAGTTGGCTGCCGGTGCGGAACATCATTTCGGCGCTGATCAGGTAGAACTCCCACATGCGGGCAAAGCGCTCGTCATACATCGCGATCACCTTGTCGCGGTTGGCCTCGAACCGCGCGCCCCAATGCGCCAGCGTCGTGGCATAGTGCACGCGCAGGAATTCGAGATCGGTGACCCACAGGCTGTTGCGCTCGACGACGTCGAAGACCTCCGAAAGCGCAGGCGAATAGGCGCCGGGAAAGATGTATTTTCGCAGCCAGGCGCTCGCCATGCCGGGCGGGCTCATGTGACCGATCGAATGCAGCACCGCAACGCCGTCACCCGGCATCAGGGCATTGAGCTTCTTGAAAAACTCGTCGTAGTGATGCACGCCGACATGCTCGAACATCCCGACTGAAACGATGCGGTCGAACGGTCCCTGCACGTCGCGATAGTCTTTCAGTTCGAAGCGAACGCGATCGGCGAGCCCGGCGGCCTCGGCCCTTTGCGTCGACAGCGCCTGCTGCTCCTTCGAAAGCGTCACGCCCAGAACCTCGACGTTTTCCAGCTTCGCCAGGTACATCGCCAGATCGCCCCAGCCGGAACCGATGTCGAGCACCTTCATGCCCGGTTCCAGGCAGAGCTTGGAGGCGAGCAGCCGCAGCTTGTTGCGCTGGGCCTTCTCCAGGCTCTCGTCCGGCTCGCGGAAATAGGCGCAGGAATAGAGCATGTTCTCGTCGAGGAACAATTTGTAGAAGTCGTTGCCGAGATCATAGTGATGGGCGACGTTCTCCTGCGCCTTGCCCTTGGGATTTGCCTGCTGGCGCTTGCGGAAGCGCATCTTTATCGCGCGCAGAACCTTCTGGATCGGGTAGGAGCCGAGCGAGAGCCGATTGATCGAAAACAGCGTCAGGAAATCCTTGAGCGTCGAACCTTCCTCGAAGCGCATGGTGCCGTCCATATAGGCCTCGCCGGCCGCAAGCTCCGCATTGAAGACAAGGCTGCGATAGAGCTTCTTATCGGTAAGCCGCATCGTCACCTGCGGGCCGGGTTCACCGGAAAAGACATGCCTCTTGCCATCGGCGTCGATCACCGTCAGGCGACCCTTGCGAATGAACGACTTCATCATATGCGACAATGGAAACATGCAGACCCTCTCGTGACAGAAACGTCGTGGCGCCGGCATCCTAGCACCCGTTTTTTGAAATGCTCCCCCTAAATTTGCGGTTGCTGATCCGGTCGCAGTCGCAGCTTCTGGGCTCTGCGGCGTCGCACCTCTGCTGACGCGTCAAGGACGCGGTAGCACCTTGAACTTGCGGCCTGGTCTTGCCCCTGAAACATCAACGATCGAAGGAGCCCTGCAGTAGAAACGACAACGGGGACGGCAGGTTGAACCTGCCGTCCCCGTTCGATCCGATCACTCGATCGTCAGTGCTTGAGCGTGTCAGTCCTTGGCGCGCTCGACATAGGAGCCGTCTTCGGTGGCGATGACGACGCGGGTGCCGGCCTGGATGTGCGGCGGAACGAGCGTGCGAACGCCGTTCGAAAGCACAGCCGGCTTGTAGGACGACGATGCCGTCTGGCCCTTGACGACCGGCTCGGTCTCGGTGATTTCGAGCGTCACGTGCCGCGGCAGGTCGATAGCGATCGCCAGGCCTTCGTGGATCGAAAGAATGCAGGCCATGCCTTCCTGCAGGTAGGCCTTGAGGTCGCCGATGTCGTCGGTGGTCATGACCAGCTGGTCGTAGCTTTCCGGGTTCATGAAGTGGAAGCCTTCGCCATCTTCATAAAGGAAGGTGTGCTCGCGGTCCTCGACGAAAGCGCGCTCGACCTGTTCGGTCGTGCGGTAGCGCTCGGAGACCTTCACACCGTCCGAAATGCGGCGCATGTCGACCTGGGTGACCGGCGTGCCCTTGCCCGGGTGGAAGTTCTGCGCGGTAAGAACGACATAGAGCTTGCCGTCAACATCGAGAACGTTGCCCTTGCGGACAGATGAAGCGATGACCTTGACCATTAGTCTTCCTTGTAACAGAGGTATGCGCGACACGGCGCGCCGGGAAAGCCGGCCCCGAAAGACGCGAAAATTATGATATCGCGCCGCCACTACCCTAATTTCGTGCAAATAGCCAGCCTGCGCCGGCATTGGCGCGAAGAAAGCGTAGGGCGCGAAGAAAGCCTGGATCGAACGACCATGTCGCATGCCTCACCCTGGTGGACGCCGCACGTCCATGCCGACCGGCGTCCGTTTCTTCTCGGACGCAACCGGATCCAGTCGGCATTGCGCCGGTTCTTCGACGAGCGCGACTTCATCGAAGTCGATACCGCGACGCTGCAGGTTTCGCCGGGCAACGAAGCCCATCTGCACGCCTTCGCCACCCAGGCGCTCAACCATGATGGCTCCGCCCATCCGCTCTATCTGCACACCTCGCCGGAGTTTGCCTGCAAGAAGCTGGTCGCCGCCGGCGAAAAGCGCATCGCCTGCTTCGCCCATGTCTACCGCAACCGCGAGCGTGGGCCGCTGCACCATCCGGAATTCACCATGCTCGAATGGTACCGCGCCGGCGAGACCTACGAGACGCTGATGCGCGACTGCGCCGATATCGTGGCGCTCGCGGCGCGCACGGCCGGCGTCAGTCGGTTCACCTTTCAGGGCCGCACCTGCGACCCCTTCGCCGAGCCTGAGCGCCTGGCGGTGGCCGAGGCCTTCGCGCGCTTTGCAAACATCGACCTCCTCGCCTCGATCGCCTCCGATGGCGAAACGGACCGGGACGCGCTTGCTGGCGCGATGGTACCGGTCGGGTTGCGGGTTGCCGCCGACGATACCTGGGCCGACCTGTTCAGCCGCGTGCTGGTCGAAAAGGTCGAACCACATCTCGGCTTTGGCCGCGCCACGATCCTCGACGAATATCCGGTTGCCGAAGCTGCCCTTGCCCGGCCGACCGCGCGCGACCGCCGCGTTGCCGAACGCTTCGAGCTCTATGCCTGCGGCGTCGAACTCGCCAATGCGTTCGGCGAACTGACCGACGCTTCCGAGCAGCGCCGCCGGTTCGAGATGGAGATGGCGGAAAAAGCCCGCGTCTATGGCGAGACCTATCCGCTCGACGAAGATTTTCTGGCGGCGCTCGCCATCATGCCGGAAGCCAGCGGCATAGCGCTCGGTTTCGACCGGCTGGTCATGCTGGCGACGGGTGCCACGCGCATCGACCAGGTGCTCTGGGCGCCGGTGGCGGAGACGGCGAGATGAACGTTCACCGCCCGATCAAGACGGCCGTTGAATTGGTTGATGCCGGCCTTGTCCAACCGTCGCAGCAAGAGGCCGTTTCGCGCGTCGCCGAGCGCTATGCCGTCGCCATCAGCCCGACGATCGCGCAGCTTATCGACCGCGATGATCCGAACGATCCGATCGCCCGCCAGTTCGTGCCCGATGCCGCCGAGCTGACGCTGCTGCCAGAAGAGCGCGAAGATCCGATCGGTGACAAGCCGCACAGCCCGGTCACCGGCATCGTCCACCGCTATCCCGACCGCGTGCTCCTGAAGGCCGTGCACGTCTGCCCGGTCTATTGCCGCTTCTGCTTCCGCCGCGAAATGGTCGGCCCACAGGGGCTTGGTACGCTGACACCGGCCGAACTCGATGCGGCGATCGCCTATATCGCCGAGCATGAGGAGATCTGGGAAGTGATCCTTACCGGTGGCGATCCGCTGGTGCTTTCGCCGCGCCGCCTCACCGAAATCATGGAGCGGCTGAAGCTGGTCGCGCATGTCAAGATCGTGCGCTTCCACACCCGCGTGCCGGTGGTCGAGCCCGAGCGCGTCAACGCCGAGCTCATCGCAGCCCTCAAGGCCAGCGGCAAGGCCACCTATGTGGCGCTTCACGCCAACCATCCGCGTGAACTCACGCAGGAAGCGCGCGACGCCTCAGCCCGATTGATCGATGCCGGCGTCGTCATGGTCAGCCAGTCGGTGCTTCTCAAAGGCGTCAATGACGATGCGGACGTGCTTGCCGCCCTGATGCGCGCCTTCGTCGAAACCCGGATCAAGCCCTACTATCTGCACCATCCGGATCTGGCACCCGGCACCGGCCATTTCCGGCTGTCGATCGAGGAGGGCCAGGCCCTCGTCGCGTCGTTGCGTGGCCGGGTCTCCGGCCTCTGCCAGCCCGCCTATATCCTCGACATTCCGGGCGGTCACGGCAAGGCGGCGATCAGTGCGGCATCGATCGCAGCGGACGGCGGCGGTTGCTACACCGTCACCGACTTCCGTGGTGAAGAGCACACCTACCCGCCAAAAATCTGAGAAAAATTTCAAGACGGCGTCACAGGTGCGCAAAGCCAATCGTCAGATGGTCATGTGATCAACGATCGCGGCAATCAGCCGTCCGAACCGTATCTGAGGCATTGAGATGGGTAGCATGAACAGCATTGATATCTTCGAGGACGCACGTCCCCGTCTTCTCGGCCTCGCCTACCGGATCCTCGGATCGCGGGCGGACGCGGAAGACGCGGTGCAGGACACATTCGTGAAGTGGCAGGAGGCCGATCAACGGGCGATCGAAAGCCCGGCCGCATGGCTGACCACTGCCTGCACCCGCCGTTGCCTCGACCTCCTGAAGGCGGCGCACCGCAAGCGCGTCGACTATGTCGGCGCCTGGCTGCCGGAACCGATCCATACGGCAAGCGAAGACAATGCCGAGGAAAAGCTGGCGCTGACCTCGTCGCTCACCACCGCGTTCCTTTTGATGCTGGAGCGGCTGACGCCGAAGGAGCGGGCCGCCTATCTGCTGCATGAAATCTTCGGCCAGCCCTATGAAGAGGTCGCTGAAACGCTCGACATGCAGGAGGCGGCCGCGCGGAAGCTGGTGTCGCGCGCCAAGACCAATATCGGCGTCGAGAAGAGCCGTCACCAGACGCCGCGCGAACGCCAGGACGAATTGCTGTCGGCTTTCCACACGGCGATCCACGGCGGCAACATAGCCGGCCTCTCGAGCCTGCTTTCCGCCGACGTGCGACTGACCGCCGATGGCGGCGGCAAGGTGGCGACAGTGCTCGGCGTGCTCTCGGGCAAGGAAACCGTGCTTGCCTTCATCGCCGACAGGCTCACCGAATACTGGGCGCACTATGTCTGGGACGTTGCCGAGATCAATGGCGGCCGCGGCATTGTGCTCAGGGGCGAGACCGAAAATGATATCGCCGCCAGCGTTTCCTTCGGCTATGACGGCGACGGAAACGTCAACGACATCTTCATCGTTCGCAATCCGGACAAGCTCGCCCATCTCGGTGACGCTGCGGTCCACTGAATCAGAGCACTTCCCAGGAAAAGTGCGAAGCGGTTTTCCGTCGGGAAATGCGTAAAAACAAAGAGATAGAGTCGCTCCAAAACCCCATTTTAAACGGGAGTGCTCGATCGGCGCCGACGGGGGCAAACCCGACGCGCTCGCGCAGCGATGCGCCGCGCGTTAATTGCCGTGACGCCAAAGGAAAGGTGCACACATATGCTCGACAAGACATCCGACCCCGCTGATAAGGCCAACAGCGGCTGGCTCGCCTTGCTATCGGGCGAAAACGCCATTCATTCGATCGTGCTGAGCGGCGGCGTGGCGCTCCATGCCCTGAACATCTATGTCGTCACCACCATCATGCCGTCGATCGTGCGCGAGATCGGCGGGCTCGAATATTATGCCTGGAGCACGACCGTCTTCGTCGCCGCATCCATCCTCGGCGCAGCGCTCTCGGCCCGGCTGCTTGCTGCCGTCGGCGCCGGTTCGGCCTATGCGATCGGCGCTCTCGTCTTCGGCCTCGGTACACTTCTGTGTGCCTCAGCCCCCGATATGCTGGTGCTGCTTGGCGGCCGGGCGATCCAGGGTTTTGGCGGCGGCCTGCTCTATGCGCTCGCCTATGGCGTCATCCGGCTGGTGTTTGCGCCGGCGCTCTGGACCCGTGCCATCGGCCTGATCTCGGCGACCTGGGGCACGGCAACGCTCATCGGCCCGGCAGTCGGCGGCATGTTTGCGGAATTTGCCACCTGGCGCGCCGCCTTCTGGTCGCTGCTGCCGCTGACGGCACTTCTGGCAGCACTTGCCTTCTGGACGTTGCCGCGCAACGCTTCGTCCGAGGACAAACGCACACCGCTGCCCGTGATGCAACTGCTGCTCCTAGTCGGCATTGTCCTGGCTCTTTCGATCGCAAGCACGCTGTCCACATCAGCTGAGCAGCTCGCCTCGGTCGGCGCGGCCATCCTCATGTTCGCCGTGCTTCTCTTGGTCGAACGCCGGGCTGCCGGCAAGCTGCTGCCGAGCGGCAGCTTCACCATAACCTCCCCGCTGGCAGCACTTTATGCTACGATCACTCTGTTGATGATCGGCATGCAGCCGGAGATCTACGTGCCGTATCTGCTGCAGGAATTGCATGGGCTGTCGCCGCTGGTTGCCGGCTACATCGCTGCGCTGATGTCGATCGGCTGGACCGCAGGATCGATGACCAGCGCACACTGGCACGGCGACAGGGCGCAACGCACGATCTTCGCCGGACCTGGCTTCGGCTTTGCCGGCCTGGCGCTGATCGCCGTGTTCATGCCGATGGCTGGCGCCGGCTTTGCCGCGATCGCCGCGCCGCTCTCGGCAGGTATCATGGCGGTCGGTTTCGGCATGGGTTTCGCCTGGCCGCATATCGTGACGGCCGTCTACGAACTGGCACCACAGGGCGAGGAAGAGAAGGCTTCGAGTTCGATCACCACCGTGCAGCTTTTCGCCGCCGCGCTCGGTGCTGCCCTTGCCGGCCTGGCTGCCAATCTGGCGGGTATCGAAGCAAGCACCACCGGCGGCGTTGCCCGCGCGACGCAATGGCTCTTCTGGCTGTTTGCGCTGGCACCGGCACTGGCAATGCTGACGGCGAAGCGCGTCCGTCGGGCTCGTGCCGCAAAGGCAACCGGAGCCTAGAGCGTTTTTCGCATTTCCTGACGGAAAACCGCTCCGCACTTTTCCTGGAAATGCTCCAGGCCGCGGATACGGCCCATCGTTTCCGGGGCCGTGTCTCCTGCATAATTCCTTAAATCGGATCCGATTCAAGGATAAAATTATGCAGCAAGTTTAAAGCGCTACAGGGTCCTGTGCGCGTTATATTTGACGCGCGGCGTTGTAGAGGAGGAAACGATGGACGCCGACGAGATCGGCCTTAGCGGCGCGCAAGAGACGCTGCTGATCACGCTGCAGGCAAAGGCCGCCGAAAGCGCGCTTCCCGATTCCCTCCTGCACGACCATTTCGCCGCCGATGCCATGCGGCGTCTCGGGCAAGCCGCGCAGCGTCTCGACGTCGGCCATGACATGACGATCGGGATCGCCATGCGCGCCTATCTCGTCGACCGATGGACACAGGCTTTCATCGCCAGGCACCCGGATGCAACCGTGCTGCATCTCGGTTGCGGCCTTGATAGCCGCGTTTTCCGCGTCGATCCGCCCGAGCAGGTGCGGTGGTTCGACATCGATTTTCCTGATGTGATCGCGTTGCGCCGCAGGCTCTATCCGGATCGCGCCAGCTACACGCTGATCGGATCTTCGGTGACGGAGGCAGGATGGCTTGCGACCATACCGGATGACAGCCGGGCGATCGTCGTCGCCGAAGGCGTCCTGCCCTATCTCGCTGCAGACGACGTCTACGATCTGCTTCGGCGCCTTTTGGAACATCTGCCGGCGGGCGAGGTCGTCTTCGACGGCTATAGCCACCTGGGCATTCAATTGCTGCGCTTCAATCCCGCCATCCGCGCCACCGGCGCCGAGCTTCGCTGGGGCATCGACGATCCACGCATGCTGGAGCGGCAGGTTCCGGGCCTCAGTCTGCTGGAGGAGGTCAGCGACTACGATCCAAGCCAGATAGAAAGGATGTCCGCGGCCGCGCGCATCGCCATCCAGCTCTTCAGCGTGATGCCCATACTGCAGCGGATGGGGCGGCTTTTGCGCTATCGTTTCTAGAGCATTCCCCGGAAAAGTGCGAAGCGGTTTTCCGTCACGAAATGCGTAAAAACAGAGAGATAGAGCGTTTCTGCGACTCGGTCTAAACCGGAAACACTGCAGTAGGGCCGCGGAGAGGCTGTCGCCCTCAACGAAGAAGGGCTGCACCGGTTCTGGCACAGCCCTTCGATGTTCAGATATCCAGCAGAAGCGATCAGCCCTGCTTGATCGGCGCGATCGAGATTTCGACGCGGCGGTTCTGCGCCCGGCCGGCTTCGCTGCCGTTGGAGGCGATCGGCCGTTCCTGGCCGAAGCCCATGGTGGCCATGCGGCGCTGGTCGACGCCCTGGCTTGCCAGATAATTGGCAACGGACGCGGCGCGGCGCTCGGAAAGGCCCTGGTTGTAGGAGGCACTGCCGGTCGAATCGGTATGGCCGTCGACGTCGATCAGCGTCTTGTTGAACTTGCGCAGCACGATCGCCACGGAATTCAGCGTGTCGTAGAAGGCCGGAATCACCTGGTCGCGGTCGGTTGCGAAGGTGATGTTCGACGGCATGTTCAGGATGATGCGGTCGCCGGCGCGGGTAACGGAAACCCCGGTGCCCTGCAGCTGGGCGCGCAGCTCCGATTCCTGGCTGTCCATGTAGTTGCCGACGAGGCCGCCGCCGAGCGCACCGATACCGGCACCGACGAGAGCGGCATCACGCCGTCCCGCAGAACTGCCGCCGACGAGAAGACCGGTCGCTGCACCGAGACCCGCGCCGATCAGCGCGCCGCCGGCGGTGTTCGACATCTTCTGCTCACCCGTATAGGGATCAGTGGTCGTGCATCCTGAGAGATAGATGGCCGCTACAGCCAGTATGGCGCATTTCTTGATCATAGAATCAATGGTCCCTATTCGTGCTCAAAGGTGCTTCATACTAGCGATTGCGGCAGGAAGATGAAGAGGCGTCCCACTGATGCCATGGTTTGACGACAAATGGCCACATGGCCACGGTTGTCGTCATGACAGGGCCGGATACTAACCGATCCTTCACACGCTCTTGATAACAAGCGCGTTCGAGGAAAATCGAGGCGGACTATCTGATGGCAATCGAGTTTGGCGACACGCAACGCAGTCTCAGCGACACGCTCAATGGGATGATCGGGTCCATTCGCGGCAACACGATCACGCTTCGCGACCTGATGACGGGCATCGGCGAACAGGGCTTTCTGCTGCTGTGCGCGCTGTTGACGCTGCCGTTTTTGCTGCCGGTCTCCATTCCCGGCGTCAGCACCGTCTTCGGTGCGGCCATCATCCTGATCTCGATTTCGATCACGCTCAACCGCCTGCCCTGGATGCCGCAACGCATCCTCGACCGGCAGATCGAAACCGAAAAACTGGTGCCGACGCTGCAGAAGGGTGCAGCACTTGTCTCGAAGCTCGATCGTTTCGTCAGGCCGCGCTTCGGTTTCTTGACGCAAGGCGCGCTGATGAACCGCTTCAATGGCCTGATGATCATGGCCGGAGGCGTGCTCCTGATGTTTCCGCTCGGCCTCATCCCGCTGTCGAACACGTTACCGGGCATCGCCATCCTGCTTCTGTCGCTCGGCATCATCCAGCGCGACGGATTGATGGTTGCTGGCGGCTATCTCTTCCTGATCGCAACCACGGTCTACTTCACCGTCCTCGCCTATATGGCGGTTGCGGCCGGCCAGGGCCTATCCACCTTCTTCGTTTCTTGAAGCCTGATAACTTCGCAAGTGAGCCTGACGCGTCGTCATCGACGCGCCGCTCGCCAGTCCGGCCGACTACAGCGCCGCGCGTCAAATATGACGCGCAAAGGACGCTGTATCGCTTTAAACTTGCTGCATAATTTTGCCCTTAAATCGGATCCGATTTAAGGAATTTTTGCAGTAGCCGGAGCGGCGGGTTGTCATGCCGGTGTCGCCTGGAAGCTCTTGTAGCTGGCGGAATCGGTCTGGACGCCGAGCTTTTCCATCAGCGCCGCACGGTCGATGTTAAGGCTCTTATCGAACTCGCCGATCGCCGCTGCGACCTTCGGCGCGAACTCTTCGCTTTCGAATTCGATCATGGTGCAGAAGTTGAACTTTCCCGGGCCGGCATGCTGCTCGAGGAACAGATCCTTGACGTAGCCTTCCTGGCTGCGAATGACCGCAAGCGTCTTTTCCACCAATTCGACGAACTCAGCGCGCGCCGCAGTCGGCACGGCAAACTTGTTGATGCGATAGAGCGCGACGATGCCGGTCTTTACATTGCTGCTCATTGAACTCTCCCTCAAGTGTCACTTCAAAGCCCGCCGGCGACCATTCTGCGGCGGGCAGCAACACTCGTACGACCTCAAGTAAAGTTGAGGTCAACAGGGGTCTCGCGAAAAAATAGGCATTGCCGCCACCGCGATGGTCGAATGCGTGCAGCCTTGCGCCTCCATCGTCACGCGATAAGCTCGGCTTTCGAAACCACGCGGAGATCGTCCAATGCCGTCAATGACCGTGGAATTGCGCAATGTCGAAGGCACCGAGGCGGCCCTGGGTTGGGTGGGCGGACACACGATCGTGGTCGACAGGCCCGAAGGCAAGGCCGGAGGCAGGGGGCTGGGGTTCAATGGCGGGCAATTGCTGGCTTTGGCGATCGGCGGATGCTTCTGCAATGATCTGCGCTATGTCGCAGCAGAGGCCGGCGCGCGCCTCGGGCGACTTTCTGTCAGCGTGACGGTCGAGCTTGACGGCAGCCCGCTGCTGGCGACCGCAGCAACGATGACGGTCGGGCTCGAAACCCTCGACGGGTCGGACCCGACCGAGATCATCGAGCGGGCGAAGGCAAGCTGCATGGTCAGCAACTCGCTGCGCGCCGGCGTGCCGGTGGAGATCCGCACTGCCGCCTGACCGCCGGAAAAGCCTCAGGCGGCGATACCCTTGAGCACATTGGCGACATTGAGCCCGATTTCCGGCACGCCGTAGCCGCCTTCCATGCAGACGACGACCGGCACGCCTGCCCTTTTCAGCCTCTCGCCCATATCAAGATAATCCTCCGACTTCAGCTTGAACGACGAAATCGGATCCCGCTCGAACGTGTCGACGCCGAGCGAAACGACCAGCGCCTCGGCACAGAACGCTTCGATGCGGCGAAGCGCATCCTCCATCGCGGCCGACCAGGCGGCAAAGCCCGTCCCGCGCGGCAGGGGATAGTTCTTCGTCGAGCCTAGACCTTCGCCTGCCCCCTCCTCGTCGGCAAAGCCGAGAAAATATGGGAAAGCGTCGACCGGATCGCCGTGCAGCGAAGCGAAATAGACGTCGCCGCGCTCGTAGAAGATATCCTGGGTGCCGTTGCCATGGTGGAAATCGACATCGAGCACAGCCACTCTGGCGGCACCGAGATCACGCAGCCGCTGCGCGGCGCAGGCGGCGTTGTTGATGAAGGAATAGCCGCCAAAAAGATCGATCGCCGCGTGATGGCCGGGCGGGCGGCAGAGAGCAAAAGCGGCCCTGCTGCCCGCATTGACATGCTCGGCTGCGGAAATCGCACAATCCATCGCCGCGCGCGCAGCCGCGTAGGTGCCTTCGGTGATCGAGGTTTCGGCGGCAAAGGCGTAGTAGCCAAGCGCCCCGTCGATATCCTTGGGTGGGTGCTGGCGCATCCGGCGGGCGGGAAAGCAGGTCGGGATCGCCTCGCCGCGATAGCCATCGGCGACCCAGCGTGCCCAGGCGGTTTCCAGAAATTCGAGGTAGTCGGCTGCGTGCAGCTTGCCGGCCGTTTCCAGCCCGTGATGTTTGGGCGCGACGACGTCGTGGAAGCCCGCTTCCCTTACCGCCGCCAGAATCCACTCGGCACGAAACGGCGCCTCGAATGGCGCAACCAGTTCGCCGCCGAACAATTCGCTGCGGGCATCGCGCAGCCTGTGGTCTTCGGAATAGAATATGCGCATGCAGATGATGTCCCGGTTGAGTTCGTGGAGCGAACGGAGCGTCGGCAACCTAGCGCAGGGTCCGGGCCGCTGGCTACCTCAGCGGGCGCCCCCTCATCCGGCCTGCCGGCCACCTTCTCCCGCGAGCGGGGCGAAGGACTATTGCGGTAAGCTCCGATCTCCCCTCTCCCCGCTTGCGGGGAGAGGGTCGGGGTGAGGGGCTTTTACACCAAGTGAGAAGCATCAAACCAAGCGAGTGACGATCACCCCTGAACCGCGATGCGCTTGTAGAAAAGCGTCGTGGCGCAAAGTCCACCTTCCGGCCACATCGCATAGTCGGGAATGACGCCAACGCGCTCCCATCCCAAGCGCGGATAGATCGCCTCCGCCTCGCTGCCGGTTGCCGTGTCGAGAACCAGCAACTCCTTGCCGCGCAGAGCCGCCTCGCGCTCGATGGCCTGCATCAACAGTCGTGCGACGCCCTTGCCGCGGGCGGCGCGATGGACGAGCAGCTTCTTCAGGTCGCCGCGATGCGGCTGGTTGGGCATCTGCGCCACGCCGACCTGGACCGTACCGACAATCCGCCCCTCGTCTTCGGCGACCATCAGCAGCGTTTCATCGCCGGCAACCGCATTGGCGACACCATCCCAGTAAGGCAAGGCCGCCTGTGGCGGATAGGGCTGCATGAAACCGACGGAAGCGCCGCCCTCGACGCAATCGGACAATATCTCGGCGAGCGCCGGCACGGCGGAACGGGCTTCGGCTTCGGTTAAAAGTCGGATTACTATGTCAGGCATGGTCAAACCCTGGTTCGGCTAAGGATGACGGCGTAGTGAGCCGGCTCATCATGGGGATTGTGAAAGACGTGGGCTTGCTCGAGGCCCATGAACAGGCAATCGCCCGTCTCCAGCACATAGGGGCCGGATTCCATGGTCAGTTCGAGCCGACCGGAGAAAAGCCAGAGATGCTGCGTGGTACCCCGGTCGGCCGGTTGCCGCTCAAACACCACGCGGACACCCGGCGGGAACTCGACCTCAACGATATCGACCGGGGAACCGACGCCTTCCGGCGAGACCGAGCGGCGCAGATAGCCGGATTCCGGATCCCGCCAGAGTCTTTGATCGGCTCGCCTTGCAACCGGCGAGGCCTGCTCGCTTTCAAAGGCAAAGAGCGCAGACAGTGTGGTCGAGAGCGCGCTGCAGAGCTTGGCCAGCAACTGCGCCGTCGGGCTCGCCTCGCCGCGCTCGATGCGGGAGATCATCGCTCGGCTGACGCCGGAACGCGTCGCCAGATCGTCAAGTGTCAGGTTCTGCTCGGTCCTCAGCGAACGAACGCGTTCGCCGATGGCATGCTCGAGTGGGTCGGCGGCATTTTCCATTATTTGAGATTGCATTTCTCATATAATGGAGTCAAGACCGTGCGGGACTGAAAATAAAGGCTGATAATGCCGCTTTGGCGACATTGCGACGACATGCTTTCGGCTAAGGTCCGCAACAGGCATCCGGAGCGAAAAAGCATTCTTACTCAATAATTTAGCAGAGTCTCACAAAACGGGCCGTCACGGCCGATGGAACGGACCGACAAGACATGGACAAGCAGCCCTCCTCGCTGACGTCGATCGCCAGCATAGTGATGTCGATGACGGCTGTGGCGATCGGCAACGGCGTGATGCTTGCCTATGTGCCTTTCGTGCTGACGCGGTCCGATGCGCCGGAATGGGTGCCGGGTGCGGCCGTCACCATGATCGCCTTCGGTGGCCTTGTCGGCTGTGTGATCGCCGGACCGATGATCCGCCGGGTCGGCCATGCGCGGGCGTTCTCATGCTCGATGGCACTGGTCATCCTTTCGGCGCTGACGATCAGCCTCGGCATGCACCCGATCCTCTGGGTGCTTGCCCGCGGCCTTTACGGCGCTGCCGGCAACACCAATTTCATCATCAGCCAGAGCTGGCTGAACCATGCCAGCGACAACCATTGGCGCGGCAAGGCCATGGCCACCTTCTACATGGCCTATGTGATCGGGCTCGGCACCGGCGCCTGGCTGTTCGGGCAGATTCCCGCCGACGGCAACCTGCCGCCGCTGATCACCATCTTCTTCACCGCCCTTGCCATCCTGCCGATCGGCCTAACCCGCCTGCCGACGCCGCCGGCGCCGGCCAAGGTCAGCATCGACATCCCGATGGTCTGGCGCAGTTCGCCTGTCGCCTTCATCGGCGTGCTTGCCGCCGGCGGTCTGTCGATGGTGGTGCAGGGCTTCACGCCGATCTATGCCGCCGCCAATCAGGTGAGCCAAAGCGACGTCGCCAACCTGATGTTCGTGATGCAGCTCGGACTGATCGCCATCCAGTATCCGATGGGCACGCTGTCCGACCGGATCGACCGCCGGCTGGTGCTGATCGCCACCTGCCTGCTCATCGTCGTCGCCGGCTTCTTCGCGATCTCGGCGACCTTCAGCAATCTTCTCCTGCTGATGGTCGTCTTTGCGCTTTTTGCCGGTGCGGTCGAGACCGTCTATTCCATCGCCAATGCGCATGCCAACGACCGCACCGATCCGGCGGATTTCGTGCCGCTTGCCAGCACCATGCTGGTCGCCTGGTCGGCGGCCGCAACCCTGGTGCCGATGCTGGTGACGCTGCTGACGCCGGTGTTCGGGTCGCGCACGTTCATCTATGCGGCGATGGTCGTTGCAGCGCTCTACGCGCTGTTCGTGCTGATGCGCTTGCGGAAACGCGACGAGGTGCCGGCCGGCGAGCGCGAGACCTTCGAACTGAAGAGCGCGCAGGTGCCGAATGCCGGCGCGCTCATCGACGCCGAGGCAAGAGCCGAATAGCCGCAGAAGCCATGCGATTTATAGTGAACGAAGCCTTCATTTCCCGCTTTGCGCGGCTTGAACGCACTGCTATATGCGGCCCATGAGCACAACATCTTCCAAGACGCCCCTGTCGCATATCCGTAACTTCTCGATCGTGGCCCATATCGACCACGGCAAATCGACGCTGGCCGACCGACTGATCCAGTCGACGGGCGGCCTTGCCGAGCGAGAAATGTCCGAGCAGGTGCTCGACAGCATGGATATCGAGCGCGAGCGCGGCATCACCATCAAGGCTCAGACCGTGCGTCTGCACTACAAGGCCAATGACGGCGAGACCTACGTGCTGAACCTCATCGACACGCCCGGCCACGTCGACTTCGCCTACGAAGTCTCGCGGTCGCTGTCGGCCTGCGAAGGTTCGCTGCTGGTCGTCGACGCATCACAGGGCGTGGAAGCCCAGACGCTCGCCAACGTCTACCAGGCGATCGACAACAATCACGAGCTCGTCACCGTGCTCAACAAGATCGACCTTCCCGCCGCCGAACCGGAACGGATCAAGGAACAGATCGAGGAAGTGATCGGCATCGACGCGTCCGACGCCGTGCTGATCTCGGCCAAGACCGGCCTCGGCATTCCCGACGTCTTGGAAGCGATCGTCACCAAGCTGCCGGCGCCGAAGAGCGAGGGCGGCGATGCGGCACCGCTCAAAGCCCTGCTCGTCGATAGCTGGTACGACACCTATCTCGGCGTCATGGTTCTCGTGCGTATCATCGACGGGACGCTCAAGAAGGGCATGACCATCCGCATGATGGGCACCGACGCCAAGTACTCCGTCGAACGCATCGGCGTGCTGACGCCGAAGATGGTGGCCATGGATGCGCTCGGCCCGGGCGAGATCGGCTTCATCACCGCTTCGATCAAGGAAGTGGCCGATACCCGCGTCGGCGACACCATCACCGAGGACAAGCGCCCGACCGCCAAGGCACTGCCGGGCTTCAAGCCGGCGCAGCCGGTGGTATTCTGCGGCCTGTTCCCCGTCGATGCCGCCGACTTCGAGGACCTGCGCTCGGCGATGGGCAAGCTGCGCCTCAACGACGCGTCGTTCTCGTTCGAAATGGAATCGTCCGCCGCCCTCGGCTTCGGCTTCCGCTGCGGCTTCCTCGGCCTGCTGCATCTGGAAATCATCCAGGAGCGGCTGGAGCGCGAGTTCGACCTCGACCTGATCGCGACGGCCCCTTCGGTCGTCTACAAGCTGTTCATGACCGACGGCTCGGAGCGTGAGCTGCACAACCCGGCCGACATGCCGGATGTCGTCAAAATCGCCGAGATCCACGAGCCGTGGATCCGCGCGACGATCCTGACGCCCGACGACTATCTCGGCGGCATCCTGAAGCTCTGCCAGGACAGGCGCGGCATCCAGATCGAACTGACCTATGTCGGCACCCGCGCGATGCTGACCTACGACCTGCCGCTCAACGAAGTCGTGTTCGATTTCTACGACCGGCTGAAGTCGATCTCCAAGGGCTATGCCTCGTTCGACTACCAGATCACCGATCACAAGGAAGGCAACCTTGTGAAGATGTCGATCCTCGTCAACGGCGAGCCGGTCGACGCGCTATCGATGATGGTGCACCGGATGGCAGCCGAAAAGCGCGGTCGCGAAATGTGCGAGAAGCTCAAGGAGCTGATCCCGAAGCACATGTTCAAGATCCCGATCCAGGCGGCGATCGGCGGCAACGTCATCGCCCGCGAGACCATCTCGGCGCTGCGCAAGGACGTGACGGCCAAGTGCTACGGCGGCGACGCCACCCGCAAGCGCAAGCTTCTGGAAAAGCAGAAGGCCGGCAAGAAGCGCATGCGCCAGTTCGGCAAGGTGGAGATTCCGCAGGAAGCCTTCATCGCCGCACTCAAGATGGGCGACGAATAAGGGCGGTTCGACTGTCGATACTTCGACGTCGTTCAGGATGCAGAAAACAAAACGGGCGGCCTGCTGGCCGCCCGTTTTGTTTGATCCAGGCAGCGGCTATCGGCGGTAGCGCCCTCGTAAGCCGCGATCAGGCCGGGGCGGAAGCGCTCGCTTCACACCTCGGTGAGCAAATACCGCTTCGAGATTCGATCCACGACTAGGCCGCTCTTGAGCGGCACGGCCTTGTCGACCTTGTAGTCGACGAAGCCCATCTTGCCGTAATAGGCAAGGCCGCCGGTATTGTCGGCGCGGATGGTGGCGTTGATCGCCGTAAGGCCCAACGCACGGGCCTTGTCCCTCGTCGCGGCAAACAGCGCCGAGCCGGCGCCGCGCACCTTGGCATCCGGTCGGGAGAAAGTGCCGATATCGGCCCAGCCTTCCGGCAAGCCGTCGTAGCGCTCGAGCGCCTGGAATGCGCAAGGACGGCCATCGGTGTCCTCGGCGACGAAGCAGCTGACGAAGCCCGGACCGCTGAGATAGTGTGCGGCAAAACTTTCGGACGTGAACGGCGTTTCGTTGGCGGTCGTGCCGCCGATCCGGATGATTTCGTTGAGGAAGGCGCAAAGCGCCGGTACGTCGGCAGGGGCTGCCGGGCGCACCTTGATTGTTGTTATCTCGTCGACCACCAAAAACTCCCTGTTGAACTATCGTTTGCCGGATAACGGCAGAGGTCGTGCCGGGTTGCCGACAACCGTCGCTCCGGCCGCCACGTCTTTGGTGACGACCGAGCCGGCCCCGATGATGGCGCCGTCGCCGATCGTCACGCCGCCGAGAACGATGGCGCCGCCGCCGATCCACACGTCCTTGCCGATCACGACCGGCCTTGCGATCTCGATGCCGCGACTTCTGAGCGGCACGTCCTTGTGATGCTCGGCGCAATAGATCTGCACGCCCGGGCCAAGCATCGAGCCCTCGCCGATCGAAATGCGGCCACTGTCCAGCATGGTGCAGCCGGCATTGAGATAGACGCGAGACCTGAGCGAAATGTTGATGCCGTAGGAGCAGTGAAACGGCGCCTCGATGAGAACATCGTCGGCGACGCTTGCGAAGAGCGCCCGCAGTGCCGGAGCCATCGACCCACGTGCATCGGGCGCCATGGTGTTGTGCTGATATACGGCGGCACGCGCTCGCTGACGCAGCTGCTCGAGTTCCGGGTCAAGGCAGCAGTACCAATCGCCCGCCGCCATCTTTTCGCGTTCGCTGGCGCTCACGCCTTCGCCCTTGCTTCGGCCGCCGCACGCCGCGCCAGGCTTTCGGCCGGCCACTGTGCCGCCATGTCGTAATAGATGTCGAAGGCGGGCGCGCCGCCTTGAAGCGACAGCCAGGCGACTTTCGAGCGCGTGAAAATATGGGCATCGGGCGGGAAGTCCGACGGCCGGTCGAGGCTGGCGATGCGCAGGAAGGACAGCCAGCCGCGCCGACCGTAATCGCTCCAGAGCGCTGTCTGGCATTCGGCGCAGCGGTAGACGTCATGCGGGCGGCCGCTCTCGGTCGGCAGCGTCACGACGACGGGCTCGCCCGCCGTCAACTCGATATTTTCCCGCTCGATGACGCCATTGACCACGAAGGCGCTTCCGACCTGCCGCTGGCAATCGGTGCAGTGGCAGCAATTGACGAACATCGGCCGCCGCTTCAGCCGGTAACGGATGCGTCCGCAGAAGCAGCCGCCACCAATGTTTTCGTCCATCAGCAGGCCTCCTCCAGCACCTCGTCGCCCGGCGCTGCGGCATAAGCATCGCCGTGTCTGATGGTAGAAACCCAGGCGCGTGCCAAAGCGAGCCCGGCGGCATTGGCCTTTTCGCCATGACGCCGGGCGTGGGCAGGGTATTCAGCCAACCAGTTGGGGTCGAGCCGATTGATCGTCTGCGGGAACGAGCGGTTCCAATCCTCGACAAGGTCGGTGTCGGCCTCGAAGTGGAACTGCGTGCCGTAGGCGGCACGACCGATGCGAAACGCCTGATGCCGCGTGACGTCGTTTTCAGCAAGGTGCATGGCCCCTGCCGGAAGCGTGAAGGTATCGCCATGCCATTGGAAGATCGGGAAGCTTTCGCCGACGGATGCCAGCACCGGATCGCTCTGTCCTTCGGCACGCACGCGCACATCGTGCCAGCCGAATTCCTTGGCTTCGCCCAGCAGATTCTTCGCACCATAGGCGCGCGCCAGAAGCTGGCTGCCGAGGCAGATGCCGAGTACGGAACGCTCGCTGTCGCCGAAGCGGCGCATCAGCGTTGCCAACTGCGGGAGATAGGGGAAAGCCTCATCGTCAAGCGCACTCTGCTCGCCGCCGAGCACGACCAGCGCATCGTAGCCATCGGGTCCAGCCGGAACCGGGTCGCCGGCATAGGCGCGGCGAACCTCGATCTCCGCCTTGACCTCGCGAAGCGCCGTGCCTACCTGGCCGAGCTCCGTCTTCGCCATGTTTTCCACCACCAGTACCCGCATGATAACCTACCCTTCGTCGTATGGGCGGAAGATTGATCACGTCATGCGCTTTGGTTCAAGAGGCGAGAGAGCACCCGTACTCACCGCTGAAAGCAGCCGGGCCTTGACTTCCGTGCCAAACTTTCCGACTTTCGGGGCATCATGATGCTCGCGATTTCTTCCCTTCGCTGCTTCCGGGTGTGCCCGATCGCAGGAACCTGACCCCAGCCCGGATGCTTGCGCTCTCCGGGTCAGGGGAGCCTTTCGCGTCGGCAAATGAGAACCTCGTTCCCAGGCCACGATCCGAGCGCCAAGTTTTTCCAGATAGAATTAGCAACGACGGCGCCCATGGCCCGTCGAAGAGAACGTCAGGTATCATCATGGCGACGACCGCCCGCAACAAACTTCCCGCGATCATCATCAATGCCGAGGATCACAAGCGCCTGACGGCGCTTGCCTCTGCCGCCCTCGAGCGTATCCCTGAAGTCGCCGAGGCGCTTCTGTCCGAACTCGACCGGGCACGCACCACCACGCCGGAGAAGCTACCGGCCGACAGCGTGCAGATGGGCTCCACCGTCGCCTTCGACGCCGACAACGGTTTTGCCAAGCAGGTGACGCTCGTCTATCCCGGCGAGGCCGATATCGAGGCTGGGCGTATTTCGGTGCTGACGCCCATCGGCGCGGCCCTGATCGGGCTCTCCGTCGGCCAGTCGATCGATTGGCACGACCGCTCCGGCAAGGTCCACCGGATGACCATCCGCAGCGTTACACCGGCCGAACGGGCCTGAGCGCATCGCCCTGCCTGCCGGATGGCGAAGGCCGCGCGGCGGACGATGGGGGATGTGCATCGCTTCCCCCAAAAACACGTCGAGGAGGCCGGTCATCAAACCGCCCTCCCCGCTTTCAATATGCCTGAAGGCTTGTCAGAACTGCTTGCCGAGCTTGGCGTCGACGGACTGGCTGTTGGCGCCGCGAACGGCAAAGAAGAACAGGATCGCTGCCCAGAGAACGGACTTTTCGGCGCCGCCGAGACCCTCTCCCTGCACGATGCCGTGGAAATAGACAGTGACGAGCAGCACGATCGTAGCGGCGAAGGCGGCCGGACGGGTGAGAAGGCCGATCGCGATCAGGATGCCGCCGAAGAATTCTGTGGCAGCCAGCAGCGGCGACCAGAAGACGCCGGGATAAAAGCCGAGGCTTTCGACCATGCCGACAGCGCCGAACGGATTGACGATCTTGCCGTAGCCGTGGGTTACGAGCAGGACGCCGCACAGAACGCGCAGCAGCGTTTCGGCAAAGGTATCGAGCGGCAGATAGATCTTTTCCAGCGCCGGCAGGATTGCACGGGGACGGGAAGTCGAAACGGTGGCATCAGTCATGAGAAGGTCCTCTTGGAGGTGGCTGCGACAATATGTGCAATGCAGCAATGTCTCGCCGGCCGCCTTTTCCTTTGCAAGGGAGCGGTCGATAAAAACATGACCAAATCAGTTGACAATTGCGTGAGAGACGCGTGACTGCCGGTTGTTCACGATCGCCTGCTATAGCGCGCATCATGGAACACGCCCCTGGACACAGTAACGCTTGAACTTTGCTGAACAATTTTCTCTTCGGGACGGTTCCGATTTCCAGGAGTTATGCAGTATGTTGCCGCGCACAAACCAGCCGGGAATCATCAGATGGACGAGAAGCCGCGGATCACCATCCTTTATTGCACGCAGTGCAACTGGCTGTTGCGCGCCGGCTGGATGGCACAGGAGCTGCTGCAGACCTTCGGCCAGTCGCTGGGTGAAGTGGCGCTGATTCCCGGCACCGGCGGCAATTTCGAGATCCGCGTCAATGACGAACTGATCTGGGAGCGCAAGCGTGACGGCGGTTTTCCCGGGCCGAAGGAATTGAAGCAGCGCATCCGCGACATCATCGAGCCGGAGCGCGATCTCGGCCACACCGACAGGAGCTGATCCTGGATTTCGGCATTCTTGCTGGCGTTTTCTCGGCAGCCTTCCTTTCCGCGACACTGCTGTTCGGCATGTCGGAGGCGGCGATCGTCGCCGCCGCACTTCATGGCGAGACGAGCCGTGTCGCTCTTTTCGTGGTGGCCACGGCCGGCAACGTGCTGGGTGCGGTCGTCAATTTCGTGCTTGGGCGGTTTTTGATCCGCTTCGAGGGAAGGCGCTGGTTTCCGATCTCGCCCACAGCACGGCAGAAAGCGGAGGCGCTGTTTGCGCGCTATGGCCAGCCGGTGCTGCTTCTAGCCTGGTTGCCCGTGGTCGGTGATCCGCTGACGCTGGTCGCCGGGTTGCTGCGCATGCCTTTTGCACTGTTCCTGGTGCTCGTGACGATCGGCAAGGCGGCGCGTTATGCCGCCGTGCTCTGGCTGACGCCGTAACGGCTCAACTGTGGGCGAAAATGTCGGTCTCGTCCCAGCCGAGCAGGTCGAGCTTGGAGCGGGTCGGAAGAAACGCGAAGCAGGCATCCGCATGCTCCATGCGGCCATCGCGCAACAGCCGGGCCGTCAGCTTTTCCCGCAGCGCATGCAGGTGCAGCACGTCGGACGCGGCATATTCGAGCTGCGCCGGCGACAGGATCGCCGCCGCCCAATCGGAGGACTGCTGCTGCTTGGAAATGTCGACGTCGAGCATTTCCTTCAGATTGTCCTTCAGTCCGTGGCGATCGGTATAGGTGCGGGTCAGGCGGGAGGCGATCTTGGTGCAAAACACCGGCGTCGTGGTCACGCCGAAGGTGTGGAAGAGCACGGCGATATCGAAACGGCCGAAGTGAAAAATCTTCTGGCGGGCCGGGTCGGCGAGCATGGCGACCAGGTTCGGCGCATCCGTCTGACCGGCGGCAATACGGATCACATCCGCGGTGCCGTCGCCCGGCGAAAGCTGGACGACGCAGAGCCGGTCGCGACGGGGGACGAGACCAAGCGTTTCCGTGTCGACGGCAATTGCACCCCTGTAGCGAGCGGCATCGGCTGCGGAAATATCGCCTTCGTGGAACCGTATTGCATTCGCCATCGAAAATCCCCAGATGAAACGGAAGTGGTGACGCCTATAGCGCAAGTTTGGCCCTGGCGAAACCTTGTCATGGCACCTCACCGCGGGTGCTGTCTTCGAAAGCTCGCATTGATGACCTCCTGCCGCCCTGCCCTCGTTCTCTCTGCCCTCACACTGATCCTCGGCCTGTCGGCCATGCCGGCGCGGGCGCAGAACTACATGGATCTACCCGGCGTGCGCCCGATGGATCCCCTGAATGAAAACGGCGACAGGGTTGTCTGCCAGCAGACACTTATCGATCGTAACTATCCGTTCGAATCGAGCTCGCGCGGTGGGCCGCGCTACGACACGATCTACAACTGCCGCCGCGGCGACGGCCCGGTATTCCAGGGTAGCGATCTGCCGCCGTCGCTCTATCGGCAGAAGCGGGGGCTCGGCTACTAAAGCGCGTCGCAATCTCCAGGATTCGCTTGCTGCGCTTTAAGCTCTTATGCATGTCGTTATCGCAGAACCGCAGCACACTTTGCGCGACATGCATTAACCCGCTGCACCGGTTCGGCTTGGCAAGCCGCTGAATACTTCCTAGAAAATTGGGCAAGGAACCGTGGAGGTGTTCTGCCCCCACCCAGGAGGAACAATGCCCAACGACAGCAGACCGCTCGCCATCAGCGCGCCGGCGCCTCGCACGCTCGACCTGATCTTCACTGCCGATGCGTTGAAGCAACTGCACGCACGCTACCGCATCGTCGAAGCCGATCCGGAAGACATAGCGGGCCTCGGAGACGAGGTGCTGTCGCAAGCACGCTACATCATCGGCCAGCCGCCGCTGGACCACCACACCCTGTTACGCCTGCCGAAGCTGCGCGCCATTCTCAATGTCGAGAGCAACCTGATCAACAACATGCCTTACGAGGTGCTGTTCGAACGCGGCATTCATGTCGTCACGACCGGCCAGGTTTTTGCCGAGCCGGTTGCCGAAATGGGGCTTGCCATGGCCCTCAACATCGCTCGCGGCGTCGTCGACGCCGATCTCGCCTTTCGCGAGGGCCGGGAACTTTGGGGTGGCGACGGCAATCGCTCGGCGCGGCTGCTCTCCGGCTCGGACATCGGCATAATCGGCTTCGGTGATCTGGGCAAGGCGCTCAACCGGGTGCTATCGGGCTTCCGCGCCAGGATCCGCGTCTTCGATCCCTGGATGCCGGCCTCCATCCTCCGGGACAACGGCGTCGAACCGGCATCATTGGAAACGGTGCTGACAGAAAGCGATTTCGTCTTCGTCGTGGCGTCGGTCACCAGCGAAAACGAGGGCTTTCTCGGCGCAAAGGCTTTTGCCAGCATGCGCCCCGGTGCGGCCTTCATCCTGCTCAGCCGCGCCGGCGTCGTCGATTTCGATGCGCTGATGGCGGCCGTCGAAAGCGGGCATATCGTTGCCGCCAGCGACGTCTTCCCGCAGGAGCCGCTCCCACTCGATCACAGGGTGCGCCGCCTTCCCGGCTTCCTGCGCTCGGCGCACCGCGCGGGCGCGCTCGACAGCGCCTTCAAGAGGATGGGCGACATGGTGCTGGAAGACATGGACCTGATGGACCGCGACCTGCCGCCGATGCGCTGCAAGCGTGCCGAGCGCGAGACGGTGGCGCGGATGCGCTCCAAGCCGGTGACGGTCAACTGAGCCACCGTTTTTCACGGGTGGATTTCGGCGGGTTCGTGCATCCCGCCGATTAACGTGTTTTATGGGAATTGCATATAGAGTTCAACGCAGCGGCGGCATGTATATCATCGGCACACGCAAAAGTCGCCGGAACAGTACAAACCGTAGTGTAGAGCGAAACCAGAGGCCCGTAATGGCAGACAAGGCGCCCGACGCTCGACAAAGCAGAACAAGCGATGGCTGGAACAGTTCCCTCCGGTCACTGTTCAGCCTGGTTATGGTCGCCATGCTGATCGCCGTTTCCACGATCCTCGTCGGGCTTGACTATAACCGCTCGCGCAATGCCGCGATCGCGGATGCAGAGGCCAATATGCATGGCTTCATGAGCCGGTTGGTCGACCGGCTGGGCGTACTCTCAGGTGATACCTCCGCGCTCGTCAGCCTCGTCTCGTCGGTTGCCAATTCCTTCCTCGTGCCGCCACCGGAGCGGATGAACGACAAGGTGGCAGTCCTGCGCGAGGGCATTACCCGTTCGCCGCATATCGACGGGGTCTATGTCGGCTACCCCAACGGCGCCTTCTTTCAGATGGTCGACCTCAAGCAGATCGCATGGCGCATGGCGCTCGATGCGCCGCGCGGCGCGGCCATTGCCGTGCGCTCGATGGAAAAGGATGCAAGCGGCAAGCCCCTCCAGCGAGTGCTCTTCCTGGACAAGGATGGTACGCAATTCTCCGAACGGCGCGTGCCACCCTCAGACTTCGACCCACGAACCAGGCCTTGGTATCGAGCGGCCGTAAACGGAAAGGCTGCGGTCTCGACCGGCCCCTACGAAAGTGCCACGACCGAAACGCTTGGAATGACGATCTCGCAGGCCCATCGCGGCAATCCGCAGATCGTCATCGGCGCCGACGTAATCCTCGATACGATCACCGATTTCCTCGCCCGCGAGCGGCTGACGGCGGGCTCGGTCTCTTTCATCCTCGATGCCGTCGGTAGACCGATCATCCATTCCGACCGGGTGATGATGCGACGCATCATGGCGGCGAAGGATAAGGATGGCCCGATCGTTCAGGCTGAGAGCGACCCCCTGATCAAGAGCATCCGTCTCAATCCGCCAGCGCCCGGCAAGGCCGACTTCGTCGAAGTCGGAGACCGAACCTATCTCGTCATGGTGACGCCGCTCGAATCCGCGCTGCTTCTCTCCGGCAACCGCGCCGTGGTGGCCGCGCCGCTCGATGAACTGATGGCAGAGGCTAACCGGACGCTCGTGCAGGGATTGGCAATTTCCGCAGCGGTCGTGGCGCTCGCGGTGCTCGCCTCCCTGGTGCTTGCGCATCTGATCACCAAGGGACTGAACCAGTTGACCGCCAGCGCCAACCGGCTGCAGGACCTGGACTTCACCACGCCGATCGACGTGTCGTCGCATGTCAGCGAGATTTCCACGCTCGGCGGTGCGATGAACCGGGCGCGCGACGCGATCTTCACCTTCGCGCTGTACGTACCGAGGGAACTGGTGCGCAAGGGCATCGAATCCGGCCAGTTCAGCGGCCGCTCGGCCTGGCGCCAGGAGGTTACGGCACTTTTCACCGATATCTACGATTTCACCACCTTGAGCGAGCAGCACGCGCCGGAAGAAGTGGTGGCGATGCTTTCGGAATATTTCGACATCTTCAGCGAGGTCGTCGATGCCCATGACGGCACGATCATCCAGTTCCTCGGCGATTCGGTGTTTGCCATGTGGAACGCGCCGGCGCCGGACGAGCGCCATGCGGAGAACGCCTGTCGGTGCGCGCTGGCGGTCGAGGAACGGCTGCAGGCATTCAACGAAGCGCAGCGCAAGAAGGGCCTGCCGGAGTTCCGCACCCGCTTCGGCATCCACACCGGCACCGCCGTCGTCGGCAGCGTCGGCGCCAAGGAGCGGCTGCAATATACCGCCATGGGCGACACCGTGAACGTCGCCTCGCGGCTCGAAGGAATGAACAAGAACTACGGCACGACGATCATGGCAAGCGGCGCAGTGGTCGCCCAGGCGTCCGATGCGATCACCTTCCGGCCGCTTGGATCGGCGCAGGCAAAGGGGCGAACCACGGCACTCGATATCTACGAGGTGCTGAGCGCCAAGCCGGAAGCAACAGCACCGGCGGAAGCGCCGCCAGCCAAGCCGGAACACACGCAAGGCAGTGAAAGCGCTTAAGGGCCTTAGGGCCCAGCGCTGCGGCGCGGTCGGGTCACCCAGCGAATGCCTGCGGCCACAGCGAGCGCGAGCAGCGGCCAGATAGCCCAGAACACGCCGCGCCAGGTCAACAGATTGACGGTGAGGAGCACCAGTCCAGCAAGCGCAAGCGTGCCGATGCGCCGATCTACCCAGCTGTTTGCCTTCAGCCAGGCAAGGCCCCAAAGAATGCCAAGGCCGAGCAACGGCCAGACGGACCAGAAGACTTCGTTCCAGGTGAGCAGATTGAGCGCGACCAATCCCGCTGCGATTACGGCGAGCACAGGGAGCGATCCGCGCCTGATCGCCGCGATCACCCCATCGGCTCGCGCCGCATCGGGCTGGCCGGCGTCTGTACGCGCGGCACCGCCAGAGCGGCCAAAGGCTCCAAGCGCTATCGCCGGGTGCGCATCGGACGCACCGATGCGCACGGCGTAGCTCGGCACGCCGCCGTCGATGTTCTTGACCTCAAGCTGGCCGAGGAACTCGAAGCCGACGGATACCTTGTTGCGCACCTGGTCGTAGACCGTGTTGGAGATCACGATGCCGCCGGCAGGGGCGGAAGCCTGCAGGCGAGCGGCAACATTGACGCCATCGCCGTAGATATCGTCGTCCTCGGCGATCACGTCGCCGAGGTTGATGCCAATGCGAAACAGCATCTGCGCATCGTCTGCGCTTTTCGCGTTGTATCCGGCCAGCTCGCTCTGGACATCGATCGCCGCGCGCAACGCCTCGACGACACTGGGGAAATCGGCGATCAGCCCATCCCCCCAGGTATTGATGACCCGGCCGCCATGCGCCTCGATCAGGCGTGTCATGGCATCCCGGTAGCGTTTGAGAGTGGCAAGCGTACCCTCCTCGTCCGCCCGCATCAGGCGGGTATAGTCCTGGACATCAGCGGAGAAGATGGTCGTCAGCTTGCGACGCGTTTCAGCCATCGCGGTAGATCCTCGCATAAGATCCGCCACCGCAGCGGACAAACAGATAGTAGTGAGCCTAACACAGATCGCAAGATGCGCCGACAGGAGCGCTCGTCCCCGGCCGACACCCCTAATGGCGTCGATCCGCTGAACACTACCGAAATGGCGCGATCGGCGCGCCGGCACGCGCGAGAATCCGACGTGGGAAGGCAGGTTCCGCCGCGTCGCTTCGGGCACAGGAATTTGGGAAATTTTCGTTGTGGTGGCTTGCGGTCTTGGCTTGCCGCGACGGCTGAAATCCCGAAACGAAAAAACCCCGGCAAGCCGGGGTTTTTCAAACCAAAACAAATGTTTGGCTAAAGGAATGGTGCCCAGAAGAGGACTCGAACCTCCACACCCTTTCGAGTACCAGCACCTGAAGCTGGCGCGTCTACCAATTCCGCCATCTGGGCGACGGACCGGCATGTAAAAGGCCCGAGCCGAAGTGTCAACAGGCATTTTGAAGTTTTCGTGTCAGAACACGAAAAAGGTCAGTTTGACGTCGCTTTTGCCCAGGACCTGATTGTGGAAAGTCCTTGAGCAAGCAGTGCTTCCGCTTCAGCCGCCGTTTCGGCTTCGACATAGCAGCGCATCTCCGGCGCGTTGCCGGACGGGCGGAAATGAACAGTGCGGCCATCGGCAAGGGTGACACGCAGGCCATCGATGTCGCTGACGGCGACGGGGCGACCAATTTCGGCGAGAAACCCGGCAAGGTTCTCTGCCCCACCGTGCAGAAAAGCCATGAGCCGAGCGCTGGTTTCGACCGGGAAGTTTTCGAGCCGGTCGCTGAGCGCGACCGGAAGGCGATAGGATGCGGCCAGCGCCGAGAGGGTCACCCGGCGCTCGGCGGCGCGCGCGAGCACCGCGAGGATCGGCAGGAAACTGTCACGGGTGGGCAGGGCCTTGAGAACACCATTGCCGACGGGGAAGTCGCTGGCGGTCAGCGTGCCGCCGTTGGCTTCGAACCCGGCGACCTTCGTCGCACCATCCGCAACCGCTTGCGCCATTCCCGCGATGACATAGGGCGAACCGACGCGGGTGCGGATGACCGAAAGGCCTTCGGCACGTTCGAGGCCGGAATTGGAGGTGACCGGCGTCACGGCCACCTGAGCGCCGAGGAACTCACAGGCGACGAGGCCGAGCAGGTCGCCTCGAAGCGGAGCGCCTTTTTCGTCGGCAACCAGCGGCCGGTCGCCGTCGCCATCGGCCGAAACGATCGCATCCAGGCGATGTTCGGGAGCCCAGCCGGCAAGCTTGACGAGCGTCTCAGGCGAAACAGCCTCGGTATCGACAGGCACGAAGTCCTCGGATCGGCCGAGAGCGATCGTCTCGGCCCCGAGATGCGTCAGGAACTCGACGAGCAGGTCGCGGGCAACAGTGCTGTGCTGATAGACCCCAATGCGCAAACCGCGAAGCGATCCGGGCGGTAAAAGATCCCTGTTGCGCTGAAGGAACAGATCTTCAGCCAAGGCCGCATGGTCTTCGCCTGAGCCGGCCGCAGGCACGCTCTTGCCGGCAATCGCGTCGGCGAGAGCGCTGATCGCCAGTTCGTCGTCCTTGTCGATTTCGCCGTCCGGCCGGTAGAATTTGATGCCGTTGCGATCGGCGGGAATATGCGAGCCCGTGATCATCAAGCCCGCGGCTTTATGGACGAGACCGTAGAGCGCCAAAGCAGGCGTAGGCACCGTGCCGCAATCGAACACGCGAAAGCCTTCGCTCTTGAGGGCGTCGGCGCAAACGGCCGTAATTTCAGGGCTGGAATCGCGGAAGTCGCCGGCAATCAGGATCGGATCCCCCGCCTTCGCCTGCCCAGAGACGATCAGGTGCCGCGCGAAGGCTTTAGCATAGCGTGCAGACGGCTCGCCTTTCAGCTCCTCGGACAGGCCACGCAGGCCGCTGGTACCGAACTTCAATTGCATCTCATACTCCGCAAACGCCGGCTGCTGACAATAGGCAAAAATAACAGTGACATGGCAAACGCAACGGCGCATCCTGACTAAAAGACGGACAACGTGGAAATCCAACCGAAAGCCAAGCGGAGCGGCACCGTTTCGCCATGAATAAACCAAGAAAAAAACACGTAATGTGAAGCAGGGACACAACCGAAAAGCAACCCTTTCGGAAAGCGAGGAAAGCATGACGGGATTTCGGAATTTCGTTGTCGGCTGCGCCCTGGCCGCCGCCTCCCTGATGACCCCGGGCGCGCCCGCCCAGGCCATGCCGCTACCGGCACACGACCTTCAGATCAAGACGCAAGGCGACGTCCAGAACGTTCAATACTACCCGTACAGGCGATACGGAGGCGTTATGTATCCCAATGGTTGGGGTGGCGGTTGGCGTGGTGGCTGGGGACCAGGCTACTACGGCGGCGGCTGGGGACCGTCCTATCGGCGAGGATGGGGCGGCCCGTATTCTGGTTCGGGCTTCAGCCTCTATTTCGGGCAGAGCTATGGCGGCTACTACAACAACTACCCCCGCTACTACAATAACTACCCCCGCTACTACGACGACTACTATCCACGTCGTTACTACCGGGAGCGCTACTACTATCGCGACAACTATGTTCGCCGCGGCACCAGCGCGCATGTGAGCTGGTGCCTGTCGCGCTACCGCTCCTACAATCCGGCAACCAACCGGTTCCTCACCTACCGGGGCGTCTATCGCGCCTGCTACTCGCCCTATCGATAGGTCACGCCCAAGCGGCGCAGCTCCAGCGTTGCGCCGCTTTCCCAACTCCAATTTCTTGGAAAGATCGGTTAAGCGGCAATTAACCTCGTCACCTTACCGTTTCATCACGCTCGCAACCTTTTGCCGGAATGAAACGATGCTGCTCCCGACCCAGCAATCCAACGCCACCGCGACGACCAATCTGGTCGGCTCGATCCTGAAGGATATCGAAAGGCGCCAGGCGGAAGAGGACGAAAAGGCCAAAGGCACCAAGGACGACAAGATCCTGAAGGCCCAGGTGAAGTCGGACGACGCCCAGAAGGCGGCGAACACCAAGATCAACGATCACTTCTTCAATCAAGCCGGAAACGATGCCAACAGCAACCGGATGGTGCTGATCCGGGAAGTCGGCGCGTTCTTCGACTTGAAGCGAGAGGATTTCAAATCGGATTTCGCCTTCGGCAGCGAACTGGAAAAGATCGTCGAGGGCCTGACGCCTGCCGCCATCAAAGACATCGAGAAAAAGCTGGGACTGGCGAATCTGAATGTTTCGCTGAACGAACTGGTCGAAGCGATCAAGAATCCCGATGGCAGCCAGGGCAAGAAGCTGGACGAGGCGCTCGAGGCCAAGGGTGCTGCAACCACCGGTCAGGGCACTGGCGCGACGAAGGCGGTACAACGCCTTGCCGATGCGGCGGAGACGAAATCGTTGGACGAACGGCAACTCGATCGCCTGACCGGTGACCCGACCCGTTTTGCCGACACGGACACTGTCGTCGAGCAGCAGAAGGAGTTGCAAGCGCTCCTGGTCAAGGACGAGCTGGAAGACTCCAAGCGACCGTTGCCACTCGAGATCGACGAGATCGGGCTCTACAGCCTTGCCAGCCAGACATTTATCGCCGCCTGATCATTTTCGACGGACGATGCCCAACCGGGCCATGACCTGGCTGGGTATGCCATAGCGCCGAACCGCGTCGCGGCTGTCGCGCAGGCCGCAGATTTCTCGCTGAATAAAAAACGCCCAGACGGCATCGGCTGCATCGTCGAGCAGGGTCTCGCGTTGTTCTGGGGTGGTTTCATTCCGGTCGAGCACCTGCAACGCCGCGATCGCCTTTTCGACCTTGAGGCCGTGCCGCCCGAGCGCGTCGGCGCGCTCCGAAAGCAGTTCGTATTCGAGGGCGCTAAGGGCACCCGAGGCGGAATAGGAGGTGCTGAAGGATTTTGGAGGGCGAACGGTCATCCGAAACTCCATGGCTCTAACACGGATAGGGCCACTCGTTGTCCACGGCGCTCAATCGAGGTGGCTGCCTGATCTTGCCGCCAGATCGATCCCGATGCAAAGGGGTCGTGTGGAAAACATGGCTCGCAGCGGAGCCCGCGACCAGGATGCTGCCAGCTCCGTGCGCCTGATCGCATGGTTAAGATTTCATAAACCTGTCTCGCCTAGCATCGAAGCATCATGCCGATTGCCGTATCCGCAGCCAAGCTGCGGCAGGTCTGGCCGGTTGGCCGAGACGCGCATGAGGCGCCAGCCCGAACCGAAGTGACAACCTGCCCGACTGACGGTCGAGGTGATCGGTGGAACCGCGTGGAATTCTGCGACCGGCTATCAACGGCCGCGCGTCAATTCGAGGGTCAAGCGAGAGGGAGACCAGAATGCTGACACCCATTCTCACGGTCAGAACCGCGAGCGGACTTGCCGAGGAGGCGACCACGCGGCCCCAGCAACCGGCAGCCCCCCTTACTGCCGCCCAGCGCGGCGAAGCGATACAGAAGATCCTTGATGCACTGACCCGGCATCTCGCCGGCCGCGAGATCCTGTCCAAGGATGCGCTCGTGCGGCTGATGGAGGACCTCGCCCGCATCCTCAAGTTTCCGCCGCTGCCACAGGAGGGCGGGCGCGACTTCGTGCGCCGGCTCGTCACCTTTCTCGAATCCATGCCGATGCCGGAACGCCTGGCGCTTGAGCGGCAACTGGGCGGCCGCAGCCTGGCGCTGCGGGTCGGTATCCTCGCAGACCTGCCGGCGATCCGAAATGGTGCGGCGCCACCCTCCATGGGCGCAGCATCGCCCAGCCTCAGCAATCCGCCCCTGCAACCGGCCATCCCGCTGCATCTGGCCGCCGCCAGGGCACCGGCTGCAAGCGAAGTCGCCTTGCTGCAAACCGTGCTGAAAAAAACCTTTGGCGTCGGCAACGAGAGTGACACCTCGAGCCGGGCATCGGATGAGGTGGACGCGGCGCTTCCTGCTGAAGACGAAGCACCAGTACGGCCTCAGACCTCTCCGGAGCGAGGAGAACCGAGAACGATGCCCGGCCGGCTACCCTCGCTTGATGGCCCCGAGATCGAAGCTCTGGCCGCCATCATCAACGGCGACACCGACCCCGAAGCCGTCGATCCGGAGGCTGCCACCGGCAAGGTCGCGGTCGAAGATGAAGATGATGGCTCATCGCACGCTGCCACCACGGCTGACGATGCCGATTTGGCCGCAAAGGCCAGGGACGCGGGAGCGCGCAGCGGCGCTACCCGAACGGATGCCGGCACCGAGGCGGGCCGCGCCGACGAAGCCCAGGAGCCGGACGGCACCTATCGTCCCCTGCCCGACGGCGAGCATCACCCGCAGAACGACAGGGCAACGACGCGCGGCAACGAGGACCGTACGGACCGCACGCTTTCGGACGCGCTGAAGACGATCGTGCGCGATACGCTCGGCCTGCCGGGAGATCCTGCAGGTACCGACAGGCCCGAAGTGATCGCATCCGAAATCGAAAGCGCCGAAGCCAACGCAGCAGCGCGCCAAACAGAGAGGGATAGCGCTGAGCCGAGCCGTGCAAACCCGCTCCGCCCCCGCGATACGACTGCAGGCGCCGAGCTTGCCGCTCTGAGCGTTGCGGAAGACCAGATGGAGCAACCGGGGCCGGCAGGTGCCGCTGCCGCCCAGCGGCCCCAGAAGCCGGTTGACGACCCGGCGATGCAGCAGGCAATCGCACGGTTGATCGAGAATGGCCTGCCGCGCGAAGCGATCCCGTTTGCGATGATCCCCTATCCGATCGCAGTCGAGGACGTGAAGAGCGAGACGGAAAAGAGCGAGCGAGAAGAAGGCGGAGGCGAAGGCGGCGAAGAGCCGAACGGCGACGGCGAAGCCGCACAGGACGATGGCGAAGCCGCACAGGGCGACCGCGAGGCAGCACAGGACGACGGTGAAGCCACGAAGGACGGCCAGCAGACTGAAGACGGCAGGGCTGAAACGGGCGACGACCAGAATGCCGAGCCCGACGTCTACGAGCTCTATCGCAAGCTCGGCGGTCTCGGCTGATCCCTCCGGAATGATCGCCGAAAGCATGTCGCGCAAAAGTGTGCAGCGGTCTTGCGATAACGACATGCGCAAAAACAAGAGCTGAAAGTGCCGTAAGCGAAATCCTGGAGATCGCGACGTGCTTTAGCTCGGAAGCGGTTTCGAGAGAACTATGCAGCAAGCCCAAGGACGCTGCAGCCGAGCGAAATGCTCACAAGCAAAAGCCCGCGGAGATCGCTCTCCGCGGGCCTTTTCATTTCAGGCGTCAGGCAACGATTACTCGTTGTTCTGGCGGCTCTTCAGAGCGGCGCCGAGAATGTCGCCGAGCGAAGCGCCCGAGTCGGACGAACCGAACTGAGCAACGGCTTCCTTCTCTTCCGCGATTTCCAGAGCCTTGATCGACAGCTGGATCTTGCGGTCCTTCTTGGAGAAGTTGGTGACGCGTGCGTCGACAACCTGGCCAACCGAGAAACGCTCCGGACGCTGTTCGTCGCGGTCACGCGACAGATCGGCGCGGCGGATGAACGCGGTGATGTCCTCGTGGTTGACGAGCTTCACTTCGATACCACCGTCGTTGACGGCGATGATCTCGGCCGAAACAACAGCGTTCTTGCGCAGTTCGCCCGAAGCAGCGGCATCGCCGACTGCATCCTTGCCGAGCTGCTTGATACCGAGCGAGATGCGCTCCTTGTCGACGTCGACGTCGAGAACAACGGCGCGAACGACGTCGCCCTTGTTGAACTCTTCGATGACCTGCTCGCCCGGACGGTTCCAGTCGAGGTCGGAAAGGTGCACCATGCCGTCAACGTCGCCATCGAGGCCGATGAACAGGCCGAATTCGGTCTTGTTCTTGACTTCGCCTTCAACTTCGGTGCCAGCCGGATGGCTATGCGCGAATGCCTGCCACGGGTTCTCGAGCGTCTGCTTGAGGCCGAGCGAGATGCGACGCTTGGTCGGATCGACTTCGAGAACGACAACGTCGACTTCCTGGCTCGTGGACAGGATCTTGCCGGGGTGTACGTTCTTCTTGGTCCAGGACATTTCGGAGATGTGGATCAGGCCTTCGATGCCCGGCTCCAGCTCGACGAACGCACCGTAGTCGGTGATGTTCGTGACGGTACCCGAGATCTTCTTGCCGACCGGATACTTCGCACCGATGCCATCCCACGGATCCGACTCGAGCTGCTTCATGCCGAGCGAGATGCGGTGGGTTTCCTGGTTGATGCGGATGATCTGAACCTTGACCTGCTGGCCGATGTTCAGGATCTCCGACGGATGGTTCACGCGACGCCATGCCATGTCGGTGACATGGAGCAGGCCGTCGATGCCGCCGAGGTCGACGAACGCACCGTAATCGGTGATGTTCTTGACGACGCCTTCGACAACCTGGCCTTCTTCAAGGTTCTGAACGATTTCAGAACGCTGTTCGGCACGGGATTCTTCGAGAACGGTACGACGCGAAACGACGATGTTGCCGCGACGCTTGTCCATCTTGAGGATTTCGAAGGGCTGCGGGTTGTGCATCAGCGGGGTCACGTCGCGGATCGGACGGATGTCGACCTGCGAACGCGGAAGGAAGGCTACAGCGCCGTCGAGATCGACGGTGAAGCCACCCTTGACCTGGTTGAAGATGATGCCTTCGACGCGTTCGCCGGCTTCGAACTTCACTTCCAGGCGCATCCAGCTTTCTTCGCGGCGAGCCTTTTCGCGCGAAAGAACAGCTTCGCCGAGCGCGTTTTCGATGCGCTCAACGTAGACTTCGACTTCGTCGCCGACCTTGAGCGAGCCGTCCTTGGCCTTCGCGCCGAATTCCTTCAGAGCGATGCGGCCTTCGACCTTCAGACCGACGTCGACAACGGCGACGTCCTTTTCGATGGCCGTGACGATGCCCTTGGCAACATAGCCTTCGGCAAGATCGGTCTTCGCGAAGGATTCTTCGAGAAGCGCTGCGAAATCATCACGGGTTGGGTTGGTAGCAGACATGGAATCTCCTGATGCATCTCAAATAGAGACGCACATGCGCCGGGGGCTGGTGTTGAACAGGCCTGAACCCAGTCCGTCCCATCAAAGGGACAATCCGGCGCGTGGACGGAATTTCAGGCTTATGCAAGAAGAGCGATCCTGACAGTGTCGCGAAAAGGCTCTTCTTCAGATCTTCTTGATCAGGGCCGCATCGATCAAAGACTTCGCGGCCTGAAACGCCGCCTCTATACTCATTTCAGACGTATCAAGCAAGTGCGCGTCATCGGCGGGGCGCAAAGGACTGTCGGCCCGCCCCATGTCGCGCTCGTCGCGCTTCTTCACATCGTCGAAAATCGCCGCGTAATCGGCGACGGCGCCGTTGCCGACGATCTCGTCAAAACGTCGTTTCGCCCGCACTTCCGGCGAGGCAGTGACGTAGAGCTTCACCGCCGCATCCGGGCAGACGACGGTGCCGATATCGCGGCCGTCGAGCACGGTGCCTGGCTCTTTGCGCGAAAAAGCCCGCTGCGCCTCGACCAGCGCGCGGCGCACGGCCGGCATGACGGCAATCTTCGATGCCGCCTCGCCGATCGCGTGTGCCGACAGAACCGAACGATCGAGGCCGGAAAGTTCGATATCGAGCGCCATGCGCTCGGCCACCGCCTCATCGTCGAGCGGCAGACCGGCATCGAGTAGCGCTTTTGCCGTTGCGCGATAGGTCAGCCCGGTATCGAGGTGGTGAAAGCCGTACTCTTCGGCGATCTGGCGCGAGAGCGTGCCCTTGCCTGCCGCTGCGGGTCCGTCGATGGCGATGGTGATCATTACGTGGTCCTGCAATCGATGTTGTTGCTGGCCTGTAGATCAAAATCACAGGCGAATCCATGCACCATCCGATGTGTGTCATCCTTTGCCAACAGGCCGCGCACGTATGACGATCGCCGATACATTCAACATAGCCAATAGCAAATTGCCGACGAAAGCCAATGAAGGGGCATGAGCGGGCCTAACTCGTTGAACCATAGCCGATGGACGTTACCGACGGGTCGCGCCGACCTTATGATTTTACAGGTGCATCATTCGATCGTCGCGCCCAGGCCCGTCATAAGCTCCACGAACTCAGGAAAACTGGTGGTGATTATCGTCGCGTCGTCGACGGCGACGGTATGTTCCGAGGCAAGGCCCATGACGAGGAAGCTCATGGCGATGCGGTGGTCGAGATGGGTGGCAACGGCGGCCCCGGCGGCATTGCCGAGGCCCTTGCCGCTGGGGCGACCATGCACGACGAGGGAGGCGGGCGCCTCCTCGCAATCGACACCGTTGAGCTTGAGCCCGGCGGCAACGGCGGAAAGCCGATCGGATTCCTTGACGCGCAGTTCCTCAAGGCCACTCATCACCGTCCGCCCCTCGGCAAATGCCGCCGCGACGGCAAGCACCGGGTATTCGTCGATCATCGAGGGGCCGCGCTCTTCCGGCACGGTAATGCCCTTCAGCTCGGAAGAACGGACGCGCAGATCGGCCACGTCCTCGCCGCCTTGGAACCGCGCATTCAGTACATCTATCTGAGCGCCCATCTCCTGCAGCGTCACGATAAGTCCGGTGCGGGTGGGGTTCATCAGTACATTGCGAATGGTGATGTCGGAACCCGGCACGAGAAGTGCTGCCACCAGCGGAAAGGCTGCCGAGGACGGATCGCCGGGGACATCGATGTCCTGGCCCGTCAGTCTGCCCTGCCCTTGGAGCCGAATGATGCGTTCGCCTCCAGCACCTGTCTCGACCGTCAAGTTCGCGCCGAAGGCCTGCAGCATTCTCTCGGTATGATCGCGGGTCATCACCGGCTCGATCACCGTGGTGATGCCAGGCGCGTTCAATCCGGCCAGCAGCACAGCGGATTTCACCTGGGCCGAGGCCATCGGCAAGCGATAGCTTACCGGGTTCGCCGTCTTCGGTCCGCTGAGCGTCACCGGCAGGCAGCCTCCTTCGGCCGCCGTCACCTGAACGCCCATATGGCGCAGCGGATCGAGAACGCGGCCCATCGGACGTTTGATCAGCGAGGCATCGCCGATAAAAGTGGTAGCAAAATCATAGACGCCGACGAGCCCCATGGTCAGGCGGCAGCCGGTACCGGCATTGCCGAAATCGAGCGGCGCATCGGGCGCGAGCAGCGCACCGTTGCCGACACCGTCGACGATCCAGGTCTCACCCTCCTTGCGCACCGTTGCGCCGAGGGCCTGCATCGCCCTTGCGGTGTGGACGACATCGTCGCCTTCGAGCAGGTCGGTAATGCGCGTCCGGCCGGCGGCAAGCCCGCCGAGCATCAGGGCGCGATGGGAAATCGACTTGTCGCCGGGGGCGCGCACCGTGCCGCGGAGAGCCTCGGATTTGCGCGCAATGGCAGGCCTTGCGATCAAGCCAGCGGACATATGAACCTTCCTCAAACCTGCGGCCGGCACCATCCATCGCCACAGGCGAAAGGGCAATAGTTGCGCAACCACCTTCCGTTGCGCTGCCTATCACAATGCGATTGCGCGATCATCCTCCCGACCGAAGAAAAAGCAGGCGGCGCAGGGCTTTCGAGTTTTATCTTTGACAGATGCGGCCAAGATGATTATGGGGACCGGCTAATCATCATAGGCTTGATATCCTTTCCACCCGCCGGCTTTCCGGCAAGCGCCGGCTCGGCCGGCCATTCAAGAGGCTTTGACTGTGGCAAAAGCGGAACTCGGAACAAAGCGCATTGACCCGGAAACGGGGCGCAAATTCTACGATCTGAACCGTGATCCGATCGTTTCCCCCTACACCGGCAAGTCCTACCCGCTGTCCTTCTTCGAAGAAACCTCAGTTGCCAAGGTGCTCGAGAAGGAAGAGGAAGAGGACGTCGCTGAAGTCGACACCGAGAACACGGAAGTCGAACTCGTATCGCTCGAGGAAGCTGACGACGAAGCAGCCGGCGGCGACGAGATTCCGGATCTGGGCGACGACGAAGTGGAGATCGACGGCGACGACGACGACGATACCTTCCTGCAGACCGACGACGAAGACGACGACGACGACATGAGCGACCTCATCGGCGTGTCCGACGACGACGACGACGTCTAAGCTCTTACAGCGCCGCGCGTCATATGACGCCGTAACGCTTTAAACATGCTGCATAATTTTATCCTTAGATCTGATCTGGCTTAAGGAATTGTGCGGAAGAACATTACGCGAATGCCTCCCGTCCCCTGCCAAATGGCGCGGACGGGAGTAAATCGGGCCGGGGCCAAATTATTTCCGCCGGCCTGACATTTTCGGCTTGCTATCCGCGAAAAGCAGAAGTAATAAGCCGCCACTCGCCGGGCACAACAGCCCGACAAGTTTCCCGGAACCGGCCTCGCCGGACCCGATATGGGGCTATAGCTCAGCTGGGAGAGCGCTTGCATGGCATGCAAGAGGTCAGCGGTTCGATCCCGCTTAGCTCCACCAAATTTCTCCTCGAATACAAACCTTTGAACTGACCGCCTTTCACCATGTTTGGGCCAAACGCCTGCGCATGTCGGCCGATATATTCCTTTCCGCTTTTTTTCTGCTACCAACGGGAAAATCGAACGGTTCGCTTGCGAATCCGGGTCGAATGCAAGTGCCGGGGGATCAGATGAGTTTTACCGAAACGACCAGAACGTCGTGGTTTGCGCGCCTTAAGAATGGTGTCATTGGCATCTTCGTCGGGCTGCTCCTGGTCTTCGGCATGATCTGGTTGCTTGCCTGGAACGAAGGTCGTTCGATCAAGACCTATCGGGCGCTGGTCGAGGGCGCCGGTGCCGTGGTCGACATAGACAGCGCCGCTGTCGAGGCTGGTAACGAGGGCAAGCTCGTCCACATCGCCGGTCGGATCGAGCCGGTCGGCACACCGGCCGACAGCCAGCTCGGGATCTCCGCGAAGGGGGCCGTGGGCCTACGCCGCTCGGTCGAGATGTACCAATGGGTCGAGGAAAAGAAGAGCGAGACGCGCAAGACGCTCGGCGGCGGCGAGGAAACGGTCACCACCTATTCCTACGCCAAGGAATGGCGGAGCGACCGCGCCGATTCGGCCGATTTCCGTGACGGCAACGGGCATCAGAACCCGGAAATGCCGATCTCGAGCGAGCGCTTCACTGTCGACCGCGCGATGCTCGGCGCGTTTTCCGTCAGCGGCAGGGCCGTTGCCGATCTTGGCAGCGACAGCCCTGTGCCGATGGCGGACGCCGATCTGCAGCGCCTCGCCGATGCGCTCGGCACCAATCGCCCGGTCAAGACCGACGGCCAGACGATCTTCGTCTCCGCCGATCGCCAGAACCCGGCCGTCGGCGATCTGCGCATCGGCTTTACCCGCGAAGACACGGAGACAGCGAGCTTCGTCGCAGCGCAGAAGGGTGGCAGCCTTGCCCCCTACCGCACAACGAACGGCCGTGACCTGTTCCTGAGCTCGGCCGGCATCGCCAGCGCCGCTGAAATGTTCGACGCCGCCCAGAGCGAGAACACCCTGATTACCTGGCTGGTTCGGGTGGGCGGGTTGATCGGCCTGTTCATCGGCTTCACGCTGATGCTGTCGCTCATTTCAATCATCGCCGACGTCATTCCGGTCCTCGGCTCGGTGGTCGCATTCGGCACCGGCATCATCGCCGCGATCCTGACACTGATCCTCGGGCCACTGGTCATCGCCGTCGCCTGGTTTGCCTATCGCCCGCTATTGTCGCTGGCGATCGTTGCCGTCGGCGCGCTCATTGCCTTTGGCATCGGCTATCTTCGCGCCGGCAAGGCGAAACCGCTTGCCGGTGGCGTGACGGCCTGACCAGCGGCGCCGGGCGTGAGACGCCCGGCCTACCCGCTTTGCGAAATATTAAGGGATAGCAGCGAAGAACAAGGGCCTGATGTTTCTGCTTTCCAAGATCTTCTGGCTCGTCGCGCAGCCTCTTTCCCTGGCGTTCTTCGCCGCCCTTGCCGGACTGCTGATGACGGCGGCCGGGCTCAGGCGCAGCGGCTCCGCCTTCGGCCTCATCGGCGCGCTGGTGCTGTTCGTCAGCCTGTTCACGACATCAGGATCCTATTTCCTGCAGATGCTCGAGGACCGCTTCCCGCGGCCGGCAGCGGCACCCGCTACCCTCTCCTGCGTCATCGTGCTCGGCGGCGCCCTCGAGAACGAGGTGATGGCGAGCCGCGGCGGCATCGAGTTCAACCAGGCCGCCGACCGCTTCATCGAGACGGCCATGCTGGCCAAGCGCTACCCGCAAACGCGCATCCTGGTGTCCGGCGGAGACGGTTCGTTCAGCGGCGCCTATGACGGCGACGCAAAGGCGTCGGAAGCCTTCTTTGCCGCCTTCGGCATCGGTCCCGAGCGACTGATCCGCGAGGAGCAGTCGAGGACGACATTCGAGAATGCCCGCAACACGCAGGCGCTGCTGGCGGCAAACGGGCTTTCCAACTGCGCGCTGGTAACCTCGGCCTTCCACATGCCGCGTTCGGTCGGGCTTTTCCGCAAGCTCGGGCTGGAGGTCACCCCCTGGCCGACGGACTACCGCACAAGCGGCACGGTCACGCTCGGCCTCGATTTCACCCAGCCCTCGCTCAATGCCCAATTGACGACGACGGCAATGCGCGAATGGATCGGGCTGGCCGCCTATTCCTTCGGCAGCCGCACGGACAGCCTGCTTCCCAGCGTTTCACCCCCGAACGCGTCACCCCGTTGACGCGGCGGACCCAGATGCTCCAGCTTGCAACGCGACCAACAACAGCGATGCGCCTATCAACGGAGCGGCCATGACGATCCTCGAAATCCTCGACTATGCGGGCGTTGCCGTCTTTGCCGCGACGGGAGCGCTCTCGGCTTCGCGCAAGCAGCTCGATATCATCGGCTATCTGTTCCTGGCTTCGGTCACCGGCATCGGCGGCGGGACGATGCGCGACGTCATCCTTGGCGCGACGCCGGTGTTCTGGGTGCTCAACCCGAACTATCTTCTGGTCTGCGCTTCTGTGAGCGTCATTCTGTTCTTCACGGCCCATCTGTTCGATTCGCGGTACCGGGTGCTGGTCTGGCTCGATGCAATCGGCATGTCGGCCTATTGCGTCATGGGCGCGGCAAAAGGGCTGGCGGCGACCGGCTCGCCCGGGGTTGCCCTTGTCACCGGCATGCTGACGGCGACCTTCGGCGGCGTCCTGCGCGACCTCCTGGCGGGCGAGCCTTCGGTGCTGTTGCGTCCGGAAGTCTATGTGACGGCGGCTCTGGTCGGCTCTGCCGTGTTCGTCGTCGCCACCATGATCGGTCTGCCACTGGCGGCGACTTCAGCACTCGGCGTGATCTGCGCCTTTACCGTGCGTGCGGGTGCGCTCAAATACGGCTGGACGCTGCCGATTGGCAAGGCAAGCCCCGGCCGCGACCCCGACGATGTCATGTAGGAAGGTTACGACCGTTCGCGCTTGCGGCGGAGACGAATGACCACGTCGACATGGGCAATCTCCATGCCTTCGGGCGGCTCCGGCAGATTGCCGATCTCAATATTGCTCACCGGAATATCGAGGACTTCGTTCTGGCCTTCGACGAAGAAGTGGTGATGGTCGGAAACGTTGGTGTCGAAATAGGTCTTGGCACTTTCCACCGCGAGCACGCGGATCATGCCGGCCTCGGTGAACTGATGCAGCGTGTTGTAGACGGTTGCCAGTGAAACCGGTACGCCGGCGACGACCGCCTCTTCATGCAATTCTTCAACGGTCAGGTGACGGTCGCCCTTGGCGAAGATCAGATCGGCAAGGGCGACACGCTGACGCGTCGGGCGCAGGCCCGAGCTGCGCAATCTCTCTTCCGAACTCACTTCTGTTGCTTTCGTCATCAAGGAGCGTTCCATGGATCCTATAAAATTTGCAATACTTCCGTTGCGATATAACTTTTGCGCGCTGTTCTTTCAATAGATTCTAAGGTGCAGAACGGCTGGAATGCCTGAAAAACCGGCCTATTTCGGGGCAGGCTGGTATTTAACTCTGGTCGGACCCACATTGATCCTGTAAGCGACGACGGAACGATATCGCCATCGAAATGGGCGGCGCCGACGTCGGAAACATCGAAAACGGCCATCGGCGCGCTTCATTTCGCAGCGAACTTGCTCTAAAGCAGGTCTGACAACACTTTATGTTACTCGGGGAAACAACCATTGATGACGACCAGACAATCCAGCTTCAGCTATGAGGAAATCCTGACCTGCGGCCGAGGCGAACTGTTTGGCCCTGGCAATGCGCAGCTGCCGCTGCCACCCATGCTCATGGTCCATCGCATCACGGAAATCTCCGAAACGGGCGGCGCCTTCGACAAGGGTTTCATTCGCGCTGAATACGACGTCAGCCCGGACGACTGGTACTTCCCCTGCCATTTCCAGGGCAACCCGATCATGCCCGGCTGCCTCGGTCTCGACGGCATGTGGCAGTTGACCGGCTTCTTCCTGGGTTGGCTCGGCGAACCGGGTCGCGGCATGGCGCTGTCAACAGGTGAAGTGAAGTTCAAGGGCATGGTTCGCCCCCATACCAAGCTGCTCGAGTACGGGATCGATTTCAAGCGGGTCATGCGTGGTCGCCTCGTGCTCGGCACTGCCGACGGCTGGCTGAAGGCCGATGGCGAGACCATCTATCAGGCAACCGACCTGCGCGTCGGTCTGTCGAAGGAAAAGACCGACTAAGCCGCGGGTTCTCCGCACCGAATGAGATAAAGAAAAGGTCATTACCATGAGACGGGTTGTTGTCACGGGCCTCGGGATCGTTTCCTCGATCGGGAACAATGCCGACGAAGTCACGGCATCGCTGCGCGACGCCAAATCGGGCATCACGTTTTCTCCCGATTTCGCCGAAAACGGCTTCAAGTGCCAGGTCTGGGGCGCACCGACGCTCGATCCGACCGATCTCGTCGACCGGCGCGCCATGCGCTTCCTGTCGCAGGGCGGCGCCTGGAACCATGTGGCGATGAAGCAGGCGATCGCCGACTCCGGTCTCGAGGAAGCGGTCATTTCCCGCAACGAGCGCACCGGCATCATCATGGGCTCGGGCGGACCGTCCACCCGCACTATCGTCGAAGCGTCGGATATTACCCGCAAGAACAACAGCCCCAAGCGCATTGGCCCGTTTGCCGTGCCGAAGGCAATGTCATCGACGGCGTCTGCCACGCTTGCGACCTGGTTCCAGATCCACGGCGTCAACTACTCGATCTCGTCGGCCTGCTCGACGTCGGCGCACTGCATCGGCAATGCCGCGGAAATGATCCAGTGGGGTAAGCAGGACGTGATGTTCGCCGGCGGCCACGAAGACCTGGACTGGACGATGTCCAACCTGTTCGACGCCATGGGCGCAATGTCCTCAAAGTATAACGACACGCCGTCGACCGCTTCGCGCGCCTACGACGCCAGCCGTGACGGCTTCGTCATCGCCGGCGGCGCCGGCGTGCTGGTGCTCGAAGAGCTGGAACATGCCAAAGCGCGCGGCGCCAAGATCTACGCCGAAATCGTCGGCTACGGCGCGACGTCCGACGGTTACGACATGGTTGCTCCGTCCGGCGAAGGCGCGATCCGCTGCATGCGCCAGGCGCTGTCGACCGTGAAGGGCGACGTCGACTACATCAACACGCACGGCACGTCGACTCCGGTCGGCGACAGCAAGGAAATCGGCGCCATCCGCGAAGTGTTCGGCTCGAAGATCCCGCACATCCAGTCGACGAAGTCGCTCACCGGCCATTCGCTGGGTGCTGCCGGCGTCCAGGAATCGATCTACGGTCTCCTGATGATGCAGGCTGGCTTCATCGGCGAGAGCGCCCATATCAGCGAACTCGACCCGGAATTCGACGGTGTGCCGATCGTGCGCAAGCGCATCGACAACGCCAAGATCGATACGGTTCTTTCCAACTCGTTCGGCTTCGGCGGCACCAATGCAACGCTCGTCTTCCAGCGCCATAACGGATAACGCCATGACGGGACTGATGAACGGAAAGCGTGGCCTCATCATGGGTGTGGCCAACAACCACTCCATTGCCTGGGGCATCTCCAAGGCACTGGCAGCGCAGGGCGCGGAACTGGCCTTCACCTACCAGGGTGAAGCACTCGGCAAGCGCGTGAAGCCGCTGGCAGCCGAAGTCGGCTCCGACTTCCTGCTTCCCTGCGACGTCGAGGACATCGCCTCCGTCGATACGGTCATCTCGGCCATCAAGGAGCGCTGGGGCAAGATCGACTTCATCGTCCATGCCATCGGCTTTTCCGACAAGAACGAGCTGAAGGGCCTCTACGCCGACACGACGCGCGACAACTTCAGCCGCACCATGGTGATCTCCTGCTTCTCCTTCACGGAGATCGCAAAGCGCGCAGCCGAACTGATGAACGACGGCGGCTCGATGCTGACCCTGACCTATGGCGGCTCGGTGCGGGTGATGCCAAACTACAACGTCATGGGCGTTGCCAAGGCGGCTCTCGAGGCCTCCGTGCGCTACCTTGCGGCCGACTACGGCGTGCGCGGCATTCGCGTCAACGCGATTTCCGCCGGCCCGATCCGCACGCTTGCCGGTGCCGGCATTTCCGATGCGCGGGCCATGCTCTCCTGGCAGCAGAAGAATTCACCGCTTCGCCGCACCGTCACCATCGACGATGTCGGCAACTCGGCGCTGTACCTGCTTTCCGACCTGTCGCGCGGCGTCACCGGCGAAATCCACTATGTGGACTCCGGCTACAACATCACCTCGATGCCGGCGCTCGACGCGCTCAGGACCGCTGACGCCGAGTAAGCATCGGCACGGCAACTATCATCAAAGCCCATGGATCTCCGGTCCGTGGGCTTTTTTTCATGTGCCTTCGTCAGACCGTCAGCAGACCCGCCAGCAGCAGGACGGCAACAAGGCCGATGGCGGCCACGCCGAGCATCAAGCAGGCGTGCGTCTTTCGAATGGGAGTTGTCATCAACGGCAGGCGATAGAGGCTTTTCAGAAACGGCATCGGCACTTCCGAGGTCGCGCCATGTCCTTCCGCCTGCTTGATATCCTTGGCGATCACTTCCGCCACATCCTCGGTCAAAGGCGACCTTCCTGGCCCGAATGGCATGACACCGCACCTCCGATGAGAAACACCGTCTGAAGCCGCATCGTGTGCCTGTTCGCGAGCGATGGCAACGGGATTTCGAGTATAACTTGACTGTCTGTTTTGCCGCCCGCAGAAAAGCAAAAGGCCGAGCACTACAGCGCCGCGCGTCCTATTGGACGCGCAAAGGCCGCTGTAGCACTTTGAATTGCTGCATGTTTTTGTCCCTTAAATCGGTTGCGATTTAAGGGACAAAAACATGCAGTAGGCCCGGCCTCTCCAGTTCACGTCTATCGCAATTATGCGCTCAGCGCTTGCCCCAGAGAACCTTGAAACGTGCGTTCCGGCAGGTCTCGCCATATTCCTTGAAGGTCTCGGCGAGCACCTGCTCGTACTGCAGGCCGCGATTGGCGACCAGCATGACCTTGCCACCCTGCTTCAGCGCCTTGTGCGCCGCCTTGATGATGGCCACGCCCAGCGCCGGTTCGGCCGCATGGCTCTCGTGGAACGGCGGGTTCATGACGATGAGGTCGTATTTGTCGCGCGGGTCTTCGCTCGTCAGATCGAACCAGTAGAACCGCGCCGGCATGCGCGGAGCGTTTGCCATCATGTTGACGCGGGCAGCCTCCAGCGCGTCGTGGTCGGCCTCGAACAGGTCGATGCCCTTGGTGCCTGGGGACGCCTCGGCGAGTTTGACCGCGAGATAGCCCCAGCCGGCGCCGAAATCGGCAGCATGGCCGTTGAAATCGCGCGGCAGACGCGAGGCAAGCAGTTCCGAGCCGGCGTCGATACGATCGTGCGAGAACATGCCGGGCGAAGCTTCGAACAGGCCGTCGACCCGAACCGGTACCTTGGCAAGCTTCTGCACGGCATCTGTGACGTCTTCTGGTCGCGTGAACCAGAAAGCGACGCCGTGATACTTCGGCAGGTGATCGCCATCCCATTCGAACTTGGCAATGCGCTTCTTCAGCGACTGGATGCCATCTTCCTTGCCGCCGGCAACGACGATGAGCGCGCCATCACGCGTGCGCTTCAGCGCCTCGGCAATGCGGTCTTCGTTTTCGCCCTTGTGCTTGCCGCACAGGATCAGCGCGACGTCGTAGTCCTCACCGGCGACCACAGGCGCCACATCGGCGCGCATGGCCTCAAGCGCGCGATAGAGCGGCCTTAGCGGCTGGACGGCAGCGATCGACGCCGCGAAACCCTCAGGCAGCCTGTAGCCCGCCTCAGCGCCGAGGAAGAGCACACGCTCGCCCTCGCCCGGCGGGTCGATAACCCCGGTTTCGAACGGGTGGAACAGGGTCTTCAATGCGTCTCGGCTCATCGGTTTCTTCCGTCGATATCAGTACAAGAAAAGGGCGCGGAGCGATCCGCTCCGCGCCCCGAATGCGTTCGGGCAGAGGCCGCTTATTCAGCAGCTTCGCCGTCACCCTTCTTTTCTGCAGCAACTTCCTTGCCGGTCGCCTGGTCGACGACCTTCATGGAAAGGCGAACCTTGCCGCGCTCGTCGAAGCCCATCAGCTTGACCCAGACCTTGTCGCCTTCCTTGACGACGTCAGTGGTCTTGGCAACGCGCTCGGAGGCGAGCTGCGAGATATGGACGAGGCCGTCACGGGCGCCGAAGAAGTTGACGAAGGCGCCGAAGTCGGCGGTCTTCACAACGGTGCCTTCATAGACCTGGCCGACTTCCGGCTCGGCAACGATCGAGTGGATCCACTTGCGGGCCGCTTCGATTTCCTTGCCCGAAGAAGAAGCGATCTTCACGGTGCCGTCGTCTTCGATGTTGATCTTGGCGCCGGTCTTCTCAACGATTTCGCGGATGACCTTGCCGCCGGAGCCGATGACTTCACGGATCTTGTCGACCGGGATGTTCATGACTTCGATGCGCGGTGCGAATTCGCCCAGCTGGCCGCGGCTTTCGGAGATGGCCTTGGCCATTTCACCTAGGATGTGGAGACGGCCGCCCTTGGCCTGGTTGAGCGCAATGCCCATGATCTCTTCGGTGATGCCCTCGATCTTGATGTCCATCTGCAGCGAGGTGATGCCGGCGTCGGTGCCTGCAACCTTGAAGTCCATGTCGCCGAGGTGGTCTTCGTCGCCGAGGATGTCGGAGAGAACGGCGAAGCGCTCATCTTCCTTGATCAGGCCCATGGCGATACCGGCAACCGGCTTTGCGAGCGGAACGCCTGCATCCATGAGAGCGAGCGAGGTGCCGCAGACCGTCGCCATCGACGACGAGCCGTTGGATTCGGTGATCTCGGAAACGACGCGAAGCGTGTAGGGGAACTGCTCGGCTTCCGGCAGCATCGGGCGGATAGCGCGCCAGGCGAGCTTGCCGTGACCGATTTCGCGGCGGCCCGGGGAGCCCATGCGACCGGTTTCGCCGACCGAGAAGGGCGGGAAGTTGTAGTGCAGCATGAAGCGTTCTTTGTACATGCCGGTCAGGCTGTCGACGTACTGTTCGTCTTCGCCGGTGCCGAGCGTGGCAACGACGATCGCCTGCGTTTCACCGCGGGTGAAGAGCGCCGAACCGTGGGTGCGCGGCAGCAGGCCGACTTCCGAGACGATCGGGCGAACGGTCTCGAGATCGCGGCCGTCGATGCGGCTCTTGGTGTCGAGGATGTTCCAACGAACGATCTTGGCCTGCAGGTGCTTGAACACGGCGCCAATGACTTCGGCGGTGTGCTTCGGCTCTGCGCCTTCCGGGAAGAAGTGTGCCTTCACCTTTGCCTTGACGGCGTCGACGGCTGAGTAGCGGGCTGCCTTCTCGGTGATCTTGTAGGCATCGCGCAGTTCGGCTTCGGCCATGCCGAGCATTTCGGCTTCAAGCGCGGAATGATCTTCCGGCTCGAATTCGCGCGGCTCCTTGGCAGCAACTTCAGCAAGCTTGATGATGGCGTCGATGACCGGCTGGAAACCCTTCTGGCCGAACACGACGGCGCCGAGCATGATGTCTTCGCCCAGTTCCTTGGCTTCCGACTCGACCATCAGCACGGCTTCCTGCGTGCCGGCGACAACGAGGTCGAGGGTCGATTCGTCCATCTCGTCGAGATGCGGGTTGAGAACGTACTGGCCGTTGATGTAGCCGACGCGCGCGCCGCCGATCGGGCCCATGAACGGGATGCCGGACAGCGTCAGCGCAGCGGAAGCTGCAACCATCGACAGGACGTCGGGGTTGTTTTCGAGGTCATGCTGCATGACCGTGACGATGACCTGGGTGTCGTTCTTGTAGCCATCGGGGAAGAGCGGGCGGATCGGGCGGTCGATCAGGCGCGAAACCAGCGTTTCGTTCTCGCTCGGACGACCTTCGCGCTTGAAGTAGCCACCCGGGATCTTGCCGGCGGCGTAGGTCTTTTCCTGATAGTTGACGGTCAGCGGGAAGAAGTCCTGGCCCGGCTTCGGCGACTTGGCCGAAACGACGGTGGCGAGAACGACGGTTTCGCCGTAGGTGGCGAGAACGGCGCCGTCAGCCTGACGGGCGACCTTGCCGGTTTCGAGCTTGAGCGGACGCCCAGCCCATTCGATTTCAACCTTATGGGTATCGAACATGTTCTGTCCTTCGTGTGCGGCAGACCTTTCCGCGGCTGTTGCAGCGCGGGTGGTCGGAAAGCCGCCTGGTATGGCGCATCACGGGCAAGACAACGGGAGGCTTCAAACGAGACCGGCGCTCTCCGCTTTGCAAAACCTGGCTGCTCCGCAGCGGGTTCTGCAAGCAGGCGCCGAAGCATCCTGCAATCCTGCCCCATGACGGGCCATCGGTTGATCCGCGGATCCGGCCCATCCGGCCCGCTGGATACCTCTCCTTGTATGCGCCTAGTGCGCTTGCGGAGAGTTCATTTGCTGAGCGCTCTGCGCTCCATAATAAAAAAGGCCGGCGGACCGCATGCGATCCGCCGGGCAAGTCGCTTAGCGACGGATGCCGAGGGCACCAATCAGCTTGGTGTAGCGCGCTTCGTCTTTCTTCTTCAGATAGTCGAGGAGCGAACGACGGCTGGAAACCATCGCGAGAAGACCACGGCGGGAATGGTTATCCTTCTTGTGGCCCTTGAAGTGTTCGGTCAGGTTGTTGATCCGTTCCGTCAGGATAGCTACCTGGACTTCCGGAGAACCGGTGTCGCCTTCAACGGTCGCGTATTCCTTGATGAGCTGAGCCTTACGCTCTGCAGCAATCGACATCGGATGATCCTTTCGATTTCGAGGATTTAGGGACGCCTTCAGCCGGGATGTCGTCCAGCTGCGGCCGTGATTGCAATGGGCATGCGCCTTTTGCTGGCGTGCCTATAACCGAATTGGATGAAAAAGGAAAGGGTCATGAAAATGGCCCTTCAGCGATGGCCGGGCGCCTCTCAGTTGCCTGACGGTCGTGGGTGCATCGGCGCCGACTTCAGCAGGTCGCCGTCAACCGGGACGCAGTCGAGATAGGCGGCAAATACCCAGCCGAGTTCTCCGGCAACGCTCGAAACGAGCGCCCAGCCCTTGCCGGCTTGCCGGCGTTCGCCGACGCGGCGAACCTTGCTGCCATTGGCCAAGGTCATGACGATCCGGCCGTTCGGTTCCGTGCGAACGTTGAGCGGCGTGCCGGTCGGGTCTGCGACGACACAGGAAACGTCCTGGCCGGCGGCCGGTGCCACGACCATCAGGCTCAACGCGACCGAGAGAATGCCGATGCTACCTGTCCGGACCCGCATTGTCGCCCCTTTCAAAAACGAACCGTTCGAAGCCGAATGCGTCTCAAGGCTCCGCGTCGTCGCCATCGCCATCCTTCGCATTCCGCGGGATGTTGATCCGCCACTCGATGCCGTCGGGATGCATGATCCGTTCGAGCTCGGCCTTCAGCGCCATGCCGAGCATGCGCTCCAGCACCAGTGTGCCGAAGCCCTTGCGGGTCGGGGTCGTCTGCGCCTCGATGTCGGCCCCCTCCTCGCGCCAACGGATGGCAATGCCCTCGTCGGACAGCGACCAGGAGAGCTTGACGACACCGGTGGTATTGGCAAGCGCACCATACTTCGTGGCGTTCGTCGCCAGCTCATGCAGCGCCATGCCGAGCGTCTGGGCGCTCTCCGTGTCGAGCCGCAGGGCAGGCCCCGACAGGACCACGCGCTTGGGATCATCCGGCGTGAACGGCTGCAGCTGGTTCTGGGCGAGCTCGCGGAAGTCGACGCCCTGCGCGGCATTGGCAATCATCAGATCGGTGGAGCGGGCAAGGCCGGCGATGCGCTTGCGGAAGGATTCGGCGAAGTCGGCGACACTTTCGGCCGAATGCACCGACTGGTTCAGCATCGACTGGATCACCGTCAGCTGGTTTTTCGAGCGGTGGGCAACTTCGCGCATGAGGAAGCGGATCTCGCTCTCGGCCTTGGTGCGCGACGCCGCAGCCTTGGCAAGGGCGGCGGATACGGTCTCGACTTCGGCGATCACGTGCGGGCGCGGCTCGATGCGTTCGCCGGCGCCAAGGCGGCGCGCGTCGAGCGCGACCAGTTTCACCCCCTGCGACAGAAGCCTTGCGATCGCCAGCGATCCGGCAATGGCAATGCCGGCAAAGATGATGCCGCCAAGCGACAGCCACAGGAAGGACCAGGTGGCCGGCGCGTCGACCGTGGCACGCGGCGCCCAGGCGATGATCCGCCAGCCGGTCACGACAGAGAACTCCGTCGCTACCCGATAGGCTGTGCCATTCTCGGTGATGTTGCGCACGCCGATGCTGATCGCCGGCACCTTGTCGAGGAAGAACGGCTCACCCGCCTTGACGCCTCCGTCCGAAGAAATGATGACCTTGCCGTTGCCGTCGACCAGAGCGGCATTCCAACCCGGCGACAGCGTTTCGCGGTTCACGGCCTTGGCCATGCTCTCGGCGTTCTGCGTCAGCGTCAGCAGATACTCCTCACCGGTTGGAAGTTTCGCCGGCAAATAAACGTTGAAGACCCATTTTTCAGCCGTCTGGCCGAAGAACACGTTCGAGACCAGCGGCGCGCCATTGTTGGTGAAAGCCCGCTCGACAGAGGTGGGATCGGAAGCCTTGGCGATCGGCGTGCCAAACGGCACCCGCGTGTTTATGAGCTGATTGTGCTTGCGGTCGATGACGATCAAATAGGAGTCGGTGTCGGCGAGCGCCGTCGAAGCCCTGCGATAGAAGGCCTCCATGTTGCCGTCTTCCATCGCGCGCGCGGTCGACAGCACCTTCAGGGTCGTCAGCATGCCCTCGACGTCGCGCTCGACGATGCGGGTCACAGATCCGGTCGAGGCCTGCAGCAGCGCCGTGATGACCTGTTCCTGCGCGTCGACGCTGCGCTTCAGCACCACGAGTGAGAAGATGAACGCAGGAACGATCGCGATCAGCAGCAGCGACGTCAGGTAGAAACGGAAAGGCCGCGTCATGCGGCGGCGAGCGAAATCGAGAGCTGTCGCCAGGCGGCCCACGGCAGTCTCCCTTCCCTCTTGCGAAACCTGCGCCAAATGCACCGCCTCTCAACCACAGCGTCGCGCGCCGAATATAGCGCGCGAAGGCCACCGCAACACCTTAAAACTGCGCCATAATCCCCTCTCCAAATCGATGTCGATCTGGAAAATCATGCAGCAGCCACGACCGCCGGACGGCGGCCGAAACGGGCGAAAGCAGGCAACGAGCGCCTGCTTGCGAGCTGGAAACGGAACCGTTTCGAAGCAGCCGCAAGCCCTTCGGCGGGATCATGCGTCAGCGATGCAGCAAAGGCAAATGCCGGGATCGAAGAGATCAGCCGACGGCAAAGACGCGCTTCGGACGGAACTCACCCTCGGCGATTTCACCGATGGCAATCAGCTTGCCGCGGGCCGTCGCATAGGCCTCGGGCGTTGCCAGGGGCGCATCGCGGCCGCGCAGGATGATGGGATTGCCCATCTTCAGCCGGTGCGCCTGGTCGTCATTGACGGCGATATGCGGCAGGCTGGACAGTGCCTCGCCGGTTTCGATCACGAAGGCGTCGAGCGCGGCCAGCCGCTCCTCTTCGCTTTCGATCTTTTCGAGCGCCACCAGGTCGGCAAGCGGCACCATGTCGTCCTCGCCGAACGGCGCAACGAAAGTGCGCCGCAGCGAGGCGATGTGTCCGAAACACCCGAGATCGCGGCCCATGTCGCGGGCGAGCGAACGGACATAGGTGCCCTTGCCGCATTCGATCTCGAACTGGGCGAGATTGGGCGTGGCACCGAGCAGCGTCAGGCGAAACACCTCGACCTCGCGTGCCGGAATATCGACGGTTTCGCCCTCACGAGCGAGGTCATAGGCGCGCTCGCCGTCGATCTTGATCGCCGAGAACTGCGGCGGCACCTGGCTGATGACGCCGGTATAGTTCGGCAGGAGAGCGCGGATCGCCTCTTCCGTCGGGCGTTCGTCCGAGGAATGGGTCACTTGTCCTTCGAGGTCGTCGGTCGAGCGTTCTTCGCCCCAGGCGACGGTAAATTCGTAGATCTTGCGGCCGTCCATGACATAGGGAACGGTCTTGGTCGCGTCGCCAAGGGCGATCGGCAACATGCCAGAAGCCAGCGGATCGAGTGTGCCGGCATGGCCGGCCTTCTGCGCCTTGAACAGCCACTTGATCTTGGAAACGGCTTCGGTCGAGCCGAAATCGAGCGGCTTGTCGAGGATCAGCCAGCCGGAAATCGGGCGGCCCTTGGGTTTACGCGGTTTGGACATGAACTCTTCTATTCTTCGTCGTCGGTATTCGGATCGAGATCGCGGCTCACTTCGGGCGAACGAAGGAGGGCGTCGATCTTCTTGTAGTTGTCGAAGCTCGTATCGTCGCGGAAGCGAACTTCGGGCATGTACTTCATCTGGCGCAGCTGCGGGCCGAGGCGGCCGCGAATGTACTTGGCGTTCTTGTTCAGCGCCTCGATGACCTCAGCATGATTTGGAACGCCGAGCGGCGTCACAAAGGCGGTGGCGATCTTCAGGTCGGGCGACATGCGTACTTCGGAGATCGCGATCAGCGTCTTCTCGATCACGGGATCGCGGACTTCGCCACGCTGCAGGACCTGCGTGATCGCCGCGCGCACCTGTTCGCCGATGCGCAGCATGCGCTGGGAGGGGGCAGAGGATGTGGCTCTGGTCATTGGTCAATACCTCAAAAAATGCGAGCGCCGAAGGATAACCCGGCGCCCGCACAATTTCTAATCGGACGGATCTTACAGCGTCCGCGTGATGTGTTCGACGCGGAAGCACTCGATCGTGTCGCCTGCGCGGATGTCTTCGTAGTTCTCGAACGCCATACCGCATTCCTGACCGACGTTGACTTCCGAGACTTCGTCCTTGAAGCGCTTGAGCGTCTTGAGCTTGCCTTCGTGGATGACGACGTTGTCGCGAACCAGACGGACGCCGACGCCACGCTCGACCTTGCCTTCGGTGACGCGGCAACCCGCGACCTTGCCGACCTTGGTGATGTTGAACACCTCCAGGATCTCGGCGTTGCCGAGGAAGGTTTCGCGACGCTCGGGCGAAAGCAGACCGGACATCGCCGCCTTAACGTCATCCACCAGATCGTAGATGATGTTGTAGTAGCGGATTTCGATGCCTGCACGCTCGGCTGCCGAACGGGCCTGGTTGTTGGCACGAACGTTGAAGCCGATGATGGCGGCGTTCGATGCTTCTGCGAGCGAGATATCCGACTCGGTGATACCGCCGGCGCCCGAATGGACGATGCGCGCACGCACTTCGTCGGTTCCGAGCTTCTCCAGCGCACCGGCAATCGCTTCGATCGAGCCCTGCACGTCGCCCTTGATGACGAGCGGGAACTCCTTCAGACCGGAGGTCTGAAGCTGGGTCATCATCTGCTCGAGCGAACCGCGCGAACCGGACTGACGGGCAACCGCCTTGTCGCGGGCAAGCCGCAGACGGTATTCCGAGATCTCGCGAGCGCGGCTTTCGTTTTCGACGACGGCGAACTTGTCGCCCGCTGCCGGCGTGCCCGAAAGGCCGAGAACTTCGACCGGCATGGACGGACCGGCTTCCTTGACGTGTTCGCCCTTGTCGTTGACCAGAGCGCGCACACGGCCCCACTGGTCGCCGGCAACGATGATCTGGCCCGGACGCAGCGTGCCCTTCTGAACGAGCACGGTTGCGACGGCGCCGCGACCACGGTCGAGTTCGGCTTCCACCACAGTACCTTCGGCCGTCCGGTTTGGATTGGCCTTGAGGTCGAGGATTTCCGCCTGGAGCAGGATCGCTTCAAGCAGCTTGTCGAGGTTGGTGCCGGCCTTCGCCGAGACTTCGACGTCGAGAACTTCACCGCCCATGGATTCGACGAAGACTTCGTGCTGCAGAAGTTCGGTGCGAACCTTCTGGGCATTGGCCGTCGGCTTGTCGATCTTGTTGATCGCCACGATGATCGGAACACCAGCCGCCTTGGCGTGATTGATGGATTCGATCGTCTGCGGCATCACGCTGTCGTCGGCCGCAACCACCAGAATGGCAATGTCGGTCGCCTGGGCGCCACGGGCACGCATGGCGGTGAACGCCGCATGGCCGGGGGTGTCGATGAAGGTGATCTTGTGGCCGTTCTGCTCGACCTGGTAGGCGCCGATGTGCTGGGTGATGCCACCCGCTTCGCCGGCAACCACGTTTGCATGACGGATAGCGTCGAGCAGCGAGGTCTTGCCGTGGTCGACGTGACCCATGATCGTGACGATCGGCGGACGCGAAACCAGTTCTTCCTCGATGTCGGAGACGTTGAAGATGCCTTCTTCGACGTCGGACTCGGAAACACGCTTCACGGTGTGGCCGAATTCGCCGGCGATGAGTTCAGCCAGGTCGGCGTCGATCAGATCGCCGGGCTTCATCATCTGGCCTTCCTTCATCAGGTACTTGATGACGTCGACGGCGCGTTCGGACATGCGCTGCGACAGTTCCTGAATCGTGATGGTTTCCGGCAGAACGACTTCGCGCGAAATCTTCTCGCGGGTCTCCTGCATCTGGCTGCGCTTGAACTTCTCCTGGCGGCGACGCATCGCCGACAGCGAACGGGCGCGCTGGCCGGCATCCTCGTCGGCAGCGGTGGTCAGCGTCAGCTTGCCCTGGCGGCGACCATCGTCACCCTTCGGGCGCGTTACCGGCTTTGCCGGCTCCGGACGCACGACCTTGCCACGAACCGGACCTGCACCGGGGCGCGGGCTACGATCGTCATCCTTTTCGTTGTCGACCTTGCGACCGCGCAGAGCACCGGCCGGTGCCGGCGTCGGTAGGCCAGCCGCCGGGGCGGCTGCGGGCCGTCCGGCCTGCGGGCGGTTGTCGACGCGACGCTCGGTGGAAGCTGGTGCGCGAGCAGCCACGGGGCGCTCTTCGACAACCTCTTCGGCCTTGGCTTCGGGCTCGACAGCCGGACGGGCTGCTTCTTCTGCGGCGCGGCGTGCGGCGTCTTCCTTCTCCTGCTGGAGACGGACTTCTTCCTCACGCTTGCGGCGCGCTTCGTTCTCGGCCCGGATGATCGCTTCTTCGGCTTCGCGGATCTGGGCTTCGGCCAGAGCACGGCGGCGCGCATCGATCTCACCGGCGGAAAGCTGGTTCAGAACGACGCCGACGCGCGGACGGTTCGCCTGGTTGGCTTCCTGGCGTGTCTGGTGCTGCTGCGGCTGTGGTGCCGGGCGGCCCGAAGGCTGTGGCTGAGCCGGACGCTGTTCGACCGGCCGTGCCGCAGGAGCCGCGGCCACCGGCGTGATCGGACGCTCGTCCTTGGGGCGATGGAAGGGGCGCTTCTTGGTTTCGACCACGACCGCCTTGGTGCGGCCACGGCCCATGTCCTGACGCACGGTCCCCTGCGAAACCCCGGAGGGCTTCAGGGTCAGCGTCTTCTTGCCTGCTGCGCTGCCTGTCTTGTCGTCGTTGTTGTCGGTCATTCCGTTCCGTTCCTAGCGATCAGGGCCGGATGCGTATCACCTGACCCTGTCTTCCAAATTGTCTCAAACAATGTACGCGATGCCGGATTTTGCCGGTGACGCGCGTCATTGCTGTGGCTTGCCAGCGCCGCCTTCGGCCCGGACCGGGACGGATCCACGGTACTTTTCGAGCATGATTGCGCGCTTCACTACACCCTCACCCGCCTGCCCTGCAAGCGTTGCGGCATGGATAAAAGCATTACTTCCCAAAAGGCCCTCCATTTCCGCCGCCGTGAAGGGGCGGAACGCGGGTATTTCCGTTTCATCTTCAACCACAAAGCTCATCGCCTTGCGGGCCTGGTCAATCTTGCGGACGCCGTCAGCTGCCGCATCACTCGCGTGGAAGACGGCGAGTGCCGCCAATCCACGAACTGCCTGCTCCGTCTTCGTCGCGCCGGAGATGAACTGGGCCGCTTTGCGCGCCAAGTTCATCATTCCGGCAAGCTGCTCGACGAGCAGCCTGTCCACGTCGTCGGCAAGCGTCGCCTCGACCTTGACGTCGGCCTTCAAGGCACGGGCGAAGAGCTTCTTCGCCATGGCCTTTTCGACCAGCGCTCGCTCCGCCCTGATCCAGCAGCCGCGTCCCGGAAGCTGACGCTTCAGATCGGGAACGATGCGGCCGTCGGGTCCGGCGACGAAGCGGATCAGATCGTCGGGCGCGCCACTTTCGCGCGTGACGATGCAAGTCCGGGTGCTGCCGCTCTTGTCCTTCGGGCCATTGTCCGAAGGCAGAACGTCAGCGTCAGTCGATGCGGTGGTCGCCATCAGGCGTCCTGTTCCGCGCCTTCGGCAACCTCGATCGCCTCTTCTTCTTCCGGCGCGACGGCAAGGTCATCTTCCGTGATCCAGCCGGCCGCAAGGCGGGCCTGAACGATCATGGCTTCAGCATCGGCACGCGAAACTTCGAACTTCGTGAACGTGCCCTCGAAGCGCTTGGTCTCGCCGTCCTTGCGTTCGCTCCAGCCGACCAGATCGTCGGCGGCGCAACCGGCAAAGTCCTCGATGGTCTTGATGCCTTCCTCGCCGAGCGCGACCAGCATCGGGCTGGTCAGGCCATTGATCGTGCGCAGTTCGTCGGCAACACCGAGTTCCTTGCGCTTGGCATCCATCTCGGCTTCCAGCCTGTCCAGGTACTCGCGGGCGCGGGTCTGGATTTCGGTGGCGGTTTCGTCGTCGAAGCCGTCGATCGAAGCAATTTCGTCGAGATCGACATAAGCGAGCTCCTCGACGGCCGCGAAGCCTTCGGAAGCCAAAACCTGGCCGACCATCTCGTCGACATCGAGCGAGTCCATGAACAGGTTGGTGCGCTCGTTGAATTCCTTCTGGCGACGTTCGCTTTCTTCCTGCTCGGTGAGGATGTCGATATCCCAGCCGGTCAGCTGCGAAGCGAGGCGAACGTTCTGGCCGCGGCGGCCGATGGCCAGCGACAGCTGCTCATCCGGAACCACGACTTCGATGCGCTCCGCATCTTCGTCGAGAACGACCTTGGCGACTTCCGCCGGCTGCAGCGCGTTGACGATGAACGATGCCGGATCCTGCGACCATGGAATGATGTCGATCTTTTCGCCCTGCAGTTCGCCGACGACGGCCTGAACGCGCGAACCGCGCATACCGACGCAGGCGCCGACCGGGTCGATCGAGCTATCGTTCGAGATCACGGCGATCTTGGCGCGCGAACCCGGATCGCGGGCAACCGACTTGATCTGGATGATGCCGTCGTAGATTTCAGGCACTTCCATGGTGAAGAGCTTGACCATGAACTGCGGATGCGTGCGCGACAGGAAGATCTGCGGGCCGCGCTGTTCGCGGCGAACGTCGTAGACGAAGGCGCGGACGCGGTCGCCGTAACGCATGTTTTCGCGCGGGATCATCTCGTCGCGACGGATGATGCCTTCGCCACGGCCGAGATCGACGATGACGTTGCCGTATTCGACGCGCTTGACGGTGCCGTTGACGATCTCGCCGACGCGATCCTTGAATTCGTCGAACTGGCGGTCACGCTCGGCTTCGCGAACCTTCTGCACGATGACCTGCTTAGCCGACTGGGCGGCGATACGGCCGAAATCCATTGGCGGCAGCGGGTCGGCGATGAAGTCGCCGAGCTTTGCGTCCGGGTTGCGGTCGCGGGCCAGTTCGAGCGGGATCTGGGTGGAATAGTCTTCCGCCTTCTCGACCACTTCCAGGAGACGTTGCAGGCGAATTTCGCCGGTCTTGGAATTGATGTCGGCACGGATGTTGGATTCCGAACCATAGCGGGAGCGCGCGGCCTTCTGGATCGCATCGGCCATCGCGGCCAGAACGATCTCGCGGTCGATCACCTTTTCGCGTGCCACTGCATCTGCGATCTGCAGAAGCTCGAGCCGGTTAGCACTGACTGCCATCTCATGTCTCCGTCTGGTTGCAGGGGGCCTCAAGCACCGCCCCGGCTTTTATTCTTCGATAGGTGAATCTTCGTCTTCAAAATTCTCGTTCGCGGCGCGCGCTGCCTTGGCCTTCTTGTCGGCCGTCAGGGCGTCGCGGATCAGATCGTCGGTCAGGATCAACCGCGCTTCCGCAAGCGTGGTGAATGGAATGACCACCGTCGCTTCCTCGCCATAAGCAGGCTGATCGCGCTCAATCTGGAAACCATCCGCATCCACGGACACGATCTTGCCGCGGAAACGCTTGCGGCCTTCGACCAGCACCGAGGTCTCGCATTTCAGCAGGTGACCCTGCCAGCGGAAGAAATCGGACTTGCGAACCATCGGGCGATCGATGCCGGGCGACGACACTTCCAGATGATACGCCTTGTCGACCGGATCTTCCACATCGAGAACCGGGGAAATGGCCATCGAGATGGCTTCGCAATCTTCGACGGTCATGGTGCCGTCGTTGCGCTCGGCCATGATCTGCAGCGTCATGCCGTTCTGGCCGGACATGCGCACGCGCACCAGGCGATAGCCCATCGGCGTCAGCACCGGTTCGATGATGTCGGCTATGCGCTGATCGAGACCAGTCTCGGTGATCAGGCGGGGTTCATGTTCATTTTCAGCCGTTGTCGGATCGGACAAACGATGTCTCCTCATGGGACCGGCTAATAAAAAAGAGCGGGTCCTGACGGGCCCACTCTTCATCTACCGATCAAGAATTTGAGGCCCATATACGCCTCGTTGCCGCAAATTGCAAGGTGTTCCACCGGCGGCGACCGAAGCCGCCAGATCGGTGCGGGCGACAGGCAATCGATGCGACGGCAAGTTTCAGCGGCTGGCACTTCGGCCTTCGAGGTTTATAACAGGCAACGAACCGCTTCGATATCGCAATCAAAAAGACACGAGAGAGAAGACGAGGTGCCCACCCGAATCTCGCCACTGGCCCCCTTCAAGCACGACATCTTCCGCACCATCTGGATCGCAAGCCTCGCGTCCAACTTCGGCGGCCTCATCCAGTCGGTCGGCGCCGCCTGGCTGATGACCTCGATTTCCTCGTCGGCCAACATGGTTGCGCTGGTGCAGGCATCGACCGCGCTTCCCATCATGATGTTCTCGCTGATATCAGGCGCGCTTGCCGACAATTTCGACCGGCGGCGGATCATGCTGGTGGCGCAGTGTTTCATGCTGACGGTGTCGGTGCTTTTGACCGTCAGCGCCTATCTCGGCATCATCACCCCTTGGCTGCTCCTGCTCTTCACCTTCATGATCGGCTGCGGCACCGCGCTCAACAACCCTTCCTGGCAGGCTTCGGTCGGCGACATGGTTCCACGCGACGACCTGCCGGCGGCCGTGGCGCTGAACAGCATGGGCTTCAACATCACGCGCAGCGTCGGCCCGGCGATCGGCGGCGTGATCGTGGCGACCGCGGGTGCGGCTGCAGCCTTTGCCGCCAATTCGCTCAGCTATTTCGCCATCCTCTTTGCGCTGGTGCGCTGGCGGCGCGAGGTGACCATGAGCCCGCTGCCGCGCGAAACGCTCGGCCGGGCGATCACTGCGGGCCTGCGCTATGTCGTCATGTCGCCCAATATCGGCAAGGTGCTGGTGCGCGGCTTCCTCTTCGGCCTTTCGGCAAGCGCCATTCTCGCGCTTCTGCCGCTGGTGGCGCGCGATCTCGTTAAGGGTGGCCCGCTCACCTACGGCCTGATGCTCGGCGCCTTCGGCCTCGGCGCAATCGGCGGCGCATTGCTGAGCGCGAGGCTGCGCGAAATGATGTCGAGCGAGGCGATCGTTCGCCTGGCCTTTGGCGGCTTTGCCGTGAGCACGCTCGTCATTGCCTTCAGCCCCTATGCTTGGCTCAGCTGTCTCTTGCTGCTGGCCTCCGGGGCATCCTGGGTGCTGGCGCTGTCGTTGTTCAACACCACCGTCCAGCTTTCGGCCCCGCGTTGGGTCGTCGGCCGGGCGCTGTCGCTCTACCAGACCATGACTTTCGGCGGCATTGCCGGCGGCAGCTGGCTCTGGGGTACCACGGCCGAACTCTACGGCGCCACCAACGCGCTTTTCGTCTCCTGTCTGCTGATGCTGGCGGGTGCGGCCATCGGCCTGCGCCTGCCGCTGCCCGAGTTCAAGTCGCTCAACCTCGACCCGCTCAACCGGTTCAACGAGCCGCTGCTCGAGCTGGACCTGAAACCCCGCAGCGGCCCGATCGTCATCATGATCGATTACGAGATCGACGATGCCGACATACCGGAATTTCTGGAGACCATGGCCGAGCGTCGACGCATCCGTATCCGCGACGGCGCCGGCCATTGGGCGCTGATGCGCGATCTGGAAATTCCGACCACCTGGACGGAAACCTACCATGTGCCGACCTGGGTGGAGTATGTGCGCCACAACCAGCGCCGCACGCAAGCCGACGCCTCGGTCGGCGACCAGCTGACGGCGCTGCATCGCGGGGCAGCGCCGCCGCGGGTGCACCGCATGATCGAGCGCCAGACGATCGTTCCGACCCATTACGAGCGCTACAAGCGCCAGGTCGACGTCGACATGCACTAGCTAGAGCGCCCAAGGGGCGCGGATCACCCGGCTTGCATGAGGCAAGCCTCGCCCTTTTCAGACGCCGCGATAACTCCGTATGTCGTCCGGTGGGAAACTACCGGAGCTTAGCCTTCAGCGAGGCATCGGGAAAGCAGGTCGGCGCCAGGCCGTTCTTGGCCTGCCAGTCGCCGAGCGAGCGGCGCGTCTTGTAACCGGCAAGACCATCGGCCTTGCCGACGTCGTAGCCCTTGGCAACCAGTGCCTTCTGCATCGCCAGGACATCGGAGCGCAGCATGTTGCCGACATCGCCCCAGGCGCCGCGGAAGGCGCCGCCACCCGAGCCGATGCGATCGGCGAGATTGCCGATGAACAGCGCATAGAGATCGGAGTTGTTGTACTCCTTGAGCACGTAGAAATTCGGCGTGACGATGAACTCCGGCCCGTGGGTGCCGGCCGGAACCAGCATCATCGAAGGTGCCGAAAGCTCGTGCGACGGGAATGCCTTTCCGGAAATGCGGGTGATGCCCTTGGTCGCCCAGTCGGACATCCGCCGGGCAAGATCGGGGCCTTCCTGCGCGCAGGAGACGCCAGCCGGGATCGACACCTCGAAGCCCCAGTCGCGGCCGCGCTGCCAGCCCTTCTTGACCAGATAGTTGGCGATCGAGGCCAAGCTGTCGGGGACCGAGTTCCAGATGTCGCGGCGGCCGTCGCCGTCGAAATCCACGGCATATTGCAGGAAGCTCGACGGCATGAACTGCGGCTGCCCCATGGCGCCGGCCCAGGAACCGCGCATCGCCGCCTCGTCAACATCGCCGCTTTCCAGAATATGCAGGGCGGCAATCAACTCGCGGCGAAACAGATCCGGCCGCGTCGACATGAAGGCCTTGGTCGCCAACACATCGACGACCGGATAGGGAATTTTCGCGCGGCCGAAGCCGGATTCGCGACCCCAGATCGCCACGACCACCGATGCCGGAACGCCATAGGTCTTTTCGATCCGCTTCAGGGTGGAGGCGTGGGTGGAGGCGAGGCCTCGCCCCGTGGCGGCCAGTCCCTGCAGACGCTTTTCGGAAAAGTAGCTGCCGGGCGAGGAAAACTCCGCCTGGCTCTGCTTCTGTTCCTTAGGCTTCGGAAAGCCCGGAGGCGCCAGGTCGGGCAGGTCCCAATTGAGCTTCACGTCGGCGAACGCCGCCTTGAAGGAACGCGCCGACACGCCGGACTTCTCAGCTTCAGGCCAGAGATCGCGCTGCAGCCACTGGCGAAACTGGTTTTCGACATCCGCCTTGGAGGCGGCCTGGGCCAAGCCCGCGAAAACGAACAAAAGCAATGTCGACAGTGATAGAAATCTCAGCATCCGGTTTCCCTAGAGCGTGTCGCGCAAAAGTGCGCAGCGGTTTTGCGACAACGACATGCGCAAAAACAAGAACGTAAAGCGCAGTCAGCGAATCTGAAAGACCGCAAAGCGCTTTATCGGTTGGATCGCGGGCGGTCGGGGCGAAAGCCCCGGCAGGTTCGAGGCGTCAGATCGAGGTACGGGCGCGAAGGGCGGCGGCCAGCGTGCCTTCATCGAGATAGTCGAGTTCTCCACCGACCGGCACGCCATGGGCAAGCCGGGTGATCTTCACCTCCATGCCCTCGAGCTGGTCGGTGATGTAATGGGCGGTGGTCTGGCCCTCGACCGTCGCGTTGACGGCGATGATCAGCTCACGCACGCCGCCATTGGCAACGCGCTGCACCAGACCCTTGATGTTGAGATCGTCGGGGCCGACGCCGTCGAGTGGCGACAGCGTGCCGCCAAGCACGTGGTAGGCGGCGTTCATGGCCGCGGCACGTTCCAGCGCCCAGAGATCGGCGACATCCTCGACGACGATGATGACAGAATGGTCGCGGCGCTCATCGGCGCAGACCGTGCAGGGATCGATCGTGTCGACATTGCCGCAGCACGAGCAGATGCGCACCTTGCGGTGGGCCTCGCCCATGGCTTCCGCCAGGGGGCCAAGCAGTTGGTCCTTCTTCTTGACCAGATGCAGTGCCGCGCGCCGCGCCGAACGCGGCCCCAGCCCCGGCACCTTTGCCAAAAGCTGGATCAGTTTTTCGATTTCGGGACCGGTGACTCGCTTTGCCATGCGGCGCTTTTAGCCCATATCGCCGACAAACGGAATCGCCTTGCCGGAATATGACGCGGCTCCTCGCCACGATAGCACTGGAGCCGACCGATGCGTCGAAACAGAACTCAGCGCGTCGCGATGACGACCGCCGCCCCGGCGATGGTCCCGGCGCTGGCGCGGTTGGCGATGCGAACGGCGCGCTTGCTCTTCAGCAATTTACGGGCATTGGCAGCCATGATCACCCAGCCGAGATCGACCACGACCAGAACCACCAGCATGGTCGCAACCAGCTCCATCCAGCCGATCAAGGTGACCGAACGCAGATCGATGATCGAAGGCAACAGCGCGACGTAGAACATCATCACCTTGGGATTGCCGAGCGTCACGGTCAGGCCGGCGAAGAACAGCTTGGAGGCCGAACGCGATTGCGGCAGGCTGTCACCGGGCAGATCCGGTTCGGCCATCCACATTTTCCAGGCGAGATAGAGCAGGTAGGCGACGCCCAGCCACTTGATGGCGACGAACAGCAGATGGAAGCTTTCGGCGATCGCTGCCAGGCCCGCGACAGCAAACGACAGCCAGATGCCCTCGCCGATCCAGAGCGCCACGAGGAAGGGGAGCACGTCGCGTGCGCCCTTCGACAGCACGCGCGCCACAAGCGCTGCGACACTCGGCCCGGGCGAGCCGGCAGCAACCAGCAATGCGGCGGCAAACATAAGCAGGGACGTCATGGTCATGCGCGATCCTCCTCGGGCGGCGGCAATTTATCATGCTTTGCCGTCGGCGCCAGCCTTCCGCCGGCGCGAAATCGCGTGCATCGAATATCAACACAATCTAATGTTGTTGTTCGGAGATGGAGGGTGCGATGAACGACACGACTTTCCGTTACGCCAAGCCCAGCAAAGAGTGCGACCTGATCATGAAGGGTGGTATCACCTCCGGCGTGGTATTCCCGCGCGCCATCACGGAGCTGGCGACCCGTTACCGCTTCATGCACATTGGCGGAACGTCGGCCGGAGCGATCGCCGCCGTGATGACGGCGGCAGCGGAGTACCGGCGGCAAACCGGCGCGACGGTGGAAGAGAAAAATGCCGGCTTTGCCCTCATCGACGCCATGCCCGGCGAGCTGGCGGCAAACCTCGCAACCTTCTTTCAGCCCTCGCCCGACACGGCCCCTCTCTTTCGCATCGGCATGGCAGCCGTTCGCACGCGGCACAGCGGGGCCTGGGCCTGCATCCTGGAGACGCTACGGGTCTTTGCCGTGCCGGCGTTGCTAGGCGCAGCACCCGGCATTTTGATCTCTATTGCCGGTGTGCTCAGCCTCGGCGTCGCGACGATGCTGCTTGGCATCGTTGTCGCCTTGATCGGCGCAATCCTGATGATCCTCTACCAATTCTACCAGGCGGTGGCGGTGGTCCTGCCGGCCAACGATTTCGGTCTGTGCAGCGGCCTGACCCAGCCGGGCGCGAAGAACCCGGCCTTCACCAACTGGATCTCGGAAAAAATAGAGGCGATCGCCGGGCCGGACCGGCCCGACGGTTCGCACAGGCCATTGACCATCGGCGATCTCGAGGCACATGACATCACACTTAGAAGTGTGACCACCGACCTCTCCTCGCGCCGTCCCTATGAGCTGCCGTTCGGCGACAGGGTCCATAACTATCGCAAATCGGAGTTCGAGGCATTGTTTCCGCCCTCGATCATGGCGCACCTGCTCAAGGAGAGCAAACCACGCGACATCGTCGCCGCCGATGGATCGAAGGACTTCTACCAGCTACCGCCGGCAAGCAAGCTACCCGTCGCCATCATCGCCCGGATGAGCCTGAGTTTTCCCGGGCTGATCCGCGCCGTGCCGCTTTACCGCTACGACTACTCGCTGAAAAGCAGCGCACGACGCGACCCCGCTACGCACATCCGCTGCCTGTTTTCCGACGGCGGCATCACCAGTAACTTTCCGATCCACCTTTTTGACGGCCTTCTTCCCGGGCGACCGACCTTCGGCATCTCGCTTGCCAGCTACGATCAGCGGCGGCACGGCGATGACACGGACAGGGCAAGCCGCGTCAATCTTCCGCGCAAGACATCAGAAGGCAAGGTCGCGCCCATCTACCCGGTCGAAGGACTGTTCGGCTTTGTCGGCGCCATCCTCGACACGGCGCGCAATTGGCAGGACACGCTGCAGAGCCAGTTGCACGGCTACAGCGAGCGGATCGTCGAAGTCAGGCTCGACGACAGCAAGGAGGGTGGGCTTAACCTGGATATGGATCGCGAAACGGTTGCCTATCTCAGCGCACTCGGCGGAAAAGCCGGGGAGACGCTTCTTGCCGATTTCGACTTCAACGAACACCGGTGGCGTCGAGCGTTGACGATGCTGCCGACGCTGGCGGAATCGCTGAGAAAGCTCTCGGCACGCTACAATGCGCCACCGACGGACAGCACCGCCGACTATCCAACGATCCTGACGAAATATGACCCGACCGGATTGGTGGGGTCGTCCAAGGCCGAACGCGCGGCGCTCAACGATTTCGCCTCGAAGCTCGCCGAGATCGGCGCGACGCTCGATCAGCGGCCGATATCGCCCGCCTCCACACAGAAAGCCGATCTCCGCATCACCGCCAGCATGGACACCAATCCGCGCGGTGCCAGCCCGGCGAAGCCGATCGTTCCTTCGCCGCCGCCCGTTTCATCGTTGCAATGAATGACCGATCAGAACGGCAGCTTCATGCCCGGCGGGATCGGCAGACCGGCGGTGAGTTCGCGGGTCTTTTCAGCCTGGACGGCCTCGGCCTTGTCCTTGGCGTCCTTGTGGGCGGCGACGATCAGGTCTTCGAGAATCTCGACATCGTCTTCCTTAAACAGCGACGGGTCGATCTTCAGGCTCTTCAGGGTGCCCTTGCCATCGAGACGGACGGTGACGAGGCCGCCACCGGAGACACCATCGACTTCGAGCGCAGCGATTTCCGCCTGCATCTTCTCCATCTTGGCCTGCATTTCCTTGACCTTGCCCATCATCCCCATGATGTCGCGCATCGTCGTCTCCTGTTTCTCTTGAGATTTCCGGTCGTTCGTTCCGACGGATTATTCGATATCGTCGCCGGGGACGATATCACCATCGGCAGATTCGGCTGTGGCCGGAGCAACGCTCTCGGCCTCTTCTTCCTCGACGGCGCGAATGCGCACGTCGGTGATCTTGGCGCCCGGGAAGCGGGCGAGGATCGCGGCCACATCCGGATCCTGGCGCGCGTCGCTGACGCGCTTTTCCTGGGCCCGCTGTTCGGCTTCGATCATGGTCGGCTCGCCGGGTTCGCGGCTGTAGCTGACGATCCAGTGAATGCCGGTCCATTCCTTGAGCTTGACGGCGAGTTCGCCGAGCAGCGTCTTCGGCGCATCGTCGGGAACGTTGACGTCAAGCCTGCCGGGCTCGATGCGCACCAGCCGCACGAAGCCGCGCACCAGCGTCTTCAGCTTGATGTCTTTGTTCTTGGCGCAGAGGTCGGCAATGTCGCTGACCGAGTTGACCGGCACCGACGGCTGCGCTTTCGCTGCCGGGGCGGCTGCCGGCCGCTCCTCGATGTGTCCGACGCTGATCGGCTGCGGGCTGACATCGGGAACCGCACGCAGCATCGTCGCACCGTTGCCGGTCGGCCGTCCCATCGACGTCGGCTGGGCAGCCTGCACCTGCAAGGGGGCACCGGCTGACGCCTGCATGCCGCCGCCATTGCCGCCCCCTGGTGCAGGACGGGCGCCGCCATTGTCGCTGCCGGACAGTTCGAGCACGCGTCTCGCCGCGTCTTCCGGCGACGGAAGATGGGCCGCGTGAGCAAGCCGGATCAGCACCATTTCCGCAGCACCTGCCGGGCGCGATGAACTTTCGGCCTCGGGAATGCCCTTCAGCAGCATCTGCCAGATGCGCGACAGCGTGCTGACGGCGACATTGCCGGCAAATTCCGCTCCGCGCGTCCGCTCGATCTCGCTCAGGGATTGATCGCTGGCCGCATCCGGCACGTATTTCAGCCGGGTGACCAGATGGGTGAAATCGGCAAGGTCGGTCAGGACCACGGTCGGGTTGGCGCCGGCCTCGTATTGTGCCGCGAATTCGCCGAGCGCTGCAGCAACGTCGCCCCGCACGATATGTTCGAACAGATCGACGATGCGGGCGCGATCGGCAAGGCCCAGCATCGAGCGCACTGTCTCGACCTCGACGGAACCGCCGCCATGGGCAATCGCCTGATCGAGCAGCGACAGGCCGTCACGGGCAGAGCCTTCGGCCGCACGGGCAACCATCGCCAGCGCCTCGGGATCGAAGGGAACGCCTTCCTTGCCGAGAATGGTCGAAAACAGGCCGACCAGGTCGGAGCCGCTGATGCGCCTCAGATCGAAGCGCTGACAGCGCGACAGCACGGTGATCGGAACCTTGCGAATTTCGGTGGTGGCGAAGATGAACTTCACATGTTCCGGCGGCTCTTCCAGCGTCTTCAACAGGCCGTTGAAGGCCTGCGTCGACAGCATGTGCACTTCGTCGATGATATAGACCTTGTACCGCGCCGAAACCGGGCGGTAGCGCACCTGCTCGATAATCTCTCTGATATCGTCGATGCCGGTATGGGAGGCGGCGTCCATCTCGATGACGTCGACATGGCGGCCGTCCATAATCGCCTGGCAATGCTCGCCAGGAGCGCGCAGGTCGATGGTCGGCCGATCGATTTCGGGTGTCTTGTAGTTCAGCGCCCGGGCGAGAATGCGGGCGGTGGTGGTCTTGCCCACCCCGCGCACGCCGGTCAGCATATAGGCTTGAGCGATGCGGCCGGTTTCGAACGCGTTGGTCAGCGTGCGCACCATCGGCTCCTGGCCGACCATCAGGTCGGAGAAATCCTTGGGGCGATACTTGCGCGCCAGAACGCGGTAGGCGGCTGGTTTCTGTTCGGATGAAATGGACGTTTCGTCGCTCATCGACCCTGCCGCTGCTTGAACTCGTGTCCCGACAGGACGGATTTACGGCACCGCGCGTCGCATGGGATGCGCCTGGACGCCGCAACATTCTGTGGTGCTGCCTGATTGCTGAGAGCGGTCTCGATCTCAGCAATCAGGCAGGTGGGAGGCTGGCACGATGACCCGTGCCGGGCTCGTTAGGGCTGCTTCCTTCCGGACCTGACCCGGTTGGCGAGTGGCTCGTCCACCACCAACCTCCCGGCTCCCATATCGGCAATATCGCAACCAAATGCAAGCCAAGCCATCAAAAAACTGATATCGATATGCAAAACAAGGCGAATCTGCTCCCGGCCCAAGGAGACCTTCTTGACGACATTCACCCTCGACGAGCGGCTTGAACGCGACGGCATCCCGATCGCCTCGATCGGCCTCTGCCAGATGCGCCTGATGAACGATCGCCGCTGGCCCTGGCTGGTCCTCATTCCCCAACGCGGGGACATTTCCGAGATCTTCGATCTCACGCCGCTCGACCAGACGATGCTGACCTTCGAAACCAACATGGTGGCGAGCGCCTTGAAAAAGGTCACCGGTGCCGAGAAGATCAATGTCGGCGCGCTCGGCAACATCGTCCGGCAGCTCCATGTGCATGTCATCGCCCGCAGCAACGGCGACCCGAACTGGCCCGGCCCCGTCTGGGGCTTCGGCAAGTCGGAGCCGTGGAGCGAGAAAGACCATCAGGCATTTGCAGCCCGCATTCTGGAAAATCTCTGAACATGACGAAATCGATCTTTGACCTTCGAAGCCCTCATCCGGAGCCGAGCACCCTCGTCGCCTTTTCCGAGAACCACCTGGATCGCCAGTCCGAGCATCGCGCCGACGACTGCATCGAAGTCGCGCTCAAACATCCCGGCGCCCATTTCCTCGCCTTTTCCGGGCCGAAGCTGATCGTCAAACACGACGAGAAGATCATCGACCCGCTGTTTGCCCCCTATGAACTCGAAGGGCTCGAGCCGGTGCTCGACGAGACCATCCTGCTCGGTTACCTGCCGAACGGCGAGCCGCGGCTCGCCGTGCCGACCGGTCTTACCGAGGACAACATGGCCGAGCCGTTCAAGATCGCCGACGGGCGCACGCTCTACCGCCAGCAGATGCTGCCGGAAGAACTTCTCGGCCAGTTCGCCCAAGGCTCAAGCCTTGTCACCTGGAACGCCAACAACCGCTTCTGCGGCCGTTGTGCCGGACCGATGGAAGGCAAGGCCGGCGGCTATCGCCGGGTCTGCACCGCCTGCGGCCACATGGTTTTCCCACGTACGGATCCCGTCGTCATCATGATGACCATCGATCTGGAGCGTGATCTCTGCCTGCTCGGCCGCAGCCCGCATTTCACGGCGGGCATGTATTCGTGCCTTGCCGGCTTCGTCGAGCCGGGAGAAACGATCGAAAACGCCGTGCGTCGTGAAACCCATGAGGAATCCGGCATTCACATCGGCCGCGTGCGCTACCACGCCTCGCAACCCTGGCCGCTGCCGCATTCGCTGATGATCGGCTGCTATGCCGAGGCGAAATCGACGGCGATCAAGCGCGACGAACAGGAGCTCGAGGATGTCCGCTGGTTCACCCGCGACGAAACAGCGGCAATGCTGGAGCGTACGACCGGCGTGACCGATACCGGCAACGAACATATTCCGCCGCCGAAGGGCGCCATCGCTCACCGGCTGATGCGCGACTGGCTGGCCTGGGACGAGAACGGCTGAGCGCAGACCGGCCGATACGAGGAGACTTCCCTTGTCCCGCTCCGAACGGCTGCTCGACCTGCTGCAGGTTCTCAGGCGCTACCGACAGCCCGTCAGCGGGCGGCGGCTGGCGGAGGAAACCGGTGTCAGCCTCAGAACGCTCTACCGCGATATCGCCAGCCTGCAGGCGCAAGGCGCCCATATCGAAGGAGAGCCGGGGCTCGGCTACATCCTGAAACCCGGATTCATGCTGCCGCCGATGATGTTCTCGCAGGAGGAGATCGAGGCACTGGTGCTCGGCTCCCGCTGGGTGGCAAAGCGTGCCGACACCCATCTGGCGGCGGCCGCTAGCGATGCGCTCGCCAAGATCGCCGCGGTGCTGCCGGCGGACCTTCGCGACGAGCTCGACGCCTCGACGCTGCTCGTCGGGCCAAGCCCGCCGGTGCCGGACGGCATAGACGTTGCGCTTTTGCGCAAGGCGATACGGCACGAGCGCAAGCTCGACCTGCTTTATATTGACAACGACGGCAGCGAGACCCTTCGCACGGTCTGGCCGTTTGCCCTGGGCTTCTTTGAGAATGTTCGGGTTCTGGTAGCCTGGTGCGAACTGCGCCAGGGTTTCAGGCATTTCCGCACCGACCGCATCAGGCAGGCCGACATGAGCGAGACGCGCTATGCGCGCCGCCGGCAGGTGTTGCTTCGGGAATGGCGAGCGACGCAGAATATCGCCGCGCCGGAAGGCAGGTGGGTCGGTTCGGCCTAAAGCATTTCCAGGATAAAGTGCGGAGCGGTTTTCCGTTCGGAAAATGCGTAAAAGACGGACCAATCGATGCTGACAGAAATTGGCAGTGGCGCGCACTAATCTGCAACTCCCAAGCAAGGAGACAGATCATGGCCAAGGCAAATCTCATCGTTCTCTATGTCGACGACCCGCTCGCAAGCGTCGCCTTCTACCGCAAGCTGCTCGACAAGGAGCCGCTCGTTTCCTTCCCGACCTTTTCGTCATTCGAGCTGCAGGACGGTTTCGTGCTCGGGCTGTGGGCGCAGAGTACGGTGACGCCTCCGCCGTCGAAGACCGGCAACCGCTCGGAATTGGCATTCATGGTGGAAGACGAGGAGGCCGTTCGCGCGCACTATGAAAAATGGAAGGACGCTGGCCTGCCGATTGCGCAGGAATGGACGAAGATGGATTTCGGACCGACCTTCGTGGCGCTTGACCCGGATGGACACCGCCTGCGCGTGTGCCTCTTCGACGAGTAGGCCTACTGCATAATTCCTTTGCGTGTCATATTTGACGCGCGGCGTTGTAGGGCATTGCGCGTATCCCGCCAGCTTTGGTGGCGGGATACGGCGAATTGTGCTGATTAGCGACCGTAAACGGCGGCCTGGATCTGCGAACGGGAAATACCGATATCGCTCAGGGCGTGGTCGTCGAGCGAATTCAGCTCGCGGATCGCACGGCGCATTTTTGCATATTCAACGATCTTCTGACGGATCTTCATTTTTAACACTCCATATGTGAACGAGTGTCAAATAGGCATTTGCACATTATTTAGATACCTCCGCGATTGCAGACCGGGCATGCACCAGACGCGTAGCCGGTTAACGCATCGGTAAGCCTGATCTGCAGTCGCGGTCGAAGCGGCTTAAAGCACGCCGCGCATCGGATGCGCCTTGTAGGTACCGAGAATACGGACTTTCTCCGAGAAGAAGCGCAATTCGTCCATGGCGTGACGCACACCAACATCATCCGGGTGGCCCTCGATGTCGGCATAGAACTGCGTGGCCACAAACTTGCCACCGAGCTGGTAGCTCTCGAGCTTCGTCATGTTGATGCCGTTGGTGGCAAAACCGCCCATCGCCTTGTAGAGGGCAGCGGGAATGTTGCGCACGTTGAACACGAAGGTGGTGATGATCAGCTCGTCATCGGCGCTGCGGGCAAGCCGCTGCTCCTCGCGCGACAGCACCACGAAGCGCGTCACGTTGCTTTCCGTGTCCTCGACGTTCTCGGCGACGATCTCGAGGCCGTAGAGATCGGCCGCAAGCCGCGGCGCCAGCGCCGCCATCGAGCGATCGCCCTGTTCCGACACCAGTTTCGCAGCGCCGGCGGTATCGCCGGCAACCACCGGCTTCCAGCCATTGGCGCGCACGATCTTGCGGCACTGTCCGAGCGCATGAATGTGGCTGTGAACCGTGCGGATCTCGTCGCGCGTCACGCCCGGCAGCACCATCAGCTGGAAACGGATCGGCATGAAATATTCGCCGACGATATGAAGGCGCGATTCGGGCAGCAGGTGGTGGATGTCGGCGACACGACCGGCGATGGTGTTTTCGATCGGGATCATCGCCAGATCCGCCTCGCCGTTCTCGACCGCCACGAAGGCGTCTTCGAACGTCTGGCAGGGAAGCGGCTCCATCGACGGAAACATGTCGCGGCAGGCCATGTCGGAATTGGCGCCGTAATCGCCCTGGAAGGAGATCCTGTTGGTCTTCGTGGTCACACTGTCTTCCTTCTCAGGCTTTTTCGGAAAGGATGCGGCGGGCTTTTTCCAGCTCGACCGGCGTATCGACGCCAAGCGGCACGGTATCGACGATTTCGACATCGATGCGCATGCCGGCTTCGAGTGCCCTGAGTTGCTCGAGCGATTCGCGCTTTTCCAGCGTCGACGGCTTCAGAGCAACGAAGTTTTCGAGCGCCGGGCGCCGGTAGGCATAAAGCCCGATGTGGTGATAGAGAGGACCCTCGCCGTAGGGCGCGGTCGCGCGCGTAAAATAAAGAGCGCGCAGGCGTGTCTCCGACAGCGGCGAACCGACGATCTTGACGATGTTGGGGCTCTTTTTCTCTTCCTCGTCGGTGATCGCCACCGTCAGCGTGGCGATATCGGTCGAGGCATTGTCGATGAGCGGCTTCAGTGAGGCGCGGATCGGAGCCGGCTCGATCGTCGGCAGATCGCCCTGCACGTTGATGACGAACTGCGCCTCGCCATGCGGATCGGCCTTCGACAGCGCCTCATAGATCCGGTCGGATCCGGACTGGTGATCGATCCGCGTCATGATCGCTTCGAAACCGGCGTCGCGCACGACATCGAACACACTCTGGTCATCGACAGCGACGACGACGCGTCCGACATCGGCTTCCGCCGCACGCTTGGCAACCTGGACGATCATCGGCAGGCCGCAGATATCGGCGAGCGGTTTGCCCGGCAGACGGGTGGAGGCCATGCGCGCCGGAATGAGCACGATGGCTTTGCCTGAATTTTCGCGATTCATGATGTGGCCTTCAAAAACCCCGCCCAAAGTGTCAAAAAGTCTCAGTTCGGGGCCCATAATCTCTGTTGCAACGCAGAGCCAAAAGACATAGGTTCCGCGCGATTTCAAGATGGGCCGGGTTTTTGTTTACGCCGGTGGCAAAGGGAGCGTTTGCAGATGAACTCATATGTGAACATGGGCGTGGGTGCCTTTCTGGGTACGGTTTTCGTTCTGATGTCCGTATCCATTGCGTCGGAAGGCATTTTCCATTCCGAGGCTCCCGAGAAGGAAGGCTTCGCGATCGTTGCCGAAGAAGGCACGGCCGAAGCTGGCGGCGGCGCCCAGGAAGCGGCTGAAGTCGACATCAAGCCCTTGCTCCTCAAGGCAGATGCTGCAGCCGGCGAAACCGTGTTCAAGAAATGCGCAAGCTGTCACACCGTGGATAAGGGAGGGGCCAACAAGGTCGGCCCCAACCTCTGGGGTCTCGTCAACCGCCCGATCGCCTCACATGAAGGTTTCAGCTACTCGGCTGGCATGAAGACCTTTTCCGAAGGCGGCAAGGTCGTCTGGGACTACGACCACCTCAGCTTCTTCATCGAAGCTCCGAAGAAGCACGTTCCGGGCACCGCAATGGGCTTTGCCGGCGTGAAGAAGCCTGACGAACGCGCCAACCTGATCGCATGGCTGCGCGAGCATGCCGACGCTCCGGCCGCTCTGCCCGATGCAGCGGCTGCAGAAGCCGCTCCGGCTGCCGCGACCGAAGGTGCTGCCGAGAAGCCGGCCGAAGGTCAGCAGGCTCCGGCCGAAGCGCCCGCAACGGAAACCAAGCCGGCCGAAGGCCAGGCTGCTCCGGAAGGCCAGCCTGCACCGGCTCAATAAGCCCAAGCATTTCAACGATCGAGATTTGAGAAGCCCGGCCATCGCGCCGGGCTTTTTGCTGCGATGAGCCAGACCCGCCGGTCACATCAGGATGTAGGCCCAGACCGAAACGCTGACGACACCAAGGGCCGTCGTCAGCGTGATGGTAGAGGACGCCAGCGCATGGCCGACGTTGAAGTGATTGGCGATCAGCCATGCGTTGACGCCGGTCGGCACCGCCGAGGTCAGCACAAGCGCGGTCGTCCAGTCGTCATTGAGGCCAAGCAGATGGCAGGCGGCAAAGACGACACCCGGCAGAACCACAAGTTTCAACAGGCTCGTCACCGTCGCCAGGCCCAGATTGCCGACAAGACCATATTTGTCGAGCGCCATGCCGATCGAGACCAGCGCAGCCGGCGCCGCAATGGCGGCAAGCTGATCGACGACGCTCTTGACCGGCCCACCGAGCGGCTGACCGAGCAGATGGAAGGCGGCACCGAAGGCAAGGCCGATGACCAGCGGATTGCGCAGCAAGTTGCGGGCAACGCCGCCCAGGAGCTTCAGCGGGCTTTGCCCCGGCTTGCCGCTTACCTTGCGCTCGGCACGCTCCATCAGCACGGTACCGGCGATCATCATCACCGGCAGATGCACCGACAGCAGGATCGACAGCGCGACGATCCCCTCCTCGCCGACGATGCGTGAGACCAGCGGCAGGCCAATGAAGACGGTGTTGGCAAAGGCCGAGGAAACCCCGGCCAGAACGCCCATGCGCGCATCGCGGCCAAAGGCGAGCGTCGATACGAGATGGCCGATGGTCCAGGTGACGGCGACGCCGGAGAAATAGGCGACCCAGAGCGGCCAGGGCGAGCCATCCTTGAAATCGGCCTCGGCGATGGTGCGAAACAGGAGAACCGGCACCGCGACGCGGAAAACGAAATCACCGAGCGCATCACCGACAGTCGGTTTCAGGTAACCGAACTTGACGATCAACCAACCGGTGAGGATCAGGATGAAGACGGGCAGGACGTTCAGGAAGATATCGGACATGCGGGAGCCTTGCGATCGGTCCGGAAGAGATAGACCCGTTCCGGCGACCGCCGCAAGGTTGCAAGACCAGTTCCGTGCCCTCGCGGGACCAGCGATCAAGGGCATAAAGACCGGAACATTCCCTTGCGCGGGGCGTTCCCAAACAGGACCGGGAAAACGATCATGCCAACAGAAAAACCCATCTACTCCCATCAGGACGACGATCCTCATCTGAAGGATGACGATCTGGCGGGAAAGGTTCTGCGCTTCATCCGCTACGCCACCTTCATTGATACCACCGACATGGAGGTGTTCGCGCTCGGCGAAATGATCGTGCTGTCGGGCCAGGTCTCAAACGAGTCGGACGTAGCCTGCGCCGGCGATGCCGCAAAATCGGTGATCGGCGTGACGACCGTCGAGAACCGCCTGACGGTGAAGCCGGGCCAACATTCGTGATCCTTGTCGCGTTGCGGCTTGACGGCAAGCGGTTGTCGTTCGCCGCTTCCGCTGGTAAGTGGGTACGGCGCCCACGACCGCGCGCAAAATTTCCTATGGAGACCGGAATGGGGACAACCGAGTCAGCAACCAGGTAAGCCGCAACAACACTCCCAATCGTTGTTGCGGCGTCTGTCCGGTCATTTCACACTACCGATAAGAAGGCAGAGCGCCGCCGAATGTCATTCATTTGAGCGGATGTTCAATCATGCCCAAACATAGATCACCAACCTGGAATTATTCGGTGCCGGCAGCGCTGTTGCTGATGGCTCCCTTCGATATCCTCGCCTCGCTGGCGATGGATATCTATCTGCCTGTCGTGCCTGTCATGCCCGGCATCCTTGCCACGACGCCGGCGATCGTCCAGCTGACGTTAAGCCTCTACATGGTCATTCTCGGCGTCGGCCAGATCGTCTTCGGACCCGTTTCCGATCGCATCGGCCGGCGTCCGGTCCTCATCGGCGGGGCGCTGCTCTTTGCGACCGCTTCGCTGCTCATGGCCGCCACCGCGTCGGCTCCGACCTTCCTCGCCCTTCGCCTCCTGCAGGCAATCGGCGCATCGGCAGCACTCGTCGCGACCTTTGCCACGGTTCGTGACGTCTATGCGGAGCGGCCCGAAGGCGTGACAATCTACGGGCTGTTCAGTGCAATGCTCGCCTTCGTGCCGGCCCTCGGCCCGATCGCCGGCGCGCTGCTTGCCGATCGCTTCGGCTGGCAGGCGATCTTCCTGGCGCTCGGCATACTGGCAATCGCCGCCACGGCGAACGCCGTGCCGCGGTGGCGGGAAACCCGGCCAGTCGATGCCGAAGGCCAGAGGCGGTCCTTCGGGCCGATCCTCAGGAACGGAGCGTTCTGGACCTACACGCTCGGCTTCAGTGCCGCGATGGGCTCGTTCTTCGTGTTCTTCTCGACGGCGCCGCGCGTGCTCATCGATCGGACGGGCTATTCCGAGTTCGGCTTCAGCCTGGTCTTTGCGACTGCGGCCGTGGTGATGATCGTCACGACTCGTTTTGCCAAGCGTTTCGTGGCGCTCTGGGGCATCACCGGCAGCCTTGCCCGCGGGATGGCGCTGCTGATCCTCGGCGCGGTGCTGCTCATCGTCGGCCAGAGCCTGGCCGCACCGTCGTTCTGGACCTTCATCCTGCCGATGTGGGTCATCGCCGTCGGCATCGTCTTTACCGGTTCGGTCACCGCCAATGGCGCCCTGCAGGCCTTCGGCCATGTGGCGGGAACCGCAGTCGCGCTCTATTTCTGCATTCAGAGCCTGATTGTCGGGGTGCTCGGCACCTTGGCCGTGGTCCTCCTTGGTGGAGACACCGCGCTTCCATTAGCCGGCTATTCATCGACGATGGCAATCGTCACGCTGGTCGCCCTCGGTCGGCTGACGAGGAGCCGCACGGCGCAAGCCTGATGCGATGAAATCGCCGCAGGGCGTGCCGGCCATGTCGGCACGCCCTGCGGCACCCCTCGTTTACCCCCAACCAGCGCGGGCAAACGGGGGCGGGTATCAAGCAGGCACATCGACAACGATTGCCTCTTGACCTCGCCCCAGGGGCAAGCCCCACAGTCAGATCCATGAGCGATTCCTATCTTCTTGCCGGCCGTTTCGGCGCGGCCACACGACTTTCCCCAAAGGCGCTACGGCTTTATGCCGAGCAGGGCCTGCTGGTGCCTGCCTATACAGATCCGGCGACCGGCTATCGCTACTATGCGCCGGAGCAGGCCGCCCGTGCACGGCTGATCGCGCGCCTTCGACATCTCGGCCTTCCGGTGGCGCGGGTCGCGCAACTGGTGGAACTTGATGCGGGCAGCCGCCTTATCGAATTGCGGTCCTGGCTGGACGCTCAAAGCGAACGGCTGAGCGAACAGACCGAGCTGGTGGAGGCGATCGCGCGGCAGACCAACGGCCGCGATGCCGACCTGATTTCGGCGATTGCCAGACGCGAGGTGGCGGCCTGCAAGCTGATCTACTGTCAGCGGCAACTCAATATCGAGGCGCTCGATCCATTCGTGGCAAGCGCCCAGGCGGAGATCCGTGGTTACCTCCGCCACTGCGGGATCGCCGATGGCGGCGCGATGACCGTGCATTTCCACGAGACCGTGAGCCGCGACAACGAGGGACTGGTAGAAGTCGCCATTGCCTATGAGGGCAGCATCGAGCCGGTCGACGATCTGCGCATCCGCCTTCAGGCTGCACGGCACGAGGTCTTTCTGCCCGTGCCGTCGGCTTGCGAAAACTTCCCGCTGGTGCTGCGTGTCTACGACGCCATAGAGACCTGGCTGGATGCGCGAAGCGACATCAACGGCATCGGCAGCCCCTACGAAATCTACCCCGGCAGCCACGGCGCCACCTTCGATGTCGCCTACTCCATAACCTAAGCTGTCTCCCCCCCAAAGCTAACAGGAAAGACGATCATGATGCATTTCGCCTATACGGGCTCCGGCCCCTATTGCTACGCCAATTCGTTTGCAATGATGTTCGGCGCACACGCCCCTTCCACCGCGGTGATCGAATTTGCCACCAGCAGCCCGTTCGGCATGCAGTTGCTCGGCGGTACACTGCCGTTCTTCGACCCCTACGGCTGGGATCCGGAAGCCGGATCCGACGGTGCGCTTGCTGCGCTCGGCTGGACATCGACGCTGAGCAAGGGCGGCGATGCGGACGACGCGCTTTCCCGCCTGCGCGCAGCCCTCAAGGACGGGCCGGTCTGGATCGGCCCCATCGAGATGGGGCATCTCCGGCACCAGCCGGGCATGACCGGACCGATCGACGCCGACCATTACGTCGTGGTCCTCGACATGGACGAGGAGAGTGTGCTGATGCACGACCCGCAGGGCTACCCCTATGCGCGCCTGCCGCTCGCCAACTTCATGGCGGCCTGGCGCGCGGACACGCTGAGCTATGGTGATGCCTACACCATGCGGACCGACTTTGTCCGTGTCGCCGAGATGTCGGAAATCGAGACGATCCGGGCGTCGATCCCGGCCGCCATCCACTGGTTGTCGATGGAGACGGACCTGCCTGTTCCTCCGGGGACCCTCGGCAATGCCGACGCCGCCGAAACGCTCGCCGTACGCATCGAGAGCGATTGCGACAAGGGACTGCGCGCCCACATGGTCCACTTCGCCATCCGTACCGGCGCCCGCCGCGCGGCTGACGCGGCGGCTTGCCTCGCACGGGCAGGCTACCACGAGGCGGCCCGCATCGCCGACGAACAGGCACGCCTCATCGGCGCGCTGCAGCATCCGCTGGTCGTGCGCAAGGACGCGGTCGCGGCGGCCACGTTACGGGCACTCGCCCCGACCTATGACCGGATGAAGACCGCGCTGGAGCACGGCGGTTAAAAGACGACATCCAGCCGTTGCCAGCCGCGCCTACAGCGCGGCTCCTCCCCCATCTTTGTTCTTGGCACCCGCAAAGGCGTGAGCAGCAATAAAAGCCGATGGGAGACAAAAATCGCAGCCGTGCCGATCTCGGTGGGGGCTTGAAAGAACGGATAGCGGTTCGCGCCCGACGCCGTGGCGCTAGGACTGAGAGCCTCTTTCCAATGCCGTTCCTACTGCCGAAAATAGACGACCATCTTCAAGTGCCGGTACTCGTCCACAGTCAGCATCTCGTGCATGAAGCCGAGTTGAGTGCCACCCGAATCCATGATGGTACCGATGCCCCGAGCGTGGCTTTCCGTGCTCGGCTGCTCGAACCAGCGGCGGAAATCCGGCGACAGCTTCTTCATTTCATCGACCAGAGCAAGCATCGCCGGATCGTCCGGAGCGGCTGCCAGATCATAGCGAAACTGCGCCAGCAACTTCGGCGCTTCGTCGCGCCATCGGGGAAGGCGTCGCCGCAACTCCGGATCGGCAAAAATCAGGCGTATGAGATTGCGCTCCGGTTGCTCGCGGTTTGTGAAGCCGAACAGATCGTCCGCGCACGCATTCCACGCGACAACATCCCAGCGCAAGTTGGCGACATAGGCCGGCCGCGCCACGAGATCATCCAGCAGTCGCTGAATAAGCGGGTTAACCGATGGCCATTGATAGGCCTCAGGTGGCGGTGGTCGCCTGTGCGCAAGCAGGAACAGATGGCTGCACTCGGCATCGTCCAGCTTCAACGCTTTCGCCACCTTCAGCAGAAAGCTTTCAGAGACCTGGATGTCTCGGCCCTGCTCGAACCACGTGTACCAGGTAAGGCCGACACCCGCGAGTGCGGCCACTTCCTCTCTCCGGAGACCGGGTGTGCGGCGGTGGCCGGTCGAGGGTAGGCCCGCATCGACGGGCGTAAGCTTTTTCCTGTGGCGCAGCAGGAAATCTGAGAGGTCGGTTCGCGTGCGCACAAGTGTACGGTCGGTCAAGACTATTGCCTCTAGTAACAGGATAATTTCCTATATTGTAACAGGATGATCGTGCCTCGAAAGTCTGCCCGCGACAAGGAGGCAGCATGACTTACGAGGACGAATCCGATTTTCCACTTTCCAGAACGACGGTTGAAGCAACCCCTTCACCAGCAACGACAGCAGGAGCACGCGAGTGGGTGGGGCTTGCGCTACTGGCCCTGCCAACCATCTTGCTCGGTCTGGACCTGACGCTTCTTCATCTGGCGCTTCCGGCGCTCGCAACCGATCTGCAACCGACCAGCATGCAAGCGCTCTGGATCATGGATGCCTACGGCTTCATGATCGCCGGCTTCCTGATCACCATGGGGACGCTCGGCGATCGTATCGGACGCCGCAAACTGCTGATGATGGGCGCGGCCGCCTTCGCCGTCGCCTCCGCGCTCGCTGCTTTCTCCACCAGCGCCGCTATGCTGATTGCCGCCCGGGCACTGCTCGGCATAGCCGGTGCAACCCTGATGCCATCGACACTGGCGCTGATCACCAACATGTTCGCCGACCCGCGGCAGCGCGCGCTTGGTTTTGGGATATGGGCGACGATGTTCGCACTCGGCATGGCACTGGGACCGGTTGTCGGCGGTGTGCTGCTGGAACATTTCTGGTGGGGCGCGGCCTTTCTCATCGCCGTGCCCGTTGTCGGCCTGCTGCTTCTGCTGGCGCCTGTCCTTTTACCGGAATATCGCGCGCCACACGCCGGCAAACTGGACCTTGCAAGCGTCGGCCTTTCGCTCGCCGCCATTCTGCCCGTCGTCTATGGCATCAAGCAGATCGCCAAGGATGGCTTCGGACTTCATCCAGTCGGCGCGATTGCGCTCGGACTTCTCTTCGCCGCGCTGTTCGTGCGCCGACAGCAGCGGCTCGCCGATCCCCTGCTCGATATCTCCCTGTTTGCCAACAGAGCCTTCAGCGTGGCGTTGATCGTGCTTCTCCTTGGCCTGGTCGCGGTCGGCGGCACAATGCTGCTGGTCACGCAATATCTGCAACTGGTGGCTGGGTTTTCTCCGCTCGCCGCGGGTCTCTGGATGGGGCCGCCCGCCCTTGCCATGGTCGCTGCTGGCGTCGCTGCGCCATTGATTGCGCGGCGTGTTCGCCCCGGCTTTGTCGTGGCCGGGGCGCTGGGGTTGTCGGTGATGGGCTATCTGCTGCTGGCCCAACTGGATAACGGCACTTCCGGCGTCGTCGTTGTCGTCGCCGGCTTCTCGCTGGCCTATCTCGGGCTCGGCACGATAGCTGCACTCGGTACCAACCTCGTGGTAGGATCGGCACCCGCCGACAAGGCAGGCTCGGCATCGGCAATGTCCGAGACGGTGCAGGACCTTGGCGTGTCGCTCGGCATCGCCGTTCTTGGCAGCCTCGCTACCGCCATCTATCGCCGGACGATGCTTGACCGCATACCCGAAAGCCTCAGCCGCGAAGCGCATGAGGCCGTTGGCGACAGCTTGTGGGCGGCATCTTCCGTTGCGGCGGAATTGCCGCCCGGCCTGATGGAAGAGGCGCAGGCTGCGTTCGCGGCAGGGTTCAGCAGTGCGGCAATGGCCAGTGCCGTGAGCGTTTCCCTGCTCGCCGTCCTCTCTGCCGTTTCGCTGCGGCATATCGGTGTCATTGACGGTGGCAAACCGCTCCAGTGATATTGGAGCTTCGCCATCTGCGATAGGCTCTCGAAGCGGCGGATCAGCAGCGCTCGGCGTGCCTCGCACCGGCAGGTGCGCCGGAGGCGACTAGACGAGCAGCTCGGAAAAGCCGCCTGCCCGCTTCGCGTTCTCGCGCTCGAGCGGTTCGTAGTGCAAGCCGACCACGCCATTTTCGTAGGTGTCCGTGCCCATCAGCCGCAGATCATATCTGTCGGGAAGCTCGCCGAACCAAGCCGCACCAGGGGACGAGACGGGGAAGACGAAGAAGTGGAAGGTATCGACCAGGCCGAGACCGATGACCGTCTGGGCCAGGCTGGCGCCGCCGGAGAGGTGAATATCGCCGCCCGGCTGCGCCTTCAGATCCCGGAGATAGGCGGCCAGCGCCTCGTCACCGGGGGTGACGACCTCATCGACATTGTTCCATGCGGTCAGTTTCTGGGACCCTGAGCGCGAGATGACCAGCTTGCGATAGTCGTGCATCCGGCGCGCCATCTTGCGGTTGGTTTCGGTCCCGACATCCTCCGACAGGGCGCCCGGCCAATAGGATGCCATTTCCTCGTAGGTCACGCGCCCGACGAGCACGGTGTCATAGGTGGCATAGAGCCGGTCGATCGCCCGGTACTGGTCGTCGCCGACGCTGCCGATCCAGGCCAGCGGATCGTCGAGGCGACCGTTGAGCGTCGTCATCATCTGCAGGACAATCTTGCGCATGCGCGTGCCTCCTCTACTGGGTTCTGCCCTCCACGAGCCGGGCGAGTTGCTCGATGACCGTTCCCCAGCCATCGTGGAAGCCCATCTCCTCGTGCATGTTCCGGTCGGCATTGCTCCGGTGCATGACATGGGCAGCGTAGTCCGTACCCTCCGGATGATCCTTGAGCGTGATGATCGCCGTCATGAAAGGGTTTTCCGCCGGGCGCCAGCCTGCGACCAGCGAATTGGTGAAGATGATGCGCTGCAGGGCGTCGACAGCCAGGAAGCAGGCATCCAGATGCGGCGTGAACGCGCCACCGCCTTCGCTGATCCGGGTGACGAAGGCGCCGCCCGGCCGCAAATCCATCTCGACCACCTTGCATCTGGCCGGCCCCGGAACCCACCATTGCTCGAAGCTTGCGGGATCGGTCCAGGCGTTCCAGATCACCGACCGCGGCGCCTTGATCAGGCGCGATATCGTCAGATCGAGATCGGGGTTGGGAGATCGGATCATGTCATTTCTCCTTGTTCTCAGCGGATATCACGAACTGCTCCAGCCGATCGGTACGGCCTTCCCAAAGCGCGCGCTGCTCCGACATCCACGCCTCGATTGCGGCAAACCGGCTCTTCTCGATGGTGCAGGTGCGCACCCGGCCCTGCTTCTCGGTGCGGATCAGGCCGCTGCCTTCGAGAAAGTGGATGTGTTTCATGAACGATGGCAGCGCCATATCGAATGGCTTTGCCAGATCGCTGATGCTGGCCGAGCCGCGACCGAGCCTCGCCAGCACTGAGCGCCGTGTTGGGTCGGCCAGGGCTTGAAAAATTCCGTCCAGAGGGTCCGAATACTGTTCCATAAGGCTAAGTATCACGCCAAGACACTTAGCGCAATGGATAACTATTATGCCCCCTTACCGTGTTGGCTGCCACGGCTCGATCACGGGAGCAAGCGCCCGACGCATGAACGACTCGGCGTTCAGAAGCAACGGCACCGGAGCCAATTTGTCACACCGGCGCCTCGCTTGATCTCAACCTAGGTCGAGCTTTTATAAAGCCGTCGGTTCGTTCCAAGGGAGGCCGACGTGAACCTCGAAAATCAAGTCAAGTCTGAAACTGCCGGCATGCCGAGCATCATCGCAAGGATATTGGACGCACGCGCTTTCGATCTGCTGGCCCGGGTGCTGCTAACCCTCGTCTTCTGGTCGAGCGGCCTCGCCAAGCTGTTCGATTTCAGCGCCAGTATCGCCATCATGGAAGGGTTCGGCCTTTCACCGGGCTGGCTCGTCAACACCGCGACGCTCATCCTCCAGATCGGTGGCTCGCTCATGATCATCTTCAACCACCGGGTCTGGCTCGCAACGGGCGCGCTCGCCGTCTTCACGATCCTGACCATCCCGATCGCCCATCCGTTCTGGGCCAAGGAAGGTGAAGAAGCGTTTCGCGACATGACCGTGGCGCTGGAACACGTATCGGTCATCGGCGGGCTCGCACTCGTTGCGATCCTTTCGAGACGAAGCTGAGGTCTGATGTCATGACCGCCGCATAATGCGGCGGTCGGGATCAGAAATCGGGGCGGCTTTTCCTCTCGTATCGGATCAACACTTCAACGCACTGCGAAGGGCATCACTTTCGGCGTCGGCGGCGGCTTTCAATGCATCGGGATCGACTCCCAGCCTGCGAAGCGCACGCGCTGCGACACCTTCGCGAAGATCCGCGACCTTCGCCACCACATCGGCGCCGAGCAGCGGTCCACGCCTTGCCCGATCGGCAGCCAACGCCTGCATGACGTGCTCGCCTGAGGGTGCGGCGACATATGCTCCGCGGTCGCGCGGCAACGGTGTCTGTCCCTGCGCGAGCTGCGCGGCAATCCGGGGATCGAGACCAACAAGGCGGAGCGCCTCGGCGTATTGGCGTGCAATGGCTTGCGGCAGGTCGGACGCGTCGGCACCGACCCGCGCAAATGCGCGGCACGCTGTGCCATCCGGAAGATCGAGAGCAGACAACAGGAAGTGTTCCGCTCCCGGCTCGCGCTGCTGGTCTTGCAGAGCATGATATTCGGCGCGTTCACAAAGCGCCTTTATCGTACCCATGTCGTTGAGGCGCTGCTTCATATGGCTGAACACGGAAACCTCCTAGCGCTCGTTACCAGTGACGAGATCCGACAACCGCTTGTGTGCGGCCTGTTTGGAGATCCCAAGACCCTGAGCGATTCTCGCCCATGACCATCCCTTTCCCAGCGCCGCTGCAACCGCTCGGCGCTCAAGGCTATCCGCCAGCCTTCGAAGCGCGACAACGGTGGCAAGCGTCTCTGCTGGATCGTCGGAGGGTTGAAAGGCTTCGGGATCGATCATGCCGTCAACATTAGTTGACGGAAAGTGTGGCGTCAACTTAGGTTGACGAATAGCACTCCGTGGAAATTCCGGCATCTAGCCGCGACACCTACGGGCAAGCAGCAACGAACGAGTCCGCAATTCCGGCTCTTCGGGCGACCCAAAATCAGCACACAAAACGAAGCGGTTTTGTAATTCTGCAGAGGACAGTCGAGATAAGGGATGGCGGACAGAGAGGGATTCGAACCCTCGATACGCTTTCACGTATACACGCGTTCCAGGCGTGCGCCTTCAACCACTCGGCCACCTGTCCATCCGTCAACAGCCGATGGTCATGCGGCTGGATGGGAAGGGCGAGGCCCTTCGTGTCATCCGGCGCGAACCGGCGGACGGGCGGGATATATACCGATGATTTGCGCGGGATCAACTGCTTTCTGACAGATTGTTGACATCTTATGAAACTTGGCAGCGAACGGCTGCCATTGCGCTTGTCGAACACGGGGCCTATCTCTTGCGGCAGAGTTGTTCGGCGCCTCCCTTCGAAGGTCGCCTGGACGTTGCGCCATCTCGGATTGCCACGCTCTCCCATCGCGCCGGCTTTGCCCTGAAACGGGAACCGATGCCGGAAGACGGGCGTGACTGCTCGACCTGGCTGATAGAATTTGAGGAATAAGGGACCGATGCGCTTCGTGCTGAGACTGGCGAGCTTTGTGGTGTTGCTTGCGGCCGTCCTTGCCGGTGCAGTCGATGCCATCCAGTCCGTCGCCGCCTCCGAGCTGGTGATGACGTCGCTCGGCGACGATCTTGAAGCGCTTAGCGCCGACACCGCCAGCTGGGTGCAGTTCGCGCAGCGGACCGATGCCGGGCCGACGCTCTGGCACTCGGTGCTGCACTGGTTTTTGACACAGCCCGCCTTTGCGGTGCTCGCACTTCTCGCCCTCCTCCTGTGGATGGCCGGATACAAGAAGCGACCGGCAGCCGGCCGCTTCGCTGCCTGATCATCGCGGGGCGCTGACCCCACGTCGACGACAAGGAGTTTTCACGATGTTCCTGATCGACATGTTCAACAAGAAGACCATCCTGCCCGACGCGCAGACGGCACTGCCCGGGCGCGAGGACGCCATTGCGACCGCCGCAACCCATTTTGTCTCCGGACGCCCGCTGAAGGGCCCCTACCCCGAAGGAACCGAGAAGATCCTGCTCGGCATGGGCTGCTTCTGGGGCGCCGAGCGGCTGCTTGGGAACTTGCCCGGCGTCTATGTCACCGCGGCCGGCTATTCCGGCGGCATGACGCCGAACCCAACCTATCAGGAAACCACCACGGGGCTGACCGGCCACGCCGAGGTGGTGCTGGTGGTCTACGATCCGAAGGTGGTTCCCTTGTCGAGCCTGCTCAAGACCTTCTTCGAGGAGCACGACCCAACCCAGGGCATGCGCCAGGGCAACGATATCGGCACGACCTATCGCTCCGCTATCTACGCCTATGACGATGTGCAGCTGAAGGAAGCGAAAGCTGGGCGCGACGCCTTCCAGGCGGCACTGAAGAGATCCGGCCATACCGGCAAGATCACCACCGAAATCGAAAAGGCCGGCCCGTTGTACTTTGCCGAGGACTACCACCAGCAGTATCTGGCGAAGAACCCCAGCGGCTATTGCGCCCTGCGCGGCACCGGCGTCAGCTGCCCGATCGGCGCCTGAAGCGCGTCGCGATCTTTCAGAGGCGCTTGCTGCGCTTCAGGCTTTTTTTGTGCATGTCGTTATCGCAAAACTGCTGCACGCTTTTGCGGGAGATGCCTTGGCCTTTTACGCCCCGCACCCGGCGCGCTGTACCCACCCTCGGGTCCTAAAAGGTCAAGGGAACCGGCATTTTAACGCTGCCTGTGAATGTCGGCCGGCATTTTTACCATCCGAAAAATTTTGAGTGTTTTTTTGCCGTGACCGTGCAAGGATGCGGCCACCCTAGCCCCCACGAGAGGGGTGGGTTCCGCAGACAGGCTCCATCCGGGGCCCGCGGGAGGACCCGATAAAGATCAATAGCGACAACAGGGCTGCACGATGAAAAAAACAATTCTCGGTCTCTTTGCTTTTTCCATGATGTCCGCGACGGCTCTGGCCGCCGACATCAAGCCGGCCATCATTTACGATCTGGGCGGCAAGTTCGACAAATCGTTCAACGAAGCGGCCTTTAACGGCGCCGAAAAATTCAAGACAGAATCGGGCGTCGAATACCGCGAGTTCGAAATCGCCAACGACGCACAGCGCGAGCAGGCCCTGCGCCGCTTCGCCAGCGACGGCAACAATCCGATCGTCATGGCCGGCTTCAACTGGGCCGCACCGCTCGAAAAGATCGCCGGCGAATATCCTGATACCAAGTTCGCGATCATCGACATGGTGCTCGACAAGCCGAATGTGAAGTCGATCGTGTTCAAGGAACAGGAAGGCTCCTACCTCGTCGGCGTGCTCGCTGGTCTCGCTTCTAAGTCGAAGACCGTCAGCTTCATCGGCGGCATGGACGTTCCGCTCATCCACAAGTTCGCCTGCGGCTATGTCGGCGGCGCAAAGTCGACCGGCGCTGACGTGAAGGTTCTCGAAGCCTATACCGGCACGACGCCGGACGCCTGGAACGACCCGGTCAAGGGCGGCGAAATCGCCAAGTCGCAGATGGACCAGGGTTCGGACGTGGTCTACCACGCAGCCGGCGGCACGGGCGTTGGCGTCCTGCAGGCCGCTGCAGATGCCGGCAAGCTCGGCATCGGCGTCGACTCCAACCAGAACGCACTGCAGCCGGGCAAGGTTCTGACCTCGATGCTGAAGCGCGTCGACGTCGCCGTCTATGAAGCCTTCACCGATGCCAAGAACGACAAGTTCGAGTTCGGCATTTCCAACCTCGGCCTTAAGGAAGATGGCGTCGGCTACGCGCTTGACGACAACAACAAGGCCCTGATCACCCCGGAAATGCTTGACGCGGTCGAAAAAGTGAAGGCCGAGATCATCGCCGGCAAGGTCCAGGTTCACGACTACATGAGCGACGAGGCCTGCCCCTACTAAGGGCTTAGCCTGAAATCAGAAAGGCCGCCGTTCGCAAGAACCGGCGGCCTTTTTTGTTTCCTGCCGTGATATCTCAATAGTGCGGCGGGCGGGTGATCGCCGGCGCATCGATCGATTGCTCCTCGAGGCTGAGAAAGCGCTCCGTCAGCCGGTCGAGCTTTGCCCGCGTCTGTTCCACGACCTTCCATTGCTCGGCGAGCTGATCGGAGAGCTCCTCGATCGTCTTGGCTTGGTGGGCGACCGTCTCTTCGAGGCGGGTGACCCGGTCTTCGGCGTTGTTCATTTCAGCTGCTCCGTCCTGTCGCCGCCATCCGGGCGCGACACCTACAGCGACCTTTGTGCGTCTTTTCAGGCGCACAAAGGTCGCTGTATCACGTTGAAGAGCTGCATGTTTTTATTCCTAAATCAAACAGGATTTAAGGAAGCATGCAGCGGGGGATTTGCCGGCAGATTGGCCAGCGGATGGCCGCTGTCAAGCAGATTGCGGTTCAGGCTTTGGCCATCGACCCTCGCGTCAGCGAAAATCCGGGATCGCTGGCCGACAGCTTCTTGTGCAGATGCACCATCATGCCGGCGGCAAAGAGCGGCGTCAGCAGATTGAGCAGCGGCACGGCCAGGAAGGCCGCAAGGATGAGCCCGGCAAGAAACACGGTCGAGCGATGCTTGGCGCGGAAAAGCCGCGCCTCCGCCGGCGACCGGTAGCGCATGGCGGCAAACTCGAAGAACTCCCGCCCCAGGAGATAACCGTTGACGAGGAAGAAGGCGATCAGATTGACGCCGGGTACGAGAAGCAGGAACAGCGCCAGTATGTTGCCGAGAATGACGACGCCGAGGAACTTGGCGGAGCCGGCAATTGCCTCTCCGAGCGGCAAGGGCCTGCCCGCCGGCTCGTTCGGATAGTCGCGCGCCTCGACCACTTCGGCGACATCGTCAAGGAAGAGGCCGGCGATCAGCGCCGTCACCGGTGCCAGCAGTAAGGCCAGCGCCAGAGCCAGCCCCAGGCTTGCGAAGATGCCGAGCACGAAGGTGAGCCAACCGGCCCAGGCGGGCGTGCCGGGCATCAGCGCATCGAGCCATGGCAAGGCGAGCCAGATGAACAGTTCGCGAAGCCCGAACCAGAGTGCTGCCAGCGCCAGAAGCGTCAGGCCGAGCACTTTCCAGAACACCGAACGGGTCTCCGGTGCAAAGAGATTGGCAAAAGAAAGCCGCGCCGCGTCCAATATCATCAAATGTCTCCAGTGCCGGGCAGGGTTCGATGAGGCATGTAGGCAAACGTGTTCGCATCGACAAGGCAAGACGGCAGGCATCGCCGGCTTTCGGCAAAATTCGTGCGGCGAACACCGACGAGCCATGGCAAACGCCACGGGGAGCGATATGGTAAGGCATGTCGCGCAAAAGTGCGCAGCGGTTTTGCGATAACGACATGCGCAGGAACAAGAGCTTAAAGCGCAGCCAGCGAATCCTGGAGATCGCGACGCGCTTTAGATGAAAGGCCTGCCGGTGCAGGTCAATGGAAGGACGAGCTACCCAAGGGCGGTAGGCGGACAAGGGGAGACAATGACCAGACAGAAAACGCTCGCCGGGCTCTCGGTACTCGTCCAGGAAGGCAAGCTCGACCCGGTCACCCTCGCCGAGCAAACGCTTGCCGGCATCGCGGCGCATGGCGATCAGACGATCTTCGTCGGCATCACCCGCGAACGCGCTCTTAAGGAAGCCGCGGCCGCCTCTGCCCGGCTAAGGGCCGGCCGGTCGCTCGGCCTGCTCGATGGCCTTCCGGTCGCGTGGAAGGACCTCTTCGACGTCAAGGGCAGCGTGACGACGGCTGGCTCCGCGGTCCTGCGGGACAAGCCGCCCGCTGGCAGTGACGCCGCAGTCGTCGCCGCGGTTGCCGGTGCGGGCATGGTCAGCGTCGGGCGAACCAACATGAGCGAGTTCGCCTTCTCCGGCCTCGGCATCAATCCGCATTACGGCACGCCGCACAACCCGGCCTCGACCGATGTCGAGCGCATCCCCGGCGGCTCCTCGTCGGGCGCGGCGGCGGCAGTCGCCGGCGGCCTCGTGCCGGCGGCAATCGGCACCGATACCGGCGGCTCCGTCCGCATCCCGGCGGCAATGACCGGCATCGTCGGCTACAAGGCGACGCGCGGCCGCTATGCGATGAAGGGCGTCTTTCCGCTCGCCGAAAGCCTCGATTCGCTCGGCCCCCTCTGTCACACGGTGCAGGATGCGGTCTGGCTCGATGCTGCCATGCATGGGCTGACCGCGCCGGTGGTGCGCCGCGGGGAGATCGCCGGCCTTTCGATCGTCATCCCCGAAACGGTGGTCTTTGACGAGGCGGAAAGCGAAGTCGTTGAAGCTTTCGAGGACGCGATCAAGCGGCTGGAAAAGGCTGGCGCGACGGTTGCCCGCCGCGCCTTCCCGACGTTCCAGGCGGTGTTCGACGTCATGGCGCGCCATGGGGCGCTCGTCACGGCCGAGGCCTTCGCGCTTCACCGGGAACGGCTGGCTGGTCCCGAGGCCGAACGCATCGATCCGCGTGTCGTCGCGCGCACAAGGCTCGGCGAGAAGATCACCATGCCTGATTATATCGCGCTTCTCGACGCGCGCGACCGGCTGATCCACGAGACGGTGGAGAGCCTGAAGCCGGGCGAACTCATCGTCCATCCGACATTGCCGCATGTCGCACCGCCGCTGGCGCCATTGCTTGATGACGACGAGCTGTTCTTCAAGACCAATGCCAAGACGCTGCGCAACACCCTGATCGGCAACTTCCTCGATTTCTGCGGCATCTCGATCCCCTGCGGAACCGGCGCCGGCGAAATGCCCGTTGGCCTGCAACTTGCAGCGCCGCATCACCAGGACGACCGGCTGCTGTCGATCGCCCTTGCCGCCGAAGCCGTGATCCGAGGAGAGGCATGATCGTCTGTTTCGATATCGGCGGCTCGGCGATCAAGGGAGCGATCGTGCATTCGCGCGAACGGATCTTTCCGTTGCCGCGACGCACGACGCCGCTCAACAATTTCCGCCAGTTCGTCCAGGCGCTCGAATCCGTGCTCGACGAGGCCGGGGGCCACCCGGAATGCGTGGCGATCTCGATCACCGGCGTCATCGACCCGGAGACACGCCGGATCAAATGCGCCAACATCCCCTGCATCGACGGTCGCGAACTGGTGGCCGAACTCGAGCGCGAGCTGCACCTGCCGGTCAAGATCGCCAATGACGCCGACTGTTTCGCTCTTGCCGAGGCGGGCGCCGGCGCCGGCCGGGGCCACCGCATCGTCTTCGGGGCGATCCTCGGCACCGGTGTCGGCGGCGGGCTTGTGGTCGACGGCCAGTTGATCAACGCCGACGGCGGCTTTGCCGGCGAATGGGGTCATGGGCCTGCATTGGCAGCAGAAGCGGGCGAACCGCCGATCGCCATCCCCGCCTATGCCTGCGGCTGCGGTCAGCGGCGCTGCGTCGATACGGTCGGCGGCGCACGCGGGCTCGAACGGCTGCACGGCACGGTGCACGGCAAGACCATGTCGAGCCACGAGATCATCGAGGCGTGGCTCAAGGGCGACACGGAAGCGAAGCGCACCATAGAAATCCTTGTCGATCTCGTCAGCTCACCGCTGGCGCTGGTCATCAACACCACCGGGGCGACGATCGTGCCGGTCGGTGGCGGCCTTTCCAACGTCGAACCGCTGCTTGAGGAGATCGATCTGGCGGTTCGAAGCCGGATTCTGCGGCAGTTCAAACGGCCGCTGGTCGTGCGCGGCGAATGTCAGGTCGAGCCGGGGCTGATCGGCGCAGCCCTGCTCGGCCTTGGAGGAGAAACGGCATGAACGGCATCGGACTCGAGGTTTGCGTCGACGACGCCGACGGGCTTGCCACTGCGGTCGAGGGCGGAGCAGACCGGATCGAACTCTGCGCGGCGCTTTCCGTCGGCGGACTGACACCGACCGCTGGATTGATGGCGCTCGCCGGGCCGCCACGGGTACCCGTTTACGCGATGATCCGGCCACGTCCGGGCGACTTCGTTTTCAGTGTGGCCGATCTCGACATGATGCGCCGGGATATCGATGTCGTGCGCGATGCCGGGCTCGCCGGCGTCGTTCTCGGCGCATCGCTTGCCGATGGCCAGCTTGATGCGCCCATGCTCAGAAAGCTCACCGGCCACGCCGCCGGCCTCGGCCTCACCCTGCACCGTGCCTTCGACCTGGTGCCGGATTTCAAGGACGCGATCGAACTTGCGGTCGAACTCGGCTTCGAGCGGATCCTGACGTCGGGCGGCGCAAGGAGCGCACCGCAGGCAATCGAAAAACTTGCAGAGCTTGTCGATCTGGCCGGCGGACGCCTTTCGATCATGCCGGGCTCAGGCGTGACACTCGATACCGTCGACGCGGTGCTTGCCCGACTGTCCGTCAGCGAAGTGCACTCGTCCTGCTCGATCCGTGAGCCGGCTCACGATCAGCGACTGGTCGATATGGGTTTTGTGACGGACGATCGGCGCCGGACGGATGCGGCGACCGTTCGGGCGATGAAGGCACGGCTTTCGGCAAAATAGAGCGATCGTTCACTCTTTCAGTTCGCGTCAAAGAAAAGACCCGACGATCATCTCCGATCGTCGGGTCTTTTCTTTGCTTTTTCGCATTTCCTCACGGAAAAACCGCTTCGCAGTCTTTCTGGAAAAGCTCTCGTTTTCCGGTGCCGCCGCGATCAGGCGGCGTAGACTTTGTCGCCGCCGATCCAGGTCGACCCCATGGCGAGCTCAGGCGTCAGCAGCACGAAATCGGCATCTGAACCGGGCAGCAGACGGCCCTTGTGTGAGGAGATGCCCATGGCGTCGGCGGGATAGGCCGATGCCATGCGAAGCGCTTCCTCGACCGGAAGCCTGAGCTTCTCATGCACGAAGCGCACCGACGAGAGCATGTCGATGTCAGCACCGGCGAGCGTACCGTCGGCAAGCGTCAGACGACCGCCGTGGCGCAGGATCTCGCGGCCGTTGAGTTCGAAGCTCGTCATATCCGTCCCGATCGGCGACATCGCGTCGGTCACCAGGAAGATCTGGCCCGGGCCGGTCTTGGCCCGCAGCGCAACGCCCATCGAGGCGGGATCGACATGGTAGCCATCGGCGATCAGGCCGGCATGCAGGGTGCCGGTCGCAAGCGCTGCACCGACAACGCCCGGCTCGCGATGGCCGAGACCGCTCATGGCGTTGAACAGATGCGTCACCGTCTTCGCCCCTGCCTTGGCATAGGACACGGCGGTTTCGTAGCCGACATCGGTATGGCCGAGGCTGACGATGGCGCCGGCGTCGGCGAGTGCCCGAACCTGCTCCTTCGTGGCGTTTTCCGGGGCGACCGTGACCATGAGGGTGCCGAGCGCCTTGGCGCAGTCGAGCATCTCCTTCAGGTCGGCGTCGTCCATCGGCCGGATCAACGCCGGATCATGGGCGCCCTTGCGGGCGACCGAGAGATGCGGGCCTTCGAGATGCAGACCAAGGAAGCCGGGTACGCCGGCCGCCTTCGCCTGAAGGCCGGCGGCGATCGTTGCCGCGCGGACTTCGCGCGTATCGGTGATCAGCGTCGGCAAAAGCGCCGTGGTGCCGAACTTCGCATGGGCCGAACAGATCTGGCGGATGCTTTCCAGCGTCGGCTGCGCGTTGAGAAGCGCCCCGCCGCCGCCGTTGACCTGCAGGTCGATGAAGCCGGGCACCAGCAACAGGCCGTGCGCGTCGACAACCGCGGCATCGGCCGGCACGTTACCGGCTGCCACGACCCCCTTGACGCGACCGGCCTCGATCAGGAGAGCGGCGCCATCGTGCCATTCGATGCCATCGAACAGGCGGGCGCCGATGATTGCCTTCTTCTCGGTCATCTCGTCTCCGTTACCTTCTTGAGGCTGGCCGGTGCATCGGGGTTGAGACCGCGCGAGCGAGACCAGGCTTCGACGAAGCCGTAGAACGGCAGAATCAGGGTCAGCGCGTCGGTGATCGGATGTCCCGTCTCGACAAACGGCAGACGCTTCGCCTTGCCGGCACGGCTCGAAGTAACATGCACCACCGCGCCCTTCTCGGCCATGCCGTCGGCGATCTCGGCGACGGAGCCTTCAGCCGCATCGCGTGCGGCAAGGGTCAGCACCGGGAACTTGGCGCCGACCAGCGCCACCGGTCCGTGCAGCACTTCGGCTGCGGAATAGGCCTCGGCATGCATGCCCGAGGTCTCCTTGAACTTCAGCGCCGCTTCGCTTGCGATCGCCAGCGCCGGGCCGCGGCCGAGCACGTAGAGCGATTCGGCCTCGCCGAGATCGGCGGCGAACTCATGCCAGTCGAGCTTCACCGCCTTGGCGAACTGGTTCGGCAGGTCGGCAACGGCGCGCTGCAGCGCCGCGTCACCGGTCCATTCGCCGAGAACGGCAAGGCCGGCGACAATGGAGTTGACGTAGGACTTGGTTGCAGCAACGGCGATTTCCGGGCCGGCGAGAATGTCGAGCGGATGGGTGCAGGCCTTCGAGATCGGCGACGGCAGGGTGTTGGTCAGCGCGATCGATACCGCGCCGGCATCGGTCGCCGCCTGCGCCATCGCCACGATATCCGGGCTCTTGCCCGATTGCGAGATGGCGATTGCCGCGGCGCCGCCGAGCTTCAGCTTGGCGCCGTAGATCGAGGCGAGCGACGGCCCGAGCGACGCGACCGGGCGACCGGCCTGCAGCTCGATTGCGTATTTCAGGAACAGGGCGGCATGGTCCGAAGAACCGCGCGCGATCGTCACCAGGAAAGCCGGGTCCTTGGCGCGCAGCGCTGCGCCGGCCTGCTTCAGGGCTTCGGACGAATGCTCGAGCAATCGGGCTGCCGCTTCGGGGATCTCGTCGATTTCTCGGCGCATGTTGGTCTGCATGGTCAATTCCTTTCTTGCGGAGCGGCGGTCAGGATTCCGACAGGGTCAGTTCCGCGACAAAATCATAGGCATCGCCCCGATAGAGCGAGCGGGTGAATTCGACGACGCGTCCCGATGCGAGATAGGAGACGCGTTCGATGGAAAGGCCGGCAGAGCCGACGGCAACGCCGAGCATGGAGGCATCCGGATCCTTGATGTTGCAGGCGGAAATGCGCTGCACAGCGCGAACCGGCCGGGAGCGGGTCTTGTCGAGCGCGGTATAGAGCGACGATGTGACCGCCTGCGGATCCGGCAGAAATTCGGCCGAGATGCTCGCGCGCTCGATCGCGAGCGGCATCTCGTCGGCGATACGCAAACGCCCGAGCCGTGCCACCAGCGCATCGGCCGGCAGGCCCAGCGCCATCATTTCGTCCGGCGACGGATGAAAGAGACCGCGCTCGAGCCAGCGGGCATGGGTGTTGAGACCGCGGCGTGCCATGTCCTCGGTAAACGAGGTCAGCCGCGACAGCGATTGCTGCACCTTGGAAACCGGTTTGACGACAAAGGTGCCGGAGCCGTGGCGGCGCACCAGCAAGCCGTCGCGCACGAGATCGTCGACCGCCTTGCGCACGGTGACGCGGCTGATGCTGGCGTAGTCGGCAAGATCACGCTCCGGCGGCAAAGCATCGCCATGATTGAGCTTGCCCGATTGGATCGCATCTTCCAGCGATTGGCGCAGTTTCAGATAAAGCGGGCCGGATCCGCCGGACTGCAGGCCTTCGAGCGGCAGAATGGCGGCAAGATGGTCGGTCATGCGCCGACCTCCGAGCGGGAGCCGAAGCGCTGTGCGGCCAGCGCGACGGCGCCGGTGAGCGCGTCTGCCTCAGCTTCGACGAAAAACGGCTGGTGACGCTCGGCAAGCCAGGGACGATAGAGCGGCGCCAGGCCACCAAGCAGGCAGAGCTTGCGCCCTCCCCGGGCGACCACGACGTCAAGCGCCTCGTCGACCGTAATCGCCGCAGTCTTCAACAGACGCACAGCGACCGGATCGCCCGCCTGCGCAGCTTCGAAGACCCGCGGGGCATAACGGCCGAACTCGCCCGGCTTTGCCAGGCGCGCGAAATCGACGACGGCACTCGGATCGTTCCTGAACTCGGCCATGACGCTATCGGTTACCGGCGACGCCTCGTGGATGCCATCGAAGGCAAGCAGGCTTTCCTGCAGCAGGGCATGGCCGATGCGTGCACCACTGCCATGATCACCGATCGTGAAGCCCCAGCCGCCGACATAGCTGACGACGTCGGCCTGGCGCAGGATATAGATGCTGCCGGTGCCGAGAATGGCGACGGCGCCGTCCTCATCGCCGAGCGCGCCCTGCAGGGCGATCAGACCATCGGACTCGATATCGGCTGCGGCAAACGGCAGACGGCGCTTAACATAGTGTACCGCATCGCCGACATTGTGCCCGGCGACACCGACGATCGCGCGCGCCTCGGCGATCCCTGTGGGATCAAGACCGGCTTCCTCGAATGCCGCCCGCGCAGCGTCGCCGATATGAGCAAGCGCCGTTTCAGGATCCGTCAGAATGTTGGCTGCACCGGCCTTGCCGCGGCCCAGAATACGTCCATCCCCCGCAGCCACAGCCGCCCGGCAGCTTGTTCCGCCGCCATCGATTCCTATTAGGTAGTTTGGCATGAGCACCTCCGCCCATTGAAGATACCAAAAAAATACCAATAACCAAGTCCGAATTGGCCTCGCCATCCAATTTTGAAATAATGCTTTGAATAACAACGGATAATTTCAGCATTTGCTTTTTTCTGCCGCCAAAATGTAATTTCTCCTAGACAATTGGTATTTTTTTGGCATTAATTCGCCCAGAGGAGACACAACCTATGCCTTCAGTGAAGACCGAGGAGCGTCACGACAACGCCAAAGGCCTGGATGTCATGCATCCGGCGCTTGCGCTTCGGCTGCTCGCATCCGGACAACAGGCGGCAGCAAAGGTCGTGGACGCCGCGATCGAGCAGATATCCGCCGCCGCGTCCATCGCTGCAGAAGCGCTCGCCTCCGGCAAGCGCCTCGCCTATGCCGGCGCTGGCAGCTCCGGCCTGATGGCCATGGCCGATGCGCTGGAACTTCCCGGCACCTACGGCATCCCCCAGGACCAGATCGTCATTCTGCTTGCAGGCGGTGTCGCCAGCCTCAGCGACCTTGCCGGCGGCTATGAAGACGACATGGATCTGGCCCGCGAAGATGTGCGCAATGCAGGCATCGCCGCGGGCGACTGTCTGGTTTCGGTGTCGGCCAGCGGCTCGACACCCTATGCGCTGGCCGCGGCCGACGAGGCGCGCAAGCTCGGCGCCAAGGTGATCGCCGTCGCCAACAATCCTGGTGCTGCCCTCTTCAAGGACGCCGATGTCGCCATCCTGCTGCAAACGCCGCCGGAAGTCGTTTCCGGCTCGACGCGCATGGGCGCCGGCACGGCGCAGAAGATCGCCTTCAACATGTTCTCGACGCTCGTCGGCATCCATCTCGGCCACGTGCTCGACGGCCATATGGTCAACCTGCGGGCCGACAACATCAAGCTGCACGGCCGCGCCGTGCGTATCGTCACCGACATTACCGGCGTCGGAGCGTCCGAGGCCGGCCGGCTGATCAATGCCGCATCCGGCTCGGTCAAGATCGCCATCCTGCTGGCGTCTGGCGCGAAGGACGTGGCGACGGCCGAGGCGGCGCTCAACCAGACCAAACAGAATCTGCGCCGGGCGATCGATATCGTTTCGGCCTGAGATAAACCTGGGATTCAAACCGCGCCAAAACGGCGCATATAAGAGGGAGAAGCTAAATGACCCGTACGACACTCAAGGGCCTGCTGCTCGCGTCGAGCATTCTCGGCTCGGCCGGCCTAGCCCACGCGGAGGACGTCACCCTGACGATCGAAAGCTGGCGCAACGACGACCTGGCGATCTGGCAGGAAAAGCTGATCCCGGCCTTTGAAGCCAAGAACCCGGGCATCAAGGTAAAGTTCGCCCCGATGGCGCCGACCGAATACAACGCGGCGCTGAACGCCAAGCTCGACGCCGGCTCCGCGGGCGACCTCATCACCTGCCGTCCGTTCGACGTCTCGCTCGAACTCTACAACAAGAAGCACCTTGCGGACCTGACCGCACTTGCGGGCATGGAGAACTTCTCGCCGGTCGCCAAGTCCGCCTGGACGACGGACGATGGCTCGGCCACGTTCTGCGTGCCGATGGCTTCGGTCATCCACGGCTTCATCTACAACAAGGACGCCTTCGACCAGCTCGGCATCCAGATCCCGACGACGGAAGCGGAATTCTTCGCGGCCCTCGACAAGATCAAGGCGGACGGCAACTACATCCCGATGGCGATGGGTACCAAGGACCTCTGGGAAGCCGCGACCATGGGCTACCAGAACATCGGCCCGACCTATTGGAAGGGTGAAGAAGGCCGCGCTGCGCTGATCAAGGGCGAGCAGAAGCTGACCGACGAGCCGTGGGTCGAGCCCTATCGCGTTCTCGCCAAGTGGAAGGACTATCTCGGCGACGGCTTCGAGGCCCAGACCTATCCGGACAGCCAAAATCTCTTCACGCTCGGCCGCGCCGCGATCTATCCGGCCGGCTCGTGGGAAATCGGCCTGTTCAACACCCAGGCACAGTTCAAGATGGGCGCCTTCCCGCCGCCGGTGAAGAATGCCGGCGACGCTTGCTACATCTCCGACCACAACGACATCGGCGTCGGCCTGAACGCCAAGAGCGCGCACGCCGAGCAAGCCAAGACTTTCCTTACCTGGGTCGCTTCGCCGGAATTCGCCGAGATTTATGCCAATTCGCTGCCGGGCTTCTTCAGCCTCAATTCGACCCCGGTGAAGATGAGCGATCCGCTCGCTCAGGAATTCGTTTCCTGGCGCGAAAAGTGCAAGCCGACGATCCGCTCGACCTACCAGATCCTGGCGCGCGGTACGCCGAGCCTCGAAAACGAGACCTGGGTCGAATCTGCAAACGTCATCAACGGCACGGATACGCCTGAGGTGGCCGCTGAAAAGCTGCAGAAGGGTCTCGACGGCTGGTACAAGCCGGCAAAGTAAGCGCAACTGGTTCCCTCCCCTTTCAAGGGGAGGGTCGGCCCTGCACCGCCGCGTCCTATCAGACGCGCAAAGGGCGCTGTAGCACTTTGAATTGCAGCATGTTTTTATCCTCAAATCGGATAGGATCTGAGGAAACATGCAGCAAGGGCCGGGCGGGGCGGTATTGCCCAAGGAGGCACTCCCCCAGCCGCAGCGTCATCGACCTCCCCTTGATGGGGAGGTCACCGACGCCGTCGTTTGCAAAAGAACGCGATAGCCTTAACCTTCGTCATGAGCCCGGATCGGGGCAGGCGTTATGCGGCAAGACCGGCCGTATCGCGTCGATGTGCATCATGGTGTCTTGGGGAACCGGTCGAACAAGCGGGTACGATCAATGAGCAACGCCACTTCACTGCAAGAGGGACAGCCGACCGTAAAACGGCCGAAACGCTGGCACATCCTCGTCTTTCTGCTGCCGGCCCTTCTGGTCTACACGACGGTCATGATCCTGCCGTTGATCGAGACGCTGCGTCTCTCGCTGTTCAACACGGTCGACGGCCAGCCGACCTTCGTCGGTCTCGCAAACTTCCAGGTGCTGTTCGGCGAAGAGCGTTGGGCGCACGATTTCTGGAACGCGCTGAAGAACAACGTCATCTTCTTCATCATTCACATGTGCGTACAGAACCCGATCGGCGTTGCGCTGGCGGCCATGCTGTCGATTCCGAAGCTGCGTTTCGTCACGTTCTACCGCACGGCGATCTTCCTGCCGACCCTGCTTTCCTTCGTCATCGTCGGCTTCATCTGGAAGCTGATCCTTTCGCCGATCTGGGGTGTTGCGCCCTGGATGCTCGATCTCGTCGGCCTGAAGTCGATGTTTGCGCCCTGGCTCGGCAAGCCGGGTTCGGCCCTGATCGCCGTGTCGCTGATCTCGGTCTGGCAATATGTCGGCATCCCGATGATGCTGATCTATGCCGCCCTGCTCAACATTCCCGATGAGGTGATCGAAGCTGCCGAATGCGACGGCGTCACCGGCTGGAGCCAGTTCTGGAAGATCAAGCTGCCGCTGATCCTGCCCGCGATCGGCATCATCTCGATCCTGACCTTCGTCGGCAACTTCAACGCCTTCGACCTGGTCTATACCGTGCAGGGGGCGCTTGCCGGTCCTGATGGCTCGACCGACATTCTCGGTACGTTGCTCTACCGCACGTTCTTCGGCTTCCAGTTGCAGCTCGGCGACCGCTCGATGGGCGCTACGATCGCGACGGTGATGTTCCTGATCATCCTCGCCGGCGTCTCGCTCTATCTCTTCGTCATCCAGCGCCGCATGCGCCGCTATCAGTTCTAAGGGAGGCCGAGATGCAAGCACGCCACTCCATTTTCCGCACCGGCTTCGTCCACATCGCGCTGATCGCCTATACGCTGATCTCGCTGTTTCCGGTGTTCCTGACGATCATCAACTCGTTCAAGGATCGCAACGCGATCTTCCGGGCGCCGTTGACGGTCCCAACGCCCGAGACCTTCAGCCTCATCGGCTACCAGACGGTGCTCGGCCAGGGCGATTTCGCGACCTACTTCCAGAACAGCTTCATCGTCACGGTCGTCGCGATCGCGCTGGTGCTGCTGTTCGGCGCCATGGCCGCGTTCGCACTTTCCGAGTATCGCTTCCGCGGCAACACGATGATGGGGCTCTATCTCGCGATCGGCATCATGATCCCGATCCGGCTCGGCACCGTCGCCATCCTTCAGGGCATGGTCGCGGCCAACCTCGTCAACACGCTGACAGCGCTGATCCTCGTCTATACGGCTCAAGGGTTGCCGCTCGCAGTGTTCATCCTGTCGGAGTTCATGCGCACGGTCTCCGATGACCTGAAGAATGCCGGCCGCATCGACGGGCTGTCGGAATACTCGATCTTCTTCCGCCTCGTTCTGCCGCTGATCCGGCCGGCGATGGCAACCGTTGCCGTGTTCACGATGATCCCGATCTGGAACGATCTGTGGTTCCCGCTGATCCTGGCACCGGCAGAAGCGACCAAGACGGTCACGCTCGGCTCGCAGATCTTCATCGGCCAGTTCGTCACCAACTGGAATGCCGTGCTTGCGGCCCTATCGCTCGCCATCCTTCCGGTTCTCGTCCTCTATGTCATTTTCTCGCGGCAGCTGATCCGCGGCATCACCGCAGGAGCAGTCAAGTGAGTTCATCCAGCAATCCGGTCCGGGTCCTCGTCGCGGGTCTCGGCAATATGGGGCGCAGCCATGCGCTCGCCTACCACAACAATCCCGGCTTCGAGATCGTCGGCCTGGTCAATCGCTCCAAGGTCGAGCTTCCAGAGGAACTGCGCGGCTACGAAATCCATCCGGATTTCAACACGGCCCTGGCGGAACTGAAGCCCGAGCTCTGCTCTGTCTGCACCTATTCCGACAGCCATGCCGACTATGCGGTCGCCGCCTTCGAAGCGGGCTGCGACGTGTTCGTGGAAAAGCCGCTGGCAACGACGGTCGCCGACGCCGAACGGGTCGTTGCGGCTGCCAGGAAGCATGGCCGCAAGCTGATCATCGGCTACATCCTGCGCCATCATCCGTCCTGGATCCGCCTGATTGCCGAAGCCCGCAAGCTCGGCGGCCCTTACGTCTTCCGCATGAACCTGAACCAGCAGTCGAGCGGTCCGACCTGGGAAACCCACAAGTCGCTGATGCAGACAACCCCGCCGATCGTCGACTGCGGCGTGCACTACGTCGACGTCATGTGCCAGATTACCGATGCCAAGCCGGTGGAAGTGCGCGGCATGGGCCTGCGCCTTTCCGACGAAATCGCTGCGGACATGTACAATTACGGCCATCTGCAGGTGATCTTCGAAGACGGATCGGCCGGCTGGTACGAAGCCGGCTGGGGTCCGATGATTTCGGAAACCGCCTTCTTCGTGAAGGACGTGATGTCGCCGAAGGGCTCCGTGTCGATCGTCATGGACCCGAACGCCAAGTCGGACGATATCGACACCCACACCAAGACATCGGTCATTCGCGTGCACACTGCGGAAACCGGCCCCAACGGCCGCTTTCTCAGGCCGGATGAAGACCTGACAATGGACGGAGAGCCGGGCCATCAGGAACTCTGCGATCGTGAACAGGCCTATGTGCTGAAGGCCATCCGCGAAGATATCAATCTCGACCGCCACATGAACGACGCCGTCCAGTCGCTGCGCATCTGCCTTGCGGCTGATGAGAGCGTGCGAACCGGCCAGCCGGTCAAACTTTAAGAGGGGCAACCAGGTGGGATCACTTCAACTCAAATCCATCCGCAAGGCCTACGGAAGCCATGAGGTTCTCAAGGGCATCGACCTGGAAGTGAAGGACGGCGAGTTCGTCATCTTCGTGGGTCCTTCCGGCTGCGGCAAGTCGACTTTGCTGCGCACCATCGCCGGCCTTGAGGACGCGACCTCCGGCAGCGTCCAGATCGACGGCGTCGAAGTCGGGCACGTGGCGCCCGCCAAGCGCGGCATCGCCATGGTGTTCCAGTCCTATGCGCTCTATCCGCACCTGACGGTGAAGGACAATATGGGCCTGGGCCTGAAGCAGGCCGGCAAGCCGAAGGCGGAAATTGAGAACAAGGTTGGCAAGGCCGCCAGCATGCTGTCGCTCGACCCTTACCTCGCTCGGCGCCCGGCGGAGCTTTCCGGCGGCCAGCGCCAGCGCGTCGCCATCGGCCGCGCCATCGTGCGCGAACCGAAGTTGTTCCTGTTCGACGAGCCCTTGTCGAACCTCGACGCGGCCTTGCGCGTCAACACCCGGCTCGAGATCGCCCGGCTGCATCGCAGCCTGAAGGCAACGATGATCTACGTGACCCACGACCAGGTCGAGGCCATGACGCTTGCCGACAAGATCGTGGTGCTGAACGCCGGCCAGATCGAGCAGATCGGCTCGCCGATGGATCTCTACAACCGGCCGGCCAATGTCTTCGTTGGCGGCTTCATCGGTTCGCCGCAGATGAACTTCGTCGACGGCGCCCGCCTCGGCGATGCGAGCGCCAAGACGATCGGCATCCGGCCTGAGCATATCGGCCTATCGCGCGAAAGCGGCGACTGGAAGGGCAAGGTCGTCCATGTCGAGCATCTGGGCGCCGACACGATTGTCTATATCGAGTCCGAGCAGGTCGGCCTGATCACAGTTCGGCTGTTCGGTGAACACCGCTACGCCCCTGATGATATCGTCTATGCGACGCCGATGGTCGGCAGCATGCACCGCTTCGGTGCCGACGACCGCGTCCTCGCCTGAGACGATAATCCGGCGACAAGGCTGGATCACACCTTAGTGATATCAAGCCGCCGTGGTGCCGAAAGCACTGCGGCGGCTGATTTTTTTGCTCGATTGGGCGCACTGCATCACGGTGTTGCACTGCGGCGCAAATTAACATACATTTGTGTTTGTATATTAGCGTTCCGGTATTTTCCCATCCCGATACTGGTCTTGCTTCCCTTCACTTCCGGACCGCGCAGCCCTGCGATACGCACTGGCTGCGCACGGTCACCGAATATGGACATCGCTATGCGCATGAACCGACCGACACTGGCCGCCGCCTTGGCAACCGTGATTCTCCTTTCCGGCTGCCAGAAACAAGAAGAACAGGCCGCTCCTGCCTTCCCGCCATCGGCCGTCGCTGTCTTTACGACCGCATCCGAGACGCTGCCGATCACCAATGAGCTGCCGGGCCGCATCACCGCGACGCGTGTCGCCGAAGTTCGCCCGCGCGTTTCCGGCATCGTCGTCGAACGCGTCTTCCAGCAGGGCACCAAGGTGAAGGAAGGTGACGTGCTCTACCGCATCGACCCTGCTCCCTTCCAGGTCCAGGTCGAGAAGGCCGAAGCGACCCTGCGCCGCGCCCAGGCCGTACATCTCCAGGCCGAGCAGAAGGCTGCCCGTCAGGAGGCCCTGAAGAAGGCCAATGTCGTCGCCGCCCAGCAGTTCGACGATGCAAACGGCCTGCTCGCTGCAGCAAACGCCGACGTCGCCATCGCCCAGGCGGGCCTGGCCGCAGCCAAGCTCGACCTGCAATACGCCAACGTGACCGCGCCGATCAGCGGCCAGATCGGCCGGGCCCTGATCACCGAGGGCGCGCTCGTCAGCGCCAACAGCTCGGAAAACCTCGCCACGATCCAGCAGCTCGATCCGCTCTATGCCGACTTTACCCAGTCGGCGACCGACCTCATCCGCCTGCGCAAGGCGCTTGAAGCCGGCCAGATGATGAGCGGTGACCAGGAGGCCGAGGTTCAACTGATCCTCGACGACGGCACGCCTTATGAACACAAGGGCAAGCTCCTGTTCTCGGAAGCGGCCGTCGACGCGACGACCGGCCAGGTGACGCTGCGCGGCGAGTTCCCCAATCCCGACGGCGACCTGCTGCCGGGCATGTATGTCCGCGTGCTGGTCCAGCAGGGTGTTGAGAAGGACGCGATCACCGTGCCGCAGCAGGCTGTCCAGCGCAACAATGCCGGCCAGTCGCAGGTCTATGTCGTGGCCGCCGACAAGAAGGTCGAGTTCCGCAACGTCACGCTCGGACGCACGGTCGGAACCCGCTGGCAGGTGACCTCCGGGCTGAAGCCCGGCGAAAAGGTCATCGTCGAAGGCTTCCAGAAGATCGGCCCCGGCGCGCCGGTGGAGCCGACCGACTGGGATCCGAATGCAAAGCCAGCGGCCGAAGCAGCCCAGACGACCGCGGCGACCGAAGCAAAGCCCGCTGAAGCCACAGAGTGAGTGCTGATTAATGCCTAGTTTTTTCATCGACAGGCCTATTTTTGCCTGGGTGGTGGCGATCTTCATCATGCTCGCCGGCATCATCGCGATACCGCTCTTGCCGGTATCGCAATATCCTGATGTTGCGCCGCCGCAGATCTCCATCAACACGAGCTACCCCGGCGCTTCGTCGCAGGACACCTATCAGAGCGTCACCCGTCTGATCGAAAACGAGCTGAACGGCGTTGAAGGCCTGCTCTATTTCGAATCGACTTCCAGCGCTTCCGGCTCGGTCGACATCAGCGCCACCTTTGCACCGGGCACCGATCCGGGACAGGCGGCCGTCGACATTCAGAACCGCGTTCGCCGCGTCGAACCGCGCCTGCCCGATTCGGTCAAGCGCCAGGGTGTGCAGGTCGACGAAGCCGGCTCCGGCTTCCTGATGATCGTCGCGCTCACCTCGACCGACGGCTCGATGGACGCCATCGGCCTCGGCGACTATCTCAGCCGCAACGTGCTGAACGAAGTCCAGCGCGTGCCCGGCGTCGGCCGTGCGCAGCTGTTTGCGACCGAACGCTCGATGCGCATCTGGCTCGATCCGGACAAGATGCTCGGCCTCAACCTGACGGCCGCCGACGTGACGAATGCCATCCAGGCCCAGAACGCCCAGATCGCATCCGGCTCGATCGGCGCACAGCCGAACCCGATCACGCAGCAGGTCAGTGCTCCTGTTGTCGTCAAGGGTCAGCTGTCGAGCGCCGAGGAATTCGGAGCGATCGTGCTTCGCGCCAATCAGGACGGCTCCTCCGTTCGTCTGCGCGACGTCGCCCGCGTCGAAATCGGTGGCGAAAGCTACGCGTTTTCGACCCGCCTGAACGGCAAGCCATCCGCGGCTATCGCCATACAGCTGTCGCCAAGCGGCAACGCGATGTCGACCTCGACGGCGATCAAGGAGCGCATGGACGAACTGTCGAAGTTCTTCCCTGATGGACTCGAATATTCGGTTCCCTACGACACTTCGCCGTTCGTTGCCGTCTCCATCGAGAAGGTGCTTTCGACGCTCGTCGAAGCGGTCGCGCTCGTCTTCATCGTGATGTTCCTGTTCCTGCAGAACATCCGCTACACCATCATCCCGACGCTCGTCGTGCCGGTCGCTCTCTTGGGCACCTGCGCGGTGATGCTGGCGATGGGCTTCTCGATCAACGTTCTGACCATGTTCGGCATGGTGCTGGCGATCGGTATCCTCGTCGACGATGCGATCATCGTCGTCGAGAACGTCGAACGCATCATGTCCGAAGAGGGGCTGACGCCGAAGGACGCCACCCGCAAGGCGATGAAGCAGATCACCGGCGCGGTCATCGGCATCACGCTGGTGCTGGCTTCCGTGTTCATCCCGATGGCCTTCTTCCCGGGCGCCGTCGGCGTGATCTATCGCCAGTTCTCGCTGACCATGGTCGTGTCGATCCTGTTCTCGGCGTTGCTCGCGCTGTCACTGACACCGGCGCTGTGCGCCAGCTTCCTGAAGCAGGTTCCGAAGGGCCACCATCACGCCAAGCGCGGCTTCTTCGGCTGGTTCAACCGCAGCTTCGACAAGACCTCGCACGGCTATAGCGGCATCGTGAAGCGCCTGGTCCACCGGACCGGTCGCTACATGATCGTCTACGTCGCCGTGCTCGCCGGCCTCGGCTGGCTGTTCATGAAGCTGCCATCGTCGTTCCTTCCGGACGAAGACCAGGGCTTTGTGATCGTCATGATGCAACTCCCCTCCGAGGCGACGGGCAACCGTACGACCGAGGTGGTGGAACAGGCCGAAAAAATCTTCGGCCAGGAGCCGGCTGTCGAACGCATCATCGCGATCAACGGCTTCTCCTTCTTCGGCACCGGACAGAACGCAGCGCTCGCCTTCGTGACGCTGAAGGACTGGAAGGAACGCGACGCCGACAACGCCGCTCAATCGATCGCAATGCGCGCAACCATGGCCATGAGCCAGATCAAGGATGCGATCAGCTTCGCGCTGTCGCCGCCGGCGATCCAGGGCCTCGGCACCACCGGGGGCTTCTCCTTCCGCCTGCAGGATCGCGGCGGCCTCGGCGAAGCGGCGCTATCCCAGGCCCGCGACCAGCTTCTCGGCCTTGCGGCTCAGAGCAAGATCGTCACCGGCGTACGCGTCGAAGGCATGCCCGATGCGGCTCAGGTCAGCGTGACCATCGACCGCGAAAAGGCCAATACCTTCGGCGTGACCTTCGCGGACATCAACTCGACGATCTCGACCAACCTTGGCTCGTCCTATGTCAACGACTTCCCGAATGCCGGCCGCATGCAGCGCGTGACGGTGCAGGCGGACGAGGGTCAGCGCATGCAGACGGCGGATCTGTTGAACCTCAACGTCCGCAACGCCAATGGCGGCATGGTCCCGCTCTCCGCCTTTGCGACGGTGGAGTGGGTCAAGGCCTCGACCCAGACGATCGGCTACAACGGCTACCCGTCGATACGCATCAGCGGTGAAGCGGCTCCGGGTTACTCCTCCGGTGACGCGATCAACGAAATGCAGCGGCTTGCGGGCGAACTGCCGGCAGGCTTCGGTTACGAATGGACCGGCCAATCCCTGCAGGAAATCCAGTCGGGTACCCAGGCGCCTCTGTTGATCGCGCTGTCGTGCCTGCTCGTCTTCCTGTGCCTCGCCGCGCTCTATGAGAGCTGGTCGATCCCGGTGGCGGTCATCATGGTGGTTCCGCTCGGCGTCATCGGTTCGGTGCTTGCAGTCACCATGCGCGACATGCCGAACGACGTGTACTTCAAGGTCGGCCTGATCGCGATCATCGGCCTGTCGGCGAAGAACGCCATCCTGATCATCGAGTTCGCCAAGGAACTGCGTGAGCAGGGCAAGTCGCTGATCGATGCGACGCTGGAGGCAGCGCACTTACGCTTCCGCCCGATCCTGATGACGTCGCTCGCCTTCACGCTCGGCGTTCTGCCGCTGGCGATTGCCACCGGCGCAAGCTCCGGCAGCCAGCGCGCCATCGGTACCGGCGTGATGGGTGGCATGATCTCGGCAACGGTGCTGGCGATCTTCTTCGTTCCGGTGTTCTTCGTGTTCGTCACGAAGCTGTTCGGACGCAAGAAGGTGGAAGCCACACCAACCGCAACCGAGACCCCGACACCCGCCGAGTAACACGACAATCGACGGCCCGCCTTCTCGGCGGGCCGTTCTGCAAGGAGGAATGAATGCGCCGAACGAAAGCCGATGCGGAGGCAACCCGGCAGAAGATCCTGAGTGCTGCCGAACGTGTGTTCTACGCAAAGGGTGTTTCAAACACGACACTGGAGGAAGTGGCCAAGGAGGCGGGCGTCACCCGCGGCGCCATCTACTGGCACTTCGCCAACAAGACCGATCTTTTCCTGGCCCTGCACGATGCCGTGCCGCTGCCGCAGGAAGACATGATTGCCCAGGAAATAGAGGCTGAAGCCGCCGATACGCTGGCGATCGTCGAGGACGCGATGGGCGCCTGGCTCGATACACTGGCCGCCGACGAGCAGCGCCAGCGCATTCTCACCATCATGCTGCGCACGAACTACGACGGGGACATGAGCGAGGTCCTGACCCGACACAAGGAGCTCGACGAGCACCACAATGCCCTGCTGGAACTGGCCTTTTCCCGTGCGCTTGCCAAAGGCTACATGCAGGACAGCTGGACGCCCACGTCGGCGACCCGTGCGCTTCACTGGGTGATGCTGGGTTTGTGCACCGAGTGGCTGCTCTTCGGTCGCCGCTTCGACATCGTCACCGAAGGGCGTGACGGGCTGAGGCGACTGTTCTCCAGCTTTCGCACGCCGTCCGCCACCCGTTCCGCGCTGCCCACGCTCAGCTGAAGACGACGGTCTTATGACCGTTGAGCATGACGCGCCGTTCCAGGTGCAGCTTGACGGCGCGAGCCAGCACGCGGCTCTCGATGTCGCGGCCGCTGGCGACGAAATCCTCTGCCGTCAGCGCATGGCTGACGCGCTCCGTCTCCTGTTCGATGATCGGTCCCTCGTCGAGATCCGAGGTGACGTAGTGGGCCGTGGCGCCGATCAGCTTGACGCCGCGCTCGTGCGCCTGATGATAGGGCTTGGCGCCCTTGAACGACGGCAGGAACGAGTGATGGATGTTGATGGCCTTGCCATAGAGGCGCTTCGACAGGTTGTCTGAAAAGACCTGCATGTACCGCGCCAGGACCACCAGATCGGCGCCGGCTTCCTGCGTGAGGCGCAGCAGCTTCTCCTCCTGCTCCGCCTTGTTGATCTTCGATACCGGCAAATGATGGTACGGAATTGCCTCGAGTTCTGCCGTTCGTCGGCTGTCCTCGTGATTGCAGACGATGGCTGCGACCTCTGCGTTCAGCCAGCCGACGCGGATCTGATAGAGCAGATGCAGAAGCGCATGATCGAACTTCGAGACGAGGATGATGATCTTCGGCTTGCGCGCGGCTTCCGTCAGCGTGATGCGCATCTGGAACCGGTCGACGGCCGGCCGTAGCGCCCGCTCGACATCGTCCCGTAGCATGCCATCAGGCGCCTGGAAGGCGATGCGCATGAAGAAGCTGTTGGTGTGCCGATCCCAGAACTGGCTGCTCTCGGCAATGTTGGCGCCAAGGCCGGCCAGCTCCGTCGTGACCGCGGCGACAATGCCCGGCTTGTCGTCACAGGACAGCACAAGGATGAATGTGTTGGTGGCCATGGTCTCCTCCGATCGGCGGCTCTGCCGGGCGCGTTTGCGCCCTCCCCAGACGCTGCCTAGGGGGAGACGAGGACGGCCGCAACAGCCGACGTGGCGGGCGGGCGCGGTTTCTATCATTGTGATACGCCGACAGGCAGAAGGCGGCCGTGGCGGCCGCCTTCTGCAAGAATAACTGCACCTGTCGATGCAAGGACGTTGATGGAATCCCTCAGGGGAACCTCAGTGCGCCTCGTCCCAGTTCATCGCGGCGCGGGCATCGACCTTGAGAGGTACCCGCATGTCGAGCGCCGGCATCGCGGCATTCTCCATCACCGACACGACGATCGGGATGGTCCGCTCAACCTCGGCATCCTCGACCTCGAAGATCAGTTCGTCGTGCACCTGCAGCAGCATGCGGGCGGAAAGCTTCGCCTCGCTTAGCGCCGGCTCGATCTTCACCATGGCACGGCGGATGATGTCCGCGGCGGAACCCTGGATCGGTGCGTTGATCGAGGCGCGCTCGTTGAACGCGCGATGCGAGGGGATCGACGAGCGAATGTCGGGATAATGCGCACGGCGACCAAAGATCGTTTCGACATAGCCATGCTCGCGGGCAAAAGCCTTGGTGTTTTCCATATAGTCGCGAATGCCGGGGAAGCGCTCAAAATACTTCTTGATGTAGTCGCCGGCCTCCGAGCGCTCGATCGACAGCTGGTTCGCCAGGCCAAAGGCGGAGATGCCGTAGATGATGCCGAAGTTGATGGCCTTAGCCCTTCTGCGGATTTCGCTCGGCATGCCGTCGACCGGCACGCCGAACATCTCCGAGGCCGTCATCGCGTGAATGTCGACGCCGTCGGCAAAGGCCTGGCGAAGCTGCGGGATATCGGCCACATGGGCAAGCACGCGCAGCTCGATCTGGCTGTAGTCGGCCGAAACCAGCTTATGGCCTGATGTGGCGATGAAGGCCGTGCGGATCTTGCGGCCTTCGGCGGTGCGCACCGGAATGTTCTGCAGGTTCGGGTCGGACGAGGACAGGCGTCCCGTCGTCGTCGCCGCCAGCGCATAGGAGGTATGAACGCGCTTGGTTTCCGGATGGACGAAACCCGGCAAGGCGTCCGTATAGGTCGACTTGAGCTTCGTCATCTGGCGCCAGTCGACGATCTTGCGCGGCAGCTCATGGCCCTCGGCCGCAAGATCCTCGAGCACCTGCGCCGATGTCGACCATTGGCCGGTCTTGGTCTTCGAACCACCGGGCAGCCCCATCTTGCCAAAGAGAATGTCACCGAGCTGCTTCGGTGAGCCGACGGTAAATGTTTCGCCGGCTAACTTGTAGATCTCGTCTTCGAGGGCGGCTGCACCCTGCGCCAGCTCGCCGGAGAGACGCGACAGGATCTGGCGGTCGATGGTGATGCCGCGCTCTTCCATGTGCGCCAGTACCGACACCAGCGGCCGCTCCAGCCGTTCATAGACCCGCACCAGACCCTTGGCTGCGAGCCGCGGCTTCAGCACGTGCCAGAGCCGCAGCGTGACGTCGGCATCCTCGGCGGCGTAGGCGGTGGCGCGGTCGATATCGACATAGTCGAAGGTCACCGACGACTTGCCGCTGCCGGTCATATCCTTGTAGGCGATCGGCTTGTGGCCGAGCCAACGCTCCGACAGCGCATCCATCCCGTGCGTGCCGTTGCCGGCATCGGCGACGTAGGACATCAGCATGGTATCGTCGAAGCTCTGGACGGTGATGCCGTGCCGCTTCATGACGAGATAATCGTATTTCAGGTTCTGGGCGACCTTCAGCACCGACGGATCTTCCAGCAACACCTTCAGCCGGCTCAGCGCCTCGCGCACCGGGATCTGGTTTTCGGCATGACCACCGCCAAGAAGATCGCCGACCCCTGTTTTATGGATCAACGGCACATAGGCGGCACGGATCACCGTTCCCGAGGGGTCCTTGGCATAGTCCGCAAGCGCGAGAGAAAAGCCAACGAGCTCAGCATGCATGGCATCGAGCGACGTCGTTTCGGTGTCGAAGGCGACGAGGCCCGCATCCTTCGCGTCGGCAATCCAGGCGTCGAGCGTCGGCAGATCGCGGATCGCGACATAACGCGAGTGGTCGATGGCAGCGCTGGCGAACAGGGCGGCGCGCGACTGCGCCAGCGCCTCTGGCGTCGCCTCGGTGACCCCGCCCGTGGAGACTGCCTGGTCCTTGGCCGCAGGCGCGACCTCTCCAGCACTCGACGGCGGCGGGGCAACCGCGGCCTTGTCGAGATCCGGTCCGCGCGCATCCGCGCCCCACTCGACCGGCACGGCAGCCGGCTCGACCGTGTCTGCGTCCGTGTCCGTGGCAGCGGCGACGCGACGGGTGAGCGTCGTGAATTCCATCGCCTTCAGGAAGGCGATGAGACGCGGCCCATCCTGGGGTTCGAGCTGAAAGTCTTCGAGAGGAACGTCGAGCGGCGTGTCGGTGCGCAGCGTCACCAGTTGTCGCGACAGCCGGGCAAGGTCGGCATTGGCGATGATGTTTTCGCGGCGCTTGGCCTGCTTGATCTCGCCTGCGCGCGCCAGCAGCGTATCGAGATCGCCGTATTCCTCCAGCAGTTGCGCTGCCGTCTTCGGACCGATGCCGGGAATGCCGGGCACATTGTCGGTCGAATCGCCGGTCATCGCCTGAAGGTCGATCATCTTTTCCGGCGGCACGCCCCATTTCTCGATCACTTCCGGAATCGAGATCTGCTTGTCCTTCATGCTGTCGTACATCGACACGTTCGGCGTCACGAGCTGCATCAGGTCCTTGTCGGAGGAGATGATGGTGACGCTGGCGCCGGCCTTTTCGGCAAGGCGCGTATAGGTCGCGATCAGGTCGTCGGCCTCGAACCCTTCCTTCTCGATGCAGGGCAGATTGAAGGCGCGCGTGGCGTGGCGGATCAGCCCGAACTGCGGGATGAGATCCTCCGGCGGAGCCGTCCTGTTGGCTTTGTAGAGGTCGTAGAGTTCGTTGCGGAACGTCTTCGAGGAATAGTCGAAAATGACGGCGACATGCGTCGGCGTGACGCCGACGGACGTGTCGCGCGCATCGGTGAGCAACTTCCACAGCATGTTGCAGAAACCGGACACCGCGTTGACCGGAAGGCCATCGGATTTGCGGTTGAGCGGCGGGATGGCGTGGAACGCCCGGAAGATGAATCCGGAGCCGTCGACGAGGAAGAGGTGATCACCGTTTTTCATGGGCAATGGATAGCGCGGGGTGAGCCAAACGTCCATTGCGGTTTTCCCGCCGGACACTACAATCTCCATTTGTCACAGAGGAGGCAATGATGCCGCATGACGCGCAATATGCCCTGAGGCAGTACCTTGTTCTTTCAGGGTTTGCCGGAGTCTGCTTCGTCATTTCCTGGCTCTTGGCGAGCGATCCGGCATTCCTTGTCGTCATCAAGACCATCTTTGCGCCTATCTATCTGCTTGCGACGACGGGGCTGGATACCCATTTCAGACGGGCGGACGCCGCGCCGTGGCCACGTTGGCAGAAGGTCGAATACACGATCGCTCGCGCCGCACTTTTCGCCGCCTTCATTGTCATCATGTGCATCGGACCGGATCAATCGGCCGGCAATGTAGCGAAATCGGCGTTGACGATTGCAATCGCGGTCGGCTCCGTCGAGGTCATTTTTGCCTTGCGGAACCGGCACTCGACGGGCGCTTGAGCAATGTCCGGCTTTCACAGAAACGTTACGCATTTGTAATGCGCGATTCATTGGCCCAATCCTTGAAAAGCCACATTTGAATCCTCAAATCCTAGTCAACGGCACCGAGTGATGCCGTCTTCTGGTGATTGGCCTGTCCCCCGCCCGCACCAGATGAGGACAAAGGCCTTATCCCCCTCTCCGGGCCTTTGTCCCGTTTTCAGAGAACCGCCACGGCGCCGCCTCCGCGCCGTGGCGGTTTCTCGTTGATCGGGTCAAGTCCTTGTCAAATCCTTGTGAGACAAGGCTTTCTCAAGTCCATCGCCTGCTTTGTAACTTGTCTTCACGCCGCTTCGAGCGTACCCATTGGAGCATGGCCTTCAATCGTATGGAATCTGCGACCTACCTGGCCAGTCTGCTGGCCAAAAGTTTCTCGCGTGCCCTTCAGGAGCGCGGTCAGAAGCTCGGCTTCGCGCCCGGGCAATTTCCCGTCCTGTTGGAACTATGGGCCGAGGAAGGCCTGACCCAGAAGCAGCTCCTCGACAAGCTCGATATCGAACAGGCGACCATGGCCAACACGCTGGCGCGGATGGAGCGGGATGGGCTCATCACCCGCCGCAAACATCCGCAGGACAAACGCTCGCAACAGATTTTCCTGACCGAAAGAGCGCGGGAGATCGAGGCGGCCGCCAAGGAGGCAGCGCTTGCTGCCGATCAGTCTTTGCTGTCCGGCCTGCGGCAGTTCGAGCGCGAACTCATGCTCGAATATATGCGCATGGCGCTTGCCCACGCCGCGCGCGAGGGCAGCGCCCCGTGACGGGACAGTGCGCCCTCTGATCGTTCCATCAAAAAATTTGGCTTAAACCCATCCCCTTGAGGCTCTAAACAACCTGAGCGGGTTCGTTCGGACACGCCAAAATCACTGCCGCCCGTTGAACGGCCGCATGATTTCGCCGCTGAAATCGATTCCGATTTGCGACGTCATGCAGTAGGTTCCGGCAAAACTTGAAGCAAGGATATGCATGATGGCAGATATCACCCCCATTCTCGAGCGCGCAGACGCAAACCTGCCGAAGAGCCTGGACAGGCTTTTCGACCTCGTGCGCATCAAGTCGATCTCGACCGATCCCGCCTTCAAGGCCGATTGCCGTAAGGCCGCCGAATGGCTGGTCGCCGAATTGAACGGTCTCGGTTTCACCGCCTCGATCCGCGACACCCCCGGGCATCCGATGGTCGTCGCCCACCACGCCGGCGCCACCGCCGATGCTCCGCACGTGCTATTCTACGGACATTATGACGTCCAGCCGGTCGATCCCTTGAACCTGTGGGATACCGACCCGTTCGAGCCCGGCCTCAAGGAGCTGGAGCCCGGTCGCAAGGTCATCACCGGCCGCGGCACCGCCGACGACAAGGGCCAGCTCTTGACCTTCGTCGAAGCAGCCCGCGCCTACAAGGAAGTGCACGGCTCGCTGCCCTGCCGCGTCACGATCCTGTTCGAAGGCGAGGAAGAGTCCGGCTCGCCGTCGCTAAAACCCTTCCTCGAAGCCAATGCGGCGGAACTCAAAGCCGACTATGCACTTGTCTGCGATACCAGCATGTGGGACCGGGACACGCCTGCAATCTCGGCGGGCTTGCGCGGTCTCGTCGGCGAGGAAGTCGTCATCAAGGCGGCCGACCGCGACCTGCATTCGGGCTATTTCGGCGGTGCTGCCGCCAACCCGATCCGCATCCTGACCGGCATCCTGGCCGGGCTTCATGACGAAGACAGCCGCGTGACGCTTGAAGGCTTCTACGAAGGTGTCGAGGAAACCCCTGATCAAATCAAGGCCGGATGGGAGACCCTCGGCCAGACGGCAGAAAAATTCCTCGGCGAGATCGGTCTGTCGATCCCGTCAGGTGAAAAGAACCGCTCTGTTCTGGAGCTGACCTGGGCCCGCCCCACGGCCGAGATCAACGGCATCACCGGCGGCTATACCGGCGAAGGCTTCAAGACGGTGATCGCCGCTGAGGCTTCCGCAAAGGTCTCGTTCCGTCTGGTCGGCAACCAGAACCCGGAAAAGATCCGCGAAGCTTTCCGCGCCTATGTGCGCTCGAAAGTGCCGGCGGATTGCACGGTCGAGTTCCATGCCCATGGCGGATCGCCGGCGATCCAGCTGCCTTACGATTCGAACCTGCTCAACACGGCAAAGCTCGCCCTTTCCGACGAATGGCCGAAGCCGGCCGTGGTCATCGGCATGGGCGGCTCGATCCCGATCGTCGGCGACTTCCAGAAGATGCTCGGCATGGAATCGCTGCTCGTCGGCTTCGGCCTTTCGGACGACCGCATCCATTCGCCCAACGAAAAATACGAGCTGCAGTCCTATCACAAGGGCATTCGTTCCTGGATCCGCATCCTGAACGCGCTTGCCGCCTGATATGAACAACGTCGTGGCGGGCATACCCGCCACGACGGTCAAGCGGCTTTCGAGATCATCACGACAAAGTCAGCGATCAGCGCTGCGAACACGCCGCTGCCGGTAACCACCACACCGATGAAGAAGATGCGGGTCGCCTGGTCATAGACCTTCGGCTGCAGCGAGCGCAGCTGCAAGAAGTCCCACAGTGCGTGCATCTGCAAAAGGATGCCGATCGCCAACAGGATGACGGCCGGAAGATCACCCATATTCCACGGCACCGGATTGGCCGCCCACTGGGTGAGAAAGCCCAGCGAAAACGACAGCACCACGCCGACGACCGTCACGGTTCCATTGCGGAAGACCGGCTCGATCGGCTTTTCCTTGTCGTTCTGCATCTACCCACCTCCGGTTTACCGTGTCGTCTTCGCGATTTCTTGACCAAACACGCACCTATGCAGGGGCATCGATCCTTGACCTGCCCGGTCTCAGGTGCTTCCCTTTTGCAAAACAAATCAGAATGGGAAATTGGATCATTGGCAAGTGTGAGGACCGAGACGTCGCGCTCCGGACGCGAAACTGTGACGAGCTGGAGCCGCGACCGCGGCTGCTTTCATGAACAGATGCGTCCCGAGATAGAAACGACGCCGTCTACAGGGCCTTCGGCCGGATTTGCTGCAGCGATCGCGACGCCGGTATGAGCAGGCTGCGCGCGTATTTCTGGCCCGTCGTCGGGCTGGCGGCGATCATTTTTTCGGTGCATGCGCTCTATCACGAGCTGAGCGGCCTCTCGCTGGACGACTTCCTCGCCAGCTTCACGGCGATTTCGCTGGAAAGCTGGTTTCTGGCGATCGGCGCAACGCTGGTCGCCTATGCGGCACTTGCCGGCTACGACAAACTGGCAATCGATCACCTCGGTCATCGTATTTCGCTGTGGTTCATTACCGTCTGCTCGTTCACCACCTATGCGCTCTCGCACAATCTTGGCGCCTCCGTCTTCTCGGGCGCTGTCGTGCGCTACCGGGCCTACCGATCGAAAGGGCTGACACCAGGCGAAGTCGGCGTGCTCGTTGCCTTCTGCTCGTTCACCTTTGCGCTCGGAACCCTGATGCTCTCGGCGATCGTGCTTCTGGTGAAACCGGAGATCATCGAACGGTTTGCCGAATTCCTGCCGGTCGAAATGTCGTTGACGACGGGCGTGCTGATCCTGATCGTGATCGCGCTCTATGTGATCGGAAGCCTCGTCGGCCTGCCGTCGATCCGCACGCGCTGGTTCCAACTGCACTATCCCAAGCCATCGATCGTGCTGCGGCAGTTGGTGATCGCGCCGGTCGAGCTGATCGGTGCGGCCGGGATCATCTATTTCGCCCTCCCGGAAGCCGGCAATCCGGGTTTCATCGTCGTTCTCGGGATCTTTCTGGCATCGTTCTCGGCAGCACTCTTGTCGCACGCGCCGGGCGGACTTGGCGTGCTGGAGCTGGTCTTCATCGCCGCCCTGCCGGAAATGGACCCGGCCGACGTGCTGGCGGCACTGGCGATCTTCCGTATCCTTTATCTCGTCATTCCATTCATCATGGCGCTCGCCGTGATCCTGGTGTTCGAACGGTCGCGGTTCCTCGCCGAGCGACGCGGACCTATTCAGTGAAGATCAAGAGGTAAGCGTCACGGCGCGTTGCAGACAGTCGGAAGGGCCGCCTCGAGCGGTCCCTTCACTTCCTTCAGGCGCGCGGCTTCGATCTGATAGGGCGTGAACGGCGGCACCTGCAGCGACGGATTGATGATGCGGGTCACATAGCAGCCGGCGAAGAAGCGTACACGCGAGCGTTTCTCGATCGACTTCACTGCGACCGGTACCGCCGAATAGATGCTGCCAGCACCTGCCTCGGTCTTCACCTTGCCGAGCTTTATTTCGACCGCAACGGTGCCCTCATAACCGCGCGTGAACGTCTTGTACCCGCCGACCGGTTTCGTCTCGCCGAAATAGCCGTAGGCGCGCGCATATTCCTTGCGATTGATGGCGTTGTAGAGCGAGCGTACGACAGCGGCACCATCCGAGCGGTCGTCGATATAGGCGACGTTGTCCTGCGCCAGAGCTTCGGAATTCACGGCAGCGAGCGTCGAAAACACCAGCGCGGCGGTGGACGAAAACTTCATGGCATTCCTCCTCATCGGCTTTCGGAGCAGCCAACCGAGCACAACATAAAGGCGAAGCCATAGCAGGATTCGCCAAAAGATCGATGACGCGCTCAGGTCGGCGGCAGGCCCGCCTTACGGCGAGCAACGACACGTTCGCGCCAGACGGTAAAGATGCCGGCCGCAACCACAAGCACCGAGCCGGCAATCATGTTGGTGGTCAGCGTCTCGCCGAAGAGGCTGACGCCCATGATCGACGCGAAGACCAGTTGCAGGTGAGCGGCTGAACCGCCACCGCGTCCAACAGGTCATAGGCGCGGATGAGGAAATAGTGGCTTGAGGTTCCGGTGAGACACAAGAGCAGCATCCAGCCCCAATCCGGCGGCGACAGTGTCGTCCAGAAGAATGCGCCGACAAGGCTGATCGCCACGGCACCGACGACACCGGTATAGAAGAAGCTCGTTATCGCCGGATCGTCGCGGCTGACCAGCCGGGTGACGATGACATAGAGGGCGAAGACAAGTGCTGCTGCCAGCGGCAACAGGAACGCCAGCTCGAAAACGCCTTCAGGCGGTCTCAGGATCAGGAGAACGCCGACGAGGCCGACCGAGATTGCCAGCCATCGGCGCCAGCCGACACGCTCGCCCAGAAGCGGCATCGACAGAAGCGCGACAAAAAGCGGCGTCGCTGAAAGGATCGCCTGCGAATGCGCCAGCCCCACCATCGTGAAAGAGGTAATGATCATGACGATCTGCAGCGGCAGCAGCATCCCGCGCAGCACCTGAAGCAGCGGTCTCCTGGTCGTCGCCGTTATCTTGAGCCCACCCGTTGCGCGGGCGGCCAGCACCACGGCAAACAGGGCAAAGGCCCAATAGCGGATCATCGCCACGAAAACTGGCGGATAGATGCTGCCGAGATGTTTGGAAATGCCGTCCTGGATCGCAAAGATGACGATAGCGAGGAGCGCGTAGATATAGCCGTTTGCCTTGGAGCCCATGACCGCGCCGATACACCCGCAAGACCGACAGGACCAGCAAAATCTGCACCGCCGCTTGGGCGTGTTTCATCAGGCGCGCAAAGGTCCGGACATGAAAAGAGCCCCGCGCGGGAGGAGGTGCACGGGGCTCTCAAACTTGACCGGTGACTGGGAGGAGGAGTGCCACCGATCCACATCGGGCGCCACGGGAGGAGGTGCAGCGCTTCGATAAGTCTTACAATAATCATGCGTCGCAATATTTTCAAGAGCAGATTTGCTGCGCCGCACAATTTACTCCCGAAATCGTGCCCATCCGCTATTAACGGCTGCTCATTTTTGGCAAATACTAATGTTACAGGTTGCAAACCACAACCGCAGATAGCTTATACCATAGCGTACATCTTTCTCGACATGCAGACGTTTTGTGGTTCCCTAGATGCCATTGCACCTAGGAATTGCAGGCTTTTCATGAAATTATTGCTCCAGATCCCGACCGCGATCATCGTTTTCCTGATTCTGGCGACCTGGCTTGCCAGCTTGCGCCTCGTTGTCGTGCCACCCGGTTCATACCGGTTGACCGCGATGACCACGCTGGTCTTTCAAGGTCACGGCTATCGCCTGGTCGATAGTCCGCAAGCGATGTGCACCCGCCAGGCCTACCCGGCGCGCGACTGCGATGCGATGGCCACCAACAAGCTGGCAAAGACCGTCCTGCTGCGGCTGCCCTACAGCCAATGGCTTTACGAGTACACCGAACCGGACCGCAGCAAGCAGGCGAAGCTCGTCGGCGAAACACCACTCAGGAGCTCGATCGAGTAGAACAACAAGGTTCGCTCCATCCTCCACACCCTGGCGCAGCCTCCGCCGGAACAAAATCGTGATTTCGAGCGGCTCGCGTTGCGGGTTAGGATCTCACCCGTGAGCGAGAAGGAGAAGATCATGAAGATCATCCTAGTGACTGTGGCTGCAGTCGGCCTGTCCGCCTCCGCGGCATTTGCCGAATGCGCCTATCACGCCAAGACCAATGCAGCGGTCGACACGACAACAACCACCGCCAGCATAGCGACGGAGAGCCAGCCAGCATCCGAAGAAATGGTGCTCTTGAAAAAGACCGATCGTGTCGTTGAGGACGAAAAGACCGCCGAATAGGCCCGCCACAGACACAGTGCTTGGTCATGCGCATCGGCGTTCCAAGGCTGATTCGCCCGCGGTCGCCGACGTCGCGTGCGGCTCCCAACTCGTGCGGCCAATAGACCAGGCCTCCGAACGGCGCGGTCGCCACAAATGCCAAAAGCCGCGATGTGAAAGTGCCTTTGCGCGATAGCTGTTGGATATCCGTTTCCATCCGTCTCGCCCGCGCAAACCACCCGCAGCTCTCGAGAGGCCGGAGTTGAGCGAACGAAGCAGCAAAGCCTGAGACTTCAAATCCGGCAAGTTGTTGAAGACCATGCATATTTTACAATTCGGTTTTTAACCCCCCCTTAAATTGCCGCATTTAAAGTTCACCGCATCGCCGTGGCGGGTCGATGGGTTAATTTCTCCCCGCCTTCGAGATTGCCTTCGCCACTGGGGCGGACGGCTGGGCGCCCGCGATGCGGCATGAGGGGTTAATCCAAACGGCATGGCAGCAAGCGGCAAGTCAGGACAACGGATCGAGCCCTCGTTCGGCGGCAGCACGGACGACGATGACGATTTTCGCATCGAGGCCAGCGATCGCGTGACCGGCGGCAGCCGCAAACCTGCCCGCAGCAAATCAGCTCCCCAGCCCAAGAAGAAAGCCCAACGCAGCAAACGCGGTGGAACGCGCCGCAGTTCCGGCGGAGGCGGCGGGTTCATCGGCCTCGTGCGCACGCTGTTTTACTGGTGCATCGTGCTCGGCATCTGGGGCGCGATGGGCGTTGGCGGTCTCGTGCTCTACTACGGCGCGCGCATGCCGAGCGCTGAAAGCTGGTCGATCCCCGAGCGTCCGCCCAACGTCAAGATCCTCTCCGTCAATGGCGACATCATCGCCAACCGCGGCACGACCGGCGGCGAGGCGCTGTCGCTCGAAAACATGTCGCCCTACATCCCTCAGGCGGTGATCGCCATCGAGGATCGCCGGTTCTATTCGCATTTCGGCGTCGACCCGCTTGGCCTGGCCCGCGCCATGCTGACCAACGTCACCACCGGCCGGATGGTCCAGGGCGGCTCGACGCTGACTCAGCAGCTTGCCAAGAACCTGTTCCTTTCGCCGGAACGGACTTTGGAGCGAAAGGTTCAGGAAGTGCTGCTCGCCTTCTGGCTGGAGCAGAAATATTCCAAGGACCAGATCCTGGCGATGTACCTCAACCGGGTGTTCTACGGCTCTAATGCCTACGGCGTCGAGGCGGCATCGAGGCGTTACTTCAACAAGTCGGCGCGCGACGTAAACCTCGGCGAAGCAGCATTGCTGGCCGGCCTGTTGAAGGCGCCCTCCCGCCTGTCGCCGGCCCGCGACCCGAAGGCTGCGGAAGAGCGCGCCCAGGTCGTTCTCGGTGCCATGCGCGAGGAAGGCTTCGTCACCGACAGCGAAATCAAGACGGCGATGTCGCAGACGCCGACCAAGGCCAAGAGCTACTGGTCTGGCGCCGAACACTATGTCGCCGACATGGTGATGGACCAGCTTCCCGGCATGATCGGCGAGGTCAAGGAAGACCTGATCGTCGACACCACCATCGACCTCAATCTGGAAAAGAAGGCGGAGGAGGCGATCAGCGCCACGCTTTCGACCGACGGCGCCAAGCTCGACGCTTCGCAGGCAGCCCTCGTGTCGATCGACGGCACCGGCGCCATCCGCGCGCTGGTCGGCGGCAAGGATTATGCCGAGAGCCAGTTCGACCGCGCCTCCAAGGCCAAACGCCAGCCGGGCTCGGCCTTCAAGCCCTTCGTCTATGCGGCAGCGCTCGAGATCGGCCGCACGCCGATGTCGATCCGCAACGACGGCCCGGTCCGGATCGGCAACTGGACACCGGAAAATTACGACCAGAAATACCGCGGCGAAGTTACCATCGCCGACGCGCTCGCCAACTCGCTCAACACCATCGCCGCGCAGCTGGTGATGGAGGTCGGTCCGCAGAACGTGGTGAAGGTGGCGCATCGCCTCGGCATCGATTCCGAGATGCAGGCCAATGCCTCGATCGCGCTCGGCACCTCGGAAGTCAGCCTCGTCGAACTGACCTCGGCCTATGCCCCGTTCATGAACGGCGGCTTCAAGGCGACGCCGCATGTCATTCGCCGGATTTCGAAGGCCGACGGCACGGTGCTTTACGAAAACACCTACGACAACCCGCCGCGCGTGCTCGATCCGGCCATCGTCAGCGAGATGAACCAGATGATGGTGCGGGTGCTGACCAACGGTACCGGCAAGAAGGCGCGTCTGAAGGGCTGGGAGGCGGCCGGCAAGACCGGCACCACGCAATCCTTCCGCGATGCGCTTTTCGTCGGTTACACCTCGAACCTCACCACCGGCGTCTGGTTCGGCAATGACGACGGCAAGTCGATGAAGAAGGTCACCGGCGGCGGCCTGCCGGCCAAGGCCTGGCACGATTTCATGGTGACCGCGCATGAGGGGCTTTCGCCTTCGCCGCTGTTCGGCACCACCGGGGTCCAACCGGTCTTCGACGACGGCGGCGCACCGCCTGCCGCGACGGGAGACATCCTTTCCGGCGATCCGAACGCGTTTCCGGAACCACCTGTTGGCGTCGACGGTTCGATCGCCGTGCAGCAGACCCGGCCCTTGCCTGACGGCAACGGCGGCATGGTGCCGCCGGCCGATGTCGGCCAGACCACCGGTGCCACCAAACGCACGACGCTTTTCGATATCCTGACGGGCGGCTGAGGCGGCTCGAACGCCGCCGCCGCAACGCTTTGCCGCCCTGCCGGCCGCGGGCCGAGCGTCTATTGTTGGCCGCGTGCCAATCGCAGGCTTGCTTTTGCCCCCAATCGCCCCGCAGAATGCCTTGCAGTCCGAAACGCCGGTCCTTATATACGCCGCATCGGCGCAGCCACCGCTGCGATGAAATCCAAAGACCATCCCGTTAGGGACTGTCTCACGAATGCCTGACCGGGTTCCGACAGTCCGCTGCAAGGAGAGAACGACATGGCTAAAGTTATTGGTATTGACTTGGGAACGACCAACTCCTGCGTCGCCGTCATGGACGGAAAAGATGCGAAGGTCATTGAAAATGCCGAGGGCGCGCGCACGACCCCCTCGATGGTGGCATTCAGCGAAGACGGCGAACGTCTCGTTGGTCAGCCGGCAAAGCGCCAGGCGGTCACCAACCCGGAAAACACGCTTTTTGCGATCAAGCGCCTGATCGGCCGGACCTTCCAGGATCCGACCACGCAAAAAGACAAGGACATGGTTCCTTACAAGATCACCAAGGCCGACAATGGCGACGCCTGGGTCGAAGCACACGGCAAGGATTACTCGCCGTCGCAGATCTCCGCCATGATCCTTCAGAAGATGAAGGAAACGGCCGAATCCTATCTCGGTGAAAAGGTCGAGAAGGCCGTCATCACCGTTCCGGCCTACTTCAACGACGCTCAGCGCCAGGCAACCAAGGATGCCGGCAAGATCGCCGGCCTCGAAGTGCTGCGCATTATCAACGAGCCGACTGCTGCAGCCCTCGCCTACGGCCTCGACAAGAAGGACGGCAAGACGATCGCCGTTTATGACCTTGGCGGCGGCACCTTCGACATCTCGGTTCTCGAAATCGGCGATGGCGTCTTCGAAGTGAAGTCGACCAACGGCGACACCTTCCTCGGCGGCGAAGACTTCGACATGCGTCTCGTCCAGTATCTCGCCGGCGAGTTCAAGAAGGAACAGGGCATCGACCTGAAGAACGACAAGCTTGCTCTTCAGCGCCTCAAGGAAGCCGCTGAAAAGGCCAAGATCGAGCTGTCTTCGTCGCAGCAGACCGAAATCAACCTGCCGTTCATCACGGCAGACGCCTCCGGTCCGAAGCACCTGACGATGAAGCTGACCCGCGCCAAGTTCGAAGCGCTTGTCGACGACCTGATCCAGCGCACCGTCGCTCCGTGCAAGGCCGCGCTCAAGGACGCCGGCGTTTCGGCTGCCGAGATCGACGAAGTCGTTCTCGTCGGCGGCATGAGCCGCATGCCGAAGGTCCAGGAAACCGTGAAGCAGCTGTTCGGCAAGGAGCCGCACAAGGGCGTGAACCCGGATGAAGTCGTGGCCATGGGTGCTGCGATCCAGGCCGGCGTTCTGCAGGGCGACGTCAAGGACGTTCTGCTGCTCGACGTAACCCCGCTGTCGCTCGGCATCGAAACGCTCGGTGGCGTCTTCACCCGCCTGATCGAACGCAATACGACGATCCCGACCAAGAAGTCGCAGACCTTCTCGACCGCCGACGACAACCAGTCGGCCGTGACGATCCGCGTCTCCCAGGGCGAGCGTGAAATGGCAGCCGACAACAAGCTGCTCGGCCAGTTCGATCTCGTCGGCATTCCGCCGGCACCGCGCGGCATGCCGCAGATCGAAGTGACCTTCGACATCGACGCCAACGGCATCGTGCAGGTATCGGCCAAGGACAAGGGTACGGGCAAGGAACACCAGATCCGCATCCAGGCATCGGGCGGCCTGTCCGACGCCGACATCGAGAAGATGGTCAAGGACGCCGAGGCCAATGCCGAAACCGACAAGAAGCGCCGCGAAGGCGTGGAAGCGAAGAACCAGGCGGAGAGCCTGATCCATTCTTCGGAAAAGTCGCTGAAGGACTACGGCGACAAGGTCTCGGAAACCGACCGCAACGCGATCTCCGACGCCATTGCCGCGCTGAAGACCGCCGTCGAGGCTTCCGAGCCGGATGCTGAAGACATCAAGGCCAAGACCAACACGCTGATGGAAGTCTCCATGAAGCTCGGTCAGGCGATCTATGAGGCCCAGCAGACGGACGCCGCCCATGCGGACGCCGCCGCTGACGCCGCCCGCGATGGCGATGTCGTCGACGCGGACTATGAAGAAGTCAACGACGAAGACGACCGCAAGCGGTCGGCTTAAGTCGCGCTCTCCTAGAGACGGAAAAGCCCGGGGTGACCCGGGCTTTTTTGTTTCTCCTTCCCCTCGGGCACTCGTGCCAGGCAGCTTCTGACGAACGTCAGTCCCTAGACCCACCCTGCTGAAACCGCCGCCACAGCGCAACGTCGCAGGCGAGAGTGGGCGCCAAATCGAGCTGACCGGGCGCGAGACCGGAAGAAACGTCATTTTTCCGACAAAAAACCGCGTCCGCGGGCAGGTGGGCTATGGTATCGCGCTTCAAGGTTTACTAAATCCTTTGGCAAGGTAACCAGGCAGCCGCCGGGCCCCCGCGCTGGCACGCCTTGTCAACAGGACAATCTTTGAAGAATGAAACGTGATCTTTACGAAACGCTTGGCGTTGCCAAGAACGCGGATGAGAAGGAGCTGAAGAGCGCCTTCCGCAAACTGGCGATGCAGTATCATCCGGACAAGAACCCCGGCGACGCCGCCTCGGAAAAGACCTTCAAGGAAATCAACCAAGCGTACGAGACGCTCAAGGACCCGCAAAAGCGCGCGGCCTATGATCGCTACGGTCACGCGGCCTTCGAGCAGGGCGGCATGGGCAACGGCTTTGGCGGTGGCGCCGGTGGTGCCGGCGGTTTCTCCGACATCTTCGAAGACATCTTCGGCGAGATGATGGGTGGCGGGCGCCAGCGGCGTTCATCGGGTGGCCGCGAGCGCGGCGCCGATCTGCGCTACAACATGGAAATCTCGCTGGAAGAGGCCTATTCCGGCAAGACCGCGCAGATCCGGGTGCCGACCTCGATCACCTGCGATGTCTGCACCGGATCCGGCGCCAAGCCCGGCACCAGCCCGAAGACCTGCGGAACCTGTCAGGGCTCCGGCCGCGTACGCGCCGCCCAGGGCTTCTTCTCGATCGAGCGCACCTGCCCGACCTGCGGCGGCCGCGGCCAGACGATCACCGACCCCTGCACCAAGTGTCACGGCCAGGGCCGCGTCACCGAGGAGCGCACGCTCTCCGTCAACATTCCGGCCGGCATTGAAGACGGCACCCGCATTCGCCTCTCCGGCGAAGGGGAAGCGGGCCTGCGTGGCGGACCGGCGGGCGATCTCTACATCTTCCTCTCGGTCAAGCCGCATGAATTCTACCAGCGCGACGGCGCTGACCTCTATTGCAGCGTGCCGATCTCGATGACGACCGCGGCGCTGGGCGGCAAGTTCGACGTCACCACGCTCGACGGCACCAAATCGCGCGTGACGGTGCCGGAAGGCACCCAGGCCGGAAAGCAATTCCGCCTGAAGGGCAAGGGCATGCCGGTGCTGCGTTCCAGCCAGACCGGCGATCTCTACATCCAGATGCAGATCGAGACGCCGCAGAAGCTGACCAAGCGTCAGCGCGAGCTGCTGCAGGAATTCGAGCAGATCTCGTCCAAGGACAACAATCCGGAATCCGCCGGTTTCTTCGCCCGAATGAAGGATTTCTTCGACACGCTGAGCGACTGACGCTCAGCGGTTGCCCCTACTGCATGTTTCCTTAAATCCTATCCGATTTAAGGATAAAACATGCAGCAATTCAAAGTGCTACAGCGACCTTTGCGCGTCTAATAAGACGCGCGGCGCTGTAGGATCACGTCATGGCCGCAAGCTGCCACAGCCCGGCCATGACGAGCACCACACCCGCGGCGCGGGAAAGCAGGCGGCCACCGGGAAGAACCTTCTCGGCGAGCACGAAAACGGCGATGGCGGCGATCCATAGAACGTTCATCACCCCGCCGATGAACAGCAGCGCCATCAACGCCCAGCAGCAACCGACACAATAAAGGCCGTGGCGAAAGCCGAGCCGATACGCCCCTCGTGCACCGCGGCGAAAGCCGCCGTGATTCTGGATGAAAAGCAGCGGCGCCTGGCACTGCCTCAGACAGGCATCTTTCAGCGGCGTCCACTGAAACAAGCCGACCGAAATCAGGATGATGCCGCTGAGCATGCGGCTGGCGCTCATCAGCATCGGCGTCAGCATCAGTGCGGCCTCCAGCAGCCATTGTCCGAGCGTTGCGACAAGCGCGAACAGGATCCAGGCCGAGAGATAGCCGCCGGCAAAAAAGCCGGTCGCGGCAAACGGCCTGTCCTCGAGCGCCGCCTGCCGCCCGACGCGGGCATAGAGCAGGATCATCGGCGTTGCCGAGGGCGTCATCATGCCGACCATCATCACCGCCCACATGACAAGGGCATAGGCGAAGGTCGAAGCGCTCCAAGGGCGGAAAGCAACGTCCGCCATCGACGCCATGGCACCCGGCGACCTGTCCACCTCCATGCCGTCACCCGCCCCCATGTCCATCGCCATGTCGGCGCTCATGCCATCGGCAGAGGCCGGCATGACCGCAGTGGCATCCATGCCGGCTGCCAGCCAGAGCGTATAGAGCCAGGTAATTCCGGTCAGCACCAACAGCGAGACGACAACGATGAGCCGGTCGCGCCTTAGAAGCGTTTCGAGCGCGGTGTCGGTCATGGGCGTCAGTGAACCACGCCGCTTTCGGTCAGATGCATGCTGGCGAAATGGGCGTGCGAATCCGGAATGGACAGCGTCAGCGGCCCCTTCGTATCGGCCCATCCGCGTCCGACCTCGCAGACGTCGTATTCGAAGCCCTGCGGCAGGTTGATGCGCGCCTGATGCGGGTTTCCGGTCACGGGGTTCAGGATCGGCTCGCCGCGCGCCACGATCCAGCCGGGCACATTCAGCCTCGCTGTACGAGCGCGGACATCGACATCGAACTCGATTTCGGCAAAGACCGGGTCGTAAAAGGTCTCGAAGGTGGTGGCGAACACCTGGAAGAAGGTCGCCCCGGGCTCGGTATCCTGGCCGCTCATGATGCGCAGCAAGGACTCGCGCTGTGCGGGCGTAGCATTGATGTCGACGATCGGCACGACCTCTCCCCTGCCCTCATGAATTGCTCCAGGCCAAGCCGCGATCATCCCGCATCTCAAGCCGTCGAGGCGCGTTTCGCCGTGATGGCCGGTCTCGATCTCGAACCCGCCGACGGCGCAGCAATTGCCGTGGGTCGGCAGCGCATTGAACTGACAGGGGCAGCCATAGGCGCAATTGCAATGAAGGAATTCCCGACCTTTGATCGTCCACCTGACACTCGTCATCGTCTCCTCCTGGATCTGATCGGTGTGGGTCTGCTTCATTCCCCTCGATTGCTCGACGGCCTATTAGATTTCAAGAATATACTCTTCTCCGACCGCCCTGCCAACGCCGCCAGCGGCGTGCCGTCGATGACGAACAGGACTTTGCCGCCACACGCGATCGAACGCGAGCGGCGGCAACAGACAGGTGAGTATCAGAGCGTGGCCATGCCACCATCGATGATCAGTTCAGCGCCGACCGTAAACGCAGCCTCGTCGGAAGCGAGGAAGACAATTGCCTTGGCGATCTCGCTGGCATCGCCGAAGCGGCCGAGCGGGATCTGCGCGGCGATCGACGCGACGATCTCCTTGTTTTCCGCCGGCGTCGCGCCGTGCCCGTCATGCAGCGGCGTCTTGATCGGCCCAGGGCTGACGGCGTTGACACGAATGCCGCGGCCGATGAGTTCACCCGAAAGCGTCTTGGCAAGCGACAGGAGTGCCGCCTTGCTGAGCGCATAGACGCTGGAGGTCGGCATGCCGATATGGGCGTTGATCGAGGTGTTGAGCACGATCGAGGCGGGGTTGGCGAAGATCGGCAGCAGCGCCTGGATCAGGAAGAACGGGCCCTTGACGTTGATGTTCAGCGACTGGTCGAAACTGGCCTCATCCCATTTTTCGATCGGCTGAAGCTTGGCGATGCCGGCATTGACGAAGAGGATGTCGAGATGGCCGAAGGCAGCCTTGACCTGCTCCGCAACCGCCGCCTGTCCGGCGGCGTTGCCGGCATCGGCCTGGATGATGACGGCGCCTTCGCCGAGTACCTTGCGGGCTTCGGCGATATTCTGCGGATTGGTGCCGGTAACGGCGACCCGAGCCCCCTCGGCGATAAACTGGCGCGCCGTCTCGAGGCCGATGCCGCTGGTGCCGCCGGTGATGAGCGCGGTCTTGTTCTGCAAACGTGACATGATGGAGTTCCTTTGTTGGGTTGACTTGACTGTTGGGTTGGTTGGGACCGGTCTTCTTTCCATCGACCGCCGCTCTTCGATGCCGATAGATATGGCCGAAGATCGTCGTTCGGATTAGTCTGCCAATGATGGAACTCGAATTCGGAAATGCCGAACGATGCTGAAGATCGAAGGAATTGCTGCCTTTGTCGCCGTCGCAGAAGCCGGCTCGATCAGCGAAGCGGCGCGCCGGCTGCGGCTATCGAAATCCGTGATCAGCGAACGGGTCGCGGACCTGGAGCGCCACCTGAACGCAACGCTGTTGCATCGAACCACGCGCAAGCTGACGCTCACCGAAGATGGCGTCGCCTTTCGCGAGCGCGCGGTGCGGATCGTCAGCGAGGTGCAGGCCGCCGCCAGCGATCTGGCCGAGCGCCGCGGAACGCTGACCGGACCATTGCGGATCGCCGCCCCCGTCAGCTTCGGGCGCCTGCATCTGGGGCCTGCACTCTATCCCTTTCTGGCGACGCATCCCGAGATCGAACTGACGCTCGATCTCGACGACCGCCGGGTCGATGTCGCCTCCGAAGGCTATGACGCGATCGTGCGACACGGGGTCATCGCCGATTCACGGCTGATCGTGTGGAAGCTTGCCAAAAGCCGGCGCTTGCTGGTCGCCTCGCCCGATTATCTCGCTCGCCACGGCACGCCGGCCTCGCTTGTCGAACTCAACGATCACCGCGGCATCTTCTACACCAACCGCGGCGCCTCGGACTGGCGGTTCGAGGGGTCAACCGGTTCGACCGTCATTCGCGCCCGCATGGCGCTGCGCATCAACAACGGCGACATGATCCACGATGCCGCCGTCGCCGGGCTTGGCATCGCCCTGCTGCCGACCTTCATCTGCGGTCCGGCGGTGGGCGACGGTCGGCTTCGCGAGATCGATGTCGGTTTTCGCCCGGAACCGGAGTTCATCTACATGGCTCATCCCGAAGGCCGGCGGCCGTCGGCCAAGCTCCGGGCAATCGCCGAACATCTGAAGAAGGCCTTTGGCGATCCGCCCCATTGGGATCCATGAGCCGGTGGGCATTTCGGGCGTGTCAGCGCAAAGAACCCCACCTTCCGCCAAATCTTGATCAGCTCTTGACCAGATCTCGACCGACGAGGGGTGGCATGTGACGAACGCGCCTTGCAACTGAAAATTGGATGCCTATCTCGCCTGCATGCGACCCTTCCTCCTCACCTGGATCATTCTCATGACCCTCGGCGCCACCGCCCAAGCGGAGCTTCTCTCTGCGACCGATGACGAGATTTTGGAAATTCTGACCGAGCGCATCGACGAGCACAAGCAATCGGTCGGCATCGTCGTCGGCATTATCGATGCGAAGGGGCAACGGGTCGTCGCGCACGGCCGCTTGGCCAAGGACGACCTGCGCCCTGTCGACGGCGACACCGTGTTCGAGATCGGCTCGGTAACCAAGGTCTTCACCGCACTGCTGCTTGCCGACACGGTCGAACGCGGTGGCGTGCAGCTCGACACGCCGGTTTCGCCGCTACTGCCGGAAAGCGCTGCTATGAAAAACGCGGCCGATGGAAAACCCATCACGCTTGAGCATCTGGCAACGCATATGTCCGGCCTGCCGCGATTGCCGGACAATCTGGTGCCGGCCGACGACAGCGACCCCTATGCAGACTACGGCGTCGCCAAGCTCTACGCCTTCCTTTCCAGTCACCAGCCGATCCGGCGACCCGGCGGTGAGCACGAGTATTCAAACCTCGGCTATGGCCTGCTTGGCCATGCGCTCGCATTGCAGTCGGGCCTGTCCTATGAGGCGCTCGTCAGCGAGCGCATCGCGGTCCCGCTCGGCATGGCCGATACCGCAATCAGCTCTCGCGCGGAATGGGATGGGCGGCGGGCGACCGGCCACGATGCTGGCCTGGAACCGACAAGCGATTGGGATCTCGGCGCGCTGCAAGGAGCCGGAGCACTGCGTTCGACGGCGAATGATCTGTTGATCTTCCTGCAGGCGGCGATGGGCCAGAAACCCACAACACTGGCGCCTGCATTCACCACCATGCTGGGCAAGCGACAGCAGCTTGGCGACGACAACGAGCAGGCGCTCGGTTGGGTGATCTCCGGCCGCGGCCAAAAACAGGCCGTCTGGCACAACGGCGGCACGGGCGGCTATCGATCGTTCGTCGGCTTCGTTCCATCGACCGGCGTCGGCGTCGTGGTCCTGTCGAACACGGCAACGGAGGCCGGCGTCGACGATATCGGCGCGCACCTGCTCGATAGGGAGAGGCCACTTGCACCCGCGCCGGTTCAACGCATCGCCATCGCCCTCGACCCGGCGACCTACGACAGTTATGTCGGCACCTATCGGCTGGCGCCCGATTTCGATCTGACGGTTTTTCGGGACGGCAACAGACTGTTTACGCAGGCAACGGGCCAGGGACGCATCGAAATCCTCCCGGAAGCGGAACATCGCTTCTTTGCAAAGACGATGGATGCGCAACTGACCTTCGAGGTCCCGGCCGGCGTTCGTGCCGCAAGCCTGACGCTGCATCAAGATGGCCAGGACCACCCGGCCCCACGCGTGAGTGACTGAGGCGTTTCGATTTCAAATGTGGCCCGCCCCCGGCAATGAGCCGGGGGCGGATGAGATCACAGGAACAGATCAACTGCGAAGTAGGTGAGTGCCGAAATCGCAGCAGCGGCCGGCATTGTCACGAACCAGGCGATGACGATGTTGCCGGCAAGGCCCCAGCGCACCGCCGAGACCCGCTTTGCGGCACCCACGCCGATGATCGCACCGGTGATCGTATGGGTGGTAGACACCGGAATGCCGAGCCAGGTGGCGGCAAACAGCGTGATGGCGCCGCCGGTCTCCGCGCAGAAGCCCTGCATCGGGTTGAGCTTGGTGATCTTCGAGCCCATGGTGTGCACGATACGCCAGCCGCCTAACAGCGTGCCAAGCGCGATCGCGGCCTGGCAGGTGATCACCACCCAGAACGGCACATAGAACTCGGAGCCGAGATAGCCCTGCGAGAACAGGAGCACGGCGATGATGCCCATGGTCTTCTGCGCATCGTTGCCGCCATGGCCGAGCGAATAGAGCGAGGCCGAGATGAACTGCATCACCCGGAATTTACGGTCGACCGCAAACGGCGTCTGGCGCACGAACAGCCAGGAAACGATGAGGATCAACAAGAGCGCCAGGAAGAAGCCGATCATCGGCGACATGAAGATGGCGCCAACGGTCTTGAGAAGACCGGTCCAGACGATGGCGTCGCCGCCGGTGCGCGCCAGGCCGGCACCGACGAGACCACCGATCAGCGCATGCGAAGAACTCGACGGAATGCCGAAGATCCAGGTCGCAATGTTCCAGAAGATTGCGCCCATCAGCGCCGCAAAAATCACCAGCGGCGTGACGATGCTGGGATCGATGATGCCCTTCCCGAGGGTTTCAGCCACATGCAGCCCGAAGAACAGGAAGGCGATGAAATTGAAGAACGCCGCCCACATGACCGCATATTGCGGCCGGAGCACCCGGGTCGAAACGATGGTTGCGATCGAGTTGGCGGCGTCATGCAGCCCGTTGAGAAAGTCGAAGAACAGCGCAATCGCGATCAGCGCGACGAGCAGCGGCAGGGCTAGCGTCGCGTCCATCAGACGTTCTCGATCACGATGCCGCTGATCTCGTTGGCGACGTCCTCGAAGCGGTCGACGACCTTCTCGAGTTCGCCGTAGATCTCGCTACCGATGATGTAGGCCATGGCATTGTTGGCACCGTAGCGGCGGAAAAGATCCTTCAGGCCCTGGTCGTGCAGTTCGTCAGACCGGCCCTCGATGCGCGTGACCTCTTCGGCGATGGCGATGAGCCGGCCGTGGTTGACGCCGACGCGATTGAGCAACGGAATGGCCTCGGCGATCAGGTGCGCCGCCTGGACGACGATAGCGCCCATTTCCTTCATGCCAGGATCGAAGGTCTTCTGCTCGTACAGCCGGATGGTCTTGACCGTCTTGTGCATCATGTCGATGGCATCGTCCATCGACTGGATGAGATCCTTAATGTCGCCACGATCGAACGGCGTGATGAAGGAGCGGCGAACGGCCAGAAGCACTTCGCGGGTGACACCGTCTGCCTCGTCTTCAAGGGCGACGATCCGGTCGCAGTGCTTTTCGAGATCGTCTCCGCCGACGAGAAGCTTGTCGAGCGCTTCGGCGGCACCGACGACGGTACGCGAATGGTGCGCGAAGAGATCAAAAAAGCTGTCTTCGCGGGGAAGGAGTTTGCGGAACCAAGCCAGCATCACAAATATGTCCGTTCATGGATTGTCATGCGGCTGTCATATTGTACACAAGCGATCAAGAAAAGCGCTGAACTACAGAGATTGCAAGGCTTTCCCCGCCGTTATCGCGCAATTTTACCTGGAAATGACACAGGTCGCCTTTCGTCTTGCCTTGGCGCCCGCTTTCGTCCTACTGCATAGCTCCTTAAATCGGCATCGATTTATGGAGCTATGCAGTAAGTTTAAAGTGTTGCAGCGTCCTTTGCTCGTCTCGTTCGACGCGTGGCGCTGCAACTGGCGCCGAAGTCGAATCCGGACCCGAAATGCCACACAAGGTCTTTCTCAATCGCCTGAAGCTGAGCGAGTTCCGCAATTATGCGGCGCTGTCGCTGGCGCTCGACCAGAGGCACATCGTGCTCACAGGCGAGAACGGCGCCGGCAAGACCAATCTGATGGAAGCGGTGTCGTTTCTGTCGCCCGGCCGTGGCCTCAGGCGCGCCGCCTATGCCGATGTCGCTCGCGTCGGCGCAAGTGACGGCTTCTCGGTCTTCGCTGAAGTGACGGGCATGGAAGGCCCGGTCGAGATCGGCACCGGCACGGCGGGCGCCGGCGAAGGGCAATCGCGACGCCTGCGGCTGAACGGCACGACAGCGAGTGCGGTCGATGAACTGACCGACCATCTGCGCGTGCTGTGGCTGACGCCGGCCATGGACGGGCTCTTCACCGGCCCCTCGGTTGATCGCCGTCGCTTCCTCGACCGGCTGGTGCTTTCGCTCGATCCGGAACATGGGAAGCGCGCCAGCGAATTCGACCGCGCCATGCGCAGCCGCAATCGGCTCCTCAGCGACTTTCGCCCTGATGCTGCCTGGCTGACTGCCATCGAGCGGGAAATGGCGGGGCTCGGCGTGTCGATGGCGCTGGCTCGGCAGGAGATGCTGGGTCTGCTGACCGCGCTGGTCGAAAGAAACACCGGCGACAGCGTCTTTCCGTCCGCGCGCCTGGCGCTTGCGGGCTTCCTCGACAACGAGAGCCATAAGCCCGCCTTCGACCTCGAAGAGCAATATCTCACAATGTTGCGCGAGGGCCGGCCTCGCGACGCGGCCGCCGGCCGGACGCTGGACGGACCGCACCGCACCGACCTCCTGATCCGTCACCGCGAAAAGGACATGGAAGCCGAGCGCTGCTCGACCGGCGAACAGAAGGCGCTGCTCGTCGGCCTGGTTCTTGCCCATGCGCGCCTCGTCGGCGACATGACCGGCCATGCCCCCATTCTGCTGCTCGACGAGATCGCCGCGCATCTCGACATGGGCCGCCGCGCCGCCCTCTTCGACCTCGTCGACGGGCTCGGCGGCCAGGCTTTCATGACCGGGACAGACCGTGCGATGTTCGATGCACTCGGCGATCGCGGCCGGTTCCTGACGGTGGAGCACGGAAGCGTCTCGGGATGAGGGAACCGATCATGGAAAGTGTCCGCTCATGACAAACACCAGCCTCGACCCATCGGAAATTGCCCGCTACGCGCGCCACATCATCCTGCCGGAACTCGGCGGTGCGGGGCAGCAGAAGCTGAAAGGCGCGCGCGTTCTCGTCATTGGCGCCGGCGGCCTCGGCGCTCCCGCTCTTCAGTATCTGGCCGCGGCCGGCATCGGCACGCTGGGCATCGTCGACGATGACGTGGTGTCGCTGTCGAACCTGCAGCGTCAGGTGATCCACCGCACGGCCGATATCGGCCAGACAAAGGTCGAGAGCGCCTCGGCAGCGATCGGTGCACTCAATCCGCATGTGGTGGTCGAGACGCATCCGTTTCGTCTGGCGGCCGACAACGCCGAAACGCTGTTGCGCCAATATGACCTGGTGATCGACGGTTCGGACAATTTCGACACGCGCTATCTCGCCGCCGATACGACGGCGGCCATCAGGATACCGCTCGTCACAGGTGCGGTCGGCCGTTTCGACGGCTCGCTCACAGTGCTGATGCCCTACCGTACCGGCAAGGATGGAGAACAAAACCCATCCTATCGCGATCTCTTTCCCGAAGCGCCGCCGCCGGGCGTCGTGCCCTCCTGTGCCGAGGCCGGCATCATCGGCGCCCTCACCGGCGTCATCGGAACATTGCAGGCTATGGAAGCTATCAAGGTGATTGCCGGGATCGGCGAACCGCTGATCGGCCGGCTGTTGATGTATGACGCGCTCTCGGCGCAGTTCAGCACCATCCGCTACCGCAGGCGCAAGGTCGGCAGTGCGGACTGATGCAGATCGTTCGGATCGACGCTGCCTTCGATCGCCATGACGAATTGGTGGCCCTGATCCAGGATGCCTTTGCCTATATGGATGGACGGATCAATCCGCCGTCGTCGGCCCATGCGCTGACTGTTGAAGGGCTGAAGGAGAAGGCTTCGGCGGAAATCGGCTTCGTCGCTGTCGACGGCTCAAAGCTTGTCGGCTGCATCTTCTGCAAGCCGGAGATCGACTGTCTCTATATCGGCAAGCTTGCGGTCGCCGCGACCTGCCAGGGGAAAGGCGTCGGCCGGCTGTTGCTTGCGAGCGCCGAAGCAGCGGCGCGCGGCCGCCACCTCCCGGCCCTGAGACTGCAGACACGGATCGAGCTTGTCGAAAACCACCGGACGTTTTCGGCTTGGGGGTTCGTCGAAACCGACCGGACCGCTCATCCGGGCTTTAACCGACCCACCTCGATCGAGATGCGCAAGACGCTTTGATCAGTCGCGGCCGGGCAGCACCCGGTCCGGCGGCCGGTGTCCGTCGAAGAAAGTGCGGATGTTGATCACCACCTTGTCGCCCATGTCGACGCGACCTTCGAGCGTCGCCGAACTCATATGTGGCAACAGCACGACCTTGCCTTCGCCGGCGAGCTTGATGAGCTTGGGGTTGACCGCAGGTTCGTTCTCAAAAACGTCGAGCCCCGCCCCGGCGATCTTGCCTTCGCGCAGGCACTTGATCAGCGCCGTCTCGTCGATGATGCCGCCGCGGGCGGTGTTGACGATATAGCTTTCCGGACGCATCAGCGCCAGCCGACGGGCCGAAAGCAGGTGATAGGTCGCCGGCGTCGAGGGGCAATTGACCGAGACGATATCGACGCGGGCAAGCATCTGGTCGAGGCTGTCCCAGTAGGTCGCCTCCAGCATTTCCTCGGTCTCGGCCTTGACCCTGTGACGGTTGTGATAGTGGATCGACAGGCCGAAGGCTTTGGCGCGACGCGCCACCGCGGTGCCGATGCGGCCCATGCCGACAATGCCGATGCGCTTGCCCGCAATGCGCCGGCCGAGCATCCAGGTCGGAGACCATCCGGCCCATTCGCCCTTGCGATCGGTCAGGATCTGCGCACCCTCGGCAAGCCGGCGCGGCACGGCGAGAATGAGCGCCATCGCCATGTCGGCGGTGTCCTCGGTCAAAACATTGGGCGTGTTGGTGACGGTGATGCCCTTTCGCGCCGCGGCGTCGACGTCGATGTTGTCAACGCCGTTGGAGAAACTGGCGATCAGTTTAAGCTGCGGGCCGGCCTGCTCGATCAAGGCCGCATCGATGCGGTCGGTCACGGTCGGCACAAGCACGTCGGCGCGCTTCACCGCCGCCACAAGCTCCGGCTGGCTGCGCGGCGTATCATCAATATTGAGCTCGGCGTCGAACAACTCGCGCATTCTGGTTTCGACGATGTCCGGCAGTTTCCGGGTGATGTAGACCTTAGGCTTCTTCTTGCTTGTCATTGCTGCGATGGGCCTCGTTGACGGGTCCTTAACCAAGTTGGGTGATACTTTCTCCCTGTAGCCGCAATTTCTACCAGACCCGGTCGGGAAGACAAACAAAACTCGCTGCGTCGTCCCCGCGATTTACGCCCCGGCCAAGAGCCTTGGGTGAACTGCGCCTGCAAGTTGCCACGGAAAATGAGCTTCGTCATGCGTCACGTCATTTCCAAACTCTCGTTCGCATTGATCGCCGCCTTAATCGGCGCGATCATCACGGCGTCGGGTGCCCATGCCCAGGCCGCGAAGGGGGCCAGCGGTTTGCCGCTGCCGCGTTTCGTCAGCCTGAAGGCAAAGAGCGTCAACCTGCGCATCGGCCCCAGCGTCGACTACGCGGTGGCGTTCCGTTACCTCCGACCCGGCGTGCCGGTGGAAATCATCCAGGAATACGATAACTGGCGCCGTATCCGCGATGCCGACGGCACGGAGGGCTGGGTGAACCAGGCCCTTCTGTCGGGCGACCGCACCGCCGTCACCGCGCCATGGATGCGCGGCAAAGGCGAAGGCGTCTTCGTCAACCTGCGCCGCGAGCCGCAGAGCACGGCGGCGATCGTCGCACGCATGGAGCCCGGTGTGGTCATCCGTGTGGGTGAATGCAACGGCGACTGGTGCCACATCGAAACCCAGGGCGTCGAAGGCTGGATCGTCCAGAGCGAGATCTGGGGCGCCTATCCGGGCGAAGCCTTCAAATAAAGGCTACGCCCGCTCTGACATTTAAGGAAAAGGCTAGCTCGCCTCAGGCGAGCTCGGCCTGCTTTGCGGCAGAGGCAAGCGAGACCATCGGCCGCGGGCCGATCTGGCCGATGACGATACCGGCTGCGAGATTGCCGAGCTTGCTGCAATCCTCGAGCGACCGACCGGTCGTATATCCATGGAGAAAGCCCGCAGCATAGAGGTCACCGGCGCCTGTCGTATCGACCACCTGCGCGAGCGGCGTCGCGCCGACGCGGACACGTTCGGTGCCGCGCACGACGACGGAGCCTTCTTCACTCAAGGTGACGGCTGCAAGCTTGCAGTCCTTCGAGAGCTTTTCCAGCGCCAGATCGAAGTCCTCGGTCTCGTAGAGCGCGAGCGCTTCCTGCTTGTTGGCAAAGACGATGTCGACCGTGCCGGAGCGCATCAGTTCCAGGAACTCATCGCGGTAGCGGTGGACGCAAAAACTGTCCGACAGGGTCATTGCGGTTTCGCGGCCGTTTTCATGGGCGATCTTGGCGGCCTCGCGGATCGCATCCTTGGCGCGCGGCGGATCCCACAGGTAGCCCTCGAAATAGGTGACCTTGGACTGGGCGACGACGTCGGCTTCCACATCCTCCGGACCAAGCTCGACGCAGGCGCCGAGATAGGTGTTCATCGAGCGCTCGCCGTCCTCGGTCACGAAGATCATCGAGCGGGCGGTCGGCGGCACGGTTTCGAGCGGCTTGGTCTGGAAATAGACGCCCTGGGCGCGAATGTCGTGCGCAAAGATCTCGCCAAGCTGATCGTTGGTCGTCTTGCCGAAGTAGGCGGCGCGTCCGCCAAGGCTGGCGACGCCGGCCGCCGTGTTGCCGGCGCTGCCCCCGGAAGCTTCGACGGCAGGGCCCATGCGCGAGTACAACAGCTCCGCGCGGTCGGCATCGATGAGGTTCATTGCGCCCTTGATGATACCGTTTTCGCTCAGAAAGCCGTCATCGCATCGCGCAATGATATCCACGATCGCATTGCCGATCGTCAGCACGTCGTATTTTGTCATGAACTCCGTCCAGTTTCCCTAATGGCCGGTGTTCGTTAATAGCGGTTTTCCAGCCATTTGGAAGACAAAACACGCGGTCGCTGCGATCATTCCGTCGGCAAGGCGCTGGCGTCGTAGGCGGCCGCAAACTCGGCGCTCGGCGGGATCGGCTTGATGACGTCGATCAGAACGCCATTGGGATCGGCGGTGATGAAATGGCGCTGGCCGAAATCTTCGTCGCAGATCGCCTTCAGGATCGGCAGGCCAGCTGCCTGACAATCGGCGTAGACCGCATCGGGATCCTCGACCTCGAAGTTGAGGAGCAGGCCGCGGACGGGCGCCCGGCCCTCTTCCGGAATCGTTTCATGGCGATAGTCGAGAACGGCCAAGGTGACCGTCTCGGATTCGGTCGACTGCAGATGCACGTACCAATCGCTGGTGAACAGCGCCTGGAAGCGAAAGTTGTCGATGTAGAATACCGCCGTCGCTGCAACGTCTGATGTCATGATCACCGGATAATAGCTCGTCGATTTCATCGCTTTCCCTCGCGGTCGCATTATCATACAGTCTGCATGTATCTTTCGAACCAACATACAGGCTGAATGTATGCAAATAAAATCGTCTCGCCGCTCCAATCGCGAGCGCTCCGACACGACCCGCGCCGCGATCCTTGATGCGGCCCACGGTCTTTTCGTCGCGAGAGGATATGCGGAGACGTCGACGCCGGACATCGTGGCTGCTGCCGGAATGACGCGCGGCGCGCTCTACCATCACTTCGAAGACAAGAAGGCGCTGTTTCGCGCGGTTGCCGAGCGGGAGGCTAGTGCAGTGGCGGCGAGGATCGAAGAAGCGACAATCGAGGACCTGACGCCGCGCGAGGCGCTGATGATTGGCGCACGCGCCTTCTTCGACGCCATGGCAGAGCCCGGCAGAATCCGAATTCTGCTGCTCGACGGCCCGGCCGTACTCGGCACGCGCGAGATGGCAACAATCGACGCTGCAAATGCCCAGAGAACGCTGGAAGAAGGTCTCGCGGAAGCGATGGCGCCAAGGGTCTGTGATCGGGCCAACTTGACGGCAACCGCGACGCTGCTGTCAGCCGCCTTCGATCGCGCCGCACTGGAGATTGCCGAAGGCGCGCCGACGGACCTCTACGTCGAGGCGATTGGCCAGTTGATCGACCGACTGATCTCCGCCTGAGTCGGGCTCGAGCCTATAGCGCGCGCAGAGATAGGGCGCGCATCAGCCGGCGACCGGAAGAACCTGCTGCGGCAGCTCGACCAGGGGCGCCGGGATATCGCAGGTCTTTTCCGGTGCCTTGCAGATGTCGGCAATGACGCAGCGCTCGCATTCCGGCTTGCGCGCCTTGCAGCAATAGCGACCATGCAGGATCAGCCAGTGATGCGCGTGGTAGAGATATTCGTCGGGGATAATACGCGAGAGCTTCGCCTCGACCTCATCAGGGGTCTTGCCCGGTGCCAGACAGAGCCGGTTGGCGATACGAAGGATATGGGTGTCGACGGCGATCGTCGCCTGGCCGAAAGCCATCGACAGCACGACGTTGGCGGTCTTTCGCCCGACACCTGGCAGCGTCACCAGTTCCTCCCGCGTGCGCGGGACCTCGCCGCCGAAATCGGTGATCAGCTTTTCGCTGAGCGCGATGACGTTCTTGGCCTTGTTGCGGAAAAGACCGATGGTCTTGATGTAGTCGCGCACCTTCTCCTCGCCGAGCGCCAACATTTTTTCCGGCGTGTCGGCAACGGCAAAAAGCGCCCGAGTTGCCCGGTTGACGCCGGCATCGGTCGCCTGCGCCGACAGGGCCACGGCCACCACCAGGGTGAAAGGATTGACGTGCTCCAACTCCCCCTTCGGCTCCGGCCGCTGGATCGAGAAGCGTCGGAAGATCTCGGAGATTTCGTCGCGACTGTAGACGCCCGTCGTTCGCGGCGGGGTGCGGCGGCCCGTCGCTGACTTCGTTTTCGCAGGCTTGCCCGGCAATTTCGGCTTCACGTTTTTCATGATGCATCTATAGTCAATGGTCATGACGAATGGCAACGATCAGACGCTTGGCGGCGAAGAGCCGGTGTTCAGCGCCGAACTGACCCCCTATCGCTCCCTGGGCTTCAAGGGGTTAAAGGTCTTTTTCCTGATCGCCGGGCTGCTCAGCCTGGTGCATGCGGTCGTGTTCATGGTGATCGGCGCCTGGCCGATCGTGTTCTTCTTCGGGCTGGATTTTGCGCTGCTGTTCGGTGCTTTCTGGCTGAACTACCGGTCGGCACGCAGCCGCGAGGAAGTCAGCGTTTCGCGAACCGACGTGTCGGTGCGCAAGTTCACGCCGTCGGGCCGGATGATCGAACACCGCTTCAATCCGTTCTGGGCGCGCTTCAACATCGCGCGGCATCAGGAGATCGGCATCGTCTCGATGAGCATCAGCGGCGGCGGCCATCGGACCGATGTCGGGTCGTTCCTCAACCGCGACGACCGCGAAACCTTTGCCACTGCGTTTTCCGGGGCACTTGCAACCGTGCGTCGCCGCTGACGAGCGGCCCAATCAAGTTTCGGGTGGCAACGACACTGGCAGCATGGTTACCTGTGTACGACAGGAGATGACCGATGAACATTGCGACAACCCTCCCCGCCGACATCACGCCTGATGGCACCGACTATGACACGGTGAGAAGCGTGATCGAAATGCTCACCGAAGAGTATCGCGAGCAGCCTTCGCTGGACGCGATCGCCAAGAGGCTGAAGCAATCGCCGACGCAGTTGCAGAAGGTCTTTACCCGCTGGGCCGGGCTTTCCCCGAAGGCCTTCCTGCAGGCGGTGACGCTCGACCATGCCAAGCGGCTGTTGCGTCAGGAAGACATGCCGCTGCTGGAGACCAGCATCGAGATCGGGCTTTCCGGCCCGAGCCGACTGCACGACCTCTTCGTCACCCATGAGGCGATGTCGCCGGGCGAATGGAAGGCGCGCGGCGCGGGCCTCACCATCCGCTACGGCTACCACCCCTCCCCCTTCGGCACGGCGCTGGTGATGATCACCGACCGTGGCCTGGCGGGTCTTGCCTTTGCCGATGGCGGCGGCGAGCACGAGAGTTTCGAGGATATGGCGCATCGCTGGCCGAACGCCGCCTATGTCGAGGACAGCGCGGCGACGGCGCGGTATGCGGCGCGCATTTTCGATCCGGAACGCTGGTGTGCGGGCGAGCCCTTGCGCATCTTCCTAATCGGCTCCGATTTTCAGATCCGGGTCTGGCAGGCGCTGTTGAAGATCCCGCTCGGCCGCGCCACGACCTATTCGACGATCGCCGGCGAGATCGGCCAGCCGACCGCCTCACGCGCCGTCGGGGCAGCCGTCGGCCGCAACCCGATCTCGTTCGTCGTTCCCTGTCACCGGGCGCTCGGCAAGAGCGGCGATCTTACCGGCTATCACTGGGGACTGACGCGCAAGCGCGCGATCCTCGGGTGGGAAGCCGGCAAGGCCTGAAAACGAAAAAGGGGCGCCAGGCGCCCCTTTTCATTATCATGGCAGTTCGGCTTAGTGGGCGGCCGACATATCGCCCAGCACTTCCTTGGATGCGACTGTCGAATTGGCCTTGAGCTTGTAGACCATGGGGACGCCGGTCGCGAGATTGAGCTTCAGGATCTCTTCCTTCGTCAAACGGTCGAGAACCATGACGAGCGAGCGCAGCGAGTTGCCGTGTGCGGCGACGAGAACCTTCTCGCCGGCAAGCACGCGCGGCAGGATTTCCGTCAGGTAATAGGGCCATACACGGGCACCGGTGTCGCGCAGGCTTTCGCCACCCGGTGGCGGAACGTCGTAGGAACGGCGCCAGATATGTACCTGTTCTTCGCCCCACTTCTCGCGGGCGTCATCCTTGTTGAGACCGGAGAGGTCGCCATAGTCGCGCTCGTTCAGCGCCTGGTCGCGGATGGTTTCGAGCGACGGCTGGCCGACGGCATCGAGCACGAACTGGCAGGTACGCTGGGCGCGGATCAGCGACGAGGTGAAGGCGATGTCGAACTTGATGCCGTAGTCGGCGAGCGCCTTGCCGCCGGCCTTGGCTTCGTCGACGCCAAGCTCGGTCAGGTCAGGATCGCGCCAGCCGGTGAACAGGTTCTTCAGGTTCCAGTCGCTCTGGCCATGCCGGACGAGGACGAGGGTGCCGCTCATGTGATTTCCCCTTGAGACGATAGAGATGGTGTCAGTTGAGCCCGAGAACATCGAGCATGGAGTAGAAGCCGGGTTTCTGGTCGCGCGCCCAAACGGCGGCGGTGACGGCGCCGCGCGCGAAGATGGAGCGGTCGGTGGCGCTGTGGGACAGCGTCACCTGTTCGCCTTCGCCGGCGAGAATGACCGAGTGCTCGCCGACCACGGAGCCGCCGCGCAGGGTGGCAAAGCCGATCGTGCCTTGCGGGCGGGCGCCGGTGTGGCCGTCGCGGACGCGGACGGAATTTTCTGAAAGCGCGATGCTGCGCCCCTTCGCCGCCGCTTCGCCAAGCAGCAGTGCCGTGCCGGAAGGGGCATCCACCTTATGCTTATGGTGCATTTCAAGGATTTCGATGTCCCAGGCAGCGGGCCCAAGAGCACGCGCCGCCTTCTCCGTCAGCACGCCGAGAAGATTGACGCCGAGGCTCATATTGCCCGACTTGACGACGCGCGCGTGACGCGCGGCCGCGCGGATTTTCGCGTCGTCGTCTGCCGAGCAGCCGGTGGTGCCGATCACATGCACGATACGCGCCTGTGCGGCGAGGCCGGCAAATTCGACGGTGCCGGCCGGCGAAGTGAAATCGAGCACGCCTTCGGCTTCGACAAAGGCTTCGAGCGGCTTGTCGGTGATCGCGATGCCGATCGGTCCGAGCCCGGCGAGTTCGCCCGCGTCACGGCCGATGAAGGGTGAACCTGGACGTTCGACGGCCGCATGCAGGCGGACGCCCTCCATGCCATGAACCGTGCGGATCAGCGTCTGGCCCATGCGACCGGCCGCGCCGACGACCACAAGCTTCATGTCCGTTGTGCTCATCGGCGATTTTCCTTCCTGCTCATGTTTAGATTTCGGCGTCGACCGACGCCTCGGGGGCCTTGCCCTGGAGATTGTGCAGGCGAGCGTAAAGACCGTCCTCGCGGCGCGCAAGCTCCTCGTGCGAGCCTTCTTCGACGACGAGACCATCCTTCATGACGATGATCTTGTCGGCATTGACGACGGTCGAAAGCCGGTGCGCGATGACGATCACCGTGCGTCCGTGCATCGCCTCGTCGAGCGCCTTCTGCACCGCGGCCTCCGATTCGGTGTCGAGCGCCGAGGTCGCCTCGTCGAGCAACAGGATCGGCGCATTGCGCACAAGCGCGCGGGCGATCGACAGGCGTTGCCTCTGGCCGCCGGACATCGTGACGCCGTTCTCGCCGACCGGGGTATCGTAACCCTGCGGCTGGGCGAGAATGAACTCATGCGCATAGGCCAGACGCGCAGCTTCCTCGATTTCCGCATCGGTCGCGTCCGGGCGACCATAGCGGATGTTGTCGCGGATCGAGCCTTCGAAAAGATAGGGCTGCTGCGAGACATAGGCGATGCCATTGCGCAGCGACTGCTTGGTGACGTCGGCTATGTCCTGCCCATCGATCAGGATCTGGCCGGAGGCCGGATCGTAGAAGCGCGGAACGAGGCTGATGACCGTCGACTTTCCGGCACCGGACGGGCCGACCAGCGCAGTGGTCTTGCCGCCTTCGGCGACAAAGCTGACGCCCTTCAGGATCTCGTCGCCATTGGCGTAGCGGAACCGCACATCGCGCAGCTCGACGTTTGCACCGCGGAACTCGATCTGCTTTGCATCCGGCTTGTCGCGCTGATGCGGCACCGTGTCGAGGATTTCGTAGACCATGCGGGCGTTGACCGCGGCACGTTCCATCGAAACCTGCAGGCGCGCCAGGCGTCGCGCCGGGTCATAGGCCATCAACAGGGCGACGACGAAGGCGAAGAAGGCCCCCGGCGGTACGTCGGCATAAATCGCGCGGAACGCGGAATAGGCGAGCACGCAGGAAATCGCCAGGCCCGCAAAGGTTTCGGTCATCGGCGCGGTGCGTTCGCTCAAGCGCGCGATCCGGTTGGCCCGGTTTTCGGCCCGGTCGATGATCGCTTCGACCTTGCCGCGCAGTTCGCGCTCCATCGTGAATGCCTTGACGATGGAAATGCCCTGGATCGTCTCCTGCATGGCGCCGAGAACGCGGCTGTTGACTTCGATGGATTCGCGCGTCGCCGAGCGCAGCCGCTTTGAGATATATCGCAGGCCCAGCAGCAACGGCGGCGCGGCTACAAAAACAATGATCGACAGCAGCCAGTCCTTGAAGAACATCACGCCGATCAGACCGATCAGGGTCAACAGATCGCGAGCGATCGAAGTGACGGTCAGGTTGAGCACGTCACGAATGCCGCTGACGTTCTGGCTGATCTGGGCCGCGAGCTGCGCCGAGCGCGTCTCGTTGAAATAACCGACGCTCAATGCCATCAGATGCGCATAAAGCCGGCGCTGGTAGCGGGCGACGATGTTATTGCCGATCTTTGACAGGGCGACCGCCTGGCCGTAGGTGGCAAAGCCGCGCAACACGAACGCGCCAAAGATCGAACCGCACACCAGGAGCACGATACCCGCATTCTTGTTGGCAAAGGCCTCATTGATCACGGTCTCCATGATCGAGGCGGTAAAGCCGGTCGTCGCAGCGACGACAGCCAGGCAGGCAATGGCAAAGAGGTAGCCGCGGATATGATCGCGACCGTTTTCTGCGATGACCCGCTTCAAGATTCCACTGATCGTGTCGGAGTCGACAGCGTGCTGTTTTCTATCTTTGGCGCTCAAAAAGCCTGTCTTCCCTGAGCCTACGCGGTAGGTCGGACGCCGACACTACCTTTCCCGGGCTCTATAGTGCTTTGATGTCGCTTTGGCGAGTCTTTGCGACACCCCAGCCCAATCAGCTTCGCCAGCGGCGTCCTTCCGCTGCAACACCGAAGTCCCTCGGCGTGCGCGCGAACGCCGCCAAACCGGACAGTGCCGCCATCGGATGAATGACCGCGAAGGTCGGGATGGTTTTCATCAGCGCGGAATGCGGCGCCTTGTCTTCGAAGGCGGCCCGGAATTCCGGTTTTTGCAGTGCAGGCAGGATCTTCTGCGAAATGCCACCGGCCAGGAACACACCGCCACGCGCCATGAAAATCAGCGCCATGTCGCCGGCAACCCGGCCAAGATAGGTCGAGAACAGCGATATCGTCTCGACCGCGGCGGAGTTGTTGCCGGCAAGCGCGCTTGTGGTGACCTCGGCCGGATCGTTCAGGGCCGACTCCTCGCCATTGGCGGCGCAAACGGCGCGATAAAGGTTCATGATGCCGCGACCGCAGAGGATCTGCTCGCCGGCCATGCGCCCCTCGATCGGCTCCAGGAACGGCCAGATCTCGAAGTCGCGTTCGGTGCGCGGACCGATGTCGACATGACCGCCTTCGCCGGGAACCGGAAACCAGGTGTGTTGTGCAAAGACCAGGCCGCCGACGCCAAGCCCGGTGCCCGGACCGAGAACGACGCGGGAGGTCAGCGGGCGAACGCTGCCGCCGCCGATCTGCACCAGATCTTCGGCGGCCGGGGCAGCGACCGCAAGCGCCTGCGCCTCGAAATCGTTGATGATCAGGACGTCCTCAAGGCCAAGGCTTGCGAGCATATCCTTGGGGCGAATCACCCAGCCGGCATTGGTCAGCGGAATCTCGTCGCCCTTGATCGGGCCGGCGACGGCGAGGATTGCCGAACGCGGCTGGACGGAGGTCTTGTCGAGGATGCTCTTCTGCAACGCTTCCTCGATCGTCTCGAAATCGCCGGTCTTGATCGGCGGCAGTTGCTTCGGCTCGGCAAGGGCATCGAGCAGCAAAGCGAAGCGGGCATTGGTGCCGCCGATATCGCCGATCAGGATCGGAAAGGAAAAGCTGTTGTCACTCGCACCGGGCATCACACTGTCCATCCTGATCCTCGCCGTGAGGTTTCGAATTCACTACAGCGCCGCGCGTCAAACAAGACGCGCAAAGGACGCTGTAGCACTTAAGATACTGCATAATTCCTTAGATCGGATCCGATCTAAGGAATTATGCAGTATCAGTTGTGGTTGAAGTCGATCAACTGCTCGGCCGTGGCGCGATTGAGGGCCATCGGAATATCGTAGACGATCGCAAGCCGCATCAACGCCTTGACGTCAACATCATGCGGCATCGCCGTCAGCGGATCGACGAAGAAGATCAGAAGCTGAATATCGCCGGTTGCGATCATCGCGCCGATCTGCTGGTCGCCGCCGAGCGGGCCGCTTTTCAACCGCGTGATATCGAGACCGGGACAAACATCGAGAACGCGGCCGCCGGTCGTGCCCGTGGCAACGATCTTCCATTGCGCGAAGACCGCTTCGTTTGCCTTGGCAAAAGCGGCGAGATCGTCCTTCTTCTGATCGTGAGCGATCAGGGCAACGCATTTCCGATCCGCCATGCCGTATCCCCGCCAGCAAATTTAAATCGATTTGATGGCCGTATACATGAGCCCAACGAGATTGAAAAGGCGCAAGCCGAGACGGCTACTGCAGTGTCGGGCGCGGCAGCGGCACGGGAATGTCTGATGGCGGCAGGTCGGCCGCTGCATTGCCTATCACCTGCTCGATACCCTGTTCGGCAGGCGCCGGGGACGCGGCGCGATAGGCCATGCCGAAGGTCGCCTCCTGCTCGGAGGAGGGCGCCGGGCCGTTCAGCACCAGCGTGCAGGCCTTCGGCAGATCGGCCATGGTCGTGACCCGGGGCTTCACCGGCTTTTCGCCAGGCTTCTTCTTCGGCTTTGCCCATGGTTCATCGGTAAACCACCAGGCCAGCGACTTGTCGCAGCCATCGCCGGCCGGGACGGCCGCCTGGTCCTTGCAGGTCGTCGATCCCTCAGGGCATTTGATGCGGATGTGGAAATGGTAGTCGTGGCCATAGATCGGCCGGACCTTGCCGAGCACAGAGCGGTCGCCGTTCCAGGTGTCGCAGAGCTTCTTCTTGATCGCCGGATTGACGAAGACCCGCTCGACCTGCGGGTAGCTGGCGGCCAGCATGATCAGCCGGGCATGCGCCGGCGTCCAGATCGACGGATCGACGGTCAGAAACTTGTTCTTCTGCAGCATCGACGTGGCGGAGATGTCCTCCCGCTCGCGATTGGTCAACGTCTTCTGCGGCATCGGCGTCAGCCAGATGTCGGCATCGAGACCGATCTGATGAGAGGCGTGCCCCGAGACCATCGGCCCGCCGCGCGGCTGCGAGATATCGCCGAGGAGCAGGCCGGGCCAGCCGACCTTTTCGACAGCATCGTGGGAGAACTGTTCGATCAGTGCGATCATCTGGGGATGGCCCCAGCGCCGGTTGCGCGACAGCCGCATTGCCTGCCAGGTGGGACCGTCCGTCGGGATGGCCACGCCGCCGGCAAGGCAGCCCTTGGCGTAGAAACCATAGGACGAGGGCGCCATCTGTGCCGGCAGTGTCTTGGCGCCGAAAAGCGCCTTTGCCGGCGCCTCGTCGGCCCTGGCAGCATCGGCAATCAAGAAGCTCGTTGCGAGCAAAAGCGCCAGAAGCGCCGAGCCGCAACGTCGTAGTGGAGCAACCATGTCATTTCGTCCCGTTCATGTCCCGCAGACATCGACGCCGACGCGCCGTGCCCGATGAACCCCTATCCTAAGGCGCCGTCTTTGCCTCAGCCTTGTGAATCACCGGGATGTGACGCAAAAATTTCGCCTGATTTACGGCAGTGCCTGTCAATTGCCCGGATTTCGCCTATGCTTTCAAAAAAGAACATTGGAATATAAGGGGTACCGGCTGGATGCCAAACTTCTGCAGGACCGTGAAACCTGGCCTCGCGGCCTCGCTTCTGACAGCAGCGCTTCTTCTCCTTCCCCCTGCATCGAATGCGCAAGAACAGCCCGTCTGGCACCATGGCACGTCGTCGATCGGCGAACTCAAATACAAAGATGGCTTCGTCCGCTTCGACTACGTCAATCCGGATGCACCGAAAGGCGGAGAGCTGCGGCTCTCGGAAAACGGCACGTTCGACACGTTCAACCCGATCCTTGCAAAGGGCGAAGCGGCGACCAGCGTTTCATCGCTGGTCTTCGATACGCTGCTGAAAACCGCCGAGGACGAAATCACCACCGCATACGGCCTGCTTGCCGAGGGCGTCTCCTATTCCGACGACATCTCGTCTGCCACTTTTCGCCTGCGTGCGGAGGCGAAGTGGGCGGACGGTGTGCCGGTGACCCCGGAGGATGTCATCTTCTCCCTCAACATGGTGAAGGAGCACAATCCGCTCCTATCCAACTATTACCGCCACGTGGTTTCAGCAGAAAAGACGGGTGAGCGCGACGTTACCTTTCGCTTCGACGAGAAGAACAACCACGAACTGCCGAACATTCTGGGACAGTTCCCCATCGTACCGAAGCACTGGTGGGAAGGGCAGGACGCCAAGGGCAACAAACGCGATATCGCCCGCACGACGCTGGAACCCGTGATGGGCTCCGGCCCCTACAGGATCGCATCGTTCCAGGCGGGTGGCTCGATCCGTTTCGAGCTCAGGGACGACTATTGGGGCAAGGACCTCAACGTCAATGTCGGGCAATACAATTTCGGCACGATCACCTACACGTTCTTCAGTGACAGGAATGTGCAGTTCGAGGCCTTCCGCGCCGGCAATTTCGATTTCTACCAGGACAACAGCGCAAGCCATTGGGCGACGGCCTATGACTTTCCGGCCATGAAGGACGGCCGTGTGATCCGCGAGGAAATCGAGAATCCACTGCGCGCAACGGGGGTCATGCAAGCCTTCGTGCCGAACATGCGTCGTGAAAAGTTCAAGGATCAGCGGGTGCGCGAGGCGCTGAATTATGCCTTCGACTTCGAGGATCTGAACCGCAATCTTGCCTATAACGCGTTTCAGCGAGTCGACAGCTATTTCTGGGGCACCGAGCTTGCTTCCTCCAAGCTTCCCGAAGGCCGCGAGTTGGAAATCCTGGAGGAGCTGAAGGACAAGGTTCCCGCTGCCGTCTTCACCACGCCCTATACGAACCCGGTGAACGGCGACCCGCAGAAGGTGCGCGAGAACTTGCGCAGGGCGCTCGGGCTGTTCAAGGAGGCAGGTTACCAACTCAAGGGCAACCGGCTGGTAAACGTCAAGACCGGCGAACCCTTCTCGTTCGAGCTGCTGCTGTCCAACCCGTCCTTCGAGCGCACGGTCACGCCATTCGTCAACAGCGTGAAGAAGATCGGCATCGATGCTCGCATCCGCACCGTCGACGACTCGCAATACACCAATCGCGTCAGAAGCTTCGACTATGACATGATCTATGGCATCTGGGCGCAAACACTGGTGCCCGGCAACGAGCAGATCGATTACTGGGGCTCGGCCTCGGTCAACCAGCCGGGATCAAGAAACTATGCCGGCATTGCCGATCCGGCGATCGACGAGCTCATCCGAAGGATCATCTTCGCGCCGAACCGCGAGGAACTGATCGCGACGACGCGGGCGCTCGACCGCGTTCTTCTCGCCCATCACTATGTCGTGCCGCTGTTTTATTCAAAGGCGATCCGCGTTGCCTATTGGAACCACCTCGCCCGTCCGCAGGAGCTGCCCTATTACGGGACCGGCTTCCCGGATGCCTGGTGGTCGAAAAACGCCACGGCCAAATGAAGCCCTTGCACTCCGATGCCGTCTCGATTCCAAATGCAGAAAAACGAATCACTGAAAACGAATATAGGCCCGGCTTGGGCCTGAAAGCCGCAAGGAGACGTGAGGATTGAGACATCATAGGGCGCATGCCGACGCTTCGCGGGTCCGGGCCACCGGCAACACGTCGATCGAGAGGCTGGCCTGATGGGTGCCTATATCCTGCGACGCCTGCTGCTGATGATCCCGACGATCGTCGGGATCATGGCGATTTCCTTCACAGTCATCCAGTTTGCGCCGGGTGGACCGGTCGAGCAGGTAATTTCGGACCTGACGAACGCCGGCGGCTCCGACCGCCTGAGCGGCAGCAGCGGCGACCTGATGCAGGCCGGCGGCGATCAAGGCGGCCAGTACCGCGGCGCCCAGGGGCTGGACCCCGAATTCATCGCCAAGCTCGAAAAGCAGTTCGGCTTCGATAAGCCGCCGCTCGAACGCTTCGGCACGATGATGTGGGACTATATCCGCTTCGATTTCGGCGAGAGCTTCTTCCGCAACACATCGGTCATCGATCTCATCAAGGAGAAGATGCCGGTCTCGATCTCGCTCGGCCTCTGGATCCTGTTGTTTTCCTACGCGATCTCGATCCCGCTCGGCATCAAGAAGGCGGTGTCGGACGGATCGGCTTTCGACGTGTGGACATCGGGCATCATCATCATCGGCTATGCCGTTCCGAGCTTCCTTTTCGGCATCCTTTTGATTGTCGTCTTTGCCGGCGGATCGTTCCTCGACTGGTTTCCGCTGCGCGGCATCGTATCCGACAATTTCTGGCAACTGCCCTGGTGGCAGAAGATCCTCGACTATTTCTGGCACATGACGCTGCCGCTGATCACGCTTTTGCTTTCGGCTTTTGCAACGACGACGCTGCTCACCAAGAATTCGTTCATCGACGAGATAAAGAAGCAGTATGTGACGACGGCGCGCGCCAAGGGCCTGACAGAGCGCCAGGTGCTCTATGGCCACGTCTTCCGCAATGCGATGCTGATCATCATCGCCGGCTTCCCAAGCGCCTTCATCTCGGCCTTCTTCACCGGTTCGCTGTTGATCGAATACATCTTCTCGCTCGATGGCCTTGGACGGCTCGGCTATGATTCCGTCGTCAAGCGCGACTACCCGATCGTCTTTGCGACGCTGTTCATCTTCTCGCTGATGGGGCTGCTCGTCAGCCTTCTCTCCGACCTGATCTATACCTGGGTCGATCCGCGCATCGATTTCGAGCGGAGGGACGTGTGATGAGCGTGACCACCGCCCCCACCCAGGTTGCCGCCCCACCGCGCGGCTGGCTGTCGCCGGTCAACAGGCGACGCTGGCAGAATTTCAAGGCGAACCGGCGCGGCTACTGGTCGCTCTGGATTTTCCTGCTGCTGTTCGTGCTCAGCCTGTTTGCCGAGTTCATCGCCAACGACAGGCCGATCGTCGCCTCCTACAAGGGCGAAATCCTGTTTCCGGCGGTGGTGGATTATCCCGAGGAGAAGTTCGGCGGCTTCCTGGCCGAGACCGACTTCCGCTCGGATTTCATCCGCGACGAAATCGAGGCCAACGGCTGGATGATCTGGCCGCCGATCCGCTATTCCTATCAGACGGTCAACTCGAACATTCCACATTCGGCGCCGACAAAGCCCTTCTGGCTGATGAGCCAGGAGGAACGCTGCTCCGCCTATCCGGAAGGTTCCGCCGACCGCAACTGCATTGCCGGCAACCTCAACTGGCTCGGCACCGACGACCAGGCGCGCGACGTGACGGCGCGCATGATCTACGGCTTCCGCATCTCGGTGCTCTTCGGGCTGGTTCTCACCATCGCCTCGGCGATCATCGGCGTGACGGCCGGCGCGGTGCAGGGCTATTTCGGCGGCTGGACCGACCTCTTGATGCAACGCTTCATCGAGATCTGGTCGTCGATGCCGGTGCTCTACATTCTGCTCATCATCGCCGCGATCCTGCCGCCGGGCTTTTTCATCCTGCTCGGCATCATGCTGCTCTTTTCCTGGGTCGGCTTTGTCGGCGTCGTGCGCGCCGAGTTCCTGCGGGCGCGGAACTTCGAATATGTGAATGCGGCGCGCGCGCTTGGAGTCGGCAACGGCACGATCATGTACCGTCACCTGCTGCCGAACGCGATGGTCGCGACGCTGACCTTCCTGCCGTTCATCCTGTCGGGCTCGATCACCACGCTGACCTCGCTCGACTTCCTCGGTTTCGGCATGCCGCCGGGCTCGCCTTCCCTCGGCGAGATGATCGCTCAGGGCAAATCCAACCTGCAGGCGCCCTGGCTCGGGCTGACGGCCTTCTGCGTCATGTCGGTGATGCTGTCGCTGCTGATCTTCGTTGGCGAAGCGACGCGCGATGCCTTCGATCCGAGAAAGACATTCCGGTGAGCGCGACGATGACCGATCCCATTCTCTCCGTCCGCGATCTGTCGGTCGCCTTTCACCAGGGCGGCAACACCTCGCTTGCGGTTGACAGCATTTCCTTCGACATCAGGCGTGGCGAAACGGTTGCGCTGGTCGGCGAGTCCGGCTCCGGCAAATCCGTGTCCGCAAACTCGATCCTGAAGCTCCTGCCCTACCCTTCGGCAAGCCATCCGGGCGGCGAGATCCGCTTCAACGGCAAGGACCTCCTGAGAGCCAGCGATGCCGAGCTGCGCCATGTGCGCGGCAATGACATCACGATGATCTTCCAGGAGCCGATGACGTCGCTCAATCCGCTGCATCCGATCGAACGGCAGATCGGCGAAATCCTCGAGCTGCACCAGGGGCTGGAAGGTACTGCTGCGCGCACGCGCATTCTCGAGCTTTTGAACCAGGTCGGCATTCGCGAGCCGGAGAAGCGGCTGGGCGCCTATCCGCACGAGCTTTCCGGCGGCCAGCGCCAGCGCGTGATGATCGCCATGGCGCTCGCCAACCGGCCGGAGCTTTTGATCGCCGACGAGCCGACGACGGCGCTCGACGTCACGGTGCAGGCACAGATCCTCGAACTTCTGAAAACACTGAAAGACCAGCACGGCATGTCGATGCTGTTCATCACCCATGACCTCGGCATCGTGCGCAAGATCGCCGACCGCGTCTGCGTGATGACCAAGGGCAAGATCGTCGAGACCGGACCGACGGCCGAGATCTTTGCCAATCCGCAGCATGCCTATACCCGCCACCTGCTCGCCTCCGAGCCAAGAGGCAACCCGCCGCCCTCCGACGCCTCCAAGCCGATCGTCATGGAAGCCGATGACGTGAAGGTCTGGTTTCCGATCAAAGCAGGCTTCCTGCGCAAGGTCGTCGATCACGTGAAGGCTGTCGATGGCATCGACTTGCAGTTGCGCGCCGGCCAGACGCTCGGCGTCGTCGGCGAATCGGGCTCCGGCAAGACGACGCTCGGTCTGGCGCTGACACGGCTGATCTCGTCCAAGGGCCGCATCGCCTTCGTCGGCAAGGATATCAACGCCTACAGTTTCCGCGAGATGCGGCCGCTTCGAAACCGGATGCAGGTGGTGTTCCAGGACCCCTACGGTTCGCTCAGCCCACGCATGTCGGTTGCCGACATCATCGCCGAGGGTTTGCAGATCCACGAACGCGCACTGTCGGACGACGAGCGCGATCAGCGCGTTGCCGCAGCGCTCGAGGAAGTGGGACTCGATCCCGCCACTCGCTGGCGCTACCCGCACGAATTCTCCGGCGGCCAGCGCCAGCGCATCGCGATAGCCCGTGCGATGGTGCTGAAACCGAAATTCGTGATGCTGGACGAGCCGACTTCGGCGCTCGACATGAGCGTCCAGGCGCAGGTGGTCGACCTTTTGCGCGACCTGCAGCACAAGCACGACCTTGCCTATCTCTTCATCAGCCACGACCTCAAGGTCGTGCGGGCGCTTGCCAACGAGATGATCGTGATGCGCATGGGCAAGGTCGTCGAACAAGGCCCGGCGGAGCGCATCTTCAACGCCCCGCAAGAGGATTATACCAAGGCCCTGATGGCGGCAGCCTTCAACCTCGAAGCCGTCAACTTGTCCGCCATCCGCCAGTAGAGTTCTCGCAATGCCCTCGAAAAGCCCCGTCATCGTCGATCTGAAATTCATTCCCGAGGAGGTTGAGGTCGCCCTGAAGGGCGCTTTCCCGGATCGGGAAGTGATCAACCGTGCCGATGCCATCCACCACAATCGCGACCTCTCGGGGATCGACTATGCGGTAGTGTGGAAATCGGCACCGGACCTTTTCGAGAGGGCGCCTGATCTCAAGGTGGTTTTCTCCGGCGGCGCCGGCGTCGACCATGTCCTGACGCTGCCGGGATTGCCGGATGTGCCGCTGGTTCGCTTCGTCGATCGCAGCCTGACGACGCGCATGAGCGAATGGGTGGTGATGCAATGCCTCATGCATCTGCGCCAGCACCGGACCTATGAGGCGCTTGCGGCAAGACGGGAGTGGCGCGACCTTTCCCAGCCCGAAGCGGCCGATATTACCGTCGGCATCATGGGCATGGGCGTACTTGGCCAAGACGCGGCCCGCAAGCTCTCGGTCATCGGTTTCAACGTCATAGGCTGGTCGCGCAGCAAGAAGGCGATCGATGGCATCGAGACCTATGGCGGCGACGAACTGGACGCCTTCCTGGCGCGCGCGGACTTCCTGGTTGGCCTGTTGCCGCTGACACCGGAAACCCAGGGCATCTTCAATGCCGACCTTTTTGCCAAGCTGAGACGCAACGGCCCCTTTGGCGCGCCCGTCTTCATCAATGGCGGCCGCGGTGGCAGCCAGAACGAAGCCGATATCTTGAGTTCGCTCGATTCGGGCCTTCTCGGCGCCGCTTCGCTCGATGTCTTCGAGCAGGAGCCACTTTCGCCGGACAGCCGCTTCTGGCAGCTGCCGAATGTCTATGTGACGCCGCACGTCGCCGCCTCGTCCGACGTCAAGGCCTTGTTCCGCCACGTCGAACAGCAGATCGCCCGCCTCGAAAGCGGGCTTCCGTTGCAGCACGTCGTCGATAAATCAGCCGGCTACTGAGCGAATAGAGCGCTTCCCAACGGAAAACCGCTTCATACTTTTGCCGGAAATGCTCTAAGGGCGGCGATAGCCCGTCGGCTGGTCGTAGAGCCAGCCGATGCGCTCGATCGACGCTTCCAGTCCCTCGCGGGCAACGGTCATCGTGTGACCATTGGCGTGGATCAACGTTTGGTCGTCTTCCATCAGCGCAACATGCCCCTTCCAGAAGACGAGATCGCCGCGCCTGAGCTCCTCGCGTGCGATCGGCGTTCCCAAGCCGGCGGCCTGCATGTCGGAATCGCGCGGCGCGAGCTTGCCGACCATCATCATCGACAGTTGCACGAGGCCGGAGCAATCAATGCCGAAACCGGAGCGGCCTCCCCAGAGATAGGGGGTTTCGACGAAGCGGGCGGCGACCGAGACATAGTCTCCCGGAACCACGCTGCCGACCTCGACGCAATGGTTGGCAATCACCGCCTGGCCGCCGTCGAGCAGGAAATAGCGCGTGCCTCGGGTCTCGCGCTCGTCGACAACACTCAGACGGCTGCCCATCGACAGCGGATAGACCGTCGGAAAACGCAGATCATGACCGGAATAGACGAAGGTGCGCGGGGCCGAGACCAGGTGCGTCGGGCTCTTGACCACCGGCGCAAGGCAATATTCCGGGAGGTAGCCGACATAGCCGTCGAGATCCGCCTTCACCCAGCACCAGCTCTCGTTGGTATCGAGAACGCGAACCGATTCGCCGAGCAGCAGTTCGGTATCGGTACCGCAGGCAAGATCGGGCTTTGCCCGAAGCGGCGCCACCGGCACGGAGACGCGGGCAACGCTTCCTTCGACATAGCGCTCGGCCTCCACGACACCGCGAAGGCGGCTCTCGGCGAGGTCGGCTCGATAGGCATTCAGGCGGCGATCGGGAAGTGTCGACATGTCAACTCACTTAGGCTGTTTGCGGCCCTGATCAATGATCAGATCACCGAACTTTTCAAGATAAAGAGCACCGTCGACTGTCCTTTTGATGACGACATTGCGGCGATCGCGGTCATCGCGGACGCGGTCGACAAGCCCGAGTGCCCCCATTGTATCGAGCGCCCGCGTGATCACCGGCTTGGTGACGCCAAGCGTTGCGGCAAGGCCACGAACGGTGTGGGGCGGCGGCACGAGATAGATCTGCAAGAGGATCGCCATCTGGCGCAGCGTCAGATCGCGGCCGTCGACCCGCACCTGTTCCAGCGAGACCGTATGCCAAAGCCCAAGGGCTTGGGAGGGCGTAAGCTCGACGGGCAATGGCAACTCCTGCGCAACCGCATGAATCCCTGGATCGTTCTCCGGTTCGAGGATCCAAACAGACAGTCAAAGGGCTACAGCGACCAATGCGCTTCTGAACGAAGCCCGGCGCTGTGCTAGTCGCCACCATAGCGGCGGACCGTTACGCAAGCGTTTCTTTTTGGACGACCGGCGCATCGCCAGCGCCGGTCGTCTTCGTCAGAGGGTTACTTGGCGATCTGCCCGATATGCTGGTAGAGCGCGCGAATAGCCTGGGCCTCGCCGCCAACGGGCGAATGCGGCCGCTCGGATTGCGCCCATCCGAAGATATCGAAATGCACCCAGCTCTTGGTATTGGTGACGAAGCGCTTGAGGAAAAGTGCTGCGGTGATCGAGCCCGCCATGCCACCCGAAGGCGCGTTCGTCAGATCGGCGATGCGTGCGGAGACGTCCTTGTCGTAACCCATGTGCAAAGGCATGCGCCACATCGGATCGTCGACGCTGAGGCTCGCCTCGGAGAGATCGTGCGCCAGGTCGGCGTCGTCGGTGAAGAACGGCGGCAGGTCGGGACCGAGCGCAACGCGGGCGGCACCGGTCAGCGTTGCCATGTCGACGAGCAGGTCATTCTTCTCCTCGTCGGCATAGGCGAGCGCATCGGCAAGGATGAGCCGGCCCTCGGCATCGGTGTTGTCGATCTGCACCGTCAGGCCCTTGCGGCTGCGATAGATGTCGCCGGGCCGGAACGCATTGGCGGAGATCGAGTTCTCGACGACGGGGATGATGACGCGCAGATCGACCTTGAGCTTCGCGTCCATGATCATCAGCGCCAGGCCCATGACGTTGGCGGCGCCGCCCATGTCCTTCTTCATCAAGAGCATGGAGGAAGCCGGCTTGATGTCGAGGCCGCCGGTATCGAAGCAGACGCCCTTGCCGACCAGCGTCACCTTCTTGTGGCCCTTCTTGCCCCAGCGCAGTTCGAGAAGGCGGGGTGCTTCGGCACTGGCGCGACCGACGGTATGAACCAGCGGAAAGTTCTGCGTCAGAAGCGCCTCGCCTGATATCACCCAGACATCCGCCTTGTAGTGCGTGGCAAGCGCACGGAACGCCGCTTCCAGCGCCTCCGGGCCCATGTCGTTGGTCGGCGTATTGATGAGGTCGCGGGCAAGAAAGACACCGGCGAGCTGGCGCTTGATATCGGTCGCATCGGCATCGGTCGGGATCAGCAAGGTCGGCGGCTCGCCCTTTGCCGACTTGTAGCGCTCGAAGCGATAGGAGCCGAGGCCATAGCCGAGCGCCAGCCGGTTGGCTGTCAACGGCGCCGTTTCGATATGCCATTTGCCCGCAGGCAGGGCGCGCGCGAGCTTGCCGGTCAGGAACGGCGCTTCGGACGGGTTGCCACCCAGACCGAAGAGCGCGCCGCCGAGATGGCCATCGGAAGACGGGATCAGAAGAACCGCACCCGATTCGGCCTTGAAGCCGGCCTTGCGAGCCCAATCAAGCGCGATCGGATCGATAGCTCCCGTTTCGATATGCGCCGGCGTGACCGCGAAGATCGGCAGCGTCTTGCCTGCGCTGGTGTTGAACGGCGACGGCCGTTCGATGAACTGATAGGGGGCCATGGAAGTCCTCGGCTGACAGAGATGGATTCGTGCAATTAACGCTCTGTTAGGGTTAACAGATTATTGCTGGAGTGAAAGTTGCGCCGATGTTGTTTGGAGTTCTGGTGCGCGAATGCATGCTGGGGACACCACCGATGGCCAAACGCACGATCTCATCCCTGAACGCCAACCGTCTGCTGCAAGGCGTCGCGATCGCGATCGTCGCCCTGTCGGTAGCCGGCTGCGCCAACCAGCCGAAGAAGGAGCTGACGACCGGCTCCATTTCGCGGACGTCGAAGCCCGTTCAATCGATGACCGCATCGGAATTGTCCCAGGCGGCCGAAGGCATCGGCCAGGCCTATGAGAAGAACCCGCGGGATCGCGAGGCGGGGTTGAACTACGCCAACCTTCTGCGCATGACCGGGCGCAACGAACAGGCGCTTGCCGTTATGCAGCAGGTCGCCATCAACCATCCGCAGGACCGCGAGGTCCTCGGCGCCTACGGTAAGGCGCAGGCAGCGGCAGGACAGCTGGATCAGGCATTGAACACGATCAGTCGCGCGCAAACGCCGGACCGGCCGGACTGGAAGCTGAAATCGGCCGAGGGCGCGATCCTTGACCAGCTCGGACGCGCCCAGGAGGCGCGCCTTCGCTATCGCGAAGCGCTTGAGCTCAAGCCGAACGAGCCTTCGGTGCTTTCCAACCTCGGCATGTCCTACCTTCTGACCAAGGACCTGCGCACGGCGGAAACCTATCTGAAATCGGCGACGAACCAGCCCGGCGCCGACAGCAGCGTACGACAGAACCTCGCGCTCGCCGTCGGACTACAAGGACGCTTTCAAGAGGCCGAAGCGATCGCCCGCCAGGAGCTTTCCGGCGAGCAGGCCGAAGCCAACGTGAAGTACCTGCGCTCGATGCTGTCGCAGCAGGGTGCGTGGAAGCAGCTGGCCAAGGCGGACGAGGCCAACACCAACTGAGATCACGTAGCGGAACCGGTGTCTGTCGTAGGCCCCAAGCCGGCGACAGAGCAGGCTCAATGCTCGCCGCTAGGCTCATCTCCAGCCGTCCCTGATTGCAAGGCTCTGCAGCCTCGCGCGTTCAATGCAATACGCGACCAGCGCCACGGCGTCCCGACTTTTCGGCACAGTTTCCCAAATCGCATCCGATCTGAAGAGTTGTGCAGCAGCGGGATCAGAAACGGTCGGCGACCTGGATGCCGGCCGGACCGAGGATGACGGCAACGAGAACCGGCAGGAAGAACAGGATCATCGGCACGGTGAGCTTGGGCGGCAGGGCCGCCGCTTTCTTTTCAGCCGCATTCATGCGCTGGTCACGGCTTTCCTGCGCCAGCACGCGCAGCGCCTGGGCAATCGGGGTACCGTAGCGGTCCGCCTGGATCAGCGCCTGAACCACCGATTTCACATCATCGAGGCCGGTCCGGTGGCCGAGGTTTTCGAGCGCGATACGGCGTTCGGGCAGGAATGAAAGCTCGGCCGTGGTCAACACCAGTTCTTCCGCCAAAGCCGGCGACTGGGAGGCAATTTCGTCGGCAACGCGCCGCATGCCAAGCTCCATCGACACGCCGGATTCAACGCAGATCAACAGGAGATCGAGCGCATCCGGCCAGGCACGACGAATGGAATGCTGTCGCTTCGAGATTGCATTGGCAACAAAGATGTTCGGCGCATAGAAGCCGACATAGGCAAATCCGACGGCAAATGCGAACCGCATCATGAACGGCTTTTCGGCAAAATTGCCAAGCACGAAAATGTAAACGATCGCGACAACCAGGAACAGGAACGGAAGGCAGAAGCGCGCGAAGAGGAAAGTGTTGAGGGCGTTCTGGGACCGATAGCCCGCCATCTTGAGACGGTTGACCGTGTTGTCGTCAACGAGGGCTTTGCGCAGATTCAGCCGCTCGACCACTTGGCGAACGGACGTGTTGTTCTGGGCGCGCAGATTAGCCTTGCCGCTCGACACTTCGGCCGCCAGGCGCGCGCGTTCCCGCGCGCGGATCTGTTCGCGCTCGGTCGCCACCGATTTCATCCGTTTGCCGAGGTCTCCGCGCTCGAAGAGCGGCACCACGAGAGTATAGAAGGTCGCCAGCACTGCAAACGAGACAAGCACGGCAAAGACGACGTTGGGATCCGTCAGTGTCTTGATCAATCCTTCGCTCATAATCGCCCCTCAGATGTCGAAATTGATCATGTTGCGCATCACCAGAATGCCGATGCTCATCCAGACCAAGCCAGCGCCAATGATGAGATGGCCACGCGGGTCAGTGAACAGGACCATCATGTAGTCGGGTGACGTAAGGTACACGAGGAGCGACACGATGAATGGCAGGGCGCCAATAATACAAGCCGAAGCCTTTGCCTCCATCGACAGGGCGCTGACCTTGGCCTTCATCTTCTTTCGCTCACGCAACACCTTCGACAGGTTACCGAGCGCTTCGGAGAGGTTGCCACCCGCCTGCGCCTGAATACCAATAACAATGGCGAAGAAGTTCACCTCTGCCAGCGGAATACTATTGATCATGCGGGCGCATGCCTCGGTGACGCTGAGGCCGACCTGCTGCGAATCGACGACACGGCGAAACTCGGTTCGAACGGGCTCCTGGCCATCACTTGCGATGAGACGCAGGGCATCATTCAACGGAAGACCCGATTTGATCGAGCGAACCATGATGTCGAGCGCGTTCGGAAACTCCTCAAGGAATTTCTTGCAGCGACGCTTGATCAAGAAGCCGATGAACCAGCGAGGAAGACCGGCGGCCGCAATCACGCCAAGCCCGGCGCCGATGACCAAGCCGAAGCCGGCGATGAGCGCGGCGATGAAGGCGATAAAACCGAAAGCCGCACTGAAAAGGTAAAACTGCGTCAGGGAAATGGACAGGTTTGCCTGCGCCAGGCGGGCCTTCATCGATGGCGCCGTCTTGGTCGTCTTTTCCTGTTGCTTCTTCTCGAGTTCCTTCAACGAGTCCTGAACGGACTTGCGTCGTTTCGACATTTCGCTGACACGATCGCGAGCCGCCTTGACCTTGACCCGATCTGTTTCGGCGGCGCCGACTTTGCGAATTCGACCTTCTGCCTTCTTCTCGGTTTCGATCCGCGAATACAGGACAACATAGGCAAGGGCTGCCGCTGAAATTGCGACGAGGAAGGCCAGCGCCAGGACAGGGAAGCCTATGCCGAACATCGCGGCTCCTAGCCCTTGTCCATAGCGTCGAGTGTCGCCGCCAGACGTTTGTCTTCGTTAAAGTACCGGGCGCGATCCCAAAAGTGCGGGCGACCGATGCCGGTCGATACGTGGCGGCCGACAATACGGCCGTTGGCATCTTCCCCTTCGATTTCGTAGCGCATCAGATCCTGCGTGATGATGACGTCGCCTTCCATACCGATCACCTCCGTGATGTGGGTGATGCGGCGCGAGCCATCGCGCAGACGCGCCGCCTGGATGATGACGTCAATGGATCCGGAAATGATCTCGCGGACTGTCTTGGCCGGCAGCGTATAGCCACCCATGGCAATCATCGATTCCATTCGGGCGAGGCATTCGCGTGGCGTATTGGCGTGGATCGTCCCCATGGAACCGTCATGGCCAGTGTTCATCGCCTGCAGCAGGTCGAACACCTCAGGTCCGCGCACTTCGCCGACGATGATGCGTTCGGGCCGCATGCGCAGGCAGTTCTTGATGAGATCCCGCATGGTGATCTCACCCTCGCCTTCGATGTTCGGCGGACGGGTTTCGAGGCGCACGACATGCGGTTGCTGCAGTTGCAGTTCGGCGGTGTCTTCGCAGGTAATCACCCGCTCGTCGAGGTCGATGAAGCCGGTCAGGCAGTTCAGAAGCGTCGTCTTGCCCGAACCGGTGCCGCCAGAGATGACGATGTTGCAGCGGACGCGGCCGATGATCTGAAGAAGGACAGCGCCTTCGGGCGTAATCGCGCCGAATTTCACCAGCTGATCGAGCTTCAGCTTGTCCTTCTTGAATTTGCGGATCGTCAGTGCGGTTCCGTCGATGGCGAGCGGCGGCGCAATGACGTTGACGCGTGAGCCGTCGGGAAGACGCGCGTCGCAGATAGGGCTGGATTCGTCGACGCGCCGCCCCACCTGTCCGACGATCCGCTGGCAAATCGACAGTAGCTGGGCATTGTCACGGAACCGAACTTCGGATTCGATGGTCTTGCCGCCAACTTCGATGAAGGTCTGACCGGCACCATTGACCATGATATCGGCAATGTCGTCGCGCGCGAGCAGCGGCTCCAACGGCCCGTATCCAAGAACGTCGTTGCAGATATCGTCGAGCAGTTCCTCCTGCTCGGAGATCGACATCGCGAAATTCTTGATCGTGATGATGTCATTGACGATATCGCGAATTTCTTCGCGTGCGCTCTCCGTATCCAGCTTGGCCAGTTGCGACAGATCGATCGTATCGATCAGCGCCGAAAAAACCTGCGATTTCGTATCGTAGTAGTCCTCGTTGCGGGCGGGTCGCCTTCTTTGTGCCGGCGCTGGCGATTGCGGACGCGACGGGGGCGCTTGAGCATCGGCAAGCACCGGCACGTGGGCGCGCTCAATGACGGCCGATTGCGTGGCAGGGACGATCGGCGGCATCGCAGCACCTGTCGTGCCGCCCTTGCCGAAGCCTTCGTTTCCGCGTTTGCCGAACATGTTCCTGATCCGTCCGTTCTAGAGCGGTTCCGTCTTAACCGGAGTCTTCGAAACGCTCTATCTCTTTGTTTTTTCACATTTCCTGGCGGAAAACCGCTCCGCACTTTTCCTGGAAATGCTCTATGCGTCGTCTATTTCTTGCCGAGCGCCGCTAGCACCTTGCCGAGGCCGCCGCGTCGCGCCTTCTTCATCGACGCACGGCCGGTCAGCAGGTGCGCAAGCTGGGAGAAGGTTTCGGCGGCTGCCGACTTCTTGTCGATCTCAGCAATCATGCGGCCGCTGTTCGACGCATTGCCGAAGAGAACGGCATCGAACGGGATGATGGCCGCCGCTTCGATTTCCAGCGACTCGCAGAATTCGCTCACGGCAATCTCCGGACGTTTCGGCATGCCCACCTGATTCAAGATGAGATGAGGCTGCTTGTCGTTCGGCCGAAGCTTCTTCAAGGCATCGAGCAGGTTCTTCGTATTGCGAAGACTTGCGAGATCCGGCACCGCGGTGATCACAACCTCATCGCCTTCGCCGAGAACCGAGCGCGTCCATTCCGTCCACATATGCGGGATATCAAGTACCGTGACGGGCGCGCTGCGTTGCAGGATCTCGAGGATCGGATGAAAGGCGCCGCCCTCGAAGTCATAGGCTCGATCCAGCATCGACGGCGCTGCCAGCAGCGAAAGATGCTCGGAGCATTTGGTCAGAAGACGATCGAGAAAGACCTCGTCGAGCCTCTCCGGTGCGAAAACCGCCTCGGATATGCCCTGTGGGGGGTCTTGATCGAAATCGATATTGGCCGTGCCGTAGGGCAGGTCGAGATCGGCAAGAATGGTCTCCGTCGAAAACAGATTGGAGATGCCCCAGGCGCAATTGTGCGCGACGGTCGAAGAACCGCTGCCGCCCTTGGCGCCGATAAAAGCCAGGCTGCGCCCCAGGGGCTCGGCATCGGGATCAACGAAAATCGATGCGACCGCCGACAAGATATCCGGCATCGCCACGGGGGCGACCATATACTCGGAAATGCCGTTGCGGATGAGATCGCGATAAAGGGCGATATCGTTGTATTTGCCGACAAGAACGACCTTGGTGCTCGGGTCGCAGACCGCGGCCAACGGCGCGAGTTCGTTTAGCAGCGACCGGGGTTCCGTCGACGTTTCCAGGATGATGAGATTCGGCGTCGACACCGTCGCAAACATGTTTGCCGCAGCATCGATGCCACCGCTGTTGATGCGTAGGCTGACCTTCGCCATACGGCGATCCTGCCCGCAACGCTCCATCAGCCGCTGCATCGCCTCGCTTTCGCAAAACGCATGGATCGAGATGCGCGGCAGCGGACGAACCTGCTCAAGGTCGCCCGGTTGCACCGTATCGAAGGCAAGGTCACCCAACGCGGCACCTGTTTCGATCCTGTAGTCAATGGTGCTCATCTGCTGATCCCAACGATATCAATTAAAGATGATGACGGGTCCGTCACTCTTTTCGGTTCCGCGCCAATCCTTGATGACCTGACCGCGCTGCTCCGCATCGATCGGCGACATCTGGCGCGGGCCGAGCAGATCGGTCGGATTGGAGATCTGGGCCGCCAGATTGGACTGCGACGCGCAGCCGAAGTTATAGTAGTTGCGGTTCTGGATCGTGTTGAGCGCAACGTCCTCGGGCCACTCGCCACAGGGACCGGTCTGGGCAGTGATCGCCACATAGCTCAAGCGAACCGGGGCAGCGTCTCCCATCGGACCAGCTTCGTAACCCGTCTCGATCAGCCGCTTCGCGGGGACGCCGGCGGCAACGAGAACGCCACGGATCTCCTTGCGCATGGCCTGCACGGCATGGCTGTTTGCCGAGCCGCGCGGCAGCATGATCTGAACGACACCGGTCGATGAATTGCGATACTCGGCGGCAAAACCGCTGATGACGTCGCGCGTGCCTTGCGTCAGCCGTCGGTCGCCCGAGGCGATGGGGATATCGATCGTACGCTCGCCCTCGGCAAGCACGATCGGATGCCGGGTGCGATAATCATCGGGGATAGAGCCCGTCGAAAGATTGTCCTTGGCGCCGCAGCCGACAAGCAGCCCGGCTGCAACGAGGAAGATTGCAGCGCGCCGCAAGTGACGAACGGAAAGTCCGGGTCTGTTGAGGGACATGGCACTCGGCCTTTCAGAATTCTCGTTGAAGCTGCTTCGCGTTTGCATGACCCAGCCTATTTGTAGATGAAGCCAACATTGCCATGGTACTGGCCCACCGGTGCGGATGCTTCCGGGCGCCCGTAGATGCGGTTCACGCGACCAAGGAAGAAGCTGTCGAGATCATTGGCGGGGTTGAAATTGTCGTCGGGCCTCGAGATCGCGCTTCTGGCAACCGGACGCACGAGGTAGGGCGTCGCGATGATGACGAGTTCGGTCTCGTTGCGGACGAAGTCTTTGCTGCGGAACAGCGTTCCAAGGATCGGGATCTTCGATGCTCCAGGCATGCCCGACATCGCCTGACGGATATTGTCCTGCACGAGACCGGCGATGACGATCGAACCGCCCGAGGGCAGTTCGACGCTGGTGGATGCTTCACGTTTGCGGATGCCGAGGAAGGTCTGACCGGGAATGGAGGTCAAGCCGTTACCGGTGACGACCGAACCCTCATAGGTCGGTTCGGAAACGTTGGTCTCGATCTGCAGGCTGATGCGGCCCGGCCCCAGGACGACCGGCTTGAAGTTCAAGCGAATTCCGTATTCGACGTCGTTGACCTCACGCGTAACCGTTGGGTCGCCGGTTTCGTCGTCGATCTTGACTTCCTGGTTGCCGGCAAGGCGAAATTCCCCGCCGACATAGAATTTTGCCTCTTGTCCGGAAATCGCCGTCAGGCTGGGTTCGGCCAGCGTGCGCATGACGCCGGCTTGCTCCATCGCGTTGATGTAGCTCGAGATCGTCGTGCCGCCGATAGATCCCTTGATCAGCGCATTGGCGCCGACGCTGATCGCATCGCCAAGATTTGCGGGATTGCGGAAGCCGATGCCGCTCTCGCCGTCTCCAACACGTCCGTTGAAGCCCAATTGCTTCAAGACCTGGCGGCTGACTTCTGCGACCGTCACCTTTAGCGTGACCTGATCGTCGCCATCGATGGTCAACAGGTTGACGATCTGCGAGACCTGCCGGTCTTCCGCAAAGATGTCGGCGTCACCGTTGTTGCCCTGTGCCGTGATGTTGCGTGTCGTCGCTTCACCGCCCTGGAGAAAGGCCTTGGCGAGATCGACGGCTCGCGTCGAATCGAGCGGTGTGCGCACGGTGCCCATCAGAACGATGTTGTCGGAGATGATCTCGACGTTGATTTCGGCATCGGGAATGAAACGGCGCAGGTTTGACTGCAGATTGGCGATGTCGCGCTCAACCTCGACGTCAAGACTGACGATCTCTTCACCGTTCGGCCCGAAGACAAAAATGTTGGTCTGCCCAACCGATTTGCCGAAGAGATAGATACGCCTGGATGTGCGCGTGACAGCATCGGCGAGCGATGGGTCGGCGACGAGAATATCATGGGCATCGGCCGGGAGGTCGACGACGACGGCCTTGTTCAGCCCCAGGTTGACCTTCTTCTTCACCCCAGGCCCACTTTCGACGATCCTGACGACCGACGACGCGGCTGCATGGGCGGACGGGAGCGTTGGCAGCGCCATGCCCGAGAATGTCAGGCAAAACGACAGGCCGGCTGCAACAGACCCCCGAAACTTGTTTCCGCTCGGCTTCACCTTGCGCTCCGCTCGATCGCTCATTGTTGCTGACCTTGGCTGACGGCACCGTCGTTCTTGACGATGGAGCCCGACTTGATGACCTGGATGCTGGGCTGGCCATCACCGCTCAAAAGGTAATCCGCAGCGTTCGTATCGGACTCTTGAGCATCCGCTACGCTGCGAAGGGCGAGCGAAATGCGTTCAGCCATTTGCTGCGCGACGGTCATGACCTTCGATTGATCAGGGGTCAGTTCCAGCGTGGCCGTGGTGCCGACAACGGATTTGGAGCCGTCATCCTTCTCCTCGACCTGCTGGTCTATCGCCAGCACGCGAACGTTGCTGAGCACCGTTTCTGTCAGGTAGACATCGCTGTCCGATTTGCGGACCATGATGACGTCGACGCGGTCATTCGGCAGGATGAAGCCGCCGGCGCCGGTCGCCACGGTAATCTCCGTGGCAACGGCGCGCTTGCCAGCAGGCAAGAGCGACGACATGATTCGGCTGGAGGAGTCGGCGACTTTTTCGCTACGTACAGGTTCGCCATTGAATATGGGCAGGCGAACCACAGCTCCGGTAAGATCTTCGATTGCAGAGGGACGGTTTTCTTCGGTGATGAGCCCGTCGACAACACCGTCTTTGGGCCATGCTATCCAATGGACAGCATCGCCACCCAAACGCGACCCGACGGGCAAGCTCTTGCTCGCAACAAGGACATTGACGGTCGGCGCTCGCTCGATCACCGGCTCCGCCATTTGTGGTGCGGGACCGCGGGTCAGCTTCATCGCCAACAACCCGGCCATCGCCGCCGACGCGACGGCCACCGCCAGTATGATGATGCGAACCGGTTTCATGATTGTTTCTGAGCCCCGAAGATATGCTGGGGTCAGGTTGATCAGGAATTGGTGTAATTATAGTTAATAAGCCGCTCACGAGTATGGTTAATAATTACCTCACGTCCGTCAGTGCACGCGACGATTAACGCGGATCAATATACGGGGTCTAGCCGCCCAGCTGCGCAAGAGTCTTCAACATCAGCGGCGAATCCGGATAGGCGACAAGTCCTCCAGCAGCAATTGCAACGCCATAGGGGATCTTCTTAGCCGTCAGCAGAAGTTGCGGGACGGGGATGCCAATCGCCAGGATCCTACTCTCCTGAGCCCTCAGCAACAGGATGGCCAGGGTCAGAAGGCCTCCGAAGAAAGACACATAGATGAGGAACGCAACCAGCGAGCTGGTAAGGCCGAACCATATGGCGCCGGCGGTGAGAAGCTTGGCATCGCCGCCGCCCATGACATTGAGCGCGAAGAGCACAAAGCAGACGGCAAAAACCACCGCGGCGCCGGCAACATGAAGCCCGATCTCGGTGAGACCAAGGCCTGATACTGGTGCAACCAGAAAGAACGCCAGCAGAAGAATGACCGAAACCCGATTCGGAATCGTCATTGTGAACAAGTCCGAGAACGCGGCGAAAGCCAAACAGAAGGGGAAAACAACAAAGATCGCGGCTTCTGTCATTGCACCATCCTAGACTTGTACATTCCAACCTCCAGAGGCATTTCGATAGATGATAACTGCCTCCGAATAGAAAAACTGCCCTTGATACAGCAAAGGGCCGCTTCAAACTGAAGCGACCCTTTGCATGCGTCTAGGTCAGGTCGCCTTACGTCGGCATGTTTGTCGTAGCCGTTTCCATGCGGGTTTTAAGGGCCTGAAACAACGCCTCAAGCTGTGTACCCAAAGCAGTCGCGCCGCCGATAAGGGCAACGGAGATCAGAGCTGCGATCAGGCCGTATTCGATGGCGGTTGCGCCGGACTCGTCCTTCATCAGACGGGCAAAAATCTTCTTCATGATGATTCTCCTACTTCACGTTTGTTGTTCAGCACGTCCGCCAACTGTTGCCGTTGATCGGATGGGCTCAACCTAGTCTCGGCGAATTGCTATCGACTTAAGGAAGACAGCTACCAAAAGATTAACGGCCCACCCCTGATTTTTGGGTAAATGAATAGGAAATGTGCCGACTTAGGAAGCACCGCCCTGATTTAACGGTTCATTCACCAAGAGTACCGATGATGGGGGCCAATGCCATCTCAGGGACCTGCCATGATTTTGCCCTTCGCGGCCAACCGGACCGCCACGCTGACACTCGCGATCTTCGGCATGCTTTCACTGATGGCGATGTCGGCGGCGAAGGCGCAGGACGAGATGATGCGCGTCTATATGGACCACGCGCGCGTGCTCAAGCTCGACCGGCCGGTCAGCAAGGTCATCGTCGGCAACGCGGAAGTTGCAGATGCGACCGTGGCCGACGCCCGCACAATCGTCATTACCGGCCGCAGCTTCGGCACCACCAATCTTGTCATCCTCGATCAGGACGGAAACGCCATCGTCGACGAGCAAATTCTCGTGTCGATCGACGAAGCCAACACTCTGCGTGTCTACCGCCAGACATCACGCACCGTGCTCTCCTGTACGCCAAGTTGCGAACGGCATGTGGAGCGCAAAACCGCAAGTGGTGGGAACTGAGCAAACTGCGAGAAACACTGGAAATTCACTAAAATACCCGCGATCATCGCAAACGAAATATCAACAGTTGCTCCCTATTTTGCCTCTCCGTCAGGCGTAACATGATGGGACGGCGCGATGAGCATCGAGCAGGAAACACTGCAGGCCCAAAAAGGCACAAAGCCTCTCAGAGGCATTCTGAGGCGTTTCCGGCGCGATAGAAAAGGCACTGCGAGCATTGAGTTCGCGATACTGGCTCTCCCTTTCTTCATGGTGATTTTCGCCTCCATCGAAACATTCCTCGCCTTCTATGGCGACCAGCTCCTGGCCAACGCTACGGAGACGCTGGCACGCAAGATCCGCACCGGCGAAATCACCTTCAACCGTGGCAAGCCGGCGACGGACATGGACGAGGTCAAGTTTCGCGAGGCATTCTGTAACGAAATCTCCGTTTTGATGACATGCTCGGCGACGGAAGCCGCCCAAGCCTCGAAGCTCTATATCGACGTCAAAAGTGTTACCGATCTCAGCACATTCCCGGTGCTCATCCCGCGAATGGACACCTCGTCGTCTTCGTCGGATCTCAAGACGGCCGACCTGAAGTTTGCGCCGGGCGGACCAGGTTCCTTCAACGTCATGCGCGCGTACTATCGCTGGAGTGTGACGACCGATCTCATCAGGCCGTTTGTGACCAACCTGCGCCCGGCCGGATCCAGCATGCCAAAAGACTATCTCATGGTTTCCACAACCACTTTCCGCACAGAAAACGAGTGAGGCGCGTCGTGAAGAGTTTAACGATGCACTGGATGCCGGCAATCCGCCTGACCTTTGCAAGCCTCCGTTCGCTGCTAAGAGACCGACGCGGTCTCGGTGGCGTCGAATTTGCCATCGTCACGCCGCTGCTGATCATGATTTACGTCGGCGCATTCGAATTATCGCTCGGCTTTACCGTGGCGGGCAAGGCTGCGCGTGCCTCCAGCGCCGTTGCCGATCTGGTTTCTCAGCAAACCGACGTCAACAAGACCTATCTCGGAAACATGTCGAATGTGGTGAAAAGCATCCTCGCCCCGTACGAGGGTTCAAAATACACGCTCAAGATTACCGGCATCAAAGTTGACGCAGCGAACACGGGAACCGTCGTCTGGTCGCGCGACCAAGACGGCGCGGTGCCCTATGCCGTCAACTCGACCACAACCGTTCCAACCCAGTTTACCGCGACCGAGGCCTTTATCGTGCGTACGGAACTGTCCATTGAGCATGAACTGTTGATGTTCGCGCCGAGTCTTGCATCCAGCACGAAGACCGTAAATCTGTCCAAAACCGCGTATTTCCGCTCACGCCAGGCCGAAACCATAAAGTGCTCCGATTGCTGATCGGAGCTTAGTCGGGGCCAATTGCATTGCGGCGTCGCCGGCGGTATTCCTTCGGGATTGCGCTGGCGGCATCTGCTTCCGCGCTCGTTGCAGCACCGGACGGTAGGCTCTGCCTCGCTCCGGCTTACCGGAACTTTCATGGCGCGCGCTTTTCTCTTTGTCCTCGATTCCTTTGGCATAGGCGGAGCGCCGGATGCGGAGACCTATGGCGACCTGGGCGCCGACACGCTTGGCCACATCGCCGAATTCTGTGCGATCGGAGCGGCGGATCGCGCAGGCTTGCGCGAAGGGCCTCTGCACCTTCCCAATATGTCGGCTCTCGGGCTCGTGCATGCGGCGAAATTGGCCACAGGCCGTGTGCCGGCAGGCATGCCGGTCCCGGGTCGGGTCTACGGCGCCTATGGCGCTGCGAGCGAAGTCTCGCGCGGCAAAGACACGCCATCCGGCCATTGGGAGATCGCGGGAACACCCGTCATGTTCGACTGGGGCTATTTCTCGGCCGAAGGCGACGCGTTCCCCGCCGAACTGATCGAAGCGGTCTGCCGCGAGGGCGGCGTTCCCGGCATCCTCGGCAACTGCCATGCCTCCGGTACGGACATCATCGCCCGCCTCGGCGAAGAGCATATGCGGACGGGAAAGCCGATCTGCTACACCTCCTCGGACAGCGTGTTTCAGATTGCGGCGCACGAGCACACCTTCGGGCTGGAGCGCCTGCTGGAATTCTGCCAGATCGTTCGCCGCCTGCTGGACGACTACAATATTGGCCGCGTCATCGCCCGCCCCTTCATCGGCAACAGCCCGCAGACCTTCACCCGCACCGGCAACCGGCGCGACTACTCGGTGCTGCCGCCGGAACCGACGGTCCTCGACCGGCTGGCGCAAGCGGGGCGCACGGTGCATGCGATCGGCAAGATCGGCGATATCTTCGCCCACCAGGGCGTGACGAAGCTGACGAAAGCGGACGGCAACATGGCGCTGTTCGACGCAAGCCTGGCGGCGATCGACGAGGCGGAGGATGGCGACCTCGTCTTCACCAACTTCGTCGATTTCGACATGCTCTTCGGCCACCGCCGCGATGTCGCCGGTTATGCGGCGGCGCTCGAAGCCTTCGACGCACGGTTGCCCGATCTCGACCGCCGCCTGAAGCCCGGCGATATCGTCATCCTGACGGCGGATCACGGCTGCGACCCGACCTGGCGCGGAACGGACCACACGCGCGAGCGCGTGCCGGTGCTGATGTTCGGCCCGGCTGTGCGCAGTCGTTCGCTGGGCGTTGCCAACACCTTTGCGCATATCGGCGAAACGGTCGCCAGACATCTCGGGATCGCACCGGGCCTACATGGGAGAAGCCTCATTTGACCGCACATTTGAAGAAGGCGGAACTGCACTGCCACATCGAGGGCGCGACACCGCCGGAATTGGCGCTGCTGCAGGCTGAGAAATACGGGCTCGACACCCGCGAGATCATCGCCGACCGCGCCTATGTCTGGGCTGACTTTACCAGTTTCGTGAAATGCTACGACAGCGTCGCCTCGCTGTTTCGTACGCAGGAAGACTATGCGCTTCTGGCCGAAGCCTATCTGACGGAACTGGCCGAGGCTGGAACGATCTACAGCGAGATCATCGTTTCACCGGATCACGGCAACACGATCGGGCTCGGCGCCGACGCCTATCTCGAAGGCCTTGCCGTCGGAATGGAAGCCGCCAAGGCAAAGACCGGGATCGAGTCGCGCATGCTGATAACCGGCATCCGTCATCTCGGGCCGGATTCGGTCGTCAAGACCGCCGAGTTTGCCGCCAGGAGGGAGCACGCCCTGGTCACCGGCTTCAATCTGGCGGGCGAGGAGCGCATGCACAGCGTCGCCGATTTTGCCAGGGCATTCGACATCGCCCGCGACGCCGGCCTGAGCTTGACCATTCATGCAGGCGAACTTTCGGGCGCGTTCAGCGTGCGCGATGCGCTCGACCACGTCCGGCCGTCGCGCATCAGCCACGGCGTGCGCGCGGTCGAAGACGCAGATCTCGTCAAGCGGCTCGCCGACGAAGGTGTCGTTCTGGAGGTCTGCCCCGGATCCAACATTTCCCTGCAGGTCTTCCCGGATTTCGCCTCGCACCCCTTACGGGCGCTGCACGGGGCCGGGGTGCGGGTGACGCTCAATTCCGACGATCCGCCCTTCTTCCACACCTCGCTTGCCCAGGAATACGACATCGCCTCTTCGGTGATGGGATTCGGGGATGATGACATCAATAGGATGACCAGGACGGCAATCGAAGCCGCTTTCGTCGACGAAGCGACGCGCCAGCGGTTGCTTGCTCTTATCTAACCGAACTGCGCTTATCCCCTTGAGCGGAAGAGCGCGGCTGGGGATGAACGCAGCGATCCGCCCAACGCCCTTGCGGCCGCGGCGCATTCCATGGAAAAAGGGCGGATACATAAACTTCCGGGAAGGTGGCCATGGACGGCGTTACAGTGATCGATCATCCGCTTGTGCAACACAAGCTGACCATCATGCGCAAGAAGGAAACCTCGACCGCGGGTTTTCGGCGGCTGCTTCGGGAAATCTCGACGCTGCTCTGCTACGAGGTGACACGCGATCTGGAACTGACGATGGAGCGCATCGAGACGCCGATGCAGGAGATCGACGCGCCGGTGCTCGAAGGCAAGAAGCTTGTCTTCGCTTCGATCCTACGCGCCGGCAACGGTCTGCTTGAAGGCATGCTCGAACTGGTGCCATCGGCGCGCGTCTCCCATATCGGCGTCTATCGCGACCACGAGACGCTGAAGCCGGTGGAGTATTATTTCAAGGCGCCAGAGAGCCTGTCCGAGCGCCTGATCATCGTCGTCGATCCGATGCTTGCCACCGGCAATTCCTCGATCGCGGCGATCGACAAGCTGAAGGAACGCGGCGCCAAGAATATGCGCTTCCTCTGCCTGCTCGCAGCACCGGAAGGCATCCGCAACTTCCAGGCCGCCCACCCGGATGTGCCGATCTTCACCGCGTCGATCGACAGCCACCTGAACGAACAAGGCTACATCATGCCCGGGCTTGGCGATGCCGGCGACCGCATGTACGGAACGAAGTGATTTTCCATTTCTTAACCAGAGCGCAAAATTGATGAAAAACCGCCGGCAAACCGGCGGTTTTTTTGTGCCGCATTAGCCATCCCCTGCTCTACTGGACTTCATCGGCGCGGGTGTCCGCGACCCGATGCGCGGGAGGTCAGGCCATGTTCGTCCGTCTGCTGACATTTGCCGGCGGCATCGCCGTTGCTGCCCTGGTCATACCTGACCTTGCGAGCTCCTATCTCTCGGGCGCTGAGACTGCCGCCACGGGCAAACCTGCGGCAAACAGCTCTGTTCCGGCAACGACGGCGAAATACGCTTCGGGAAAAGGCGTGGTGCTCGAGGCCGACCGCTCGGGCCATTTCTTCGGAGCCTTTCGTATCAACGGCCGAGCCGAACGCGGCATGATCGATACCGGCGCCAGCACCATCGCGATCAATGTCTCGACCGCACGCAGGCTCGGCCTTTCGGCGGGAGCGCTCACATTCAACGCCCGCGTTCGAACGGCCAATGGTGATGTCGATGCAGCCCGGGCCAAACTGACGCGGGTCGAAATCGGCGGCATATCGTTGCGCGACGTCGATGCCCTGGTTCTGCCCGACAAGGCGCTTTCCGGAATGCTCGTCGGCATGAGCTTCCTCGGTCGACTATCGTCCTACCACGTCGAGAATGGCGCGCTGCACCTGGTCAAATGACTCTTGAGAGGATCGGCGAGCGCGCCTCAGGTTGCGCGTCGGCTATCGTGTAGAGCGCCATGAGCTCTTGCCGCGTACGTTCGCCCGTATTCCCGTCCGCTGCATGGACGAAGGCGATCGGCTCGCCTTTGACAACCCGCGTTCCCAATGGTTTCAGCTCGGCGAAACCGACCCGATGATCGATCCTGTTGTTCGGATGCGTCCGCCCGCCCCCCAGGGCGATGACGGCCATGCCGAGCTCACGGGTCCGGCAACATTGCAGATAGCCATCCCTGGCGGCTTCCACCGGCCGCACAACGGGAGCAGGCACGAGGTACTGTCCGGGACGCTCGACGAAATCAGCGGGGCCGCCGAGCGCGTGAACCATCCTGGCGAAACGCTCGAGTGCCGCGCCTTTTTCAAGCGCAGTGCGGGCCAATGCTTCGCCGGCTACCGGATCCACCGCCACACCGGCGGCGACGAGCATCTCTGCGGCGAAAGCCAGGACCACGGTTTCAAGGCGGGTACCGCTCTTCTCGCCCTTGAGAAAGGCAACGCAGTTCCAGATTTCCAGCGCGTTCCCGGCCGCATCGGCCAGGGGCTCGTTCATATCTGTCAGAAGTGCAGACGTGCGCACGCCAGCGCCATTGGCGACATCGACCAGCGACCGGGCCAGCACCTCGGCCTCACCGGCATCGCTCATGAACGAGCCGTTCCCGACCTTGACGTCGAGCACCAGCGACTGCAGGCCGGCGGCAAGTTTCTTCGACAGGATCGAAGCCGTAATCAGCGGAACCGAATCGACTGTCGCGGTGACGTCGCGGATGGCATAGAGCCGCTTGTCAGCGGGCGCCAGATTGGCGGTCTGGCCGATAATGGCGCAACCGACTTCGTCGACCGTCTTTCGGAACAGTGCGGCCGACGGCTGAATATCATAGCCAGGTATGGATTCGAGCTTGTCGAGCGTGCCGCCCGTGTGTCCCAATCCCCGTCCCGAGATCATCGGCACGGCCAAGCCGCATGCAGCGACGATCGGGGCGAGCATCAGCGAGACGTTGTCGCCGACACCACCGGTCGAGTGCTTGTCGACAATGGGGCGACCGATGCCGCTCCAGTTGAGTGTTTCGCCCGAATCGCGCATCGCCAGCGTCAGCGCCACCGTCTCGTCGCGGCTCATGCCCGAGAACCAGATCGCCATGGCGAAGGCTGCGACCTGTCCCTCCGAAATCGAGCCTTCGGAAAGACCGCGGACAAAGCTTGCAATATCTGCCGCTTCGAGGCGCTCGCCGTTTCTCTTGCGGCGGATAACTTCTTGGGGAACTACGGTCACGAAACCACCGCGTCCGTGGAGATCATCTCCTTGAGAATGGCCGCCAGGCGCTTACCGCCAACAGGTGCCATGTCCTTGGTTTCATGATGGCTGAGTTCACCACCCGTCATGCCCGCGCCGAAATTGGTGATGACCGAGGCGGCGGCGACCTTTAGACCCATGAAGCGCGCGAGAATGACTTCCGGCACGGTCGACATGCCGACCGCATCCGCCCCGAATACGCGCGCCATACGAATTTCCGCTGGCGTCTCGAAGCTCGGTCCGGAGAACCACATGTAGACGCCATCCTGCAGGGGAATTCCCAGTCGTTCGGCTGCGCCCTGCATGCGCTTGGCGAGCTCTGCGTCGTAGGCACTGGTCATGCCGACAAAGCGATCGTCGCTTTCGACACCGATCAGCGGATTGAAACCGGAAAAATTAATGTGGTCCGAAATCCGCATCACAGACCCCGGCGGCAGATCTTCCCTGAGCGAGCCGGCGGAGTTGGTGAGCACCAGATTTTCGACGCCGAGGTCCTTCAACGTCTGCAACGGCACACGCATCGCGTTGGCGTCGCCGCTCTCGTAATAATGCACCCGGCCGGACAGCATCACGACCGGGACTTCGCCAAGCAAACCGGCGACGAGCTCGCCGGCATGGCCGGAAACGCTGCTGACGGGGAAGCCAGGGATGTCGGCGTAGGAAATGCGCGTTGCGCCACTCACCGCCTCGACCAGCGTCCCAAGTCCTGAACCAAGAACAATACCGTAGCGCGGGGACAGACTTCCGAGCCTGCCCTCCAAGAATTCCGCAGCGCTGCTCATCCGAGAATCTCGGTCTCGAAGCTATGCGGCAACAGATCCGACAGAGCCAGTGTCTTCTTCACGCCCGTCTCGTCGCAGAGATAGATGCGCGTGCTGGCGCCGGAAAACTCCGCAAGCCGCTGCCGGCACCCACCGCAAGGCGGGCAGAGCGCCAGCTTCTCGGCGATCACGGCAACTTCCATGATCTTGCGCTGACCGGCCATGACCATGTGGCTGATGGCCGTGGTCTCGGCGCACCAACCCTCCGGGAAGGACAGGTTCTCAATGTTTGCGCCGGTGTAGATATGGCCGTCTTCCGCACGGATGGCGGCGCCCACCGGAAACTTGGAATAGGGCGCGTGCGCCTTGGCCATTGCCTCGCGCGCAGCCTCGAAGAGTTCGTTTTCCATCGCCTACCGCTCCTTCACATAGGGGACACCGCCGGCTTTCGGCGGGATGGCCTTGCCGATGAAGCCGGCAAGCAAGATGACGGTGAGAATATAAGGCAATGCCTGCATCAGTTGTACAGGCACCTGGCCGATCAGCGGCAGGGGGTTGCCCTGCAGGCGGATCGCAAACGCGTCGAGGAAGCCGAAGAGCAGGCAGGCAAGCATAATGTTGAACGGCCGCCATTTGGCAAAGATCAGCGCTGCAAGCGCAATGTAGCCCTTACCGGCGGTCATGCCCTTGACGAAGCCGGCGGTCATCGCCAGCGACAGGTAGGCGCCGGCAAAGCCACACAGGATGCCGCAGCAGATGACGGCGCGGTACCGCATCCAGATCACCGAAATGCCGGCGGTGTCGACGGCACCCGGATTCTCCCCGACGGCGCGCAGCCGCAAACCGAAGCGGGTGCGGTAAAGGATCCACCAGCTGAGCGGCACCATGACGAAGGCGACATAGGTCAGGATGAAGTGCCCGGAGAGCAGATCGGCATAGATCGGCCCGATGAACGGAACGTCGCGAATGGTGTCCGCGAAGGGGAAGTTGATCGTCTGGAACCGGGCCCCTTCGGCCAGCGCCGGCGTGCGCCCGCCCTGACGGAACCAGGCCTCGCCGAGGATGACGGTAGAACCGGCGACGATGAAATTGATGGCAACGCCTGAGACGATCTGATTGCCACGCTGGGTGATCGACGCGTAGCCGTGAACCAGCGACAGGGCAATCGAGATGAGGATGGCGGCGAGCAGCCCCAGCCACACGGACTGGGTGATGGCGGCAACCGCGCCGGCCGCAAAGGCAGCGCCCAGCATTTTTCCTTCAAGACCGATATCGAAGATACCGGCGCGTTCGGTGAACAGCCCGGCAAGGGCTGCAAAGATCAGGGGAACTGAGACGCGGATGGTGGACTCGAGGAGCACCACGATGACGTGGAAGAAATCCATGGCTTCAAGCTCCCTTGGTCTGGGCAACGACCGCGGCGCGCCGGCTGGATGTGGAAAACAACCGGGTGATCGCCGGCCGGAACATGTTTTCAAGGGCACCGGCGAACAGAATGACCAGGCCCTGGATGATGACGATCATGTCGCGCGAGATCGACGGCATTTCGAACGAGATCTCGGCGCCGCCCTGGTAGAGCACGCCGAAGAGAACAGCCGCCGGGATGATGCCGGCCGGATGCGAACGGCCCATGAGGGCAACGGCGATGCCGACGAAGCCTGCACCCTGAACGAAATCGAGCTGCATGCGGCCCTGCTCGCCCATGATCGGGTTAAGCGCCATCATGCCGGCCAGTGCGCCCGAGATCATCATGGTGATGACGGTGAGGCGGCTCTCGCTCATGCCGGCATAACGCGCGGCCGAAGGGCTGTGGCCCATGGTGCGCATCTCGTAGCCGAGCTTGGTTCGCCAGATCAGGAGCCAGACACAGAAGGCGGCGACAAGCGCCAGCAGGAACGAGACGTTGAACGGTGCCGTACCGATATCGAGCCCGAAGATCGACAGCAGCCAATCGAGCTTGGGCAGCTGGCCGCCCTCGGCAAAGGTGCGCGTCTGCGGCGACATCGAGCCGAGCGGCTTCAACACCCGGGTCAGGAGATAGACCATCAGGCTCGAGGCGATGAAATTGAACATGATCGTGGTGATGACGATGTGGCTGCCGCGCTTGGCCTGCAGCCAGCCGGGCAGAAACGCCCAGGCGGCGCCGAAGGCGGCCGAACCGATGATCGCCAGCGGGAAAACCACGAACCACGGCATCGTCTGGTCGAGCCAGAGGCACGCGAGAGCGACCCCGATGCCGCCGACATAGGCCTGTCCCTCGCCGCCGATGTTGAAAAGCCCGGCATGGAACGCGACCGCGACCGCAAGGCCGGTGAAGATGAAGGTGGTGGCGTAATAGAGCGTGAAGCCGATATATTCGCCGCGACCGAAGGCACCGTTGATCAGGTGATAGGCCGCCTCGAACGGGTTTTCGCCGACGAGCAGAACGACAAGGCCGGCAACAAGAAACGCGACGGCGAGATTAACCAGCGGGACGAGCCCGTATTCGACCCAGCCCGGGAGTTTTGCATAGGGATTGCTCATTCTGCGGCCTCCTTGCGGCCTTCGACGCCGGCCATCAGTAGGCCCAGCTCGCCCTCGGTCGCGTCGGGATCGCGCTCGCCGACGACACGGCCGGCAAACATGACCAGGATACGGTCCGACAGGGCGCGGATTTCATCGAGTTCGACGGAAACAAGCAGGACAGCCTTGCCCTGGTCGCGCATCTCGATGATCCGTTTGTGGATGAATTCGATGGCGCCGACATCGACGCCGCGGGTGGGCTGGCCGATGATCAGCACATCCGGTCCACGCTCCATCTCGCGGGCGAGAACGATCTTCTGCTGATTGCCGCCGGAGAAATTCGCGGTCTTCAGCCGGGCGTTCGGCGGACGGATGTCGTATTCGGCGATCTTCTGCTCGGCGTCCTTGCGGATGGCATCGACGTCCAGGAACACGCCATTGAGATAGCGCTTGTCGTGGTGGTAGCCGAGGATGGCATTTTCGCATTCCTCGAATTTCAGTACCAGGCCAACGTGGTGACGGTCTTCCGGCACGTGGGCGAGACCGCGGTCGCGCAGCTCCTTCGGGTCGACATGGCCGGTGACGTTGATCGCCTTGCCGTTGAGCTGCACCTCGCCGGAAACGGCACGGCGGATACCCGAGATCGCCTCCAGCAGTTCCGACTGGCCATTGCCGGCGACGCCGGCAATGCCAACAATCTCGCCGGCGCGCAGGTTGAACGTGACATTGTCGACCATGGTGACGCCGCGGCCGTCCTTGACGGTCAGACCATTGACGGAAAGCTTGACGTCGCCGGGCTTCGCCTCGCCCTTTTCGACACGCAGCAGCACGCGGCGGCCGACCATCAGTTCGGCGAGTTCCTCGACCGAGGTTTCCGCCGTCGTGCGCGTCGCCACCATCTCGCCGCGCCGCATCACCGAAACCTCGTCGGTGATCGCCATGATTTCCCGCAGCTTATGGGTAATGAGAATGATGGTCTTGCCCTGGCTCTTCAGCTGTTCGAGAACGCGGAAGAGATGATCGGCCTCGGCCGGCGTCAACACGCCGGTGGGCTCGTCAAGAATGAGGATATCGGCACGGCGATAGAGCGCCTTGAGGATCTCGACGCGCTGCTGCAGACCGACAGGCAATTCCTCGATAACCGCGTCCGGATTGACCTCGAGCGCGTACTCGCGCTCCAGCCGCTTCAGTTCGACGCGCGCCTTGGCAATGCCCTTGTTGAGGATCTGGCTCTCTTCCGCGCCGAGCATGACATTCTCGAGAACGGTAAAGTTCTCGACCAGCATGAAATGCTGGTGCACCATGCCGATGCCGGCGGCGATCGCCGCGTTCGGATCCCGGATCGAGACCTGCTTGCCATCCACGTGGATCTCGCCGCTGTCGGCCTGGTAAAAGCCGTACAGGATCGACATCAGGGTCGATTTTCCCGCACCGTTTTCACCGATGACGCCGTGGATCGTACCCTTGCGGACTTTCAGATTGATATTCTTGTTGGCGTGAACCGGACCGAAGCTCTTGTCGATCCCACGCAGTTCGATGGCAATACTGTCCATATTGGCCTTGCGATCCCCAAACTGGCCCGCTTCGGTCTTCTTCCCAGAAACCGTGCCGGCGATTTTTTTACCATTTGGTATAAGTTTATCATCGATTTCCCGGCACGGAAGCCCTCAATCGAGATCTCCTTATACTCTCACCGGATCGCTGATGAGAGTCCAGCGTGAATATACACAGGCAGATCGACCTTGATCGCAACAAAAAACCGGCGGCATTCGATGCCGCCGGTTCCTCTTTATGCTTTTTGCTTCAGGCCATTTTGACGGGCCGCAACAGGCGCAGCGCGTTCATGGTCACAAGCACCGTGGCACCAGTATCGGCCAGAATGGCGGGCCACAGACCGGTGATTCCCGCAATCGTGGTGACGAGGAAAACAGCCTTCAGGCCAAGCGCAATAGTGATATTCTGGAAGATGTTTCGCATTGTAGAGCGGGAAAGCCGGACCATTGCAGCGACATCGCCAACCCTGCCATGCAGCACCGCCGCGTCGGCCGTCTCCAACGCCACGTCCGTTCCGCCGCCCATGGCAATGCCGACATCGGCCGCAGCCAGCGCCGGCGCATCATTGATGCCGTCTCCGATCTTGGCAACATTGAAGCCGGATTTCTTCAATTCACCGACGATGCGCTGCTTGTCCTCAGGCAGCAATTCGGCGCGCACCTCCATGCCGAACTGACGGCCGATCGCCTCCGCCGTGCGGCGGTTGTCGCCGGTCAGCATGACCACATGAATGCCGGCGTCGGTCAGCGCCTTGACGCCAGCCGCGGCATCCGGACGCGGCTCATCGCGCATGGCGATGGCACCGATGATCTCGTTGCCGGAGATCAACACCGAAACTGTCTTGCCCTCGTCGTTCAGCGCCGCAATGCGCGCCTTCTGCTCCGGCGACATCGGCACGCGGTCATTCACCGCCTGCGGCGAGCCGAGGAACAGGACGGCGGTACCGACAATACCCTCGAGCCCCTTGCCGCCTATAGCCTTCACAGTCGTGATACCCGGGATCGAAAGCATCCGTTCGTCGGCGCGCTGCAGGATTGCCCGCGCCAGCGGGTGGCTCGATCCCTGCTCAAGGGCTGCGGCCAAGCCGAGCACCTCGTTCTCGGGGCCGCCGAAGCCGACGATATCGGTCACCCGCGGTTTGCCTTCGGTCAGCGTGCCTGTCTTGTCGAATGCGGCAGCGGTGATCTTGCCGACATTTTCAAGCACGGCGCCGCCCTTCAAAAGCAGGCCGCGGCGCGCGCCGGCCGAAAGGCTGGCGGCGATCGCTGCCGGTGTCGAAATCACCAGCGCACAGGGGCAACCGATCAGCAGGATTGCCAGCCCCTTGTAGACCCACTCGCTCCAATCGCCCCCACCCAGAAGCGGCGGCAGGATCGCGACCAGGGCCGCGACAACAACGACGGCCGGCGTATAGTACCGCGAGAAGCGGTCGATGAAGCGTTCGGTCGGCGCCTTGCTCTCCTGCGCCTCCTCGACGAGCCGCACGATGCGGGCAATGGTATTATCTGAGGCGGCAGCCGTGACGCGCACGCGCAAAGCTCCGTCGCCATTCACCGTTCCGGCGACGAGCGCATCGTCCACCGCCTTGTGCACCGGGGTGCTTTCGCCCGTGACCGGCGCCTCGTCGACGGCGCTTTCGCCTGAGAGAATGATGCCATCGGCCGGCACGCGGTCACCTGGACGGACCAAAATGACGGCGCCGACCGCCAGGCTGTCGGCGGATACCTCATCAACCCGGCCGTCGCGCTCGAGATAGGCCGATTTTGGCACGAGCGCCGTTAGCGATTGAATGCTGGCCCGCGCCTTGCCGGCGGCAACGCCTTCGAGCAGCTCGCCGACGAGAAAGAGCAGCACGACCATTGCCGCTTCCTCGGTCGCGCCGATGAAGACGGCGCCGACTGCGGCAATCGTCATCAGCATTTCGATCGAGAACGGCGTGCCGGAGGTTGCCGCTGCGAAAGCGCGCTGCGCGATCGGCAACAGTCCGACCAGCATGGCAAGCGTGAAGATCCAGGGTTCGGTCGCCGGAACAAGATGGCCAAGACCATAGGCGGCGGCGAGCGCCAGACCGCAGGCGATCGTTAGCCGGCCCTTGCCGGATCGCCACCACGGGCCGTTCGTCGGCCCATGATCATGAGCATGTGAACTCGGCTGCTGCGACATGGCTGACGGGCCAGCCTTATGGCTGTGCGAGTGGTCATGGCCGTCGTTATGCGTGTGCTTGTCATGGCCATGCCCATGCGTATGATCGTGATCGTGATCGTGATCGTGCGAATGATCATGATCGTGATCACCCGAGCAAGTATGCACAGGGACAACCGCGGGCTTCTGGTGGGCAGCGATTGGATGCAGCCGGTAGCCGAGCTTTCCGACCTTGCTGACGATATTCGCGGCTAGATCGCCGTCGTCGGCATGCTTTACCGACATCGTGCCCGCGGCAACGGAAACCGAGACATCTTCAACGCCAGGCATGCGCCTGACGGCGGTGTCGATCTTCGAAGCGCAGGACGCACAATCCATGCCCTCGACCCGATAGCGGTTTTCGCGAATACTGCCTGCCATGACCTGCTCCTTGCCTATGTTGACGCAAGGCTACGACCTCTAGCGACTAGAGCTGCAAGGCCAAATTGCACGAACCAGTGAAGTTTTTCGCCGACTGAGGGCCGATTGCTCATCGAGTACAATTTTCTGGAAACCGCCCTTGCCGATAAAGCCAGGTATCTGGAGTCCGGCACGTTTGTGCACCAACGATCCATGCTCTGTTCATTTCCCGCCCGGCTATGCTGCTGCCGCGTCCGGCAACGCCTTCCGCCCGGCCATTGCTTTGTTTTGCCTCAGAACGCCAAAAAGCCCGCTGACATTTCTGTCTAGCGGGCTTTTGCTTTGGTTGCGGTGGCAGGATTTGTGGTTTTCTGTCCCACGGCGTCGGCTTTTGCCTCCTTGCGGGCCGCTGACGAGGCGATCACCTCCTCGGCCTGTTAGGAGTCAAACAAAAAGCCCGCCGGTTTTCACCTAGCGGGCTTTTTTGATTTGGTTGCGGGGGCAGGATTTGAACCTGCGGCCTTCAGGTTATGAGCCTGACGAGCTACCGGGCTGCTCCACCCCGCGCC